>JAFSTO010000069.1 GCA_017450435.1 Paludibacteraceae bacterium
GCAAATCTACTATGTGCATTTTGTTTGTGGGCGAAGTACTCAATATATGCAGTACCTCATAGGTTGTCAGTTCGAGTTTCATATCGTGCTGCACAATCGCCACCAAACAAATAACGAACCAGTCGAAGAGGCTCTGGATAATAGTCTTTCGCATAAAAACCGGTAAAGGTTATCTTGCTATCTAATAGTACATTATTCTGCAATGTGAGTTTCCACTACAGTCGTTTGTAGCGTACGTTTTTCTTGGCTCTTACGATTAAAGTCGCACATATGTTGTCTGTTTCCGCCTCGCCTCGGCTATCATATAGTAGGCTAACTCCTCAAAAATGCGGTGGTCGCGCTGCTCGTTTGCTTTGGAAAGATTGCTCCGTGTGACACTTTTTCCGATGCCTAAATGATACCATTTCTTGCTATGCGCTTGAAGGGTTATAATGACATCGCGTAAAGTGGCGGAACAACTCAACTGCCCGAAAATAAGCGTAAGTAATTGATTCCAATAGGTGTAGTGCTTGATATAGCGGTCACTGTTATACTTGCGGACGAGGTAGTTAAAATGGTTTCTGCCAAGGAAATCGATAACTTGTGAGAAGATGTATTTGACTTGATTCATAAGTAGATATGTTTTTACCTAATTTTCAATAAGTCAAAGAACGATCACACGATTTTTAGTGGACACTAATGATATATGCTTGTTTAGGAAAAGTTACTATACAGATATTTATAGGATAATATAGGATAGCGGGCTTATACTGTCAATTCGTAGTTGGTACTTCTGCCGGCTTCGTTGGTCTTGTGCAAGATGCCTTTTTCCACTAAATCCTGTATGTCGCGCAGAGCGGTGGCTTGCGAGGTATGCGTCATCTTTGCCCATTTGCCGGTGGATAGTTTGCCTTCCAATCCGTCCCATAAGCGATTGATAATCTTTATCTGCCTTTCGTTTAATGCCACATCTCGTTGCCTTTGCCAAAAGAGTGTTTTCTGCACTATACGGTCGGTCTTGGCGAGTGCTGTTTCTATCGCATCGCGTAGTGTTTGCAAGAACCACGTCAGCCACGGGGTTATATCCAAGCCGTGTTTGCCCGTGTATTCCAATGATTCATAATAGGCGTTCTTGTTCTTCAGTATGGCAGCGGACATGCTGTAAAAGCGTTGTTCCAAACCGTCTGCTCGCGCGAGTAACATATCGGTTATGGTGCGTGCCAATCTGCCGTTCCCGTCGTCAAAGGGGTGTATATTCACAAACCACAGATGCGCCATACCGGCTTTGAGCAGCGGGTCGAGCGTGTCGGCGGTGTTCAGCCAATCGAGAAAAACGTCCATCTCTGTTTGCACCCTCTCCGACGGAGGTGCCTCATAATGCACCTGTTCTTTGCCCATTGCGCCGCTCACCACCTGCATTGGTTCAACGCCTGTCCTGTAGCCGCCCACCGTGATAGGTATCATACCGCTTCTGCCTGTGGGAAACAACGCTGCGTGCCAGTTGAAGAGTCGCTCCTCTGTCAGCGCATTATTGTGATTGCGAACAGCATCCATCAGCACCTGTACCACGCCTTCCGTGTAATGGTCGGGTTGCGGCAGTCCGGCTGTTTCCAAGCCCAAATGCTGCGCCACCGAAGAGCGAACATTGGCTGCATTGAGTATAAGCCCTTCAATCTCGGCATTGCGCACCACCTCTTCGGTCATTGCTTCGATCGATGTGGCGGCTTGGGTCTCAAAGCCCATAACGCTCATTTTTCCTAACAGTCTGCCTTGCTGCTCATGCACCTGAACCAAGAGGTTGAGCAGAATATCATTATTCCAACAGAAATGCGGCCATTGCCGGTATTGCCATATCCAAACAGGATGTTCCATCGTCTTATCCTTTCATAAAATAAGGTGAATAATCTCATTTCTCGCTGCAAAGTTAGGGTGTTTATTTTGACTGTACAAGTTTTGAGGCGAAAATCTGCAATAATCACGTCATTTTATGATTAGAATAGTAGGGTGATAACTTTGTTATTAGTGGCAAACGCCTCCGAGCGTTTGTGATTTCTGCAACGATTGGAATCGTTGCCCACTATTCTACTTTGTGTATCTTGTAGAGACGGTATTAAATACCGTCTCTACCTGCGTCACCGCTTGCGACGGATAAGATAACCGAGGCGCATATCAAGCAACTGCATATGCTCCTCAAATCAAACACTTCCGATAGCCAAAAGTCATGGTTTGCAGTGGGGGATTACAAGCGCCTTGCCAATGAGGTAGGAGAAGAAGAAACGGTTCAGCCGGAAGACGTGCACAAACGTATGAAAGAACTGCTTGCGGAATATAACCATGACAAATCCATCGAGTTTGAGGATATTCTTAACTTCCATGTGCAGTTTGAGCGTATTCACCCTTTCCAAGACGGTAACGGTCGTGTAGGAAGACTACTGCTGTTCTGGCAATGTTTGCAGGCATCTATCGTGCCCTTTATCATTACCGAGAAACTACGTCTTTTCTACTATCGCGGTATTAAGAACTGGGGACAAACCAACGGCTACTTGACAGACACGTGTCTCACCGCGCAAGACGAATACAAAGCAGTGTTGGATTATTTCAAAATCAAGTATTAGGGTATTGTCTTTTCAAATAGTCTTTTCTTTCATTGCTCAAATTATGCTGAGTGCATACTTTTGGCGTTGATTTTGTTCAGTTATTAGCCATAAGCAGGTGTTTGACGGCTACGAGGGGCAAGGCATTGCGCGTCAGTTGGTGATGGCGGCGGTGGATTTCGCCCGCGAAAACAACCGCACGATTCTGCCCGTCTGCTCCTATGCCAAAGCTGTGCTGACACGCACTGACGAATACAATGATATACTATAAGCCAAATTCGGAAATCAATCCATAGACATAAGAACACAATCACTACCTATGCCAACGTCTGTTAAGGATAATAATATTGTTCTCTTATAGCGTAATATGAAATTTGCAGTGAATGCTAACTTTGGGCTTAGAGAAATCGTCTGTTTTAAGCAAAAGATAGAATAAACTTGCCGGTATCGGCAAAAAATAGTATCTTTGTAGCAGATTTTCCACAAAGCTTGCCGATAATATGGATTATATTTCCGTAATACAATTTGCCGAGAAGTATGGTATCAGTGAGCGAACCGCTCGTAATTATTGTGCTGCAGGTAAGTATTAGTATATTGTCTTTCTATTCAAAAAAGCCCCGAAGGGCTTATATTTACGAACTCAACGTAGGTGGCGGAGCATTGTGTCAAGACAGCGTTTCTTTTGGTC
The DNA here is from genome assembly GCA_017450435.1 of Paludibacteraceae bacterium. GTDB lineage: Bacteria > Bacteroidota > Bacteroidia > Bacteroidales > Paludibacteraceae > Colicola. The sequence continues at coordinate 3,262 of JAFSTO010000069.1, forward strand.
GTAGTTCGGATGTACGTACAAGTTAAGCGTGGTGGATATATTGGCATGACCAAGAAGAATACTGACGGTTTTGTATTCGCATCCGGATTCAATACAACGTGTGGCAAAACTATGACGTAAGCCATGGA
>JAFSTO010000070.1 GCA_017450435.1 Paludibacteraceae bacterium
GAAACAGCGATTGTCGCCGAGAAACATAGGCGAATCAATCATGCGCGTGGTAATGCGCTTCCCTGTAGCGGTTTTGTTTCTGACAACCTTAACCGCCATGCTCTCGTATCTGCTTATCACAGAAAACGAACCCGGTCGTGTGATTCTTTGTGTTCTCTGTTTCCTATGTGCGGGAACACTAATCAGCCTTGTTACATCGCTGTGGGGCGAAGAGCAGAACAACAAGCGCAAAAGATGGGTGGCAGAAGGTGTCTCTCTGGTTCTATGCGCCATCTATTGCGTTCTGCTCTTTCTGACAGACATTATTCCTGATCGCGGACTTCCGGCATTCTATATCGGCAATATAGCATGGATAGTTGCCATCGCCATTCTCATCCCGTTCGGCTCTTTTCTCAAAGAGAAAGATGACCTCAAGGCATGGCATTTCATTCTGTCGCTGTGTGTAGCTTTGCTTATCAGCGGCGTGGTGAGCGGAATAATGAGCGGAGGATTAGAGGGATTACTCCTTGGCACGGCGGCACTTTTTGAGTTTGAACTAAACGAGAAAGCGGCGATTGTTATTATGCTCGTGTGCTCGGTGTTACTCTTCGGTATATTGTTCCTTGCTCTGATACCGCGAGGCGAGCGCAAACATAACGCCTCTGCCGAAATGCCTTCTTTCCTGACGAAAGTCGTATCGTGGCTCTTATTACCGCTATTGGGTTGTTATATCGCGGTGCTCTATGTCTATGGTATCAATATACTGATTCATTGGGAATTACCTAAAGGTATGCTCTCATGGCTGGTCTCTGCTGTCATGATAACTTATGTCCTTTGCTATGTACTCCTTTATCCGCAGGTGCTGAACAAACAGTCGTGGCAGAGCAAGGTGCTTACGTTCTGGCTGCCGATAGTTATTCTACCGCTGTTGGTACTAATGACGGTGGGTGTCGTTCGCCGTTTTATGGACTACGGTATTACGGCTCCCCGGTTGTATCTGCTGACGTTGTTGATTTGGTTCTATGCGATATGTATCGTTATGCTCGTTGTGCCGCAAAAACGTTTCCGGTGGATTGCGCTCTCTTTCGCGGCTCTGTTTGTCTTGTCCTCCGGCCAGCCGCTCAATTACTATCGCATCTGCCGGCCTATACTGACGGCAAAGATAGACAAGATGTTTGATAACAAAGCTTTAACGGAGGAAGAAACACAGAAACTGCAAGAAGACATAGCATACATGCGAACCAACTACGGAAAAGAATACGCTAACCATTGGGCTGCAAATGATTCCACACCGGGAGAATTGGCTGCACACGAAAAGAGTTGGAAAATTGAGTATTATAACAGAAGCCGTCATTATATCAGTCCGCAAGGATTTGCTACATTCAAGTGGGTTAATAATATGACCGACGATTGTTCGGAAAAAGTAGCAGAGGATAGTATTTACGACAGTTTTCTGCATGTAGGCTATCAAGATGCTGTCCTGTTGTTCGATACAGCGGCTATCCGCCAAGCAATGCAATCAAAAATGCCGTTGCTTATTCCTTCGTTAGATGGCAAAGTGGCACTCACCCCGACAAATATCACCATCACAGCCTACAAAGACCACATGGTGGATGTCAACTACAGTGGTTATATTTTCAGCAAAGAAGAATAGCAAAAGAGCCCCTTTCTTCCATTGAGCCGGATTGAATCCGGCCCCGACTGCCAAACAAAGAAAAATTCTTCCATTGCCCCGACTGCCAGTCGGGAAAACAACAGAATAAACAAATGAAAAGAACCATATTTTACATATTAGCCTTTACCTTCTGCTCCTGCGCGGTGCAACGGACAACCACAAGCGATGAATTCGCAAAAGACGTGCTTAGGGACATCCCCTTCAAGGTGAGTGAACTGAAGAAGGTTAGCAACCACGACAACACCTATTCCTTCCGCAGCGACGGATATATCGGTTTGCTGCCGGACTATGAGGTGGACAGCGAAGGGGCAAGCATGATTTACCAGACTACGTTTGCACCGACCCACCACACGCAACCATCCAACGTCATCTGGCGGAACATCGTCATCAACCGCAAGGCAAAGCGTGTCCTCTGTATCGACCGTCTCGTCAAGGACAACAGGACTTTCGGCTATGTCTATGTGCTGCAATCGGAGACGGCGCGGTACAGCGACTCCGGAACGTTCCATTGGGATGTGAGCAACCCCAGACTGCTACTCAATGTGAGCGACGCCATCGAAGGCATGAGCGAACTGTCCGTAGAAACGCTGAATGCTTTGACAAAATGAACATCGAAGATTATAGAGAATATTGTCTGTCGCTGGGCGCGGATGTAGAGGAGAAACTGCCGTTCACCATGTTCAAGAGCGGCGAGAACGTGCTCGTTTTCTATGTCTGCGGACACATGTTCGCTTTCTTCGACTGCGCCGATTACTCGGTCGTGACGCTCAAATGCCAGCCCGAACGGATAGACGAGTTGAAAGCGCAATACGACTGCATCGGCGCCCCCTACAACGAATCCCACAAATACTGGCTGGGCATTGATCCGCGTACCGCCCCGGACGCCTTGCTTCGTGACCTCACCCGCAACTCATACGAACTCGTCAAAGCCAAATACTCAAAGAAAAAAACAAATCAATAGATGATGCAAAGAAACCCAAATAAAAAGCCCTCCAAGATTGCCCAATGGTGGCAGCGTGTACGCCAAAAAGCGCAGCAGGCGCGTACCTATACCCAAGAACACTACGAAGAACTGCATCGTAAGCAGAAATACTACGATGCGGACGCATCCGAAGAGCAGGAAACGACTCGGCATCCCGAGCGAATAACAATGCTGTCTGTCGTCCGTATTCTGCTTGCCGAATTCGGAGAAAAGGAGTATTGGCGCACGCTATGGCATCTCATCTGGCGACCCGGCTATGTGATAGCAGACTTTCTCAACGGCAAGCGCAGGAGGTTCCTGCGTCCTTTCCAACTGCTCATTGGCACCAGCCTCTTATTGGCTATAGCCCTCTATATCGTGCCGGCAGAGAAGAAACCGGTTGTCTCGCTTGAGACAAGTCTGAGTCAGAAATTGGCAGATAAGGCTTATATGCAAGATTTATCCCCTGAAGAAACGGAAGCTTTTAACAACGCCGTGCACAAAGTGGCTCGTTTCTTCGATCAATACAACCATTTTGTCCATGAGCACATCGCATTGGGGCTGCTCATCAAATCCATTTTGTTTATCTTCTTAACATGGCTGCTCTTCCGCAAGTCGCCACGCGAAGGATGTCCGTTCATTGATGATGACACAGGAGGCAACAAAGTAAACTATAATTTCGCAGAGATATTTACAGCACTCATCTTTATTATTGCGCAACTGCAGATGATCAATGTACTGTGGGTGTTAGTGACAGGTTGGTTCGTTCCTTATTTCGAATTCCACCCCTATGCTTATCCCGGTTTTCTTATCAATATCATCGCCTTTATTGACTTCCAGCAGCTGTTCGGTCGCAAATGGTATAGCACTCTTTGGCGCACCCTGCTCTGCGTAATATGGTAACAAACGGTCGTTCGATACCCTGGACGCTTTGACAAAATAATAAAAATACTCAAACATGCTGAATATATGGAGATCAACAACCTGTTAGAGTTTTCCGACCGCAAACAACTGCACGCGTGGTTACAGACTAATCATGCTACAGAAAAGGAATGTTGGGTGGCGGCGTTCCGCAGCAAACTACCACCGGAGGGCGACTGCCTGCCTTATCCGGAGGTAGTGGAGGAAGCTTTGTGCTTCGGGTGGATAGACAGTACACTGAAACGTATCGGTGACGGGCGGGTGGCACAGAGTCTCTCGCCTCGCCGCAAAGGCAGTCATTGGACGGAACTGAACGTACAACGCTGCCATAGCCTGATAGAAAGGGGATTAATGACCAAGGCGGGCTTGCAAGCTATGCCCAAAACAAAAATATGAATATCGAAGATTACAGAGATTACTGCCTCTCGCTGGGCAACGATGTAGATGAGAAACTGCAAAAACCATTATCGAAAGTTCTGTTCCCTATGCGGTAACTACAAGCACTATCAGCAGAATGCAGGCAATTTCATACCCCGTTGCGAGAAAGAACCATTCAGAAATATAGTCTCTAAAACTTGGCATGAAATATATAAGAACTGTTAGTAATCACCAAACAGTATAAACAACAAAACAGCACATGGAAACGTATTCAGGGTAGTTATGTGGGTTATGTGAGTTATGTGAAATGATGCGAAACGGAGGATTACAAAGATTTCTGCACCATTATAATTTCTTAAATACTGCTTCCATTGCCTTTGGTGCAAGGGGTGTGGCGTCTATTAGACGAAGCGTTTTGACCATGTGTAGAGTTGACTGTTTGTAGTCAAGAAAATGTTGAGTTTTAAGGTGAGATTGATATGCAACCGAGTCGCGGTAAATCTCCACTATACGAATCGTATTGGGCTTTTCTTTGACTTGCATCGGGAAGATACATATAACTCCGGCTTCGGTGGCAACAGACCGACTACCTACCGTTTGTGCTGCAGAAAGATAATCACTCAAGTATTTTTTATAAACTTCAATCTCAGCTATACGGACAATAAGAGCGTTGGTAGTTATAGTATCTTTGGTAGTATTATCTTGTTCTAAATGTTTTTTCATTCGAGGCATGTTTTGAGTGATTATTTTGGGATCCACATAGGGGTAGTCAGAGCCATAAAGCAGATGGTCGCGAGTTGTAAGAGTCAGCAGTGCCTGAACCGTTTCTTCGGAGGGCGAGCCGGCAAGGTCAAACAATAGGCAACTGATGTTTTTCTTGAAGTCAATCTCTCCGACCAAACCGTTTTGTCGCATAACCGGATAGAGCGATTGCATTCTCGGCAATGCTATAGGCAGGTATGCACCTGCATGTGGCACAACGATACGCATATCGGGGTATCTGGCAAGAACATTCCGACTTATCATGTTACATACCGCACGAGTTGTTTCCGACAGGTACTCTTGCATGGCAAGCGGTGTCTGACGCATGACATCAGCGTTTTGTGGTGTCGGTTTGTGAGGATGAAGAATAACAAGTGCGTGTCGCTCTGAAAGGAAGGACATTAGCGGGTCTAAAACGCTGTCGCCGAGATACTGACCATATACATTCGTTGCAAGTTTTACGCCCACTGCCCCGAGCGTGTCTAACGCATATCTTGCTTCCTGAATAGCGGCATTCACATCCGGTAAAGGCAGTGTAGCACAAAAAAGAAAACGATTATCTTTGGTTTGTTTCACCAATTCTGCCATCTCCTCATTCAGTTTTCTACATTCGGCATTACATTCTGCCCCGTTGCCGAAATAAGGATGCGGAGCAGGTAGTGTCAGTATGGCTCTGTCAATACCGGCTTCATCTATCAGTTGCAAATGTGCCTCTGCCGACCATTGAGGCAAGGGAAATCCTTCGTCAAGCAACATATCGTGCTTCGCCACCAACTCACGATATGTGGTAGAGATACAATGTGCGTGATAGTCTGTTATTTGTGCTACGAGTGCTACCGACCATACAAGAAAAACCAAAAAGAATACTTTTCTCATTCTACATTGCTATACTGTTTGTCATCAACCGGTTCGAGCCACTCGTTTGTAGCACCCGGTTGTTCCTGTGTATGAATAGCAAGGTGTTGCATCCAAGAGTCTTTTGCAGCACCATGCCAATGTTTGACTCCTTCAGGAATGGCAACAACCGTACCCGGAGTAAGTCTGACAGCAGGTTTCTCCCACTCTTGATACCAACCTTCACCACTCAAGCATATAAGCACTTGCACAGCACCATGGTGTATATGCCAGTTGTTACGGCATTTGGGTTCAAAGGTTACATTGGCGACACCGCCATAATATGGTTGAAGATAACTCTGTCCTGTGAAATACTGTGCGTAAGCGTAGTTGGGCGAGCCTATAGACCACTTCGTTGTTTGACCGCTGACGCTGTTGGATAGTTTATCGTAGTTTTTAGCCAATCTGCCTGCTTCTTCAAAGAGACCGTTGGCTGCGAAGGCAACAACTATACCTTGCAACTGTTCTTCGCTGACACCCATGTTGCGAGCACCTGCAATATGTGCTTTCAGTTGAGGCTCAACGCCTTGCAGACCGCTTAGAGCACTGACTGTTACGAGTTCGCGGTCGGCATAAGTGAGGTTGTCGCGTGCGAATATATCTCCAAACAAGTGGGCTTTGAGGTAATAATCGGTGGCAGGGGCAAAGGTATAGTCGAACGGCTTTCCTGTGAGTTGAGTCTGAACGGCAGTGCCTTCCGTTAATGCGTTGTAGTTGTCGGGTATTTCTGAAGCTTCTTCGCCCTGCAGTACCTTCTGTCCATTGGCTTGGCGGTTTTCTATAACTTGCTTCAAGACGCCAAGTGCGTTCAAACTACGAGGAAAACCTGTGTAAGCATACAGTTGTGAGAGGGCTTCTTTTATCTGACTGACGGTAAGGTCAGTATCGAAACCATTGTTGATGGCTTTCTCTAATTCGGCAAGGTCGCCTTTGGCTTCATGACAAGCAATGGCAGACATTGCCGATGCTTGCTCTGATGTAAATGAAAGTTTTTGCATATCTTTGTTTTCTTTTGTTTGCTTTGGACTGCAGGCAGTAAGTAAAAACGCTGTTGCAAGAATAAAAATAGTCTGTTTCATAGTAAGTTAACCTTTAGATGTATCAAAGTTCTGTTCCGTTGAGAGTATAAGTTTTGCCGTTGCGGATGATATAGACTTGTCCGTTACGGAAAATTTTTTCAGCCACTCCTGAAGATATGGCAGTAGAGATGTCTTCCGTCAAAGTAGAAGCTGTTTCAAAACGCACTGTTACATTTCCCGTTCCTAATGCCAACGCAAGCCCAGACGGGTCGGTCACACTACCGATACGAGTATAACTGTAACTGCTGTTGAAAGTCTTGTAGAACAACACTAAACAGTCATTTTGGTAAAGCATAAGATCGCCGGATTGGATAGTGCCGGGTTTGTAAGTGTCGGTTGGTAATGAAGAGTTCAGATAGTAGTATTTCTCGTTGCCGTTCAACTCTGACATATTGATGGTAAGTGGCAGAAGTGAGAGAAAAGCACGACCTGTAGGAGTGTCCTCAATGGTTGCGGCAAATGTCTGATTGCCAACTATTATGTTTATGTTCATAGTTGTTTCCTTTTCCTCCAATCCACATGTGCTTACCCAATCTGTCAAGAGCGACTGCAAGTTATGTCGGTTGGAGTTGTTTATCCATAAGTTCTCGCTCAGGTAATTGCCTTGAGGCACAAGTCTTTTGCAGTCAGCCACCAAGCGGCTAATGCTACTTGATGCAGACGAAACAATAAGACCTATGTTCTTGCCTGCCATCTGCGGTCCGTAATTGAACAGGAAAGTTTGCATTATAGCAGCCATCTGACTCCACCAAAGCGGAGTTACGATAATGATGGTTGAGTAATCGCTCATTGAGACATTCACAGGGTCTATTGCAGGATAGGACGCAGCGTCGTTTGGAGCGTCATTGATAGCATTGAGCAACTGCGTACCGAGGGCATAACCATTTGCCTCGTATTTAAGTCCCTTTTCGGCCGGCTCGATTTCCACTACATCGGCGGAGATATGTTTGGTCAGTTCGGCAACAATCGCCTCGCAGTTACCGGTATAACTGTAATACGCCACAAGGGTTTTACTATTTGCAACAGCGGATAAGCACACCGCCGCAAGAAAAAAGAGAATACGTTTCATGTGTGTGTTGATATGTTTCATGTGTTTCCAATTGCGAGTGCAAAGGTACTGATTTTTTCTGACATACAATTATCTGATTTTAGGAAAGACTTGCCTATTTCCCGAAAACCGAGTTTTTAGTATTTCATTTTGAAGTAGTCCAACAACGCCTTGTAGTGGTCTTGTGCGGTGAGGCAGGTATCGCGGAGATAGCCGTTGGTCTGCCCCCAGTTTCGGATGCCACGATAGTAGAATAACCGCAGGTCTTCGGTGATGATAAACGGCACTTGTCCGCTTTGCAGACACTGCCAGAAGAGCAATAAGCGCTCTATACGACCGTTCCCGTCCTGGAAAGGATGGATATGCTCAAAATGCACATGGAAGTTCAATATATCATCGAACGCCACTTGCTTGAGCGCGTTATAATCGGCAAGTTTAATTCAAAATTCGCTGCGAAGATACTAATTTTTGCCGACATCGGCAAGTTTTCCGGCAAGAAAATGCGAATTTTCTTTATTTTTTTGCCGATATATGCAAGTGTCTTGTCTGAATTGCCGATTATTAAGATTTTGCAGAATACGGCAGGCTTACCTGCCACGTACGACTCACATACGAGACACCTACGGAACGATAGCACCCCGAAAATCGCCTCTTTTTCGTCCCTCAAAAGTTTCCGATTATTAAGA
>JAFSTO010000071.1 GCA_017450435.1 Paludibacteraceae bacterium
AGGCTCTCTAATGGGAGCTTTTATTATATCCTGCGCTTGGAATCAATAAAAATACCAACTCGCATATAAGGGCTAACAATTTTTTATGTCGAATAAATAAAAAGAGACTATCTAACATTTTTTGTTGTTAGACAGCCTCACTCCCAGCATTTCTCTACAGTGTTGTCCAAGCTCTTTGGATCAAGATCCTTTACACTCGTACCGGATTTGTTGCAAGACAAAAAAGTAAGAGAACCGATAACGCACATTAGTGCGAAAAAAATTTTCTTCATACTCAAAATGATTTAGAAAGTTTAACAATAAAACAAGTACTACTATAGTACCATTCGCAAAGTTATATATTTTTTTCCATTTGTACAAATAATAAACACTTTTTTTGTATATTTCGTAAAAAAGTAGTACTTTTGTAGCATAAACTAAAAGAAACATATAACGATGAAAAAATCAACTCTTATCTTCAGTCTCGCATTACTGACCGGTGCTTCGTGCATCACAAGTTGCCATAAAACGCAGACCAAGAACAACGAAATCAATTACAACGTGGAAAAATTTTACGACCTTGAAGTCCTGCGCTATGACGTGCCTGACTTCGACGAGTTGAGTCTTCAGCAGAAGAAACTCGTCTATTTTCTGACAGAGGCTGCCCTGCAGGGGCGTGATATCCTTTACGACCAAAACTGTATGTACAACCTCGCTATCAGGCGTACACTCGAAAGCATCTACGTCAATTATCCCGATAAGCAGGACGAACAATTTCTGCTGATGGAAAAATACCTGAAACGTGTATGGTTCAGCAACGGCATTCACCACCACTATTCCGAGCATAAGTTCCTGCCGGAGTTCAGCAGAGAGTGGTTTGCCGATGCCTTGAAATACATTCCCGAAGAAGACCGTCTCCGCATACAAGGTGATAAGAGAGTTTGCGGCACTGAGCACGACGGTGTAAGCGGCATATTCTCCCCTATAGTGTTCGTCATGTTCGACCCTGACTACATGTCGAAGAAGGTCAACCAGACCGCAGGTGAAGACCTGCTTCTCACTTCTGCCTGCAACTATTATCAAGGTCTCTCTCAAGCCGAAGCTGAAGCCTGGTACGCCGCACACAAGGACACGTCTGACGAACCAATGTGGGTAGGTCTGAACGCACAACTTGTGAAAAACGGCGAGGGTGACATCATTGAGCGTACCTACAAGGTAGGCGGTCTGTACAGCGAGGCGCTGGAGCGAGTAGTCTATTGGCTGAAACAAGCACGCGAAGTGGCAGAAACAGAAGAGCAACGCCTTGTCATCGACAAACTCATCGAATACAACACCACCGGTAATCTACGCACATTCAACGAATACGCTATCGCCTGGGTCAAAGACCTTGATAGCCGCGTGGATTTCATCAATGGATTCACAGAGGTTTATGGTGATCCGCTCGGTATCACCGGTGCGTGGGAAGCGATGGTGAACTTCAAGAACATCGAAGCCACCAAGCGAACCGAGGTTCTGGCAGCAAACGCACAGTGGTTTGAGGACAACTCGCCCACCGCGAAAGAATACAAGAAAGAGACCGTGAAAGGCGTAAGCGCCAAAGTCATCAACGCTGCCATTCTCGGTGGCGACTGCTATCCGTCAACACCTATCGGCATCAACCTGCCTAACGCCAACTGGATAAGGAAAGAGTACGGCTCCAAGTCCGTCACTATTCAGAACATCACCGACGCCTACGACAAAGCCGCACAAGGCAACGGTTTCAACGAGGAGTTCATGCTGTCAGACAAAGAGATAGAGATGGTTCGCATGTACGGCGCGCTTGACGATAACTGCCATACCGACCTGCACGAGTGTCTGGGTCACGGGTCCGGTAAGCTGCTGCAGGGAGTGACGAAAGACGACCTCAAGGAACACGGCTCCACCATCGAAGAGGCTCGAGCCGACCTCTTCGGTCTTTACTACATTGCCGACCCGAAGATGGTAGAACTCGGCATCATGCCTAACGCCGAAGCATACAAGGCAGAGTATTACCGGCAGATGATGAACGGCGCCATGACACAACTTGTGCGTATTGAGCCGGGGAAAGACATCGAAGAGGCGCACATGCGTAACCGCCAACTGATTGCAGGCTGGGTACTCGACCACGTCACACCTGACGCACCCGAGGTGGAGATTATAGAGCAGGACGGCAAACACTACATGCGTGTAAACGACTATGAGGGACTCAGACGGCTCTACGGTGAACTGCTTGCTATCATTCAAGACATCACCTCCACCGGCAACTACGCCGCTGCCAAAGAGATAGTGGAACAATACGCCGTACACGTGGATAAAAAACTACACGAAGAGATGCTCGAAAGATATAAGAAACTCAACCTTGCTCCGTATAAAGGTTTCGTCAACCCTGTCTATACCCCCGTTACCGACAAGGACGGCAACATAACCGACATCCAACTCAACTTCACCGAAGGCTACGCCGAGCAGCACCTGCGTTACTCACGTGACTACTCACCACTGCCAACATGGAACTAAGATAACTAAAAAAAATACAATGTCCAACAACAAGATTCTCGTTATTGACGACGAGAGGGCTATCAGAAACACCCTTAAAGAAATTCTTGAGTTTGAGAACTACAGTGTCACCCTTGCCGAAGACGGCAAACAAGGACTGATGCTCGCACAAGACCAAGTTTTCGACCTTATCTTCTCAGACATCAAGATGCCGGAGATGGACGGCATAGAACTCCTCACAGCACTGCGTGAGGCTGAGGTGGACTGCCCCATTGTGATGATTTCCGGGCACGGAAATATTGAGACTGCCGTCGAAGCCATACGCAACGGAGCCTTCGATTTCATAGTCAAACCTATTGACCTCAACCGACTGCTAATCACCACCAAGAACGCACTTGAGCGCAAATCACTGGTACAAGAAGCGAAAGTACTGAAGAAAAAAGTAGTTGGTAAATACAAGATGGTTGGCACCTCTGCAAGTATCGAGCACGTTCGCGAACTGATAGAGAAAGTGGCACCGACTGATGCCAAAGTTCTCATTACCGGTGCCAATGGTACAGGTAAAGAGGTCGTCGCACACCTTATACATGCGCAGTCCAACAGATCCTCACAGCCTATTGTCGAAGTCAACTGCGCTGCTATCCCCACCGAACTGATTGAGTCTGAGCTCTTCGGGCACGTCAAAGGCTCATTCACAGGAGCCATAAAGGACAAAGCCGGCAAGTTCGAACAAGCCAACGGAGGGACTCTCTTCCTTGACGAGATTGGCGACATGTCGCTCTCTGCACAGTCGAAAGTGCTAAGGGCACTGCAAGACAACGAGATAACACGAGTAGGAGGAGACAAGGCAATAAAAGTAAACGTGAGAATCCTCGCCGCTACCAACAAAAACCTTAAAGAGGAAATAGAAAAAGGCAACTTCCGTGAGGACCTTTACCACCGGCTGTCAGTTATCCCTATTCACGTCCCGTCACTTGATGAGCGAAAAGAAGACATACCCGCACTCGTGGCACATTTCACCGACCTTATCTGCTCCGAACAAGGCATTCCACAAAAGACTTTTACAGACGACGCCATCAAAGCACTGCAACAACGCAGCTGGACCGGCAATATCCGCGAACTGAGGAACGTTGTGGAACGACTGATTATACTCTCCGGAGCGACTATCACCGCTGCCGAAGTCGAGAAATTCGCATAAAGCGGGAACGCGCATGGTAGAGACGGTGTTTTTCATCGTCTCTCTACAATGAGAGACGCTCGAACACACACAATGAGAAACGCTCGAAAAGAGCGTCTCTACCGGAATCGGTGCACCGTCGTCAGCTTGCGGTCGATAACTACCATATATTAACACTCGGAAACTTTTATTGTAAAAAAAGTTTCCGAGTTTCTTGTGTATATCAAAAAAAAGCAGTACCTTTGCACCCGATTTCGGATTACCAAAACAGTTAACGCCCGTCTCACATCCCACAAATAACAAGGATTATGTAACGTGTGACACAGATAACTGCATATGAATCCGCAAATAAATCCGTCAGCTCCGTGGGCAGACACCTCTGCTACCACCGTTCAGTGCTATCACCTATAAAAACATGGACGAACAACAAATTCAAATTATTACCACAGCACAAACACTCTTTAAGAAATACGGTATCAAGAGTGTTTCCGTTGACGACATTTGCCGCGAACTGGGCATGTCAAAAAAGACCTTCTACGTATTCTTCCCCGGCAAAGAGGAACTGCTTGCCGCTGTTCTTGAAAAGATGAACCAAGACGTCATAACCGGCGCCGACAAGTATATGTCAGGCAAGTCGGCTTTAGAGTGTGTGCGCGTTTTAATGAACATGCACGACAAGGTGAGCGACGTTCACAAAGAGCCGCCGATGATTTATGACCTCAAAAAGTATTACCCAAAGCTTTACAAAGAACACATCAGAAACGTACACAAGGGGACGAAAGACATCCTGATGCGTCACCTGCAACAAGGCATACAAGAGGGCGTCTATCGGCAGGACCTTGACGTAGAGATGTGCGCCGTCATGTTCTCTATTATTCAGCAGAGCTTCATGCGAAACGAAGATGAGATACGCTCCGTCAGCCCAAAGAGACTAATGCGTTTCACAATGGAGAGTTTCGTACGCTCCATAGTATCGGAAGAAGGAGCACGACTAATAAGACAAGAAATAGAAAATAACAAAAAACAATAAGGTACAAAAATGAAAACAAAAAAACTATTCACTGCTGCGTGCGTGTTGACCATGCTACTTGCCTCCGTTACTTCAGTGGCAGAAGACCATGTTTTGGCAGCCACTAAAGAGCAGCCACAACCCGCAGCACCTGCACAACTCACGCTCACACTCACTGAGGCGCAGGACTACGCTGTCAAGCAGAACCGAACACTGCGCAACGCATCACTCGCCGTACAGGAAGCCTACGCACAACGATGGCAGACCATCGCCGCCATGCTACCCAGCGTTGACGGAAGCCTAACTAAAAACGTGATGTACGACGAGGACTTCAAAGAAAAGATGATTCTCTTCCCCGGAACTACACAACCGATGTCCATGTCACCTTGGGTTTATGGCGTAACGGCTGCCGTCGGACTAAACGGACAAGGGATAGTGGGAACGCTACTCAACAATATTGCTATCGACATGAAGAAAATTTCACTCGAACAAAGCGAAAGCAACATCCGAGCCAGCATAACCACCTCATACGTATCTGTGCTTATCATGCAGGACATTGAGCACCTGCTTGACAGCAGCCTTGTTAATATCCAAGCACTCGCAGACATGACTCAAAAGACCGTTGATGCCGGAGCAGCCGAACAAACCACTGCCGACCAGATACTTGTGCGCGTGAATACTCTTAAGAACAACATCAACTCTACCAAACGCAACACCGAACTTGCCAAGAACTCACTCAGAGTACTGCTCGCCGTTCCTGCCGAGACGGAACTTATTCTCACGCAAACAGTGGACGAACTGCTCTCACATGAGGCTATTCTTGCTCTACTCGGCGAAGAGTTCAACCTCAACAACAACCTCAACTACCAACTTCTGCAAAAGAGCACCGACCTCGCGCGAACCAACGTCCACATGGCTGCATGGGCATACGGACCGACCATCAGCTTGGCGTACCAATATAACAAACGCGACTACGGCAAAGATGCCGGCTTCGAAATGATGAACTCACCACACACACTCGCCTTCTCCGTAAAGATGCCACTCTGGTCAAGCGGAAAACGCGCTGCAGGAGTAATAGAGAAAAAAATCGCGTACGAAGAGGCAAAGAACACCCTCGCCGAAACAACAGACAACCTCGGTATACAATATCAGCAACTGAGATTCAATCTTCAAAACGCTTTCGAAACATACATGAACGAGAAGGAGAATATTGCTGTAACAGAAAGAGTGTTTACAAGCACTACAAATAAATATCAGTGGGGAGCGGCCTCCAATCTGGAACTAACCAACGCCTCCAACGACCTCATATCCGCACAATCGACATACGTACAAGCAGTACTAACACTCGTCAACGCTCAAGTCGAACTCGACAAGTTCCTAAATAATCATTAAAAAAACTAAACACTATATGAAGAAAATTTTGATTACCGCGCTTGCTGTTATATCAATGGCAAGTTGCACTAAACAGACGACAACAACCTCTGACACTGCGGCAGAACGTGTAGAGCAAGTACGCACCACCGTCCTGCACTCACGCGAGATACAACGCGAGATTAACCTCTCAACCAACCTACAAGGCTACCTCACGCAGAACGTAGCTCCGTCACTTACCGGCAAGATAGAACATATCTACTGCGAAGTAGGCGACAAGAAACAGAAGGGAGACATGCTCGTTCGCATGGACCAGACACAGTACAAAACAACTAAAATCTCACTGGGCAACCTCAAAGTAGAGCTCAACCGTGTAGAGAACCTACTCCGCTCAGGTTCAGCCACCCAACAGCAGTACGACCAGCTGAAAGCACAGTATGACCAAGCCTTAGAGCAGTTAGAGTTCTTAGAGCAGAACACCTACGTCAAAGCCCCGTTTGCCGGAGTCATCTCCGCCAAGACCTACGAGGACGGCGAGCTTTACGGCGGGCAGCCTATCGTGGTACTTACACAGATAGACAAACTGAAGGCTTTGGTGGCTGTGCCGGAGACATATTTCCCGCTTATCAAAGCCGGTATGCCGCTCACACTCACGTCAGAGATTTATCCTGACAAGGTATTCGACGCCACGGTAGAAGTGGTTTATCCTACTATTGATGCATCCAGCCACACCTTCCAGTGCAAACTGCAGATACCTAACAAGAAAGAGCTTCTCCGCCCGGGTATGTATGTCACCACCACCATCGGCTTAGGCAAAGCCAAAGCTATTGTGGCACCGTATCAAGCAGTGGAGAAACTGGTGGGCGCCAACGACAGATATGTATTCATTAACGAAAACGGACGTGCCAAACGTGTAGCAGTGACATTGGGACAACGCTTTGACCAAGATATAGAGATTATAGCACCTGAGATAACCGAAGGAGTGGAAATGGTAACAACAGGTCAGCACAAATTAGTGGACGGCGTAAAACTGAACGTAGTAGAGTAAGTTAACAGTTACAAGTTATAAGATAAGAAGTTATAAGTCATCTGTCAGATTAATAAATCGCAAATAGAATTATGGCAATATACAAATCAGCTATAGAAAAGCCGGTGACCACCGCCTTAATCTTCGTGGCGGTGATTGTAATAGGTATCTTCAGTTTCCTGAGGCTGCCTATTGACCAGTTTCCTGAAATGGACCCTCCATACATCACGGTAATGACCACGTACCCCGGTGCATCGGCATCGGAGATGGAAACCAACGTGACGAAGATAATGGAGAACGCCCTCACCTCTGTGGATCACCTGAAGCATATTACTTCCCAATCGAAGGACAACATCTCCGTTGTGACGCTTGAGTTGGAATGGGGCTCAAACATGGACGAGGCGGTAAACGACGTCCGTTCATTTGTAGATATGGCAGCCAATAACCTGCCTGACAACTGCTCCAAGCCGGTTATCTTTAAGTTGTCCACGTCGTCGATGCCTATCTGTCAGTATTCAATCACAGCCGACGAGACCTACGCCGGTTTGGATAAGATTCTCAATGACGAGGTAGTGCCTCAGCTCAACCACATAGACGGTATAGGTAACATCTCACTCTCAGGTTCACCCGACCGCTACGTCTATGTTAATATTGACCAGCAGAAACTTGACGCTTACGGTCTGTCGCTTGAGCAGGTAGGTCAGGTGGTAACCGCCAACAACCTCAACCTATCCTCAGGAACGGTGAAGATGCAGCAGGAGCAGTATCAGATGCAGGTGCGCTCCGAGTACCTTGAATCGTCAGAGATAGAGAACCTTATGGTGAGCATGACACCTCAAGGACAGCAGGTCTTCATTCGCGACATCGCCACAGTCAAAGACACCATCAAAGACCTGTCTCTTGACGAGAAGACCAACGGCCGCGAGGCAGTGCGTCTTATCATCGCCAAACAGACCGGTGCCAACACTGTACAGGTATGCCGCGACGTGCGCAAGGAGCTCGCGCTCATTCAGCAACAGCTGCCGACAGACGTGAAGATTGAAAAGATTTACGACTCGTCGGAAAACATTCAAAACAGTATCAACTCTCTTGAGGAATCGGTGCTGTACGCCCTATTGTTCGTGGTACTTGTCGTCTTGTTCTTCTTGGGCAAATGGCGTGCTACCATCATCATCGGTATCACTATCCCTATCGCTCTTATCGTTGCGTTTATCTACCTTGGCGTAGCCGACTCATCAATCAACATCATCTCCCTCTGCTCCTTGACCATTGCCATCGGAATGGTGGTGGATGATGCTATCGTCGTACTTGAGAACATCACTCGCCACGTAGAACGTGGTGAGGACCCGCACGAGGCCTCTATCTACGCCACCAACGAGGTGTGGGTCAGCGTCATTGCCACTACCCTCGTTCTCGTGGCAGTATTCGTGCCGCTGACGATGCTTTCCGGAATGGCGGGTATCATGTTCCACGAACTGGGTTGGATAGTGACAGTCGTGTGCTGCACGTCCACACTCGTGGCTATATCTCTCACCCCTATGCTCTGCTCTAAGCTGCTTAAGGCCAAAAAGGTACACGTTGACGAAAACGGCAACCTTGTGGAGGATGATAAGGACAAGAAGAACTTTTACGAGCGCACCGTGGTTAGAATGCTGGACAAGATTGACGAAGCATACGCTAAGTCTCTCGGCTGGTGTCTTAGCCACAAAGCCATCACCCTAATCGTTCTTCTCGGCTTGTTCGTCGCTTCGCTCACACCTGTCTTTATGGGTAAGATCGGTACAGACTTCATGCAGCAGCAGGATAACGGTCGTCTATCCGTGACCGTCAAGCTGCAACGTGGTACACGTATTGAGGAGACACTGAAGACTGCCCGTAGGCTTGAGGCTCGTTTCGTTGAGTTGGTGCCGGAGATTCAACTTATTAACACCTCCGCCGGTTCGAACGACGATGCCACTATTGCAGCATTGTTCTCCTCAACGATGAACAACAAGATTTCAATGACCATTCGTCTGCCCAAGAAATGGGAACGTGAACGTGACATTTGGACAATAGCCGAGATTCTGCGTCAGGAGATGGCCACATACCCTGAGATTAACGAATATCAGTGTAACGTCTCGTCCGGTGGTCCCGGCGGCGGTGGCAACACCGTTGACCTTGAGATTTACGGCTACGACTTTGACAAGACGAGTCAACTTGCCGAACAGTGCCGTCAGCTCATCTCCGCCCTACCCGGTGCACGCGACGTGAACATCTCCCGTGAGGATGACCGTCCGGACATCAAGATTACCGTTGACAAAGAAAAAGCGTCCCGCCTTGGTCTCTCGTCCGCCACCATCTCCACTTACCTTCGCAACCGCGTTGCCGGCATGGCATGCGGCTACCTCAAAGACGACGGTTCGGAGTATGATATAGTGGTTCGTTTGGAGGAAGAAGACCGCAACTCTATCTCCGATGTAATGGACCTTTCCATTCCCACAGCAACGGGTAAGACGGTGAAGTTGTCAGAGGTGGCCACTGTCGGCGAATATTGGGCGCCGCCAACCATCGAGCGTAAGGCACGTCAACGTATAGTCACTATCAAGGCAACGCCTTACAACACCACCTTGGGCGAGTTGGCGCAAGCGATACAGACCGAAGTGGTGCCCCAGTTAGACCTGCCCGTCGGCTACTCAACGCATATAGGCGGTAACTATGAGACGCAGCAGGACACGTTCTCCGACATGATTCTGCTGGCAGCACTGATTATCCTGCTCGTTTATATAGTAATGGCATCGCAGTTCGAGTCGCTAATGAAACCTGCAATCATCATGTTCACCGTACCTTTCGCCTTGTCGGGCGTTATCATCGCCTTGTGGCTCACCGGTCGCTCACTGGATATGATTGGTGCTCTTGGTCTGGTGTTGCTGGTAGGTATCGTAGTGAAGAACGGTATTGTGTTAGTGGACTATATCAACCTTATGCGTGAGCGCGGCTACGAACTGAACGAGGCTATACAGTTGTCCGGTCGGAGCCGTATCCGCCCTGTGTTGATGACCGCATTTACCACAGTGCTCGGTATGGTGCCGATGGCAGTATCCTCAGGCGAAGGAGCCGAGATGTGGCAGCCGCTCGGTATAGTCGTTATCGGTGGTCTTACCGTCTCCACCTTCCTTACATTGTATATAGTGCCGGTACTATACGGCGTGATGTCAAAACGAGGAGAGAGAGACAAGCAGAAGAAACTGCGCGAGAAGTTTATCTTTATGAACATTCGCCTTAAGGATAAGGATAATCATGAATAATCAACAGAAGAATTAAACATGAAATCAGTATTTATAGTATTCAATCAAGCCAGTACCGAGCGTGTGGAGTATATGCTCGATATGCTTGGCATCAAAGGTTTCACGTTCTTTGAGCAAGTGCAAGGTCGCGGCACCAATGGTGGTGAACCTCGTCGCGGCACACATACATGGCCGGAGATGAACAGCGCCGTGATAACCATTGTTGACGACGATAAAGTATCGGAACTGCTTGACTCCGTCAGGAAGCTTGACATGCGAAATAAAGAAGTAGGAGTACGCGCTTTCACATGGAACGTGGAGCAGACAGTGTGATTGGTCGTTTTGCTCCGTCTCCGACGGGCAGAATGCACCTTGGCAATATCTATACCGCCCTTCTCTCTTGGCTCAGCGCCAAGAGTAAGGGCGGTAGATGGTTGCTCCGCATTGAAGACCTTGACCCGCAACGAAGTCGGCACGAGTACGCAATGCAACTGATGGACGATCTGCATTGGCTCGGGCTCGAATGGGACGGCGAACCGCTATGGCAATCGGAGAGAACGGATATTTATTCCAAACATTTCAGCATGTTGCAGCAACAGAAGCTTGTCTATCCGTGTTACTGCAGCAGAGCTGACATCCTCGGTGCGGCAGGCGCCCCGCATGAGTCGGACGGACGAGTAGTCTATCCCGGCACATGCCGCAGGCTGTTCGAAGAACAAGCGGAAAGTGCCGTAAGAACTGACGAACCGCCGACACGAAGGGATAACGGACGACATCCGGCGTGGCGGCTTATTGTACCTAATAAGACGATAGTCTTCACCGACGGGCATTGTGGTGAGCAATCGTACAACCTCGCCCGCCATTGCGGAGACTTTGTAGTTAGACGCTCGGACGGAGTTTTCGCCTATCAGTTAGCCGTGGTAGTGGACGATGCCTTGTCTGGAGTAACAGAAGTGGTGCGAGGAGAAGACCTGCTTCTCTCCACAGCACAGCAGATTTACCTCTACAGGCTGTTTGGCTACAAGATACCTCATTTCTGTCATCTGTCTCTATTACGTAACGCCGCAGGACAACGATTATCAAAACGAGATAAGGCGCAGGACATGAGTTATCTTCGCACTCATTACACGGCTGAACAGATAGTGGGAATGGTGGCATACAAAGCAGGACTGACACAAACAGAAGCCCCGATTAATCTGCAAGAACTACTGACGCAAACAAATGTCGGATAACAATTGTCAACACCTACTGACAAATATCACAACACACTACTTTTCACAACTATGAAGATAGGAATATACTCCGGCTCATTCAACCCGATACATAAGGGGCACACACGTTTGGCAGAATACATTGTCAAACAGGGTTTAGTTGACGAGGTGTGGCTTGTAGTGTCGCCCAACAACCCGCTCAAACAGCGTTCAGAGTTAGCCGATGAGCAGTTGCGTTATGAAATGGCATGTCTCGCCACAAAGCATATAAAAAACATACGCGTAAGCGACATTGAGTTTGACATGCCCAAACCCAACTATACAGTTAACACG
The DNA here is from genome assembly GCA_017450435.1 of Paludibacteraceae bacterium. Lineage (GTDB taxonomy): Bacteria > Bacteroidota > Bacteroidia > Bacteroidales > Paludibacteraceae > Colicola. The sequence continues at coordinate 11,882 of JAFSTO010000071.1, forward strand.
TTACGCAAGCTGAACGAAAAATATCCCGAACATGATTTTAGTCTGATAATAGGTTCGGATAACATGTCGCTCTTCCATCGTTGGCGCGACTACGAAACTATCCTCCGCGACTATCCAGTTCTGGTTTATCCTCGCAAGGGTGACGATATAACAGCTCTCGAAAAACTTTATCCGCAAATGAAGGTTATAAGCGGTGCGCCAATGCTTCCCATAAGCGCAACAGAGATACGAGCCGCATTACAACAAGGGTCACACCAATACGACGACTGGTTGGAAGAGGAAGTGAGAAAGTTTTTTTTGCGATTTTGCTTGCACATATCGGATAAAAATAGTACTTTTGCAAACGAAACCAAATAGGAGTTGGTTTCACATCAATTACAAACTTAACATAAAAAAGATATAACTATGATTACAACCACTTTCAATCGTCTTCGTCAGGTAAAGGACAGCCTGCCCAGCGGCAGCATGGCACGTATTGGAGAAGAATTAGGAGTCAGCGCCGATGATGTTCGCGCATATTTTAGCGGTGGCAACCACATAGAGCAAGGTCCGGATGGCGGTATTGTCACTCTTGATGACACACGAATATTGGAAGTGGCACTTCGCATCGCTTGGGAGAACTCCTAAGGTTGCAGAGTTATCAGTTGTCTGCTTTCAGCCGATATGGTGATTGTAACAACTGAGATTAAATGCTACGATGAACAACTTTTTCTACCTGCGCCTCTGAGGAGGTTAAGATAAATCTGAGCACGGGAAAACACCCCTGACAACAGGGTTGTTTTTTCGCGCTCTGTTTTATATAATCGTCATTGACGGCTGATTAAACGCATCGACAAATAAATTTAAGAGCAGTCATCAGAGACGCAGACGACTTATCCACAAAAACAACAAATCCATAACGATTGAGACGTATTGATAGACATATTGCATTACTAACGATTGCTGTTGTTGGTCTTGTTGCCTGCAACATAGCGCATCGTGTAGGTAAGTACACTACAACGTCTGATGCAATACCGCCATTCACCTACCCTCTTCAGGCGCAGATACTTATGACTGACAGCGACAGACAAGCTCTGTTTCCTGAAAAAAGAAAAGAAATATTTGCAGCAGATAAGCCGTACATCATACTTGACTGGCAGGACAGTTTGACAATCGTTTACCACGACAGCATACAATTCTCGGCATATAACTTTATCGGGGATGACACCATCAAGCTATACGCCCCACAGCAACAAGAGGCTGATAGTGTTGAAAAAACAATGCGCTCCGTACAATATACTATTCCCGTAAAGAACGGACTCGAAAGACTGACTATTGTAACGCCTGACTCAATGGCATACCCGATGTTTTGCAAAAACAACGTAACAGCGTATCCGGCAGGAAAATTCAAGTTACCAAAACATTTTATAAGTAATATTTTTCAATTATCTACAGAAGTATTATGCAGAGCTCCGTGGTTATATTTCGATGCTGTTTACAATGACCCAAATCACTATAGAAATTCTTATCACGCAGATAGCAGTTTATTATATTTCAAATTAGATGGAACCTGGGTCGAAACATTGAAAGACACAATAACCGATATTGGAGTGTATCGCCCAATACAAATAAAGACACTATATGTCGGATATGACTGCAACATGTTTGATATTTACACAATAGATAGAAGTCTCTGGACACATAGATGGCAACAAGAACACAATATGATATACAAAAGAAAATCCGGAACATGCGAAGGCTCCGACATTTTCGCAATTGGGAAAGAGTCTTGGCCATACTATATATTCAATTCGTACCACAACCACAACACCATCAAAGACACGCTCATAGTTCTCATGGACGAAGATATTCTATTTGACTCACGAGTTGAAGGATGGACACGATTAAACAAGTCCTATTATAAAAAGTTACGCCAAAACACAAACAAAAAAAACTGATATTATGAAAAGAAATATCTTATTATTTGTAACAACAATCTTTTGTCTTTTATCAAGAGCCGAAATTATAGAGCAACAGGAAGGGATTAATATGTCAAACTCTCAACGAGAATATATGATGATTCCCACAATAAATCTACAACGATTATCCTTAATATCATTAAGTAACACTATTGCATACAACTGCGAAGACTCCATTTTAGAATTAGTTACGCCTCCAGTCGGCAATCAAGGTAGCCAAAACTCATGTACTGCATGGGCATGTGCATATACTGCTGCAAGCATAGTCACATATAGTCTTGTACAGGATTGGAACATAGCACTGAGAAGTCCGGCTTTTCTCTTTCACATATATCAAAATCACGAAATCAATGCGAACTGTGATAGCATCATATTTCCTCGAATAGCTTTTTACCTTCATTCTTACGGTGTCTGCTCATATTCTCTAATGCCCTACGATGAAGACGACTGTTCAAGTGCACCAAATTCCATACAAACAGCAGATGCTATTGCAAATAAATACCAATATAACAAGTTGAATTCCGAAACGAATGTCAACGAATATAAACAAATACTAAGATTGGGATATCCTATTGTTGTCTCTACTCAATACGTTAATAGTTTTAACAATATGTGGAACAATAACAACGGCATCTGGACTTCCTTATCAGACACGACACACACAGATATTGAACATGTTACATGTATCATCGGATACGATGACCATCAACAAATGTTCAAAGTAATGAATTCCTGGGGAACAGACGGAGGTGACAACGGTTTTTATTGGGTATCATATAACTTAGTGGCAGCAGGGTGTTTTACACACGCAATAATCTTTGAACTTGAGACAAACCAACTATACGGCAGAATTGACGGACCGGACGAGATATGCGACGACACAATAAGCTACACAATACATAATGTTCCGGAAGATGCTAATATCACATGGTCATACGAAAGAAACGCTCCCATAAACATCGTGCCTTATGACCCCGTAATGATAATCGGTCCGCACTCTGACAGCACTATGCATATCACACGCGATTTTATACCTGTTTTCAAAAATACAACACAGGAAAGTTCGCCAGCAAGAACACTTACAACATTCTCAGCTCCGACTGACTCCGTGATACTAATAAAAGTCAATCTCAATGTACCATATACAAATTCAGTGACATTCATTAAAGAAGTAAAACTGCCGGTTAGATATCAACCACATATATCACCAAACTACTCAAGATATTATGTTCGAACACAATATACCTTTGAAGAAGATAATATCAACGACACGTACATCAACTATGTGAAATGGGAAATAACCCCTATGGCTATTAACCCTCCAACTACGATTAACCTCGGAACCGGACGCTCAAAAAACTACACTCCATCAATCATCGGACCACACACAATCAAACTTACCAACAATTACGGCTGCGAAGGAAATAATACCTTTACATATAGTTTCTTTGCCCTTCCAAGACTAATAGCATCGTACAATAATCCGGTTAGAACAGACATTGTAAATATAACACTTAACGAGGATATACTTGAAACGAGTGTAAACAACACTTTCATAACATCCAATGAACAGAACTATTCGGTATTGGATTTTTGCAATAACGATTATCAAGTAGAGCTATGGAGTGAACAATTCGGATGTGTTAGGAAAATGGACATACACAGCACAGACATACAACTCAATGTTGGTGAATTACCTAACGGAATATACCATCTTATCATCAAATATAAAAACGACATATTAAATCAAAGCAAGATGATGATAATGAACAAATAAAAACTCATAACCAACACAACCATACAACTTACAATACAAAAAAACATTTACAACAATGAAGAAACTTTTTCCCTTTCTGATGTTCGCATTGGTAGCTGTTATGCCTGCCCGTGCGTATGAGTTCCCCGGTTTTGAGTGGGAAGTCGGTGCAGACATCACAAGCGCCTACCTTTGGCGTGGTATCAAGCTTGGAGGTCTTGCTTTTCAGCCTGACGTCAGCATCGGTTATGGCGGTCTGAAATTAGAGGGTTGGGCAAACATCTCTCCTGTGGACTACACCTTCAAGGAGTTAGCACCGGAGCTTGACCTTACCCTATCCTACACCATCGCCGGTTTCACAATCGGTGTTAACCACCAGTACTACTTCGATGGCTCACGGTTCATCGACTATCGTACACCTGTTCTGGCAGACTATGAGGCAGAAAACTACGGCAAGAACTACGCAGGAAATGAGACAGAGGTTTTCGCACAGTTCGCTTTAGGCGATGTGGTTGAAAAAGTGCCGTTGACGGTAATGTGGTCAACCTACGTAGGCGGCGATGACTGGATTCCCTTATACGAAGACGCAACTGACCCCGAAAAACTGACAGGACTCAAGCGAGCTTACTCGTCATACCTTGAGTTTACCTACGATGCCGAGTTGCCGCTTGGTTTCACCCTCAGTCCGACAATAGGTATGACCCCGTGGAAAAGTATGTACAACTACTACGAGGGCAACTTCTCTGTCAATAACATCTCTCTGAAACTCAATTGGGAGTTAGAGGTCGGTGACCATTTTGCTTTAGACGTTTATGCTATCGGTATGCTCAACACAGCGGGTATCAATAAGAACAACATCATTCCCGCCATCTCAAACAGTTATAACAACCAGCGTCTGAACGGAGCCATCGGCGTCGGACTATGGTTCTTCTAAAACATAATGAAAGATCAAATACAAAAAATCATTCTACCACTGCTGCTTGTTGGAGCAGCAGTGGTAGTCCTTGTATGGCAGCATGACGAGAAAGCGGTATATCACTGTCATCAGGGCTACGTTTTCGGCACGTACTACAACATTCGCTACTCTTCAACAAAAGACCTTGAGCAGTTGGTCCTAAAAACGATGCAGGACTTTGATAACAGCATGTCAACCTTCAACAAAGCATCGACCATCTCTCGTATCAACACCAACCAAAGCGACACGACAGACCTGTTTTTCGAGCAGATGTACGCCGTTGCCCAAGAGATTTCCCAGTTAAGCGACGGTGCCTTCGACATCACTGTTGCGCCGCTTGTTAATGCTTGGGGGTTCGGTTTTCGAAACAAAGAGAAGGTTACGCCTCAACTGATTGACAGTCTGCGAAGCATCGTCGGCTACCGAACCATCAGTATTCATAATCATCACCTTGTCAAGACTAACCCCTCCACAATGATTGACGCTTCTGCCATAGCCAAAGGTCAGGCATGCGACGTAGTGGCACAAGTGCTGAGCGACAATGGGTGCAAAAACGTGTTAGTCGATATAGGTGGCGAAGTGGTGTGTCGCGGCGTGAACGACAAAGGCGAGCCTTGGCGAGTAGGAATAACCAAACCGCAGGACGACCCCGATGGCAGCAAGCAGGAGTTACAAGAGATTATCAGCACCACCGGTCTCAATATGGCCACCTCAGGCAACTACCGTCAGTTCTACTACGACGGTGACGTACGTCGCAGCCACACCATTGACCCACGTACAGGGTATCCTGCAGAGAGCGACATCCTCTCAGCCACCATTGCCACCACGTCGTGTATGCGCGCCGACGCTCTCGCCACAGCATGTATGGTTCTCGGCTCGGACAGCGCACTCGCACTGATAAACAGGCTGCCGGACACCGAATGCTATCTCATCTGCGCGACACAGGAAGATAGCTTAATTATCAAAAAAACAACGGATTTTTTTGCACATGTCGAAAAAAAAGAGTAACTTTGCACACTAATTTGGAATATTGTGCCGTTGTCGGACAGACTAATGCAGAAAAAAGTATATAAAATATTTCTTTCCGTCCTGTTAACACTATGTGTAACAGGTTGTGGCGAGTTTCAGAAACTGCAGAAGTCCACAGACCCTGAACTCAAGTACACCAAAGCGATAGAATACTTCAACGCCGGCAAGTATTCAAAAGCGCAAATGCTCTTTGACGATGTGAGTGCTTATTACAAAGGGACTGAGCGTTCTGAAGACGTGTTAATATATCTTGCCCGTTGCTACATGGGTCAGAAAGACTACGCCTCTGCAGCAGAATACTACTCCGCCTACACGCGCAACTATCCCAAAGGTAAAAGCATCATGGAGGCGAGTTTCATGGTAGCACACGCCAACTATATGGACTCACCCGACGCCAGGCTTGACCAGGCGCAGACAAAAAAAGCCATTGAGTATTACACCATCTTCGTGGAGCACTACCCCGATAGCCAGTATGCAACTCAGGCATACGACGAGATGCGGGAGATGCTTGACAAACTGGCGCAAAAAGAGCTGTATTCAGCTCAACTATACTACAACCTCGGCACCTACCTCGGCAACAACTATCTATCAGCAGAGACCGTAGCACGCAACGCGATAAAGAAGTATCCATCAAACAAATACCTTGAGGAGTTTGCGTGGATAATACTCAAGTCAAAGTACCAACAGACGCTCAACAGCATTGAGTCACTGAAAGACGAGCGCGCACGCGACACACAGGACGAGTATTACAACTTCATAACCGACTATCCCGGGTCAAAACACCGCCGCGAAGCGGACAATATTAACAAACAGATACTGAAGATTATCGGAGGATAGAATTTGAAGATTGAATTTCAATAACAAAGTTAAGCCTTCGCCTAAAAACGCTGAAAAACGAAACTAATAAAACAACAATTATATTATGGATTACAAGAAAATTCATGCCCCTCATACCACGGTCACCCGCGATATGAACCAACTTGCAGATGAGGTTGGAAATGTTTATGAGACAGTGGCAATCATCAGCAAACGTGCCAACCAGATTTCGTCAGCCCTAAAGAAAGAGCTGGATGCCAAACTTCAAGACTTCTCGGTACCTCAGGAGGGAATAGACGAGGTGTTTGAGAACAAAGAGCAGATAGAGATTTCCAAGAGCTACGAGCGTCTTCCGAAGCCTACGTTGATGGCAACTCAGGAACTTATTGACCACCAGCTCATCTATCGTAACGGCTCACGCGATGCCGCTCTACAAGCCGAGTAACATGTTACAAGGCAAACATATAGTAGTAGGTATCAGCGGGGGAATAGCTGCATACAAGATACCTGCTTTAATCCGTCTTCTGAAGAAAGGCGGAGCAGAAGTGAAAGTCACGACCACAAGGAACGCCCTTGAGTTCGTGACTCCACTTGTTTTAGAGGCCTTATCCAACAACAAAGTATATACGGACGTGTTTGCTACAGGTAATGACCACACGACCGAGCATATATCTTTGCCTGATTGGGCAGACCTGATGATTATAGCCCCCGCCACCGCCAATATCATCGGCAAATGTGCTAACGGCATAGCCGATGATGCGCTCAGTACCACGTTTCTTGCGATGCGCAAGCCCGTGCTTATTGCTCCTGCGATGAACGCCAATATGCTCAGCCACCCCGCCCTACAACAGAACCTCGAACGTCTTGGTCAATACGACAACTGCACTATACTGCCGACCGCTAACGGCTTTTTAGCCTGCGGCACAACCGGTGACGGCAGGATGTTGGAGCCTGAAGAGATTATTCTTCAGGCAGAGACACTACTTACCAAACAAGACTTGAAAGGCAGACGGGTGGTGATAACCGGTGGACCGACACGGGAAAAAATTGACCCCGTACGATTTATTTCCAATTTCTCTACCGGCAAGATGTCGGTTGCGTTAGCAGAGGAGTGTGCCGGACGCGGTGCAGAAGTAACATTAGTGCTCGGTCCGTGCGAAGCGCATCCACAGCAGCTTCCGCTAAACAAGATAAAAACGATAAACGTCGAGTCCGCAAGAGATATGTATTCAGCAGCTGTTGAAGCATCCAATGATGCTGATATGGTTATTCTTTGTGCTGCCGTAGCAGATTACCGCCCGTCAGAAACAGCGGAGCATAAAATAAAGCGCTCGGCAGATGACGGAGGCAGTGAACGACTGCAGCTGAACCTGACAGAGAACCCCGATATATCGGCTGCAATAGCGGAAAACAAACACGACGGACAAAGACTTATAGGCTTTGCCTTAGAGACGGACAACGAACTGGAGCACGCCCGCCATAAGCTTCATCGCAAAGGACTGGATTATATTGTTCTCAATTCTCTACGCGACCAAGGTGCCGGATTTGGGGGCGACACCAACAAAGTGACCATCATAGCCCGCGATGGCAGACAAGCTGAATGTCCGTTGGAGAGCAAACGACAGACAGCAAAAGATATAATTGACTTTGTTTGCAGATAACACATGATGCAGGGAACCTACCGAGCCTTCACCTTCTTTTATCGTTGTTCACAAATTTAACAACATAAACCTTCTGTTCACTAATTTAGCAAATTTAACGAATTATACGAAGTAACTTTTCTACGGATTTTACATATTAAACAAAAAACCAAGTTTTATGTTTGTATGTTGATACCTATGTACATTTTGCCGTGCAAAGACTCGTAATTCAACGAAATAGTCGGACGAGATGTTTTACACATCGTCCGACTATTTTCTTTTCAGGAACAACTGTTTAATGCTTATTTTCTATTGAAAAAACCGAACAAACCGGCTTTCTGCTCCTTGTTATCAGAAGTTTCATTCTTCTCTTGCTCAACTGCCTGATCATCATTCGGAACAAAAGGCACACGCTCTTCGATATCGCCCAATTGCTCCTTAACATATCCTATGACGTCCTCCAAGCCCTCTACAAAATGAGCGAAATCCTCCTTGTAAAGAAATAGCTTATGTTTCTCGAAACTTGGAGGTTCAGCCTCACCCATTGAGCGCTTCTTACTCTCGGTAATGCACACATACAAGTCTGCATTACGAGCCTTCTTTACATCCAAATAATAGATGCGCTTACCTGCCTTTACTGAACGGGAATAAACAATCTCCGGTTCTCTGCGGTCATCTGCTTTACGATTGTCCATAATAAGTTTGAAAGTTAATTGATAAAAGCCGACACAAAATTACAACTAAATATTCACACATGCAAATAATTGACCAAAAAAAACGCATTAAAAACAAGTTTTTAATCATTTTTCGAATAAAAAAAGAATTTTATTGTATAACCGCAAAAAAAATAGTAACTTTGCACAATATTATTTGTAACATACGCTTATTGTGAACATAGGTCTCCCATGCGCACGTTGCAAGGCAATAAACAGCATAATTAAAGCAGTAACAAATAGAACATAATTAACACAAAGAATATGATAAACCGCACACTGATTCGTACCAAGGTCATCCAGACATTGTTTGCACACTACAAAAACGAGGGGAACACGCTGCTAACAGCCAAGAAGGAACTTCTACATAGTTTTGACGATGTGTATTGTCTATACATGTTGATGCTTGAGATGTTCAACGAGATGGTCAATCAGGCAGAAGAGCGCAATGAGTCAGAGAAAGAGCGCGCACGCATAACTCATCAGAGCTACAAGCAGAACCTGAATTTCATCAACAACCGCCTCGCATCGCAGTTGTTCAACAACCGTCAGCTCCGTTCCTTCATTGAGCAAAACCACTTAGGCTGGGATGCCGCACATGAGTCACTGCGCCTGCTTTGGAAAGAGATATCCGAATCGGAAGCATATACGGAATATATGAGTATAGAGTTCCCCACATACGAAGACGACAAACAAGTGTGGAGAAAGATTATAACCAACGTCTTGGCCGACAACCCCACATTAGAAGATGCCTTAGACGAACTGGAGGTTGCGCTTGACCACAAGGGTTGGACAACGGATATGAACATCGTACTCTCATACGTAGTAAAAACCATCAAACGCTTCAAGTCGGACAGCAATCCCGACCATAGACTTCTTGAGATGTTCGACTCAGAGGACGAGTTAACATTTGGCAAAACCCTATTACAGAACGCCATTACCAACGAAGCAGAATACCGTACGATGATTGAGGCGCACCTGAAGAACTGGGACATCAACAGAATAGCGTACATCGACCTTATCATCATGCAGACTGCTATCGCCGAACTTACCTCGTTTCCTGAGATTCCCATACAAGTCACACTCAATGAATACATAGAGATTGCAAAGGAATATTCAACTAACAAAAGTCACGGTTTTATCAACGGAGTACTTGACGAGATTATTAAAGAACTGAAACAACAAAACAAACTCATTAAAGCGATCACGATAGATTAAGTCATATCATTTACTTTTCCTTCTCCACCAATTTGGAAAACCAAACGAATGAATTAATAAAATGGAGAAAGGCAAAAAACATAATTAAACATAAACTATTAAAAATAATTATACAACTATGGAATTATTAACTATTTTACTCCAAGCAGAGCTGGAGAATCAGACCGGTAGCCAGTGGGGTTTCTGGATTATGATGATTGCAGTATTCGTAATCATGTGGTTATTTATGATTCGTCCCCAACAAAAGAAACAAAAAGAACTGGAACAGAAACGCAGCAGCATGAAAGCCGGCGACAAGGTCGTGACAGCCGGTGGCTTGCACGGCAAGATTGACAAAGTGCAGGATGACACATTCATGATAGAGATTGCCAAAGGCATTATAATCAAAGTGGACAAAGCCTCTGTTTTCGAAGAACCCACTGTGGAAAAGAAGGAAGATAAGAAAGAGGATAAGAAAGACTGATGCCAAACTCTTTAGATAGTAATTTCAAAAAGTCTCTGCAACAAATATTGCAGAGACTGAAGGCGTTTGTGATATCAACGGATGCGTTGATGTTCTGCTTTTTTATCATCTTAGCAACAGGCATTTGGTATATACACTCACTGAAAAAGGAGTCCAATACCGGCACTCAACAAGAGCAATCGTCATCACAACAGATAATCAACTACACAGACAAACAGCTTGTCCAGCAAGTTAAGCCTCGTGGCGAGCCTCGTGGTAGCGAGATAATACTTTTCCCGTCAGAGGTGAAGATTACGGCACGTATTGACATGGAGCATTACCATGACATAAGCGCAGACGACTTTAGCGCTGTATGTACATACTCGCCCAAGGCGGACACACAGCTGCCAATAGAAGTGAGTTGTTCATCTCCATACGTAACGTCATTCCGCTTTCAGCCACAAACAGCAGAATACATAATACAAAAGGACGCTTCTAAAAATTAGTTTTAGTGTTGTCCAATAAAAATAATTAAGCAAGACCTATGAGAAAAATTCAGATGGTTGACCTGCAGACCCAGTATCAGGAGATTAAGGAGCCGGTAGATGCAGGCATACAAGAGGTTATAGATAGTGCCTCATTCGTCAAAGGCGAGAAGGTGCAGCTATTTCAGGAGCACCTTGCCCAATGGTTAGGTGTAAAGCACGTGATAGCCGTTGGAAATGGCACTGACGCTTTACAGATAGCACTTATGTCATTAGGACTCAAGCCCGGCGACGAGGTTATCACACCGACCTTCACCTTTATAGCCACCGCAGAGGTGGCCGGACTGCTGGGTTTCACACCGGTGGTGGTAGATGTTGATTTTGACACATTCAACATGTCGGCAGACGCAGTTCGTCGAGCCATCACCCCAAAGACCAAAGCAATAGTGCCCGTACACCTCTTCGGTCAGTGCGCCGAGATGGAGGAGTTACTTAGTATAGCACGTGAGCACAACTTGTACGTAGTAGAAGACGCCTGCCAAGCTATCGGCAGCGAATATACGTTCAGTGATGGTCAAAAGCGCCAAGCAGGCTGTATGGGACATATAGGTTGCACCTCGTTCTTTCCCTCGAAGAACCTCGGTTGCTACGGTGATGGCGGAGCACTATTCACCGATGATGACGCTTTAGCAGAGCGGATCCGAGTGATTGCCAACCACGGCATGACCATACGTTACCACCATGACCTGATAGGTGTCAACTCTCGTTTGGACTCTATTCAAGCAGCAGTTTTAGAGGCAAAGCTGCCTCATCTGAAAGCCTATACCGCAGCGCGTCAGTCGGCAGCAGCGTATTACGACAAGGCTTTTGCGGGTAATCCGCACCTGCTCATCCCCGGGCGCTCGCCCCACTCCACTCATGTCTTCCATCAGTACACCCTGCGCTTAGTGCCACCGGCAGGCGTGGAAGCCTCAGTTTATCGCGACAATGTACGCAACGAGCTGCAACAACGAGGCATACCGGCAATGATTTATTATCCTGTGCCGCTACACATGCAGAAGGCATACCTTGACCCACGCTATAAGCAAGGCGACTTTCCATCGGCAGAACGACTGGCAGCATGCGTACTATCGCTACCGATGCACACCTGTCTCGACCAAGAGCAACTTGAGTACATAACCACGAACCTGCTGCAGATAGTGAAATAGAACGGGGAAATGCCTAAAAGACGTCTCCCTGAAAGAAGCGAACATATTAATATCCGAAAAAGTCTGACTCACCGTCATGGCTGTATCATTGCAACAAATACAAACCCAGAAGATGCTCCTTACTCCGGAGCAGATTCAGGTCATCAAGATGTTGGAGCTCCCGACCACAGAGCTTCAGCAACGTATCAATGAAGAGTTGCAAGAGAACCCCGTATTAGAGCTTGGCGAGGACTTGGACAAACCTGACGCTTCGGAAGAAGAGAATGACTATTCTCTGGATGACGACATGGCAGACGTGTTCGGAGAAGAGCAAGACAATGACGCTCTTCAGAACGAGGATTTCGACTACTCGACATACACCGATGACGATGAGCCTGACGACTACTACGATGGTTATGGAGCACGTCAGCAAGACGATGACATGCCTGAGTCACCGGTGGTGGCGGAGAATGACTTTTACGACTATCTACGAACTCAAGCAGGCGAACAACGACTGACGGAACAACAACGGCAGATAGTGGAGTATATCATCGGCAACATTGACGGCCGCGGTTACCTCACTCGCACTCCCGAACAGATGGTTGATGACCTTGCCTTTCACGTAGGTATAGACATCAGTGACGAAGAGATGCTGCATTTGGTGGACATTGTACGCCACTTCGACCCGATAGGCGTAGGGGCGTACAACCTCAAGGACTGCCTCTTAATGCAACTAAACGCAAAAAAGAAAACCGATGCAGTACGCCACGCTATAACCTTCATTGAGAAGGACTTTACCGAGGTAGGCAAACACCACTACAGCAGACTGCAAAAGAAATACAATATCACAGAGGAGGAAGTGAAGGCCGCTATCAACGAGATAACGACCCTCACCCCAACTCCAAGTAGCAGTTTTGGCGGAAATATTTACGAAGTTCAGCGTAGCCATATTATCCCCGACTTTCGAGTAGAGACATACAACGATGAAATTGTTGTGTCATTATGCGACGAGGACATTCCGGCGCTACACGTGTCAGAGGACTATCAAGACATGCTCGCCAAGATGCAGAACACGAAAGGAAAGAAGAGCAAGACCGACCGTGATGGTATTCGCTTTCTGAAACAAAAGATTGACTCCGCCAAATGGTTTATTGACGCCATTCGCCAAAGGAACGAGACGTTGCTGAACACAATGAAAGCTATTGTAGCCTTCCAAAGGGACTACTTCATTGAGGGCGACGACAGTTTTCTCAAACCTATGATACTGGACGACATTGCCAAAGTGACCGGCTATGACCCGTCCACCATTTCGCGCGTAAGCAACTCAAAATACGTACTTACAGACTTCGGCATTATCCCGCTCAAGCACTTCTTCTCCGAGTCGCTTACAACCGACCAAGGTGACGAAGTGTCGACACGGGAGGTGAAGAAAATTCTGAAGGATGTTATTTCAGCAGAGGACAAACGTCACCCGCTGACGGACGAGCAGTTGGTGACACTACTTGCTAAAGACGGCTATGTGGTGGCAAGACGAACAATATCCAAATACCGCGAACAATTAGGTATTCGCGTGGCGCGACTCAGAAAAAAAGCATAACGCACAATTCTGACAAATGACTGAGAAGAAAGACATATTTTACTACTTATCATACGGTTACTCCGTGCTTTGCTACCCGTTGTTCAGTCCGACGATACTGGCCGGTGTTTATGCATTATTATATACCAACAGAGTGACTGAATTGGATTATCTGAGCGACTATCTCCCCACTTATTGGCTTATCCTTATCGGAGGAACGTTTCTCTTCACTTGCCTTATTCCACTGATTGTACTGCTTGTAATGAAACATCACGGTGATATCACTGACCTTGACGTCAGTGACCCGAGTCAGCGCACATTGCCTTACCTATATACATTATTCTCAATGTCGTTTTGGTGCGCGTTGCTGCTGGTAATGCAAACACCCCGCTTTTTGTTCTACTCAGCTGTCAGTTCTGTAGTGGCACTCATCATCGTTTCGCTTATTACACCAAAATGGAAAATCAGCGCTCACCTAACGTCTTTGGGGTGCTGCACAGCAATGCTCGCCGGAATGCTATGGTACTTGTGCTACCCGACAACGGCAGCTATTTGCATCATGGCTTTGCTGGCATGGATGCTGATGTTGGCACGTGTATATCTTGACGCACACACTCCCGCACAAGTAGTGTGCGGATACCTGCTTGGACTACTGGTCGTACTGATACCCAATATAATATTAAGTTAACATTATTCATGCACTTTATATCCAAACATATCGCCCTCATTACCTGCTTGTTTCTTAGTCTCAACTCACTCTATGCCCAACACCTGAGTAACGACGCCAGAATAAGCCTACTGACATGCTCTCCGGGTGCGCCGCTCTATTTCCATTACGGACACTCTGCGCTACGCATTGAAGACCCGTCCTACACAGATGCACGCGGGAACACCACTGCTATTGACTGGACCTTCAACTACGGAGTTTTCAACTTCAACACCGAGCATTTCTACCTTAAGTTCACACGTGGCGAGACAGACTACATGCTCGCCCTTGAATACACCCCGGACTTTGAATATAGCGCAGCACTGGCAGACAGACAAATGTCATATCAGCCTCTGCTTCTCGACTCTGCCGAACGACAAGCGGTATTAGATGCTTTACTTATCAACTACCGACCGGAGAATAGGAAGTACCGCTATAACTTCGTTTACGACAACTGCGCCACCCGCCCGTGGCATATCATACGCGCAGCCACACACATGCCGGAAAACAACAACATGTCCGGCAGAACATGGCGCAACAATATCGACTATTATACAGGGAAGTACACATGGGGGCGCTACGGCATAAACCTCGTCTTCGGCTATGAAGCAGACCAAGAGATGACAGTGGAGCAGTCACTATTCCTACCGGAGAATCTCATGAATTACGTATCTACCTGCGGACTAAGCGAGGACGAGTATATCACCCCTTTCATACCTCGTGACGGCAACCTACTGACTTCACCCGAACTGATTGAAATTCTTCTACTGCTGCTGATAGTCATTTTCACCGCTGTTGATTATTATAAACGCCGATTTACTTGGCAGTTAGATATGCTGTTCGCATCATTGTTCAGCATTGTAGGAATAATAATTTTCGTATTATATTTCTTCTCTACCCACCCATTTGTCGGTTCGAACCTGAATATTCTTCTCTTGAACCCTCTTTGGTTAGCTGTTGTAGCACTACTATGCTTCAAGAGCACTCGTTCTTTAGCTCCTCGTTTCTCGGCTTATCTGCTTCTATATGCAGCACTGTGCTTTGTCATAGAGTTCGTCTATGGTCAGCGTCTGCACCCGATGTCGGCACTGCCGGTGACATTATTCTTCCGCTGGTACGTACTGAGAAAAAGAGTACAAAAGACAGATAGCTACACACAGACGCAAAACAACAATTGCAAAACGCAACGTCATATCGGAGCAGTTCTGCTGCTTGGCTGTATATCCCTGAATTTTTCCCAAACAGTTCTTGCTGCTCCCGCCAATATGCCACGTCTGACAGTAGTAGTGGCTGTTGACGGCCTGCATCAGCAGGATCTCAACGCACTCAGACCTTATTGGCAGCAAGGCGGACTGAGAATGATGCACGAAGAGGCTTTTCAGACCGAGCTCACTCTGCCTAATATCGTTTATGGCGGGGCAGAAACACCTGCCACACTTTTTAGCGGACGTACACCTGCGGAGAACGGAATAACCTATGACCAATATTTCAACCGCACCGACCGAACACTGCATGACATCTTCGAGGACAACACGCAGTCGGGTATAGGATGCCAAAAATCAGTTTCCCCCGCAGCAATACGTGTTCTGGCCCTTACCGACCGTTTTCGTCTGCTCGTCGGCGACAAAGCCGCAATCTACGCTATCGGTTTAGACGCTAATACAACACTTTGCATGGCAGGGCATAGCGCCAATACCTGCTGTTGGTTCAACACCGAAACCGAACAATGGGCAACAACGACATACTACGATGAGGGACTGCCGGATGCTGCCGACAAACAAAACACAGGAGGCAGAATTGAACAATTGAAAGAAAGGACATGGTCACCAAGGATGGACATCAGCCAGTATATGTGTCCAACAGATGAAGAACGTAAACGCGGATTCACATACACCGGTTTTGCCAATGGGCATAGTGCCATCACCAACACTCTGGTTTGCGAACTTGCTCTTGACTTACAAAAAGAGAAACACCTCGGCGAAGATGCGACAGCAGACCTACTGCTACTGCAGATGAATGTACTATCACCGGCTGCGAAGGCTGACCACATAAACACAGCCGAACAGGAAGATATGTATCTGTCACTTAACCAAGACCTCGGTTATCTCATTGAACAATTGTCCAAACGCGTGGGTAAACACAATTTACAGATGCTCATAGTCGGATTACCCCGTCTTGGCACAGACGCCGACAAACTGTCAACAATACGTATGGACAAACGTTACTTCAACGTTGACCGAGCCGTGGCTCTTACGGGGACCTACCTAATGGCATTATACGGCCACGAGCGATGGGTGGACGGCGGCTATGGACAATCACTATACCTCAACCGAACATTGATTGAACAAAAGAAACTCTCACTACCAATGCTGCAACGACAGGTTAGCGATTTTCTCATCGCCTTTGAGGGAGTACAAGGTGCTTGTCCGGCCAATGAGCTCTTATTACTTAGGAGCAGTGGAAACGAAGAAGAACGTTTGCAACAGTCGCTTAACAAACGCACCGCCGGAGACGTAGTCTTCTGGTTGGAAGATAACTACGTAAGTATGACAAGCGACAACAGCATTCCTGACAAGGTTGCCGACCGCTCACCACGAGTGCCGCTATACCTCTGGTCAGGAGCACTCAGACAATTCCCCGAGAAAGACAATGTGTCAGCCTTGGGGTTGTTTGAGCTATTGTTTGAATAATATAGAGCAACTCATTTGAATAATATAAATAACAATCAAGAATATGGAAAAACAACTTAATTTTGGTCTGATCGGTGCCGCCGGCTATATAGCCCCGCGCCATATCAAAGCGATTGCCGACACCGGCAACAATCTGATGGTAGCATACGACAAGTTCGACTCAGTAGGTCGTCTTGACAGTTCGTTCCCCGAGTGTTCGTTCTTCACAGAGAATGAACAGTTCGACCGCTTCTGTTCCAAACAGATGCGTACCAATGAGCCGCTTCACTGGCTATCTATATGTACGCCAAATTACACACATGATGCCTTTATCCGCTACGGCCTTAGGCTCGGGTGCAACGTCATCTGCGAAAAACCGTTGGTTCTCAATCCTTATAACATTGACAACCTCGTGGAGCTGGAGAAAGAGACGGGGCACGAAGCTTATACTATTCTTCAACTTCGCCTGCACGACAAGATTCGTGCACTGAAAGAGAAAGTGGAGAACGGCCCGAAAGACAAGGTTTATGACGTTGACCTCACATATATCACCTCACGCGGCAAATGGTACTACTCATCATGGAAAGGTGATGTACATAAGTCCGGCGGAATAGCCACGAATATCGGCGTGCACTTCTACGACATGTTGCAGTGGATTTTCGGTCCGGTACGTCAGAACATTGTTCACGTTATGTCGTTCGACCGCGTAGCCGGCTTTCTTGACCTTGAGCGCGCACGCGTTCGCTACTTCCTTTCTATCAACGCCGCATGTCTGCCAGAGAATGCCGTGCAGGGAGAAAAAAGGACGTTCCGCACATTGTCGATTGATGGCGAAGAATTCGAATTTTCAGCAGGATTCACAGAACTGCATACCGAATCGTATAAACAGATTCTCGCCGGTAACGGTTTCCGTATATCAGAGGCTCGCAACTGCATTCAGACCGTATCAGAGATACGCCACTCTACCCCAATCGGCCTAAAGGGCGACTACCATCCGCTGGCTAAACTGCCATTGGCTCCACACCCGTTCGGATGGGACGAGAAGAGATAATAAAGACTTTTGGGCACATCTAATAATTAGTGAAGCATACGTTTTAGATAACCCGAATTAAACCATATTTTTGGCAATAGACTAAATAAATAATCAGAACAATGATTACGTTTTTTATAGCAGTAATAGCCCTTGTGCTTGGCTACGTGTTCTACAGCAGGGTTGTAGAGCGCGTGTTCGGCATCGAGCCTGAACGAAAGACACCAGCCCTAACACTAACTGATGGAGTGGACTATGTACCACTGCCTGCATGGAGAATTTTCCTTATCCAGTTTTTGAACATAGCCGGCTTAGGTCCAATCTTCGGAGCAATACTCGGCATCTTTTACGGTCCGGCAGCTTTCCTTTGGATAGTGCTCGGCAGTATCTTCGCAGGCGGAGTACACGACTACATGGCGGGAATGATGTCTATTCGCAAAAACGGTGCTTCTCTGCCGGAAATTGTCGGAAGCGAACTGGGTATGCCAATCAGACAGTTTATGCGTTTGTTGTCAATAGTGCTTCTTGTTCTACTGACCACCAACTTTATGACTTCTCCTGCTACACTGCTTGCAAATCTGTGCGGCGGGTCGGAAACAGACAGCATATTCACAACGCAGATGTTCTGGCTGATAGTTATTTTCGCCTACTACGCCCTTGCTACCGTCCTTCCTATTGACAAACTTATCGGCAAGTTTTATCCTATCTTCGGCGGTTTGCTACTATTCATGGGCGTAGGTATAGCTGTAGTAATGGTAGGTTGGCATAGCACAGACATGCTGGAGGTCACTGACGGATTGCAGAACCGCCAACCTGGCGACTTGCCAATCTTCCCGATGATGTTCGTATCAATAGCCTGCGGTGCCATCAGCGGCTTTCACGGTACACAGTCGCCACTAATGGCACGTTGCTGCACCTCTGAACGACAAGGCAGACATATCTTCTACGGAGCGATGATAGCCGAAGGAATCCTTGCTCTTATATGGGCAGCCGCAGCAGGTTCTTTCCGTTTTCCAGACGCAGACGGTAACGCATGTCTGACTATACAAGAGTTTGCCGCAATACATCCTAAAGAGAACGTAGCAGCACTCGTCATCAACGTCATCTCACGCTCGTGGTTAGGTGTAGTGGGAGGTATATTAGCCGTCATCGGAGTGATATCCGCCTCCGTCACTTCAGGTGACACTGCCCTGCGCTCTGCCCGACTGATAGTGGCAGACTTCCTCCAAATGGAGCAGAAGAGTATATGGAAACGTCTGGTGATATCCGTGCCTATGTTTGTCGTAGTGTTCGGTATGTCGTTTGTTAACTATAATATAGTGTGGCGCTACTTCGCATGGACCAACCAGACACTGGCAGTCTTCACCCTGTGGGCGGCAACCGTATGGCTGTACAGGCAATACGCGAACAACACACAAACGGCGCCAAGCAGCAAGCATACCCCACACTTCGGATACTTTATCACACTCATACCTGCACTATTTATGACAATGGTATCTGTGTCGTATATACTCATAGCCCCCGAAGGACTGCATCTGCCGGTCGAATCAAGATGGATTGGATATACAATAGCAGGAGTCACTACAATACTTTTGCTAATTATGTTTACCCTTTGGACAAAACGACAGAATAAAAGGGTTAAATAGTTCATCAGGTATAGCTTACCAATAATGTGACAAAAAATACACACTTTGCGGCAAAAAATACACCTATATATAAGATAAATGTTGTAATTTTGCGCAAAATAATTAAACTAACAATATTATGCTTAAATCTCGTTATCTTAAGCATGCCTTATCGGCATTGTGCTTAATATTCCCGTTGCTTGCCGGCGCACAGACGACAGAGGGCACCGATTTCTGGGTGACCTTTCTTCAGGCAGACCAAGACAACAACAATAGTCTGGCTCTGTCGCTGACCATCTCGTCGCGCTACAATTGCAACGTCACGATTTCTCATCCGTTTACCGACTTCTCACAAAATGTGAGCGTTACAGCTAACGAGAATAAAATAGTTCAACTATACAGCGGTTCTGTTATCTGCGACGATGCACGTACTGCTCAGCAAGGTACCGGCAAAGTGTGCTATTCATTCAAGTCGGAGAAAGCCGACTCAAGCGCACTGCACATAGTGTCAGACCAGCCTATATCACTATTCGCGTCATCTTACAAGAAAGCCACGTTTGACGCAACAAACGTGCTACCGACAACCACTCTGCAGGACGACTACATCATTCAGACCTACTCACCTTCCGATCATGGGATGAGCAATACATCACAAGGCAGCCACTTTGCTGTTGTAGCAGCGGAGGACGGCGTGGTGGTAGATTATTACCCGACAGTTGCTACAAAGAAATTCAATGATGTTCAGGTAAAAAAGAACAACGGCTACGTTCTCACAGCCGAAGACTCTCTCTACCTGACTTTTACGCCTAAGACCAAAGTCAGTTCGCCAGTGTTAAACCGAGGCGAAGTGTTCTATGTATGGACAGGCAAAGCCGACTGGACATCAGGCGACCTGAGTGGTACGCGCGTCACTGCACGCAACGAAAAGAAGATTGCTGTGTTCCAAGGCTGTCCGCATACCAATATCCCTTACAACGTGAAACAACGTGACCATATCTTTTCGCAAGCAATGCCGACCAAGACATGGGGCAACACCTTCGTACTCACCAGTTCACAGGGACGCAAGCGCGACATCTACCGCATTCTTGCACTGAACGACGGAACGGAAGTGTATTGGGGTGACTCGCTTGTACACACCTTCGACTTCACCGTTGATACCAAGCAGTATTGGGAGTTTGAGATAGGTGATGCCAACGTCACTTGCAAGACCAAAAACGTTCCCACCTCCGGCACCCTGCCGGCACCGCTTGTTGTGGGCAACAATGCATACATCCACACATCCTGCCCATGCGCAGTACACCAATTCCTTGCATCACAGGAGTACGACAGTTCATCGGACGGTGACCCGGCTATGGTGTGGATTAATCCTGTAGAACAGCAGATTGACCAAATCACTTTCTCAACCTTCCAATCCAATAACGGCACCACTTATCACTACGCTAATATTGTCACTGCTTTCCCCGCCGGCATGACGCTTGACGGCACTGACATCAGTAGCGATTTCTCGCCCGTAGCAGGAAACAACACATATTATTTTGCACGCAAATCGCTCGGTACCTCTGCAGACAGCCACACATTGAAAGCAGCACAAGGCGGTTTCATAGCGCACGTATATGGCTTCACCGACAACGAGAGCTACGCTTACTCGGCAGGCGGTTCCGCCAAATCGCTGGAACAATATATAACTATCAACGGAGAGATATTCTCCGCCGACACTAAGAACACTCTCTGCGGCAAAGATACAATACATTTTGCCTGTGACCTCAACTACGACATTGAGAATATCAGTTGGTTCTTCGGCGATGGCACCTCTGAAAGCGGAAAGACAAAAACAGCGGTTGACCACTACTACGCCAAGACCGGCACATACCAAGCCTACGTCCTTGTTGAGCGTGAATCATCCAACCTCTGCCAAGGACAGTTGGCTGTGGACTCTATTCCAATTGAAGTAACCATCGGCAAACTTGAGTTCTCTGTTGTTGACACCGTTAACGACATCTGCGCTTCCCGTCAGCTACGCCTCTACTATGAGAACACAGGTACCAAACTTACGACACAGAACTGCACTTTTTCTTTCAACCAACAAGCCCAAAACGCGGGTATCAACTCTTTGCAGATGGCAAATGACGAAAAGGGCATGTGTTTCCTCCTCACCATTCCTGAGGGCGCACCTCAAGGCGACGGATACTCATTCACCATTGATATCAACACAGGCTGTGGAGACACCACCGTCAACGTAGGATTCACACTGCCGCTCGATCCTAACAGTCTTGTCAAACAACTATGGGACAATATCCTTGTAGTGAAGAACGCTGAGGATAACGGCGGCTACGACTTCGTAGCATTCCAATGGTTCAAGAACGGCGAACTGATGGAGGGCGAGAATGCTCAGATGCTTGACCTGCATGGTGTAGTTGACACCGAAGGAGAGTACGTTGTGAGAATGACTACTGCCACGGGCGAGATAATAGAGACCTGCCCATATCTGTTCAAACACCAAGATGTGGCACAAGCCAAAGACGGTGAGTTCAGCTATGGTGACTATGATGAGATACGCGCGATAACCATGCAAGCAGGTGAACGTATCTATATATCCACCACCGCCGAAGGCACAGCCGACCTGTATGATATAACCGGCAATAAGATAGGCGACACTCTTCAGTTCGGCAAAGACGGCGGCTTCATTACTCTACCCAAAGAACGTGGTATATACATACTTCGGGTGGCAACGCCTAACGAGAAACGCAACTTCAAAGTATATGTATTATAATTTTCGCCTATAACTCATCACTGATAATGAAAAAGCAACTATATATATTATTAGCCGTTAGCGCATTGAGCATGTCGCTTCGTGCACAGGATGACGATGTTATATCTAATACTCCCGTCCATTACATCAATCTGTCTCCCAAGGTAGGTTACTCCGCCGGTTTTGACAACCTTGGTAAGCTTTACATGCCGGGAACAGGCAGTGTCAACGTCCCATACGCAGACAGCAAGACCATAGGCGGCTGGGGAGCAGGACTTGCACTGGAGTATGAACTGGAATACAACCATTTCCTCTTTAACGTTGGCTTGGACTTCGATTTCCTTTCAGCCACCTCACGCTATAATTTCGGCTTTGAGCGCCCGATGACTTCACCCTACGACCTGACCTACAGATACCGTTTCTTCGACTATGCTGAAAACAGAAACATAGCCACCATCGGTTTGCCGATACGTCTCGGCGCACAGTTCGGCGACTTCTACTTTCTTGTCGGAGCCAAGGTCGGATATGGTCTTTTTGGCAGCTATAAGAGCTACGGCGATTATCAGATTACCGCCTTTGAGCCTACCTCTAAATCAGAGATTCAGACCAATCCCGATGCCGGAACCGGTCTGTTCAATATAGCCAAAGGCAGTAACACACAAGACGGAAAGTTAGCTATAAAACCGCTCGATGTCAGAGCGTTGGCTGAAATAGGATTAGACCTTGACCGCTGGTTGCAGGCTCCTGTACCTAAGAAAAAGCCGAAAGTAGCCAAAGGCGCCAAACGCCAACCATTCACTGCCAATGACGTACACTACCGCATAGGTCTGTTCGCCGAGTACGACGTGCTTAGCGTGAACAACCAACAAGCAGGCACGGCAGACTTCGTGGCAGGCAAAAGCGAGGTTGCAGGCTTACCTTCACTTCTGGCAGAGAAGAGCAACGGCATGCCCGCTCTCAACAACCTATTGGCAGGAGTTAAATTTACCATACAATTCGCAGTGCCCGAGAAAATTAAGCGCGCAGGAGGCGGTAAAGCCGTTCCGCCTGCTGTCGTAGATATCATTGTCAGAGACGAGGATACAAAAAAGCCGTTGGAGCAGTCGTTCCTCGCTATCAAGAACCTCAAGTCCGGCAAGATGTCGCTGCAAGGTTTGGAAGTCAAAAACGGAAAGACAACACGCCGTTTCAGCCGTGGCAACTACGAGCTTTATTTCTCGCACAACGACTATTATCCTGACACAGCGGTTTACGAGTCGTCCGTACCTAATGCAAAAGACACACTATATGTATATATGAAGCATCGTCCTGTGCTGAAAGTGAGAGTAAGCGATGCAGAGACCGGCAAGACACTATCGTCTCTTGTCAAGATTCGTCACTCTTCTCTCAAGAAACCAATCGTACTCCGCACAACAGCAAAGACCGGTGCTAACGACACTATACTACAAGAAGTGCCTGACCACTATCGTATCACCATAGACAAGAAAGGTTACGAGCCCTACTCTATCGTACTTCAGTCGCTCGGAGAAGACCTCGATATTCGTCTGTCACCTATCAAAGTGGGACGCACGTTCGTGCTTAAAAACATGTTCTTTGCGACCAACAAGACACAAATTCTGCCGGAATCAGAAGAGGCATTGCAGACCTTGTACGAGTACCTCACTGATGAACAGAACGTAGGACGCCGGATTCGCATCGTCGGTCATACAGACAACGTCGGTAAGGACGCAGCAAACCAACGCCTATCCGAAGGACGTGCCAACGCTATTCGCAACGAGCTCATTAACAGAGGTATCGAGCCCGCACGTATAGAGGCAGAGGGTAAAGGCGAAAAAGAGCCTGTTGATACCAATGATACCGAAGAAGGACGCGCAAACAACAGACGCGTGGAAATCGTGGTGCTGGAGTAAAAACAAACAGACACACGGACTGCTGTAAGCAAGACAAAGGGTATAAAATAAACAAAACCGATAAGCAAAACTTATCAGAAAAACACAATACTATAATATCCCGAAAGAATGAGAAGGACGTTGTATTTGATAGTGGCTATTCTTGCCGCAAGTTGCTTGCTGTGTGAGCGAGCCAATGCTCAGGCCTCAACGGAGGGCAAGGATTTCTGGGTAGCACTAACCTTATGTGCAGCTCCCAGTAGCGGTTTGCCGGAACCGTTTATTGCGGTATCGACAAAGAAGGTGACCAACATCACCATCACTAACCCCAACGACCCGTCATGGCCCGGCGTGACACGTCGCGTACAAGCTGACGTATGGACAACATTCACCTTGCAAGACATACCACTCTCGCAGTGGTACCCGACAGCCGCTGACAGAATCCAAAACTGTCCCGCCCAAGCAGGTCAGACACACAACTACGGCCTGCATGTACAGACCGACGAAGAAGTGTCAGTGTTCGCCGCACTATGGATGTTAAACTCGTTTGATGCTGCCAATATTCTCCCGACGCCTGTGCTGCAATCCGAATACTACACACAGGACTATCCTCCATACATCAAGCCCTCTGACGGAGATGCATTGTCAATGTTCACTATACTTGCGATAGAAGACGGCACTACAATACATATCACCCCTTCTACCACAACAGCCGACAACCATGCGGCCGGCGTCACATACCCTGTCACACTCAATAAAGGTCAGACGTATTACGTCATATCTCAGACCCTGCAGAGCCTATCCGGCTCACACGTAGTGGCACAGAACGGCAAGAAGATTGCCGTGTTCCAAGGCAATGTGTTTACACAAATCCCCGGTGGCAAAGCCGCACGCGACTGCACATACGAGCAAGCGATGCCTATCGATTATTGGGGAACGAACTTCGTTGTGACCCGTTCGTTGGAGAAAGATGCCAACCGTGTGCGCATAACGGCAATGGAGAACGGCACCGACATCAAGATTAACGGACTTCTGAAAGCCACTATCGATGCAGGCAATACTTACGAAATTGAGTTATGCAACAGCACCCTGTCACTGAGTTCAGAGCACCCTGCCTCAGCCAAATATACGCAAGAAGCAGTGGTCATTGAGTCGTCATGCCCCGTAGCCGTCTATTCGTACGACGTGAGCAACGGCTACAAAGCCGCCACAACGGAGATGGTGGACGATAGGGGTGACCCGTCGATGGTGTGGATTTCACCATTAGAGCAGAAGATTAACAAAATCACCTTCGGTGTCTGCGGCACAAGTAAGACCAAGCGCCACTGCATTGACATAGTGTGTCTGACTGCCGACGCTCCACTCACTACGCTAACCTCAAAGAACCGGCCTAACGGTGTACCGATGACGTTCCAGACAGTGAACGGCTACCCGCAATACTCATACGCACGAGTATTCCTTGCCAATGACGAAGACGGACTGAACGAGAAAGTGTTTCACCTTGCCAACCCCCACGGCGTGATAGCACATGTTTACGGCAACGGTGACGACGAGAGTTACGCCTATTCAGTGGGTTCAGCGGCAGTGAAACGAGGAGTGGATATCAATGGAACAGTGTTCGTTGACGGCTATAGGACAGACGGCGAGGGCAACTTCTGCCTCAACCAAACACTAAATTTCAACGCACAAGTAGGTTCGGATATAGTTGACCGTGTTGACTGGGACTTCGGTGATGGTGTGACACTGTCAGGCACAGTTTCCAACCCTAACATACAAGTAGAACACCTATACGACTCACCGGGCTGGTACGATGTGACAGCAGTTATCTACGCACATAAAGACTGCCCGGAGACCACCTATCCTGCCGAGCCTGTGTCATTCACTTTCCGTGTGACACGTCCGGACACAGTAAGACGCGAATACTTCATCTGCGAAGGAGAGACGCTCAACCTCAATGGCAAGAACTACACAACTGCCACCAGCGACACCGCCTATTTCGATTGTGACTCAGTGGTCATCTTCACGCTTGCCGTCGGACAACACTCGCAGACAGAGTTCGACACGATAGCCAAGGACGAGTTCCGTCTCGGCGGGAAGACCTACTACGACAGCGGCACCTACCACGACACGTTAGTGAACGCCGTAGGTTGCGACTCTGTAGTGACGGCCCACGTGCGCGTGATACAATGTCTGAACATGACTCTCGGCTCCGTAAGCGGCCCTATATGCGGCGACCAGAACGAGCTCTTCATACCATATAACCGCACACGCGGTGATGTAGGAGAGGCGGAACTTATTGTCGGTCAGACTCACATTGCATTGGAAGACAACGGTAGCGGCTGGTACGTACCGATGGAGCAACTTAAGCCTGGCAGTTATCCGACAGCCTATGTGGCAGTGCAGGACACCAACTGCGGCGAGGCAAAACAATACAGCATGCCGTTAGAGGTATTGTACCCGTCCTCTATCTTCCAACAGAAATGGGAGGACGTGCTGGCAGTACTGAACAAACAGTACAACGGCGGCTATGATGTGATAGCTTACCAATGGTATTTAGACGACCAACCGATAATCGGCGCCACATCTTCCGTTTATTACGTCGGACCGGATGATACTCTTGTTGACGGTGGCTCGTACTCTGTAGCACTAACCACGACCGATGGCAAGACCTTGCGCTCATGTCCGAAGGTTATACACATCGCATCGTCAGCAGCACCCGCCGCTGACAAAAAGGCGGTTCTTGTAGCACCGGGAGTGCTGATGCTGGAGGTTGAGGGACAACAGTTTATGATTAGATAAATGCTTACGTACAAAAACACGTGGGCGAGATGTTGTTCGCAAAGAATCGTGACTGGAGAGACGGTAAAAAAATACCGTCTCTACACTTGGGCGAAACAAGGTTGGTAGGCTCAGTTCTCACAAGGCCAGCGGTCTCTACAAAAAAAAGCTGAATACTTTTGGTATTCGGCGTTTTTTTGCAATACGAAATTTTAAGAGGCGGTAAAAAATTCCGTCTCTACACTTGGGCGAAACAAAGCCGGTAGGCTCAGTTCTCACAAGGCCTGCGGTCTCTACAAAAAAAAACGCTAAATACTTTTGGTATTCGGCGTTTTTTTTGTAACTTTGCACAAATAAACAATTTCACATAAAAAAGACAATATATTCAGTCAAAAAAATGAAAAGGACAGAGATTAAAGAAGTGCTCGGAATGCCGGGCGATGAGAGACAAATTAACGTCAAAGGATGGGTAAGAAGTCGTAGAGGTAACAAAAACGTTAGTTTCATAGCTCTCAACGACGGCTCAACAATAAAAAACATACAAATAGTAGCAGACTCGGAGAAATTCTCAGACGAAGTGTTACGTCCTATAACGACAGGTGCTTGCATTAGCGTTACCGGCAAGTTGGTGGAGTCGATGGGCAAAGGTCAGACAGTGGAGATACAGGCAGAAGAGATAGAGGTATATGGCACAGCCGATCCGCTAACCTATCCTTTGCAAAAGAAAGGTCACTCTCTTGAGTATCTTCGCGAGATAGCTCACCTCCGCCCACGTACCAACACCTTTGGTGCGGTGCTCCGCATCAGACACAACATGGCCATTGCAATTCACACCTATTTCCACGAGCACGGCTACTTCTATTTCCATACCCCTCTTATCACGGCAAGCGACTGCGAGGGTGCCGGACAGATGTTCCAGGTAACCACTAAAAACCTATATAACCTCAAGAAAGACAAAGACGGTCAGATTGACTACTCAGATGACTTCTTCGGCAAGATGGCTGCACTGACTGTGAGCGGCCAGTTAGAGGGTGAACTCGGGGCGATGGCCTTGGGCAAGATATACACCTTTGGTCCGACTTTCCGCGCAGAGAACAGCAACACTCCGCGTCACTTGGCAGAGTTCTGGATGATAGAGCCTGAGGTCGCCTTCATACAGAAAGACGAACTGATGGATTTGGAGGAAGACTTCCTCAAGTTCTGCGTGCGCTGGGCATTAGAGCATTGTGAAGACGATTTGCAGTTCCTTAACGATATGTTCGACAAGGGTTTGATAGAGCGTCTTAAGAGCGTCATCAACACGGAATTTGTGCGCCTGCCTTATACAGAGGGAATCAATATTCTGCAAGAAGCAATAAAGAACGGCAAAAAATTCGAGTTCCCCTGCAACTGGGGCGACGACCTTGCTTCCGAGCACGAGCGCTACCTCGTGGAAGAGCATTTCGGCAAGCCTGTCATCATGACCGATTATCCGAAGGAGATAAAAGCTTTCTACATGAAGCTGAACGATGACCAGAAAACCGTTCAGGGCACGGATGTGTTGTTCCCGTCAATTGGTGAGATTATCGGCGGTTCGGTTCGCGAAGAGGATTACGACAAACTGATGTCAGAGATTGAGCGCCGTCAGATTCCGATGAAGGATATGTGGTGGTATCTTGACACACGCCGTTACGGCTCTGCTCCACACGCCGGTTTCGGACTCGGCTTCGAAAGACTGATGCTGTTCGTAACGGGTATGCAGAATATTCGCGACGTTATACCTTTCCCGCGAACACCCAAGAGCGCCGAGTTCTAAAAAAATGATATGAACACAACACCGCAACCACAACATTTAAACACGCTAACCAATTCTACCAATTAAACTCATGAAGAGTATATTACAATGGAAGAACTGAAGCGACGTTTAGAACCGCAAATAAGAGCACTTTTACGATGAAGAGGAAACCGGCAATGATATACGACTCCTTTATCTTGCGACCAATCATACTATCGGACATTTACTCTACCTTGATATCTAATTTCAAAAATAAACAGAAATGCGAAAATTCTTTCCTACCCTACTTGTCTGTCTGATGAGTATGAGCCTGTTTGCGCAGACCATGTCATTGTCAGGCGGCGCAACATCACTGCGAGGAGTGATAGTTGACGAAAACGACAACCACGCCCTATCCGGCATCAAAGTGTCCCTCGCCAACCAGAACATTGCCACCACGACAAACGCCAACGGTGAGTTTGCACTTATCTATTTGGAGCCGATGGACGAGGAGGTAATTATTGAAGGCGACGGTTACGTGTCAGACATCATCCTTGTCAGCATCGAGGAAGGTAAGACTACCGACCTTGGCAACATCTCTCTAAAGCAGGACATCCGGCGTGAGATGCAAGACGAGATTATCCTCAACCTCTCGGAAGCCGACCTTAACGATGATGAGGGTAAGTCACAATCGATGGCAAGCGGCATGTCGGCATCGGTGGACGTGTTTAATAACACCACTGCATTTGCTTGGTCGTCCGCTCGTTACCGCAACCGCGGCTACGCCCAGTCAGACGAGGTAACCTACATCAACGGCATCGCCTTCAACGGCGCAGAACGCGGCACCTTCAACTACTCTGCTCTCGGTGGCTTAAACGACGCCAGCCGCAACAAAGAGGTAGTGAACGGAATCGAAGCAAACAACTTCACATTCGGTTCTATTGGTCAGGCCACCAATATCCAGATGAGCGCCACCAATTATGCACAGGGATGGAAAGTAGGCGTAGCAGCCACCAACAGGAACTACAAAGGTCGCGTAACAGCCACCTACGCCAGCGGAATGCTTGAGAACGGCTGGGCTTTTGTTGGTCAGATAGCAATGCGCTACGCTCCCGCAACAAAGCTGAACATCATCGGTTCAGGTAGCGACTATATGTCGTTGGGCTACTTCTTCTCGGCAGAGAAACGCTGGGGAGACCGCCACCGTCTCTCGCTTCTCACCTTCGGTGCGCCGACGATGCGCGGACAGAGCGGGGCAGTGACGCAAGAGGTTTATACCCTATACGGCAGCAATTACTACAACCCCTATTGGGGCTTCCAACAGGGCAAGGTACGTAACTCGCGCGAAGTACACTCGTACGACCCGACACTGATAGCCTCATACGAGTGGAAGATAACAGACAAACACGTGCTGAAGATTGGCGTAGGCGCTCACTACTCTCTATACAGCAACTCCGCGCTCACGTTCTTCAACGCTCCGGACCCTCGCCCCGACTACTATCGCAATATGCCATCGTTCTATTGGGACGGTCAGTTCGACAACCACGGCAATTGGGTTGACAAGACATGGACTCACACCGGCGCCTACGACGGCACCTACGACCACTGGGACGGCGCAGCGCTGGGTAGCCAATGGACAGCCAACGACGGCAGATTAATAGGTCCGACTATCGACCCGGCTTCGTACAACGCATTGGTTGATGCGTGGAAGTCGCGCGACCCGCAGACGACACAAATCAACTGGGATAACCTATATGCCGCCAACTACGCCAACAACGCAACCAATCCCGGCAGTTCTGCCAAATATATGGTAGAGCGCAGACATAACGACATCCGCGAAGCGACAGCCAACATCCTTTACACTAACGACGTGGTTGATCATCTTCACCTCACCGCCGGCCTGGAGATGCGCAGCTCGCAGGGCGTACACTATAAGTCAGTAGATGACCTGCTCGGAGCACAACAATGGATTGACGTTGACCCGTTTGCCGACCGTGACTTGAAAGAGTTGGCTGCAAACATCGGATTATCACAAGACCAGATTGACCATGTCCGCCAAAACGATGTAGCCAATCCTAACAAGGTGGTGAAAGACGGCAACAAGTTCGGCTACGACTATGATATAAACATAACCGGAGTGAAACTCTGGGCACAAAACGAGTGGCACTGGAACGAGGTTGACCTTTATTATGCATTGCAATTCAACGTATCGGAGTTTGACCGCACCAGTCGCATGTTAAACGGACGAGCATATTACCTTGCTAACCGCCTTGACGACAAATCAGACGCATATTACTACCTTGGTCCGCAATATAAGAACATTCTCAACGGCACGTTCTATTCATCTTACCGTGGTTATCAGCATGTTTTCTTTGACCCGTCGTTCAAGATAGGTGCGACCTATCGCATAGATGGTCATAACAAACTGCGTGTCAACGCTCTTGCCCAGACCACTCCTCCATTGGCTCGCGATGCATATCTCTCACCTCGTGTACACGACCGTGCCATCTCCAGCATCTATACTCACGACCGTGCGCGTAACCTGAGTGAGTTCTACGCAGCTTCAGAGAAACGCGTATCAGCCGACCTCACGTACGAATTCACCTACCCCATTGTCCGTGGTCGTATCACCGCCTACTACACCCAAATGTGGAACGGCACGGAGCTTAACGGCTACTATGATGACGAGGTTCGCACTTTTGTAAACCAGTCGCTTACGGGCATCAACCGCCGCCATGTAGGCGTAGAGGCTGCCGCAGCAGTGAAATTAGGCAAATACTTCACCCTTACCCCCGTGGTAGCATACGGTGACTTCCGCTACACCTCCGACGCAATGGCTGTAACCAGCGCCGAGAACGGAATGGCAATGGAAGACAACGCAGACGGCAACGTATATGAAGTGACCGACAAAGTGCTAATCAATGGTCTGCACGTAGCCAGCGGTCCACAACTCAACGCATCACTCAAGCTGTCGTTCTTCCATCCGAAGATGTGGTTTGCAGATATCACCATTTCTTACTTCGACAAGAATTATCTTGACTACGCTCCGTCTCGCCGAATGTACGGCTTGTACTACGGTCAGCGTTGGTCCGCTGACGGTACCGGCTCGCTTGTCAACGGCTCATACGCTTCGGCTAACGCTATTCGCAAGGACGAGGCAGGTAACGTCGTTACCGACAAATATGGTACCCCACTCTTTGCGGAAGACCCAAGCCGCAACGATGGTCTGTCAATCTACCATTTGTTTTCCGACCAAGAAAGTCTTGTTGACAGCAAGGTATGGAATCGCTTTATGATTGATGCCTCTGTAGGCAAGCTCATCTACCTGCCTAATCGTCAGTCGCTGAGCATCAACCTGTCGGTCAGCAACCTGACCAACAACACTCACATGAAGACCGGCGGCTACCAACAGGCTCGTCTGCCGAGAGGAACACAAGGAATGGACGCAAAAGGAACATCATACATAACACCTAACGTGTATAAGTTCCCTGCTAAATACTACTACGCTTGGGGTGTAAACTTCTTCCTCAGCGCTACATACAAGTTCTAAAAATGTTGAACATCTAAGCACCTATTGTTATGAAAAGACATTATATATATCCGGCAGTAGCGGCATTCATTCTTCTTGTGTCGTGCAATGCACCTGTTCCCGAAGAGAACAAGCTGTTTGTCAGCGAAAGCGACGCCGCAGCTGCAACGCATACTATCAACGAGTTGCTTGACCAATATATGGTTGAGAATGACTTCACCCCTGTCCGCACCAACGATGGCGGCGCAGGCTTGTATATGATTGACTCCATCCCGTCCGAGGGTCCGGATATTATCATCCGCGGCCGAGTAGTAACCGAAGATTACGCCGGCAACTTCTATAAGACCATCGTCATACAAGACGCTGCTCATCCAGAGCAGGGCTTGCGAATATCCGTTGATATGAGTAATGCGGGAGGACAGTACGCTATAGGCCAGCTGATGAATATCCGCGTTAACGGTTTGTCTATCGGCAAATACGCTAACCAGCCGCAACTATGCGTGCCGTCATACAATGATAATATATACGCCTATCACGCCGGTCAGAAAGTAGGCTGGGCTCCCGGACGTATTCCCGCAGCACGCTTTGCAAAAGCCGTCACACTGATTGGTCTGCCGGATAAGAGCAAGATTGACACGATAGAAATAACCATTCCCGAGATAAAAGCCTTGGCTGACAAAGTGAAAGCAGACGGAATGTTTATCCGCATTAAGAATGTCCGCTTCAACGGCAAGGACAGCGACGGCACCGATCTCAATCCGTCTCTTGACCCCAGTGATCCCAACTTGCAGTTCGACAACTACTCCAACACTTTTGCTCCGTCCACCGGCAATGTGGGATTTCCTCGGTCAAGGCAGATAGAGGATAATAATGGTAATATCTTCTATGTTTCCACCAGCGAATACGCTAAGTTCGCCTATGCCCTTATCCCTTGTAGCACTTACGAAGGCAGCGTTACGGGCGTTCTCGGCTATTATCAGGACAAAGCGAGCGGTGCCGGCGATGACACGAACTGGAGTCTCTCTATCAGTTCGCTCGCAGCCCTTAACCTCGTTGACGATGAGGGAAACGCATGGGACTACAACAACCCGCGCTATTGGAACAAAGGCGCAGATAATAATAGTTGTAAGTAATGCTTGATATAATCATTCTTTTACCTTTGGTTTACGGACTCGCGCGTGGCATCATGCGCGGGTTCTTTAAGGAAATAGTGGCAGTGTTCGGACTGCTGATTGCGTTTGTATTCGCCAAACTGTTTGCCGACGACCTTGCACCGGCAGTGCAATCGTGGTTTACATGGGAGACTGACCTAAGCAGAACAGTAGCTTTTCTCATTATTTTCTTTGCCGTAACAATAGTTCTTAATCTCATAGCTTGGCTGATGACCAAACTGCTTAAAGCAATAAATCTGGGTTGGTTAGACAGAATGGGCGGAGCATTTGTAGGATTGTTCAAATGGGCATTTATCGTATCTATTATCATCAACTGCGTGGAGTTCTTAGACAGTCACTTTCATATTATCGAACCGTCTGTGAAAGCAGAATCATACACCTATAAACCTGTAGAAAAGATTGCCTCAGTCTTTCTTGCCGCTTGGGATAAAGCAACAGACGACTAATGCTTAAAATCACCTCTAAGAAAAGGCTTATTCAAAACAGTTCATCTCCAACAGTTTATTATTTTCGATGCACTACTATCTCTCCCTTGGCAGCAATATCGGCGAGCGTGAGTACACTATTCGCAAGGCAGTATCATTACTGAATGAACGCGCAGGCATAGTCCTGCGCGTCTCTTCGTTTTTCTACTCCGAGCCGTGGGGATTTGAATCAACGAACCAATTTGCCAATATCGCTCTGCTCCTGCAAAGCGACTTGTTGCCACAAAACTTATTAACCACAACGCAAGCAATAGAGCGCGAGCTTGGCAGGACGCACAAAACAATCGACCGCTGCTATCACGACCGCACAATAGATATCGACCTGCTGCAATGCTTCGATGACACAGGTCAAGAGCTGCATGTAAA
This sequence comes from Paludibacteraceae bacterium, assembly GCA_017450435.1. Classification (GTDB taxonomy): domain Bacteria; phylum Bacteroidota; class Bacteroidia; order Bacteroidales; family Paludibacteraceae; genus Colicola. The sequence continues at coordinate 46,408 of JAFSTO010000071.1, forward strand.
CACCACAACTCTTACCTTGCCACACCCGCTGATGAACGAGCGCGACTTTGTAACACAACCATTGCAGGAACTGAAAGATTGAAAGCTTGTAACTCAACCATTGAGGGAACTGAAAGATTGTTTGCACAATTCGGAAAAAAGCAGTACCTTTGCAAAAGATTTGAAAAATAAACAACTCGTATATAAAACAATAAACCGTACATTGTAAATCGTCTTTTTTATATGTCTTTACAAGAAGAAATATCCCGCCGCCGCACCTTCGCCATTATTTCCCACCCTGATGCAGGTAAGACAACATTGACCGAGAAACTGCTGCTCTATGGAGGAGCCATACACGTAGCCGGTGCAGTCAAGTCGAACAAGATTCGCAAGACAGCCACCTCCGACTGGATGGAAATAGAGAAACAGCGCGGTATATCTGTTGCAACATCTGTAATGGGGTTTGAATACACTCCTCAAAGCAATCAGATAACAGGTGTGAGCGGTCAACCGATAACATATAAAATCAACATTCTCGACACTCCGGGTCACCAAGACTTCGCAGAAGACACCTTCCGCACACTGACCGCCGTTGATTCGGTTATTATTGTTATTGACGCCGCCAAAGGTGTAGAGACCCAGACCCGCCGTCTAATGCAGGTCTGCCGTATGCGTAAGACACCGGTGATGGTATTCATCAACAAGATGGACCGTGAGGGTAAAGACCCGTTTGATTTGCTTGACGAGATAGAAGCAGAGCTTGGCATCAATGTCACTCCACTCTCCTGGCCCATCAACTCCGGCCAACGCTTCAAAGGAGTATATAACATTTTCCAGCGCACCTTAGACCTTTATACTCCTGACAAAACCCATGTGACCGAATCAATACGTTACGATGACATTAACAATCCTGAAATAGACTCGTTGGTTGGTAACGCTGATGCCGACAAACTGCGTCAGGACCTCGAACTGATAACCGAAGTCTATCCCGCCTTCCGCGGCGAAGCTTCAGACGATAGTTGTCAGCAATACCTCTCCGGCGACTTAGCTCCCGTTTTCTTCGGTTCCGCTCTGAACACCTTCGGTGTAAAAGAACTGTTGGAATGTTTTGTACAGATAGCACCATCTCCGCGTCCGGTGCAAGCAGAGGAACGTCAAGTAGTGCCTACAGAAGAAAGTTTCAGCGGGTTTGTATTTAAGATACACGCCAATATGGACCCTAACCACCGCTCGTGTATTGCTTTCGTCAAGGTGTGCTCCGGTCGCTTCGAACGTAATGTCTATTACAAACACATGCGTCTCGACCAAAAGATGCGTTTTTCGGCTCCTACAGCGTTCATGGCACAGAAAAAAGAGACGGTTGACGAAGCTTACGCCGGAGATATAGTGGGTCTGCCGGACACGGGAAACTTCAAGATTGGTGACACCATCACCTCCGGTGAAACACTTCACTTCAAAGGTCTGCCCAGTTTTTCACCTGAACTATTCAAATATATAGAAAACGCAGACCCTATGAAGCAGAAGCAGCTTGACAAAGGTGTTAACCAACTGATGGACGAGGGCGTGGCTCAGCTCTTTGTCAACCAAGCCACAGGGCGCAAGATTATCGGCACCGTAGGTCAGCTGCAGTTTGAGGTTATCCAGTATCGTCTTGAACACGAGTATCAGGCCAAGTGTCGCTGGGAGCCAATCAACCTATACAAGGCGTGCTGGATAGAGTGCGACCCGGACAATATGCAAGAAGCAGAGCAGGAACTGGCGTTATTCAAAAAACGCAAGGCACAATACCTTGCGTTTGATAAAGAAGGGCGCGACGTGTTTCTCGCAGACTCGGCATATCTCCTTCAGATGGCTCAGCAGGACTATAAGCACATCCGTTTCCACTTTACCAGTGAATTTTAACGGACACTTCTAAAAAGAGGTTAATATCCGATTTTTTACTCGAACAACCGGCTGCCAATCCTCACCATATTAGCTCCTTCACGGATAGCCATTTGGTAGTCGTCCGACATTCCCATCGATAGTATTCCCCCACCGGGGAACAATGTCTTGAACAAAGTCGCAACAGTGCGGAAATCCTGCCTGATGCGACTTTCGTCATCAGTATGAGAAGCCATTGCCATCAAGCCACGTACAGCCACGCCCTGCGGTGGAGCGGCGATTACCTGACGAAGAGTATCAACATCAGATACCGAAAACCCTGTTTTCGTTTCCTCCTGCGCCACGTGCAACTCAAGCAATACATTTACCGTTCTGCCACAGCGAACAGCTTCCTTGCTGATACACTCCAAGAGATGAACGGAGTCAACCGACTGAATGAGATACACGAACGGAACTAACTGGCGGACCTTATTAGTCTGAAGATGTCCGATAAAGTGCCAACGTATATCAGCCGGCAGTGCTTCCTTCTTCTGCAACATTTCTTGCAAGCGGCTCTCCGCAAAGTCACGCTCCCCTGCGTCATACACCGCCTCAGTCTCTTCAAGCGAGTGATACTTGGTCACACAGACAAGAGTGACATCGTCAGGTAACGTGCGTCTTACTTCAGCAATATTGGATAATACAGATTTCAAAGCTTCCTCAAATAAAACGGAATTATAATTTCCAACGGATTTATACGGATTGATTACGAATCGAATGAGACAGCTCCAATTATAGCGCCTTTCCTGATTATTCTTGCTCCGATTTTGTGTCTGCTATAGCGAAATCATAAAAATCAAGAATCAGCGTCTCGGCAATCGTATGAATACTATAGTCAGAAGCCGTGCCGCCAAGGTTCTTCTCCAAAGCTTGCAAAGCCGACTGAACACTCCACGCCTGCACGAGGAAGAGGTTAGCCACCTTCTTTTCTTTCAGTTGCTCGCCGTCTCCTTCCAACGAGGTATAAATAACCTTAGCCTTGTAGAACTTGTCGGCATTGGGATTATCAGATGTAAACACATCAACATATTTCACTTTCTTTATGTCACACTCCGGCAGTCCGTCATGACTATATACGGAGACTGCCTCAATGATACGTGACTCAGCATCGGCATAGTTAAGTGCGCGACACAGATATACTTCCTTTGCTTTTTGCAACTTGCCGTCGCCTATTTCTTTGGCATACGACACTTTCGTTTCATAAAAAATCATATTGTCAATAAGTTATTTTCAACATATTACGCATCTTCCGCCACAAGCATCATCTCACACCGCTTACAATCGGTCTGAATACGCAGCAGTGTTTTTCCTGTTCTCAAAAAAGTAGGACGATGAGACGCCGTCGGACTATTCTTCTTGCAACACCCAAGCTCATACAGAATGCAATATTTGCAGGTCATAAGCGCCTCGGGTAATACACTGTTATTACCCGTATAAGGCACTGAATGTTCTATTGTAGTAATGCAACTGTATTTATCAGCGGCAGCCGAAGACATGGTATCCTGCGTTGTCAAAGAGAACTGCGAGAGGAAGTGCTCTGTCAGCCTTCGACGACAATCGTTCAAGAAAGCAGCTGATAGGAAAAGCGGCTGCGACCACCGAACAGAAATATTCTCAGCCACAAGAGGTGTACCACCTAACTTAGAGAGCTGCTGCTTCAACACAGCTTCTGCGCGTTCAGGATTGCTTGCAACAGTCTTCTCACAATCAAAGACGAGCGACACTCCATCGCCGTTTGCACTTTTATCCTCTGAGTCCGACAAAGTATGCATTGACATTTGAATGCCGTTTAAACACTCTTCAAACGTTATTTGAACGGGTAGTTTACGGATAGCTGCCTTGTCACCCGATATCTGCCTGTTGAACTCCGCATCATAATTACGATACACTGCCGTTCCTTTTCTTGCATCTATCTTCGCTCCGGGTTGCCAGTACATGCCGACTCCGTCATAAGTCAGACCATCGCCATTATGCAGAGCCTTGCCGGCAATTAGTCCCTCCGGCAAAGGAGCATAACCTATCAATTCACCTGTTGATTTAGGTGTAAGTTGATTAACCAGATTATCCGGTCTTGTGAAAGAAAAGTATTCCGTTGAACCGCGGTGAAAAGTCTTCTCAGGGTCAGGCTGAAAGTTCAGCTCTACTCTTCCGCGAGCCGTGCGTCTGCAGCCCAGATGCTCTAATAACCGGTTATAGTAAGCCGTGATGTTTCTGACGTAGGAAATATCTTTCAAGCGTCCTTCAATCTTCAGTGTTGTTACCCCTGTCTGTAGCAGTTCCTTGAGATGAGCAGAGCGGTCAAGGTCGTAGAGCGAGAGGATATGCCGGTCCTTTGCTATCAACTGCTTCTTTTCATCCAATATATCATACGGTAACCTACACATCTGTGCGCACTCGCCTCTGTTGGCAGATCTGCCGCATACAGCTTCGCTTAAGAAACAGCGTCCTGAATATGAAACACACAAGGCACCATGCACAAAAGCCTCCAACTCGCAAGTGGTGTTTGCCCTGATGTCAGTTATCTCATTATAGGACAACTCGCGTGCCAGCACCACCCTGCGAAAGCCCATCTTTTCCAAAGCCTGCACCTGTTCCACTGTGCGGTTGTCACACTGCGTAGAAGCGTGCAGACGGATACCATCATCCGTTCCTGAGAAATCGCCGGTAGAGAGCAGCATGCGTGCCAGACGCAAATCCTGAATGATAAGCGCGTGTACACCTATGCGCTTGCAGCCGTATGCTATTCGCAGCGCCTCGTCATACTCATCATCCTTGAGAAGCGTGTTCAGGGTCACCAATACGCGCACCTGCCATAGGCGAGCATAGTCAACAAGTGCGGCAATATCTTCTATGGTATTGCCGGCATCCTTACGCGCCCCGAACGCCGGACCACCTATATAAACGGCGTCCGCACCTGCATCAATAGCGGCGCGCCCCACCTCTACGTTCTTGGCCGGCGAAAGAAGCTCTATCGGTAAACTATGTGATGGAACAGACATCAGGTCACACTCCGATTATAGCAAGCTGTTAACGAAAGCCGTACGGTCAAATACCTGCAGGTCGGTCATCTGTTCACCGAGACCTATATAACGAACCGGGATTTTGAATTGGTCGCTGATACCAATCACCACTCCTCCCTTGGCAGTACCGTCAAGCTTGGTTACGGCAAGCGAGGTTACTTGTGTGGCACGCGTGAACTGCTTTGCCTGCTCATAAGCGTTCTGACCTGTCGAACCATCAAGTACAAGCATCACGTCATGCGGAGCACCGGGTACCACCTTCTGCATCACATTGCGTATCTTCGTCAACTCGTTCATGAGGTTAATCTTATTATGCAGACGTCCGGCAGTGTCAATGAGCACCACATCCACATCGTTCTTCACCGCAGACTGCAGCGTATCGAAGGCGACAGAAGCGGGGTCGCTACCCTGCTGCTGTTTAACGACAGGCACCCCGACGCGCTCACCCCATATACACAGCTGCTCCACGGCAGCGGCACGAAACGTGTCGGCAGCGCCGAGCATAACCTTCTTTCCTGCCTGCTTATACTGATAAGCCAGCTTACCGATAGTGGTTGTCTTGCCTACTCCGTTCACGCCTACCACCATCACCACATAAGGTTTGGCAGGTAGCGGAGCATCGAAGTCGGGCTGCATAACAGGGTTATTCTCCTGCAGAAGTGCAGCCGTTTCCTCACGTAAGATGGTCTGCAACTCGGACGTTGTAAGATACTTATCCCGCTTGACACGCTCCTCTATACGCTCGATAATACGAAGAGTCGTTTCCACACCCACATCGCTGGTTACCAACGCCTCCTCAAGATTGTCAAGAACGTCATCATCCACAGTACTCTTACCGGCAACAGCACGAGCCACCTTCTGAAGAACACTCTCTTTGCTCTTTTCCAAGCCCTTGTCAAGAGTTTCTTTCTTTTCTTTATTACCAAATAATCCGAAAAATGCCATAACTTAATGATGAAATGATGGATTGATTATAGTATTTTACATTCGCTGACGTACCACTTCATAGCAGAACACTCCTGCTGCGACACTGACATTAAGCGACTCCAATGGTCCGCTCATCGGGAGTTTTGCTTTCTGCTGACAGAGGTCAAGATTAGCCGGATAGATACCCTTATCCTCCGATCCCATAACGATAGCCACAGGCCCGCGATAATCCAAATTTGTATAAATATCGTCGGTATGTTCTGTAGCCGCCACAGTCATTATCCCGCTTTCATTGAGAAACCGCAGCGTATTTTGCATGTTCTCCACCTTACAGATAGGCAAAGTATGTAGTGCTCCGGCAGAAGTCTTCACCGCATCGCCATTGACAGCCGCTCCGCCTCGTGCCGGAACGATGATTGCATCCACACCGGCGCAGAGTGCCGTACGAGCAATAGCACCAAAGTTACGCACATCGGTGATGCCGTCAAGCACAAGCAGAAAAGGAGTCTTACCCTCTTCAAAAAGCATCGGAACAAGGTTCGTTATATCTTGAAACTCTACAGGCGACAGAAAAGCAATCACTCCCTGGTGGTTCTTGTCGGTGAACCGGTTAAGTTTTTCCACCGGCACCTTCTGTACCGGCGTTGTTGTACCTGCCAGTTTCTGCATCAGTTCTCTTGCCAAAGCAGAGGTCATATCACGTCGTAGCAACACCTTATCAAGCGTCTTGCCCGCATCAACAGCCTCCATCACCGCCCTGATACCGAAGAGCATCTCTTTCTCTTTCGGGCGCCGTGTTTCATAATCATTGCGTACCATAGTTGTATATATCAAATGATTTCAATAACAGTCAGTTTACTGCATGCTTGATATAAAAAAGCTATCCTGACAACAGAGCGGCGCGGATAGAATAGCACATCAGCAGCCACAGCATGAGCCTGTTTGTAGATTTCCGACACTATAAATCACAAATCTGTTGTAGAGTCTTCATTTCGTCATATTAACTGACAAAGATTTATTCGTCCAACTTTTCAAAAACCGAGTTCTTACTCTTATATTCCGGCACAATGCGTTTCATCATCTTGACGACGGGGAATGTTGTACCCTTCCGTGCTTCAGAAATCAGTTCGTCAATCATCGGCGCCACCGTGTCATAGTCGTTCTCACGCACTTTGGCTATTGTTATCTTCTCGTTAGGCGTTGGCAATACTTTTTCCTTCTGATTAAGGAGTTCTTCATAGAGTTTTTCTCCAGGACGCAAACCTGTGTAAATGATTTTAATATCCTTCCCCGGCTCATAGCCTGCCAAACGAATCATGTTCTTTGCGAGGTCTGCAATCTTGACAGGTTGCCCCATGTCGAAACAGAATATCTCTCCGCCATTGCCAAGCGTAGCAGCCTCCAGCACGAGTTGACTGGCTTCCGGAATAGTCATAAAGTAACGAATGATATCCGGGTGCGTTACAGTGACCGGTCCTCCGGCTGCAATCTGCTTCTTGAAGTAAGGTACAACAGAGCCGTTAGAGCCGAGCACATTACCAAACCGAGTAGTAATGAAGCGCGTCATCACATCCGTCCCTTTTGCATTATCTCTCAGTCTCTTGGCAAGCGACTGAACATAAATTTCCGCCACACGTTTGCTGGCTCCCATCACGTTGGTCGGGTTAACTGCCTTGTCGGTAGAAATCATCACGAATCGTTCCGCTCCGAACCTAACAGCTGCATCCGCCACATTCCTTGTACCCGACACATTAGCGAGTACAGCCTGAGCCGGAAACTCCTCCATCAGCGGAACGTGCTTATACGCCGCAGCATGAAAGACGACGTCCGGCTTGTACTCGTCGAATAACTCGTCCACCATCTGCCGGTCTCTCACATCGTTAATACAGCGTACGAACTGCACATCCGGACGAAGGTCTCTCATATCCATATACAAGTCATGCAGCGGCGACTCTGCCATATCAGCCATTACGAGCAGCCGCGGAGAGAAATCAGATATCTGGCGGACAATCTCACTTCCTATGCTGCCGGCGGCACCGGTAACAAGTACGACTTTGTTTTCCAAAATCCTGCGTACATTCTCCGTATTGATATTGATAGCCGGCCGCTCCAGCAAATCCTCAACTTTGATTGACTCAATAGAACCTATACGTCGCTGCATATCAACATTGCCGCCCTCAACGCTATCGGGATTGATGTCAGAGAAATACGGCGTAGTCAGCACATTTATCCCATTATCAAAAAATATACTAAGGTCGGTGAGCGGGTTCAGTTCTCGCATCTTTAACGGCGAGACAATGACATTACGTATATCCTCTTGCCGCATCATTTCTATGAGTTTGTCGTCAAGCTTATATACGTTCAGACCGAGGAGATTGTGCGTGCTTCTGGTCTCCTCGTCAGAGATGAAACCCACCGGACGGTACTGCGCCTCCATATTGGTTTGCAACATCTTCGCAATAGACAAACCGGCTGATTTAACACCGTAGATTAGAGCTTTCTTTGTTCGCGGTCCTTGGTGAGAGAGGTATTCAAACGACGTTTTAACCGTAACCCGCCAAGCAAATAGAAAAACAATGCACACAAACACATACACAACAATCACCGTAGTATAAAACAACTGGTGATAAGTATGTGCACAGATAACATTGGCAAGCAGAACCAAAACACCGGTTAGAACAACGGCAAAAGCCGCTTTGATAGTATCAATAAACGTGGAAAATCGCAGGATACCGGAGTAGGTATGAAAAAGCCAGAAACAGATAAGTTGCACCACGAGTAGCAGTGCCGCCTGCTGCCATACGGGTAGAAGTATATGCGATGGACTATAGCCAAACAGATTACTGCCAATGGCATAACTTATGACAAAAGCCAACAGCGCCAGTAGCATATCTATCATCAGCACGCCCCAACGAGGCAAGTAGGTTATGTTGAGCAAGTGGTCGAAGATATCCGACTTCTGAAGTTCTTTGATACTATTCTTCATAAGCAAGACAAGGATAATCAGTAAATGATATTTTCTTTTATCGACTTGATGATATAGTTAACATCCTCATCAGTGACCATAGGTCCGGAAGGCAAACAGAGTCCTCTCTTGAACAAATCCTCCGAAACACCATTTGTATAAGCAGGTGCAGCAGCAAAGACGGGTTGTTTGTGCATCGGTTTCCAAAGCGGACGGCTCTCTATGCCCTTGGCATCCAACGCCAGCCTCATAGCCTCCACGTTGCGATTCGGCTCACAATCGGTGTGTACAGCCCCAGACTGATGAACGACTCCCGCAGCTCCACCTACAGCACCTTTGACTGCTTCAGCATAAGCGTTCTCCTCACCCTTGACATGAATACAAGGGTCAAGCAGTATTGTATTGAGCCAGAAGTTAGAATTATAGCGTGAAGAAGGATTATCGTGGAAAGTAATACCCTTAACATCAGCGAACGCCTCTTTGTACATAGCAGCAATATGCCTGTGGTGTGCTAAGTGGTCAGCAAGTACCGTCATTTGACCACGACCTATTCCGGCGCAGATATTTGACAAGCGATAGTTATAACCTATACTCTCATGTTGGTAGTATGGGAATGCTTCCCGAGCCTGGGTTGCATACCAGGTAATCTTATTTTTCGCATCAACGTCAGGGCACACTAAAGCACCGCCACCGGAGGTTGTAATCATCTTATTACCATTGAAGGACAGTACTCCGTATTGACCAAACGTGCCGCAGACCTGTCCATCGTACAAGCTACCCATTCCCTCAGCGGCATCCTCAATAAGCGGAATATTATATTTATTCGCAATAGCAAGTATTTCGTCAATGCGGGCTGGCATTCCATATAGGTAAACAAGGATAATAGCCTTAGGGTAGTTCCCTGTTTTACTCTTTCTATCGATGATTGCCTTTTCCAACAATGCCGGATCCATGTTCCAACTATCCAGTTCAGAGTCCACAAAAACCGGCGTAGCACCGATGTATGTAACAGGATTGGAAGACGCACAGAATGTGAATGATTGGCATATCACCTCATCACCGGCTGTCACGCCGCAAGCCAGCAAAGCCAAATGCACGGCTGCCGTACCTGAAGATAAAGCCACCACCTCTTTGTCCTCACCTACAAAAGCTTTAAGGTCGTCTTCAAACCCATTGACATTAGGACCAAGCGGAACAACCCAGTTTGTATCAAAAGCCTCTTGAATGTACTTCTGCTCATTACCGGACATGTGGGCAAGGCATAAATAAATTCTTTTATCCATATCAGTTTGGTTACATTTTATATTATTTCTCCATTATATAGCATGTGTCTGCCAAGGACGGTGCATAGTATCATCTTCAAGTCATCGATGAGCGACAAGTGATGAAGATAATAAAGGTTGATTCTCACCTTGTCAGGAAAGAGAACCGTATCATTATATTTCTGCGGGTCAGGCACAGTAGCAAGCAGTTCCTCCTCATTACGATACTTGAGAGAAGCCGGTCCTGTTATTCCCGGTCGCAGAAGAAGTATATCCCTATTCTCACCGGTAAGCATATCAGCATATCCGGGCACATCCGGCCTCGGTCCGACGAAAGACATATCCCCTATAAATACATTCCACAACTCCGGCAGTTCATCAAGTTTATATTTACGGAGCGTTTTTCCGAGTGGTGTTATCCTGCTCTCGCCCGCCACTGACACACTGCTTCCACCATGGTTAATGTTCATCGTGCGGAACTTGTACATCAGAAACAACCTACCATGTCTGCCAACCCGTTGCTGACAAAAGAACACCGGTCCGTCAGGCATCTTCAGTTTGATTAGCGCTGCTACAACAAGCAACACAGGCCATAGGAAAAGCAGCCCGAAGAATGCTGTTAATCTGTCAAATATATATTTAATCACTTTCACTAAGGCAGACGAAAATCAACTATAAAATGTCGTTCTCTTTTTTCAGGAGGCGGTAACTGCATATAGTCATGATACAAATTGCGAAGGTATGCATCATAGCCGTTAGGTATAAACACCTTTTCGCCCTCAAACACGGCCTCTACCGGCGGCATATATACAGCAACGGGGAATATCTCACCATTGTAATATTTCCTCCCCGTCGGAATTCCCCAATACTTACCATCAGAAGATGCCACCAGTTTGTCAAACCACCACACCCATTTACGATGCGGTATGATACCAAATATATGCCCCAAAAACTTCTTAAGCCGATAACGTCTGTGTGCCTTTTTGTCAAGCGACATGTATTCGTCAAGATGTTTGCTCGGATAGCAGGCGTACATTACAACAATAGAAGCAAACTGAAGCGCGTTAGCAAGTAATCCTTTGGCCGACTGCCCGAGACGAGTGTTCGGCACAGCGTCAAGCGCAAAAACATCCACATACAGTCCTTTCGGAAATGGGGAGTTGCCGCTAAAGACATCCAAGTTGAGCGAATTGCGAAGATAAATCTTCAGGAAAACTGTCTTGCTGTCGGTTTGCGGGTTAGGAGCATCATACTCATATTTATCGCCCAGTGCTCCCTGTTCAAGCAGTTGTATCAAAGCATCATAGTCCTTGCGCGGCATCATAAGGTCGAGGTCATCGTCCCATGGAATGAACCCCTTATGCCTCACAGCACCAAGACAACTGCCGCCACACAGCATAACGGTCAGTCCGTGTGCGTTACATAGTGCCGCAATGTCGCGGTACATTGCGACCAACGTCTTTTTCATCGCAGCAGATTCATCTGCCGTCAGTTCGCGCAAATATGACGTACGATGCGCTAATTCATTTAGTATCTCCGAGTCTGACTTCATTTCTTTCTTCTAACATCTATCACTTCCCCGGTTGCCTCTGAGAAAACAACATTAAGCGAGGCTATCGCCACCTCATCAGGCGGCAACAGCGTGTCCTCCGGCTCATTGCCGAAGTTTTGGACCCTCATCGGGGTTTTGGTTCTTTCGGGGTTGATACAATTAACACGAATACCAAAATCGTGCCACTCCTCTGCTACAGCCTGCACAAAATTCACAATGGCAGCTTTTGTCGCCGAATACAGACTATACATCATTCGTCCGCGTGTGTAACTGCTGCTGGTATAAAACAATAGTGCCCCTCTACTCTCCTTTAGATACGGGAATGCTTCGCGTGCCACGTTGATTGTTCCTAAAAGATTGACGTTGAGCGACTGCTGTATAGTATCCGGCGTCATGCTCACCAGAGCCTGCTTTACAAGCACACCGGCAGTGTTGATTACCACATCTACCCTTCCCTCTTTTTCGTGCACCGATTGCAACGCATGTCTTACGTTGTCACTGTCTGCCACATTGCAGCCGTTCTGCGAACGAGAGAATGAATACACATGTGCCCCGTGCTCTGTACAGATGCCGGAAATCTCACCTCCTATTCCATAACTACCGCCGAAGACGACAATCACTTTTTCTTCCAATCCCTTCAATGCGTCAGCTGACAGATGTCTTTGGTCACCGCGTTGCGTGCGTAGCTGGAAAAGCTTATCAAGCAGAAACAAATCCTCAACGTAAGTGAGTTTCATGTTGCTGTTTTCGCCTGCCACAACATATATTTTCTCCTCCGGCAGATAACGTCTCACCGTGCCACAGTCGTCTGTAGTGGTAAAATCAGGGTCTGCCAGAGCCAGCTCGTATGCGCGACGTATAGTACCCCGCTTAAAGCACTGCGGTGTCTGACCGTTACGCAGGGCGGCACGATTTGGAATGAAATCGATGCACTCGTCTTTATCCACAGAGATAATGGTATCAGTAGTGCGCGATGCCACATCAACGGCATTATAAGTATTAAGAGCCTCTACACAGTCAGAGATTATCCTTTCGCTGACAAGCGGACGAACAGCATCGTGGAAGAGCAAGTTGTCGTTGTCATCGGTGTAGGCATTGATAGCGGCAAGAGAGCTGTCGTAACGCTCTTTCCCGCCTGCCAATATCTTTCTCACCTTCAGATAATTGTTCTTCACGACCAGTTCTTCCACCTCGGAAATAAAGTCAGGACGGCTGACAATACAAATCTCGTCAATCAGGCGAGAGCGTTCGAACACGTCAACAGTATGCTCAATAACCTGTTTACCGGCTACCTTCATAAACTGCTTAGGTATATCATTTCCCAAACGTGTACCGCTCCCTCCGGCAAGTATAACTGCAATATTCATCGTAACAAATTTATTTCAAAATAACTATATCCGCAATACCGGCACAATGGTCGGAATACGCCGGCTCACATACAACAAAACTATTGATGACGCGTATGTTGTCATACCTGTCATAATACATGATATAATCGTACTTATACCTCTTGAACCACGAGCCGGGCATTGAGGCAAAAGTGCCGGAACCGTCAAGTGCATCGGTCCAATGACGGAGTATAGGCTGAACAAGTTTTTCCATAGGGTCAGCATTGAAGTCACCGGCAAGAATCTTCACCCGTCCTTTTTCTTTGTTCACAATACGTTTCACCTTCTTCATCTGTATTCTTCTGTTCACCTCATCTTCGTAGCTGAGGTGAGTACAAGCCACACAAACATCTCGTCCGCGTACATTGATATGCACCACAAGCAACGCACGCTGCTCTATTTGTCCGCCGGTGCGAGGTAACGGAATCACCTCAGTGCTAACAATATCATATTTGCTCAACAAAGCATTGCCATAGAACCCTCCTGAGGGATGGTCGATAGCTCTGCCAAAGGCGTAAAGCATATCCGTTTTGCCTGCCAATTGATTAGGCATGTTAACCCCTATTGTCCGAGGCACACTTTGTCTGTTGGTTTTGACATCCACCTCCTGCAATGCAACAATATCAGGGTTATACTGCTTTATGTACTCGCCTAAGGCGTCTAATGTTGTATCAGAGCCATAGTGAATATTAAACGTCATTATCCGCAGGGTATCCTGCGCTAAACCAACGTTACACAAAAGAAGACAGCACAAGGCACTAATGATATATTTTGATAGTCCGTTCATATTACCAGTGATTTTGATAGTCCGTTCATATTACCAGTGAAAATCACTTTTGTTCTACAGCAACCCCTTGCATGTTTTTTATTATACAATCAAGATAAGCAGCAAACTGCTTCGCAATAATCTGATATGTGAGGTTCTGCTCTATATAGTTGTGAGCGGCAGTGCCGATGCTCTCTCTGCGCACCTTGTCATCAAGCAGTAGATTGATTTCTTTAGCCATCTGCCCGGCATGTGAAGCAATAATGATGTCTCGTCCGCTGACAACATTTTCCAGTCCCTCGGCACCGATAGGTGTGGTAACAACGCAGCACCCCATAGACATTGCCTCAAGAATCTTGTTCTGCACTCCTGCCCCTGATATCATCGGCACAACGACAACAGTGGCTTTTTCGAGATACTGCTTGGGATCATCCACAAAGCCGGTAACTATAACACTGTCTGACTGAAGGTGCTTAACCTGCTTAACCGGACGTGAGCCGACAATATAAAACTTAGTTTGCGGATGCCGACGAATCACAGCCGGCAGCACATTATGCACAAACGATGTTACTGCCACAATATTAGGTTCATAATACATCGAACCGACAAAGACCAGATTTTGCTCGTTGTTTTGCGTAATACACGGCTTTAAATCGGTACTGTTATTAACAACATAAATAGGTTTCCGGCAGTCCTTTGCATTAGATAATATATACTGCCTGTCAACATCTGAGATAATAAAACAACCTTGAAATTCCTGTAAGACACGTATTTCATAACGCTCCAAGCGCCGGTACTCAAGCAGATAAACAAGCTTCCATATCAGTCCGGCATTATCGGCATCGTGTTTGTAACGCATTGATAGCGCATCAACAAAGTCAATCACCTTATTACATTTCTTCCCGACGACATATTGCGCAGCTCTGAGGTTATTACAAAACACGAAATCATACTCTGCAAGATGCTCATCGATATAACGCTGCGCCTCACGAGAATAGAAGTAACTGCACTGAAGCGGTTTGCCTGAGAACAGTCCCAATAACCCTCTTGCAACCATCGAAAAAGTTGAAGTAGTGAATTCCGTCACTTTGCCGCAATACATGTAAAGAGGCGACACATCAGCCGGCTTTGTGGAACGACTACAAGTATAAACCACGTCCACATCACACGTCTCGGACAACATTCTCAGCATCTCAGTACTGCGAATGGTTGCCCCATCAATATTCGGCAGTAGCGTCTTGGTATTGATAAACAAGACGCGCGGACGAGAAATATTTCTATTATCTACTTCCATCAGTTACGACATTTATCACAGATGTGACATTTTGATACCGGATTATTTAGACATGCCTATAACAAACATTTTCTGCAAATTTCTTCCTGCTTGAGCACACAGTACACATTGTAGAAAAATCTGCTTTTTCTCCCCATATATTCTATTACATTCTTAAATGGGAACAACATTTTCACCGCAATTGCCATCATGGGTGCATACTCCACATTTAATTTGCAAAACACATACCTGAACCCAATAACCTGCACAAGGAACGCCTGATAATTAGTTTCATGTTTGATATTTCGTTCCCCATCAACTAAATAGCGGAAGTGCAGATTATGCAAATAATACTCAACCATTGAGTAAGCCAGTGCAGCATTGGCTTCTGTGTTAAGATATCGTGTCGGTATCTTGACTTGTTCCAAAAAGACATCCACACCTTTCCGCCTGCAATATCCGTATCCGATAATCTCGTTGTCCGTCACATTCCTGCATATCCAGAAATCGGTGTCAACCAACTGACATAAATGGTTGCAAAACTCTTCTTTATTCGGTTTAGGCCTGTATTTGTCAGGATAATCCGCAAAACAATCCTCTGCTATCTCAAAAAAACGTTCAACATATTCTTTGATAACACCTTTATGTAATCGTTCAACTCTGCAATTTCCGAGCCCGCGTTTAATCCGATAACGTTGCTTACTTTTTAGTTCTGATAATGGAGTAAAACTGTCGCAAAGACAATACCACCATTCATTTACCGTAGTTGTATCGAAGTCTGACGTCCAACGGGCAAACATAGCTTTTTTTGAGCGAACAGCCATCTTTGCATCGTCTCGTGTAGGAGATTCTTCACCGATTGAGCCATGCCAGACAAGAGCGTTTTGATATAATATCCAATTATCGGCTGCCATATATCACATCATGAAGAGCATTAATATACCCTTTTCCGAACTTGAGGTCAGGCTCCATATAATTACCTTCCGCCCACTCGTTCCACGATTTTAAGAAAAGTATTTTCTCTCCTCCATCAATAGGATGCGTTGCCTCCATAATCTGCTGAACATGCTCAGCAAATAACTCAGGTGTGGATTTGTGAAACACGGTTCCTATCATTCCACGACGTGGAGTAAGATCCCATGAAGGATATATAGACGGAATAACATTACCGCCCTTCAGCACACTCAAGTCATATATTTTCAAAATATCCTTGTATTGCGTAATAATAGGGTGTCTAAAGATATAAGCCCACAACTTTCTCAGTCGAGACTGACGGAAAAAGTCATATATACACTCAAAATTGATAGCGTCTAAAACAGCTAACTTCTCATTATTAAGTTCTTCTTTTTTTGCCTGTCCGATAAAGTAAAAATCAGGAAGATTGTTTACTTTTGCCAATTCGCGCCATCTGGCAATAAATGCCCGCAAATCCGGCACTGCCAAAGGAGCATATATAAGAAAGAGGAGTCGCCCGTCTATCTGCATATATCTCTTGTCACGGAACATTGGAAGCATCGTATTGAAATGCAAGTCAATGTCATCTTTTGAATACGTCTGTTCAATCAGCATCTCCTGACTGAATCGCGAGACATCAGGGTTCCATAATTTTTTCAACCAACTATGGTTAGCCCAGCCGAGGCAGAACGGAAAATCCGGTTTGCCGGAAGCAACTACCTCTTGCAAAGGACGTTCAAGCAATTGTCTTCCGCCCCCTAACCAATAGTGCCAATAGCAAAAACCGTCCACCCCCGCCTCTCTTGCCAGTTCTGCCTGCGCTTCACGCACATCAGGCAGACGAAGGTCATAAAAACCGAGGTCTGCAGGGATACGCGGCTGGTAGTGCCCGCGAAAAAGCGGACTAGCCTTAGCCACATTGGTCCATTCGGTAAACCCTTTTCCCCACCATTCGTCGTTCTCTTTCACAGGATGAAACTGCGGAAGATAAAAAGCTATAACCCTCGCCTTCCTACCATTCATAAAATCCTTCTTGTCTTGCATATATATATCTTTAACAACGGCTGACTGATACACGCTTGTACTTTGTCCTGTTGTGCTTTTCAAATTTGTTTACATTTCATTTATCACCCCAGCAGCAGGGCGGCATTAACAGCCGTCACTTTGTCCGAAATCTCTTTTGTCTGCAGGTCATTCGACAGAACAAACGCATGCAGCAAAGGTTTATCGAGCATACCTTCCACCCGAAGAAGATGCCGTGCATCTGTTCTTGATACATGCTCCGTCTGCTTAAACTCAAAAGCGAAATACCCGTCTTGCGTCTCAACCAACAAATCCACTTCCATACCATCGTGCGTACGAAGGTGATAGAACGTGGCGTTTGACTGAATGTTCTTCGCCTGCTTGTATAACTCTGTCACCAACAAACTCTCGAACTCTGCCCCAGTCATACCGCCTTGCTTGCCCACCACAGCCTGAAGCACCCCATAATCCATATAATGAATCTTAGGTGCACGCGACAGGCGCTTTGCTTGGTTAGCAGACCATGCCGGCAAAAGCAATGTCTGGTAACTGACATTAAGGTATTCAATATATCGTTGCACCGTCTTGGCAGACACTTGCAGGTCAGCTGCCAAACTTGCCAAGTTGACTGTTTGCGCCGTGTTAACAGCAATAGCCTTTTGCAGTTTAATGAATGGCTCCAAATCACGCAACATAGCAAGGTCTTGTATATCCCTCTCTAAGTATGTTCGCACATAGTTCTTCAACCAAAGGAAACGGCTCTCATGCGTCATCTCCTCATCCGTTAGTGCCGGATAGCCGCCATAGGTGGTATAATAATCCCATACCTGCCGAATCTGTGCCGCCCGCTTGTCCATATTAAAAGATGGTGCAAATATAGGTTTCGTACCTCTATTGGCAAGTAGCCGTTGCCAAGCCGATTCTCTAACCTCGGTATCGAACCCTATCGTTTCCAACTCGGGCAGGGTAAGAGGATACATGTCTATGATTGTGCACCGACCGGCTAAACTCTCTTTAATTTTTTTCAACAGCAATATCTGCGACGACCCAAGCAAAACATACCTCACATCGTCAAACTTGTCATACGTGGCCTTGATACTCTCTATCAGAGAAGGCTCCTTCTGCACCTCATCCAACGCCGCTTGCGGATAGAACGAGTGCCATTGCTCAGAAGTCAGTTTAGCATAATCGGTGCGAGTAACCGGATCCTCCACCGATATATACTCATATTCCGGTAGAAGATGCTTGACAAGTGTGGTTTTGCCTACCTGTCGCGCACCGGTAAGAACAAGAATACGCCCTATTTTCTTGTTCTTAATCTTATTAATATCTTTTACAATTTGACGCTGTATTTCCATATCGCAACAAATATTTTGCGCAAAGTTACTGCTTTTATTTCAATTATGCAAGATATTTCGTTACTTTTTTCGTTCTAAAGGCGTAAAATCGTGCACTCAATGTCCGATTGTGGCGTAAAATCATGCACGCAATATCCGATTTTAACGTAAAATCGCGCACACAATGTCCGATTTTGGCGTGAAATCATGCACACAATGTTCAATTAAATCATAAAAACCTACACAATACAAAAGGTGTATTCCAACAAATTCACAGCAAGAGATAAAAACATGCCGGACATGTATAGCGATATAGATAGAATTACTATCGCTCTATTGTATCTATCTGTTTCACAATCCTTGCCGGCACTCCTGCCACCATACAATAAGCAGGCACGTCCTTTGTAACCACACTGCCGGCTGCTATAATGGCTCCATCGCCAATAGTTACAGCCCCAATTACAGAAACCTTTTCTCCTATCCACACGTTGTTGCCTATTCTCAACTCGCCCTTACAGGTCAGCGGTCTGTCTTGCGGACGGAGTGTCAGATGTTCTTTTGTGAATGAACCATGAGCATTATCCGTCAGAAGAACATCTGTGCCGGTAAGCAGATTATCGCCTATTATAATACTGTTAATAGCGGTAATATGATTTCTGCTGCGAATAGTGCAACCATTGCCGATAAAAATATGTGGCGTAAAATGCTGTGATTTATATTCACTCCAAGCAGTCAGTTCCACATCCGGATAAAAAGTACAATCATCTCCGACAGAGATGTACTCTTCGCCGGAAAGCTCGTGCCAATACGGATTGACAAGACTTCGCTCCCCCCAATGCTTGAAAGAACGCGTACTGAAACCCGTATAAAGATACCGCCCAATACCATGCGTAACACGTCGGGCCCCCTTCGGATACAAGTAAGACCAAAGCTTTCCTACAAATAAGAAAATAGTTTTCATCCTTCTAAAATGCTTTGATAAAACTGAAATATTCCGTCTGCATTACTTTCTGTCGTATAAAGCTGCCTGACCGTCTTTAGTGCTCCTGTTGTAATTTTCTCCAAATCCTCGTTCTTTCCTCCCGATAGATTCAGAAGCATGTTAACCAGCTGCTCTTTCGTGGTATAGCCGAGACCTATTTCACCACCTGTCACTGTCCGTCCGTTCTCCAATTGCTCACTTATCCCTGCCGTGTCATGTCCGATAACCGGACAGCCCATACTCATAGCTTCTGCCACCACTCTGCCGAAACCCTCATTATGAGAGGGAACAATCACGGCAAGTGCTTTGGCGTACAGAGTACTCACATCCTCACACATTCCCATAAAATTCAGATACGGACAAAGTCCCGATTGTTCTGCCAAAGAGAGCAGGAACGATTTGTAGCTCTGATTATCAGTATCACCGGCTATATATAACGGTAACGGGGTTGGCACTTGTTGTCGATAGTCATCATAAGCGCCGAGCAACTCCGCAATTCCTTTAGCAGGCTCCAAACGGCCTACAAACAGGAAATATTTATTCTCACGATGAGCAGGCGGCTCAATAATTTTGGAAATAATGCCGTTATATATAACCTTTGAAGCATTGTGACCTAAAAGATTATTATAACGCTGAATATCCTTGGTAATACACACAGTATAAGAGTTCGGCAGATGATATCTTGCTATCTGCTGTCCTCTACTCCAAATATAACGAAAACCGAAATCGAGGTCTCCGTATTCCCGTATATGCCACAGATGAGGTATTCCGGCACGTCTTGCCGCCTTAAACCCTATGTTGACAACACTGACATTAGTATGTACCAAATCTGCGCCCCAGTCCCGGCATACATGCGCCAAACGAAGTGCGGCCTGATGATTAAGCCAAAGCCGACCACAAAGGCGAGGCAACCACATAATGAGGTTAACCAAACCGCGAACAGGCGGATAAGTGGCTGTACGATAATTAAGCGGTAATGTGCGAACACCCATGTCAGTGAGATGCCTGTATATGCCATCAGTGTCAGGAGTGACGACCATAGGTTCCACACCACGCTGACGGAGCAGAGTCAGCATTGCAAGGAAAGACTTGTTTGCCCCTCCGAACATTGTTGACGAATTCAAAACATATATGACCTTAATTACCTCTTTCATCTGTCACTTTCGGATGAGCCTCACCATCATCGAAGTTCTTAGAATAATAAGCTATCGTCAGCAGTATGAATACACACACAATATGATATGTCTCAAACAACGACATCAGCAACAACACACAGCAACATACAAGGGCAAAAGCTCCCGATTGCAGACGTGCCTTATATAAAGTTTTAAATATCTTCAACAATATAAGGACAAATAGTCCTGTCAGCAACAAACCTCCCTGCAGCATAAACATCAGCCAAAGATTGTGAGGTCCGCTACCTCCTATGTTTTGCACCATCCACTCCGGGTTCTGAGGACCATAACCCAGAAACGGCTGTGATAGGATAAGTTTGACAGACATAAACCAAAGCGGAACACGCGCAGTAAAAGTAGAGTCCTTTCCAAGCACATTCTCCACGAACGCTGCAAGTTGCGGCATTTCATCGATATTAGAACCGCCCCACACTACCATAGCGAAAAAACCGACATAAAGAGCGATAAAAATATTGACAATCATATACGGATGCCTGACGAAACGACGGAATATATAATACAAACAAACGATAAGCAAACCTATAGTGGAAGTGGTTGACCCCATGGCTGCCACCGTTGCAACACCAACTATCATAATCAGAAACATGTTCATCCTCCCTCTATGGTAAACAATTGAATAAATGCCGTTCACCAGTAGTGACACCAGAATAACCACACCGGTCTGGTTATAGTTACCAAAGAGATAGCGGGCTTTGTCGCCTGTACCAATCCAATCAGTATCCACCCAAAGCCCGTCAGGAAACATTACGAACAACAAACCGTTAAGATACACCAAAACAGAGAGCAAAACAGCTAACATACGCAT
Organism: Paludibacteraceae bacterium; assembly: GCA_017450435.1. GTDB lineage: Bacteria > Bacteroidota > Bacteroidia > Bacteroidales > Paludibacteraceae > Colicola. Next base: position 67,757 of record JAFSTO010000071.1, read on the forward strand.
GTGTTCAAAGCCTGAAAATTCCCAATAAACATTTACCATCAGAAGGAACACGCACACATTAAGCCACAGATTCACTTCGCTAAGTTGAAACGGACGGACAGTTATAAACGATGAAATAATAATAACAAACCACCAAAAATGCACAATACGCTGAAAACGGTCGATACGTAGCGAGTGGTATTGCCTAAGCAGTCTGATATTTAGAAACAGAAATGCAAAGAGTTCCACAACCTGCACAAAACGTTGGAACAGATATGTAGTTCCACCTTGCGGCATGGCAATCATTGTAGAGCAGACAAGCAAAGCATACAAAAAGAACGGTACTACACCTGAACGGCGCGAACCTCCTTGTGATATAATATTTGTATTATCCGACTCTTGCATGCCTGAGCGTTATATAGTTTTTTATATATTGCTTTTCCATTGAATCAAACGTTGTCAACCATATCACAGGTACTGCGGCTATGAGCGATAACAATAGTGTTAACAAAAACCGATAGGGCACTGAAACAAACGTAACGCAGCTCCAACAAACCGCCACAACCACAACCACCGGCATGATTACTCGCAAAAAAACATTCCGACAGAATTGCAGCACATCTATATCCGCCTTCCGCTTCACAAGAGGAATACGTAAAAACGAATCAAGCAACTCAACCAAGATATAGCTGCATAGAGCAATTGTCACGTTTGTCCCAAGCAGAAGACAAACAACAATTCCAATCAAAGTAAGCAGTTTGGCAGAATAAAACCAAACAGTAAAATGCTTGATATCGCCTATAGCCTGATTTACAGCCGTAAGACCTATAGTGAGTTGGTCGCACAAAGTGGCAAGAAGCACTATCTGACAAAACTCGACAGTGTACTCAGGCACCTCTGTCAGCCACCAGTTCAAGAGTGCATCCATCTCAAAGATTAAAGGCAACGACAACAAAGCGAGAAACAAAAACGAATACTTGCTCTCATACTCTGCAAGACGTATCATTCTTTTCCTATTTCCTTCCCCTTCAGCTTTCATCAGTTGCGGATTAACAGCATTGACGATTGATGCCGAAACAAACATCACCGCTCCTGCCACCTGCATTGCCAGTCCGTAAGCAGCGTTTATCACTGTGCCGAAGAACAGATTAAGTATAACGGCAATCCCCTGATTACGCGCCACAACGCACCCTGAACCATATACTGACCAACCTGCAAAAGAAGCCAGACTGCGAACACATGATTTATCGAACTCACTCAACTTAGGCAGGTGGCACTCCTCGTATTTCACTGCGGCATATACAGCAAGAGCGAACAAGTTGAACACTTGTATGCCAAGCATCGAAACAGAATAAGCAATGAGACGGTCAGAAGTAAGGTGCAGTAGCAAAAAAGCACAAAGGAGCTTTAAAATGCCGTCAAAAACATCAATCAAAGATATATATACTATATTTTCATGACTGAACAAAAGCGCACGAAAAGGGGCAATTATTATACTAAAGAAAAGCATAAGTGATGCCAGCACAAACACAATAGCCGCAGTGAACATACGCTCCGGCTCAATATTGAGCACATGGTACACAAGCGGCCAATCCGATAACGCAAGAATCAGAAAAACCGCCAAGCCGATAGCGATATGAAGAAGCATGCTGTTTGAGAAGATGCTATACACTTGCGCCGTATCGCCCTTGCCCTGATAGAAAGAAAGATAACGCTGAGTAGTTGTAACCAAAGCATTGGTCACAAAAGAGAGCATACTGACCACTCCTGCCACAAGCATATAAATACCATAATCAGTCTGCCCCAAGGCATGCAGAATGATGCGAGTGGAATAGAGGGCCAGACAAACGTTGAGTATAGTTCGCGTGTATTGCGCTAACGTATTGACCAATATGCGCTGTTGAGACGTCAAGTAAAGTGTATATCAAAAATATATATTACCCCAGCAAAAATACTCGTATTTGCTTCCAACAAACAACAGTCATGGTAACCACCGTTGCCAACATAAGCATTGCAAGCACAAAAATCATCCTCTTAGGTCCTGCCGGTTTCTGCGGAACGATAGCCGACTGCATTACAGTAAAAACCGGTGTATTCTCCTGCAGACGCGCCTGTGTCGCCATATACTGCTTTTGGAAAGAGGTGTAAGCAGAAAATTTGATTTGCATCTCAGACTCCAAGTTCTGCGCCTCTACCCTATACTTCTCCAATGTAAGTCCCTTATGACCGTCGATATAGCGAGTGTATCGTTCACTCTCGTGTATATACTCTTTGTAGGCAGTGTCCATGACGTTCCTATAGTAGAGCATGTCCACACGAGCCTTGCGAGTACGATAGTCGGTAATGAAATCTTGCAATGCAGCACAAACAGAATCAGCCAATAGAGCACACACACGCGGGTCTTGGTCGGTGACAGTAAGGGTTACAACATCAGTTTTCTTATCCACCTCACAGATAATATTATCTCTCATAAGCGCTACCACTGCTTTCTGCTGCTTTGTCAGCCAAAACACGTCAATTCCTTTTTTACCGGCAGTGGCGTTTCGATGCTGCTTGGCATGATCCTCAGTTTCGCCGCCGGACAAAAGTCTTTTCAACCTGCCTTTCCAGCGAGTCCAAAAAGGATAGCGGGTCTTCTCAAGCATATATTTGTAATAACTGGCGGAATACTCATCATCAATAGTGGTAACGGGCATATCAAACAGATTGACGAGGAAGTTTGCCGATGACACGATATCCGGATAGAGCATCGGATAAATAGCATCACGCGACATCATGCTACCCATGTCAAAGCCGAAGGTTGAGGCGAGCGCCATTAGCGAGGCGGATGGAGTAGATGACTGCGCCTCGGGTGCTAACTTCACCTCCACCGAATAGTAACGCGGGACACAGAGAATGAGTGCGCAAGAAAGTACGAAAGTAACGGGAAGAACGATATAAAACACCTTGCGTCGCTTCCATAGCGTATTGAACATCTCGCTCAGATCTATATTATTATCTTGCTTGTTTTCCATAATTCGCTAATCTATAAACTTCTCTATTTCTTAATAACTGCCACAATAGTAGCCACCACACTTGCCATTGAAGCAGACATTGAAGCTATACTTACCCATTGCGTGGGATTATTATACTTTCTTTCCGGCTTGGAGGGAACAACTATCTCACAACCCGGCTCAATCTTTGCCGAGCGAGCGGGTTGCACCTTGCCGCCGGAATAGATGACGTAGGTGTAGCAGCGGCGGGCGTTATTACTATAACCACCTGCTTGACGCACATAATAGCTGGCACGCTTACCTTTAACAAAAGAGACGGTATTGGGATATAGCACCTCGCCTTGAATCTTCACCGTGTTATTCATTGAAGGAATGAACAACTCGTCACCTTCGCGCAACACTATATCATCGTCGCACCCCGGGTTAGCGATAGCCGCCTCAAGGTCGATACCCACGTAGTAGGTATTGCCTATCTCCAGCTTGTCCATATCCACCGAATCCTTCGTTGCGGCTTTGTTGATTTTTACCAATTGGTCGCGCCTTATCTTCTCATCCTCAGTCATCACTCGTTTGAGACGTGCACCTTTGACGTAGGCATGCGATGATACGCCACCGGCAACCTTGACAAGGTCAGACAAACGGTCGTCCTGGGTCTTTAGAGAATAGTTGCCTTCAAACAATATCTCGCCGCTGACTTTCACATTCTGCTGCTTACCGTATGCAGGCGACATACGCACATACACCTCGTCAAACGGCTCAAGGATGAACCCATGCTCTCCGAGCAGCAAACTGTCGTGCAACTCTACAGTGAAGGTCTTTGTCTTCACCGTCTGTTCATCGGTTGCCTTCGGGTCGATGACGCGACGCGCCACGTCAACCTTACTTGTTGAGGCACGGTCGGTAAGACCACCGGCACGCAGGATAAGGTCTTCCACACTCTCGTGCTCTGCAAAACGGAACGTATCAGGATTGAACACCTCGCCATAAACAACCACGAACTGCCTCTCAAGCTTCGCCTGCTGGCTGGGGACAAACAACTGGTCTTCGTTACGCAGTTCCACATCAGCAGTCTTGCCCTCAATGATGTCCTGCAGTGCCACCGGTACAGCCTGATAAGTGCGGTCAGGCTTCATACGATAGAGCACAGCTCTTGTGGCAAAAGCATCCTCTGTCAGGCTGTCTGCAGCCATCACAAGGTCTTTAACTGTCTTAAGCTCTTCGCTCATACCATAATAGCCCTCGCGGAAGACGGCGCCTCTTATCTCCACCGTGTTCTTCAGTCGTGGCAGAAGACTGTCCACCATCACAGAGTCACCATCCATCAATGCGAACGCTCCGAACTGCTCGTTGCGCACCGTGTGAACAGACATAGCGCCGGCGTTACGACGGGCTATACGCAGAGTGGCGGTATAAGCATCGCCGGAAAAACCGCCGGCGTAATACAAGAGCTGCTCCAACGTCTCGCCGCTCTTCATCTCATAACGCATAGGGCGCTTTACTTTACCACTGATGCTGACCAGCTCATCATACGTGCCAACGATAATAGCGTCACCGTCCTGCAACATCACGTTACCTTGCAACTGCCCATTGAGCAAGTAGTCGTAGATATCAACAGTGGAAATAAGGGTGTTATCACGAAAGACCTTGATGTTTCTCAGCGTTCCGGTAGTTCCTACACCACCAGCCACGTACAGCGCATGAAAGACCGAAGCGAAAGCCGACAGCTGATAACTACCGGGCGCCGCCACTTCGCCCATCACATTCACCATGATGGTACGTGTCTGTCCGAGCGAGAGTCTTAGACTGCTATCCTGATAACGAGAGCCAAGAGTCTTGCGCAATTGTGCAGTAGCTTGAGTGATAGTCAGCCCAATTACATTAACCGGACCAAAACTCGGAATGGTGATAAAACCATCGGGACTAACCTTCAGCTTATATTGCTGCTGACTGGCGCCGTAGATATCGATAATGACCTCATCGTCAGGACCGAGAACATAGTTCTGCGGAGTAGCCACATTCATACGAGGTTCGAAGTTCAGGTCTTTTTTACGAAAGATATCCTGACCGAAAGTGACGTTTTTCTCCATCTCCAACGACATCATCTCCAGCAACAGCCTGTCGTTCGCCTGCGGCATCTCGCCGTTATTGGTTCTGCCTGCAGTTACCGTTTCCTCCGTTCCTGCTACCGATGACTGTAGTTGCATAGCCTGCTGGCGCACGCGCTGCAACTGCTCCACACTTACGCCCTCCTTGATAAGAGCCTTAGCAATCTCCATCTCCTGGTAGCCCTTGCTACGCAACTCGATCACATGATTCAGTACCTCTTTGTCTGACAGCGTTTGAGCACAAACATACTCACAACCGACAAAAGCGGCAAATAATAGAGAAAATAATACGGAATATCTTTTCATTATCATGATTATAAGTCTTTTACTCAACTATATAATTATCTTTCAGACGCTCATATTGCGCGTGCGCATACAAAGCATGCAAAGATAGTTTTTTTCCGCCACTTATACAAATTCGATATTATTATTTACGAATTTTTACAATAATGCTTGCGTATATCACAAAAAAACGCTATCTTTGCCTGATATTATGCGGAAAAACACACTTCACATTACCCTTTTGTTTCTCCTTGCTATAGCCTTGCCATGCCATGCTGAGATTATCCGTGGTGACAACGGCGAGAACGTCAATTGGACATTTAACACCAACACCGGTGAGTTCAGTTTGTTTGGCAGCGGCACCAAGTGGGAGTCAGATAGCACACAGTCGTTGCCATGGTATGATTACCTTGGCGAGATTCGCAACATACATATTGCCTCCGATGTGAGTTATATCGGTGCATGGGCGTTTGCAGGTTGCGTCAAGCTGACCACGTTCACTTTACCCTCATCCGTCAAACGTGTCGGAACAGGCATCCTCTACAACACAGGAGGTATCAACGAACCGGTTTACAACGATTCGATATTCTTGTATCTTCCCACGAACTACAGCGGTCCGTACGTATTGCCTGAAGGACCGCGTTGCATAGCAGGCGGAGCTTTTTTCGGTTGTTCGGAACTGACGACTGTCAAGATACCTGACACCTACACGGAGATAGGCGAATACGCTTTTTCCAACTGCAAAAAAATGATGACTATAACCATCAAAGGCAACGTGAAAGAGATAGCCGCCGGCACCTTTGACGAGTGCAGCAGTCTGAAGGCGCCTAAGCTGCCTGACAGCATCACACGAATTGGCGAAAATGCGTTCTCCGGCTGTGTGTCGTTCACCTCATTCGTCATTCCTAACGGCACGGAAGAGATAGGTGAGAAAGCATTTGCACTTTGCGCCAAACTCAGCAGCGTACGTTTTCCTTCATCCATACAGAAAATATGCGCACACGCCTTCGTCTATTGCGACGAACTGCACAGCGTCAATATTCCCAACACATCCTGCAAATTAGAGCGTTCTTCGTTTCCATACCACTGCACGGTAACATACAAGTAACGGGACATAGGCCGCTCATATACAGCACTTCTTCATGACCCGATATGGGGTATTGGGATTTATTTCAGATGATGATTGAGAGACGGTATAAAATACCGTCTCTACACTTTGGCAGAACATTGAAGACTTTGGCAGAACAATGATTACTTCTCTTTCCAGAAACAGAAGTGATAGACAAGCTTCACGCCACAGTCGAAATAGCCGAGTCCGGTGCCATAGGTATCAGTAGCAGAGTGAACATCCACCTGAGCGCCACCCGGCTGAGGCATACCAACCTCGATGATGGACTTGCCGTTGGGGTTGTTCTTATACAAGTCATAAAGCGAATAGTTGGCGTATGCACCTAATCCCAAAGCATTACCGCTACGCAGCATCCACTCGTAACCGAGTTCGGCGGTGAGCATCACATTAAGACTCGACGCATTCCACTTGCCGCCACTCTTATACTTACTCTCTTCCAGCCTACCGGTAACAACCTCATTGGGCACATGCACACCGTAGTCCGCAAAATACGCATCGATAAGCGGTTCGCTAATCTTCTGATTATAGTGTGCAAATACCGGCAGAACAATCTTCGGACCTACATTCATAAACACTCCGGACTGATGTCTGAGAGAGAACATAATCGGAATCTCCAATTGAAGTTGCGCATTCTTCTCGTTGACCTCGCCTGCAGATACCGTGTAGTCGATAGTGTTACCCTCAAGGTCAGTAATGGTATAAGCGGTGTCCACCGGTGCTGCGATAGGCGAGCGGCTGTAACCAATCGACACTCCTGTCGTTATACCAAGGTTGGTTTTTCCGCCCTCTTTAGCCCCGAAAAAATACGAGTATTGCAAGTCGAGCAGCACGTCATAACCCGCCTTCCAGCGGTTCATAATATTATCCTTAGTCTCTTGCATTAGCGAAGCCACACCACCTCTCAAACCTATAGAGAAACGGTGCTGCGGAGCAAGTAGGAACGCACGTTTTCTGTCCTCTTGACGAATAGAATCCTCAACGCGCTTCTTATCCGCCTCTTCAGCCTCCTTCAGGAAACGTGCCCTCTCATCCTCAGCCAAACGAATACTATCCTGCACTCTTTGCTGCTCTATCAGACGCTCTTCCTCTAATCGACGCAGACGGGCTTCTTCTTCCATCTCGCGTGCACGTCGGATACTATCTATTCGGTGTTGCTCTGCACGAGCAGCCGCCAATGAATCGGAGTCCACTTCATCAAGGTGTTGCAGACCTGTCTGCTCCGCTTGCTGTTCGATCATTGTTTTCGTCTCCTCGTCCAGTTCCGAAACCTCTTGCCGGCGCTGTTCTACTGCCTCCTTATCGCGTTGTATTCTCTCTTGCAGTGCACGATTAGCTTCCTCACTGCCACGCTCTACCGGTGCAGTGAGAAGTAACTCTTCAGGTTGCACCCATGAGTTGATACCTTTAACAAGAATACCGTGGGGAAAACGTTTGCCGCCAACCTGTTGAATGACATGACGCACATAATAAACCCAGCGTGCGATACGCTCGCCGGTAAGATAATGCTGCTGACGCTTGGATATAATGATTGTATCTCCTTCAACAAACTGAAAGTTATCCTCCGGCTCTACCGCTTTCTCCTGCAGTTCAGGGTCCGGCTTCATCTTGTTTCCCACCGGCACATCCTCCGCATAAAGGGCAGAGGATAATGCCGTCAGGAAAAAGATAATGGCAAACAGCCGGGTAATTATATTTGCTCTGCTCATTAGTCTATTGTACTGAGACTCTTCCACAATAAAAAGTTTGTAGAAAAGTCCGATTAATAAAAGTATGTTTCCGAAACACGTGCTTTTTTATCTAACAATAAACTTCAGAGCTGCAGTACCTTCCTCTGAACGGATGTTCATCAAGAAACAGCCGTAATGCAACGGAGCCGGATATGTAAAGTTATTTTCACCCGTAAGCTGGAAAGTATCTAATCTTTCGCCCATCACATCATACACCTCCACAGTAGTCACCACATCGGGGTTGATGTTCACAACATTGATACTTGTGCCCGGTGTAACGACCGAAGGTGTAAGCACCGGAGTCTTGAAGAAGCGCCAGTTATGCGACCCGTTAGCGCTATTAGCAGCACCTTCTGACGGAGCGTTATTGCCGTTTGCAGAAGGAGAAATTGCGCCATTAGGTGTCACCTCCGCGATGTCGGTTCGTATAATAACCTCATTACAGCTGTCTGGCGAAACTATAGGCAACTCGGCCTTAAGCACAGCATAGTAGTAACCGGGAGCGAAACGACCGTTGACGTTATCCACACGATAGAAATCAGCATCAACACTGCTATTAACAGTGGAGTTGTGTGTCGGATCAGCCTTCGAAAGTAGCAAGTCACCGCCTGCTGCCGGGTACTCAATCGGGAATCCCGTAGAAGGATTGATAGATGCAGGGGTTGCGCCTAACATCTGATACCACCTGATTTCACGCTTGTTTACATCCATCAAGTCAATATTACGTACATCAGGATCCGGGTAGCTGGAAATCTGCGTCATAGCGTCCTTCACATCGAGGAGCAGCAACCAGCCGTCATACTTATTAACCACATTGAGATACAGACTTGCATAGTTATTCTCAGTGGACCTCGGTTCAACGGTAATGCTGAACATCTGGCTGTAAATCTCCTGTCCACACTTGGTGGTAACGACGTAGCGCATATTGAATGTCTCGTTCTTCTGATACTTGAATTCATTGACACTACCGAGGTCATCCCATGTATTGGTAGCAGGCATGTACATCTGCCATCTATGGCTGTCATACTGCTCCCACTGCGGATTAGTCGTTAAGGCGTCTTCAAAATATTGTACTATAGCCTCGTCAATCTCAGGGAACTCTATACGCATACCGCATACTACGCGCGGCTCGAAGTGGAATGTAGCAGCATCAGGCAGCGTAGGCGTTGAGCGAACAACCACATGGTGGGTAATAATTGAGTCGCAACCGTGAACAGAGGTGCGTCTTTCTACATAGTCGCCGCTCTGCGAGATAGGCGTTCTGCCACTCTGACCAAGGTCAACGATGTCGCCGCGACAGATAGTGTCGTTCTTCTCATGCTGATATGTCGGATAAACAGTCAGCGTCAGCACATATACCGAGTCACAGCCCTTAACAGTGCGCAGCGAGTCGTAATATACATATGTCCCCTCACTCAGTCCGCCATATTGGATATTTGCCTTATGTCCGGTCCATGTATAAGTCTCGTTGTCACAAATAGACGCGGTAACAGGAATCTCATAGGTCGGATTGACAGTAAGGTGCAAAGTGATGATAGAGTCACAGCCGTTCATTGTAGAGCGTGTCTCCACATAGTTGCCTGTCGCCGTGCGCGGAATACCATTGAAGATATACGACTCACCTTGACAGATTTCTGCAACAGAGTCGATATGGTAATCGGGATAGACAGTGATGTTTCTAACCGTGAGCATGCTATCGCAGCCGGTTACGCTATAGTACAGGCGTGCGGTATCGCAATAATTGCCGGCACGCGAGTACGATATACCCGTGTACTGCGATGTCTCACCTTTACATAATGCCTCGTTAAGGATAGTAACGGTAGCACTCTGAACAGTAAGGTCAAGCACATAAACGGTGTCACATACTGTGTTGTTTTTAACCACCTTCTCATATCTGCCGCCCACCGTCTTCGGGTCGTTGTGGAATGGATACTCGTTGAAAGCAGTACCGCCACATATAGTACGCGGCATACGTACAGTGTCGTTTTCGAACACAACGAAAGTCATTGTCACTACCGAGTCACAACCGGTGACAAGCGACGAGAACGTCTGCGTGCCGGTATAGCGCCCTTTGGTCTTCCATGTATAAGGCTCATTGGTGCCCCACTGGTAGGTCTCGCCCTTGCACAGATAAACGGAGTCAACACCTGTCAGCGACGGATTGACAGTAACGTTCACTACACCCCAAATGCTGTCGCAGTTCTCCGCTGTACGCAGAGTGTCATTGATAGTGTAAGTGCCGGGAGCAAGGTCTATTATCTGCGTATGGAAGAAGGTCGTATCCACATGTCCCTCGCAGAGGACGAAGTTTGCAGTACTATCCTTCGGCATCAGACATGTAAGAGTATATACATACACCGAATCAAACTTCTGATTGTCAACCCCACCCTTCAGCACATTGTGTATAGTGTCGTTCCAGGTCTGAGTAGCCACATTCGCCACATGGAACTTACCATCTCTTCCGGCGAGCGAGTCACCATAACAGATATGTGCCTCAATATTATTCTGTAATGTGTCAGCGGTTGAAGTGGCGATACGGATAGTGTCGAACAACTCGTCTGAACAATCGGTCAGCAGCTTATATGCCACCCATACGGAGTCTGTCATAGTGGAAGACAGCGTTTCCGGAGCCACATAAGCATCAGCCGCCTTGTCTGCATCCTCCGAGTACGTCCAAGTAACGCTGACCACCTCCGGTGCGTAGGTATTATCCAAAGCGAAGTTTGAAATCAGCACAGTCTCTGCTGCGTCTTTCGACAAGCCCATACCTGCCTTCATTGTCGGATAATCAGCTTCCTCCAAAGCGCTGAGCTCATGCGTGAACACACGGAACGTATGAGTAACTACAGAGTCGGTCTTGATAGCTAACTCAGTGTCAACATAAATAACGGTGTCCACCACAGCGGTGTCATGAGTAATAACGTATGTTATGCCGGACAAAGTGCTGGTAAACGAATGACCTGCACAAACGGTATCCACATGTTCGATTGCATTATGCAGCGTGTTAGGCGTGAAGCTCAGGACAAGGGTATCGGTAACTTCCGTACCACATTTATCAAAGTATGTAACCTGCATATAAAGCTTATGGTCGGCATAATCGTTATATGCAAACGGCGAAGTGTAATCATCGCTCAACGGCGTGTTGTACACAACTTTTCCTTCTACTTCATCCCATTCGCCAAGTTTCCATGTAATAGGTTCTGTTTCATCAATATCAGAGATAAAGTCAATCGTTGCTATTGAGTCTCTCAATATAGCGATAATCGAATCACGCTTAATAACAACATTTGCCATTGAGTCTCTAAGATTAGCAATGATCTCATGAAGTTCAGTATTATGCGCTGCAATTGAGTCCTTCAACTCGGCAATTATCTCATCGCGCTTAGTCTGGTCAATCTTCCGTCCAGCCTCCAGTTTGAGCGAAGTCAGATATGCAGAGTCAACAGGCTGTGCAAAAGCGGGCGAATTAACTACATGTATCTCATAGTAACGGATACTGTCGCCGTGGAACGTGCCATCGTAGCGGAAACCAACGGTGTCCGAAAGAACGATGTTCTCAGTAATACCAAGCGTAACGGAATGGTTATGCACATCCACCGAGTCCGGATTACCTGCGAAGAACGGGTCAATGAACGGATACATATAGCATACCTCCTGATAGATAGTGTCGTAAACAACAGAGTCTTGCAAAGCATCTACCAACGACGGGCATATACGTATCTGACCATCAGACCATACCTTCATATATATACCCTTGTTACCGATATTGAAGTCTTGAAGAAGAGTATTATCCACATATTGGTGCTTAACCTCTCCTGCTTCCAAGGTGCGGCTGCCAATCTCCATAATCGGTTTCTCACCGCACGACAGCTTGATAGAGTCCACCTTCGCTGTAACGAGGAACGACTCAAGGTTCTCAATATCAAGCGCAAGGTCTTTGTCCGGATTGTGTAGCAGAGTATCCACATTGATATGATACCACAACCACTTGCCTGCCGGATGGGTGTTGCAGTAATCCCAGTCATACTCAATAGCCTCGTCACATGTCTTGCCTTGCTTGGTATTCAGCTCGAGCATAAAATCAAAGCACTTGTCGCCCGTAACCATCACATAAGAAACAGAGTCTTGAATGGCGTGTATCATCTCGTAGGTCACTTTCCTGTTATACTCCTCCGTTACAGTCTGTCCCTTGGTGGTCGGCAGTTCGTCTGTCTCGCACTCCCACCATTGATTAGCAACTAACTGGACAGTACCGCAGTCAGTCTTGATACGAAGCATACCGTCTTCATAGGGGTTCTCTTTCATCAACGTGTCAAGATAAGCTATATCAACGAAATAATATACCGTATCCCCGGCTTCTTGATGATACCAGATATTCGGTTCAGTCTTGACAAGATTGATATTCGGGTCGGTACAGAGATGGATGGAGTCGCCCTTGGGGATGTCTTCACCTGTACACAACTTGATTGACAGCGAGTCCTCCGCTGTAATCTTCAGGAAGGCTTCACTATATCTCATACCGCTAACCAAAGCACCAATCTCGCGCTCTATCGAAGTGTGAGCTGCAGATACACGTGAGGTCTGCTCCAGTACCTCTGACTCGCAAGAAAGATAAATAGCGGCATTAATTGTCTGTGTACGACCGGAGAGGTTCTCCATCTTTGCTGTAATCTCCTTCCCGCGTATCGAGTTGATATCTATGCGATACCACATCTCGCCGCCCACTTGCAGGTTGCTGTCGGGGCAAAGCTTGAGGTCAATGGCGTGCATACAGTCGATTCCCACATTCGGGTCAATCATCGTAGCCTCGTATGTAACGCCGTAATCAGCATCACCTTCTGCTATGACACAGAAGAATATTGTATCATACTTGTTGATATATCCGTCCAACATCGCACGTTCCACCGTGCGCACCATCTGTCCGCCGGCCCCGACAGAACGCGAAGCAGTGGTCGGAGTAGAGGTAATAGGGCAATGGAACGATGTGATAGTATGGAGGTTAACATTATGTCCAAGCGGGTTCTTTATCGTTATTTGCGGCACCCATGTGAGCGGTGCAAAAGCCTCGTTCTTCAGCGAGTCTGTAATAAAATAGAACCAGGTGCTGTCCTGTGTGATAGTATAAACATGGTCAAATTGGAACTCGGTCGTACCGAGCGAGTCTTCACTACATACCCATATCGTATCATTATACTCATCAGGCACCAGTTCTGCCCATACATGCACTTTCTGGTCAGACTTCAGCCTTACCCACACATAGTCAAGGTGACTATACATACCGTAAGCGAGGTTACCCTGTGTGCTTCCGATAGCCGGACGCGTTGCACCCGGCGCCACAGTGCCGTTATATGTCTCTGCATACTGGTTGAACGGACATGAGAATGCGATGTTGGCAGTCACATGAGCATTGGCGTCACCAAGGTTGTCAATATGCAGTTTAATGGTACTCTTGTCCTCTTTCGGACGAGCAAGGTCAACCTTATACCACAGAGTAGTGTCGCCCACCTGCGTGTTACCGTTCACCCAGTTGAAGTCAAGAGCGGCGTCGCAGACACGGCTTGCATACTGGTTGTCTGACGGCAGCTGCATCTGGATGTACAACTCGTCAGAAGAGTTCATCACTCTCAGATAGAAATAATCGTTTCTAAAGTTCTGTATCAGTCCGAGCGGAATAGTGTAAAGCGTATCAGCACCGGCGGGCAGATTGATTACTGCAGGCTCTTGCAGTTTGCCACCCGTTGCCGGCAACGGTAATTGGAAAGCATACTGCAGTTGCACAGTGGTGGCTGTCGAGCCGTTGTTGGAGATATACAATTGCGGCGACACAATCTTATCATTAAGTGTGTCGGTAAGAATCTTATACCATACGGTGTCATTAGCCTGGTTGTGACCATAGCGCCAATCAAACAATGTAGTGGCAGCATCAGAAGCGGGAGACGACTCAGATGCAGGGAAGTTCTCCGAAGCAACAGCAAACTGATTAGCAACCACATAGCCGTCTGACTCAATATAGAAACGATACTCGTCAGCCAGACCTTCGAGGAAGGTGCGGCGAAGTGTGTAGCCGTCTATACCATAATTGGTTAGAACAAGCTTATGCAGTGTGTTTCTGTCAATCTCAGGCTGCGCGCATGACACGGGAGCTGTGTAAATAGTCACCGGACGGTCAACTTGATTAGTGAACGTAATCTGCATATCCTTGCCTGCATTAGCGCCATCGCCTAACCACGATGCCACGTTGATGGTGTACCACCCGCTGAACTTACTCTCGTCCGGGAGGTTGAGGTCTGCATCGGGGAACGACAGACTGGAAGCACTGGCGCAGTCAACATTCATAAGAATAGAGCTCAACACGAACTTCATATTCAACGAATATCCCGATGTCTTCAAACCATAATACACCCTACCGCCTTTCAGCGTAGAATACATAGCCATCAGCACATTCACATCAAGGTAGAACGAGCTGTTTTTCCCCTCAAACGACCAATCATAGTCCTCAAGGATAACAAACTCCTTATCACCACCATTATCACGTATATAAGCCAATTGCGCCTTCACATCGTGCGAAGCGGCTGCATCGGTTGCCAGTACCACGTATGGGATGAGCAGGTCGTCGGTCAGTGAGTCACACGCCACGGCAAACCACGTATAATCATCCACTGTGGATGTGTTGTAACCGTTTGTCCAATCGTAAGTTGTGGTATCAGGGATAGTCGGTTCGGGCACAATGACATTCGGCACGGCCTCAATACTGATGCCATAACTGCCCGTAGCCTTAACACTGAAGTATGCGCGGTCCTCATATATAGCCTCAAGCACCGACACAGGGATGGTGATAGTGGAGACGCCGCCTGCCGGCACTACTTCTTTCTTGTCTGTGGCACCGGTTGAAGGACAGTCGTATGACAGAGACGTCTCTATAGTAGAAGCTGCACCGGTATTATTACGCACATTGATATTGATGTCGTAACCCGACTTGTAGCCGGTCATCAGGAAGTTGAACCACCTGAGGGAACCTGTAGCCTCAACTCGTTCAGTGTCACCTATATACAGCTGGCGGCTGTCCTTACAGGCGTCCTTTATACGCTTTGTCTCAACCGACTTGGCAGACAAAGCGACAGTATCGGTGGTACTGGACACCTGCATGAAGATATATACCGATGAGTAGGTCATTGACTTCACTATCGATACGTTTCTTGACATGATGCGGAACTGCCCCGGCTCAAGGTCAAACTCATAGCTACCCAGCTCAGTATTACTTGACCCCACAAACACTTGTGCCGTAACGTGCGAAACCTGCGTCTCAGACATATTGGTTACATACAGAGCCAATGTAGGATCGCTCTGGTCAAGAACCGGTGTCAAATCTACGTCATACCACTTGGCGACAACAATACTACCTTGCCCTTTCTGATAATGCACACCTTCCCAATCAAAAGGAATAGCCTGATTACGAGAGTTTCCTGATTGACCAAAGGCAGCAAAGGAGCTTAGCACCCCAAGCAGCAATGTTAATAAACTCTTTTTCATTGTATTTAACTGATTATTTAATTTCACTATGAGTTAAACGATTTCCCCTTGCATCATATAATGCATCACGATAGAGGATATATAATTGTCCGTTATGGATAAATTTCTCAGCATGTTCAGCCTGCCTTACCGTCGGCAACGCATCATCTTGTTTTTGCATCACCTCCACGTGCAGGTTAGTCAGAACCAAGCAACCACCCGCATCTGTTTCAGAAAGCTCATAATCACCTGTCTGCATAAAAGCTTGCCCATGATACAAGGCAGGTAGCGAGTCTGACCACACAGCAATGGTGTCAGTAAACACCACCGGCTGCGCCACATACACATTATATATATATACGTATATAGAATCAGCCTGACGCATAGAACGGTTATCGTTGGTCTTCGTCTCTGAATAGTGCATCTCCATACCGGCACCGGCACACACAGTGTCGTTAGACACTATCGTGTCGCGCACTTGAAGTTGCTGAAGCATGACGTTGAACGTCTGCTTGCACTCATTGATAGGTTCGTACGTGAACATATAGTCACCAAAAGTCTGCAGGTTCTTACCTCCGGGGTAAGCCTCATAGTGGTACGGCAACTGAGAGAAGAATGCCGAAATAGTATCAAAGTGATGAATACCATCTTCATAGGTGATATTGTATTCACGTCTGAGGCATGAGTCAAGTCCGGCTGACCAAAAATCACGAGCAAAGAACGTGCTCGTAAAGATAACCGTATCCTCAAGGTATAGTATCTGTCCGGAGCATAGAACGGTGTCGGAGCGCAAGGTATCCCTGACAACGGGTTTTTCCTGCAACAGAAGCGAGACTATTCTGTCACACTCACCCGGGTAGTTGAAATTGAGAAGATGCGTACCAAAATCTCCTATTTCCTTCCCTTCATAATTGAACGGCAACGCTGACGCAAGAACAGAAACAGAATCTAACTCAAGCTCGGGTTCCGTAACAACGATGTTGCAATAAGTATATTGCACCTCATACTCTGCAGCCCAGAATGTATCAACAAACTGAGTGGTAGATGTATATACCGAATCATGCAAAGTGAACGACATGCCACGGCAGAATGTGGTATCTACATAGAACGTGTCGCGTGTAATCGGGAACACATATTCCTCGGTATGCAACCGCACAAGACGGTCGCACTCTACCTGTTGCGTCACGCGAAGCAACGTATCACCATAGGATGTAAGTATATGACCATAATAATTATACGGCATACGCGTGATGTGCAGAAGCAGAGAGTCGTACTCTAACTCAGGTTCCACGAATGTGATATTGTAATAAACAACATGCTTAGTGGCCTTGTCCGCCCAACGATAGACGTATCTGTTATCAGCCAAAGCCTCGGCATTAGTCAATCCGAACGTTCCGCCGGCACAGAGAGTGGTGTCACGGTACGTAGTGTCGTTATACCATAGTTGCTCCACCGTGAGGCTCACCTTCTCCGTACAGTTCTGATAAGTACGGTCGGTCAGAGTCAGCACTTTAGTCCCGAAAGCAGTGATACGCTGGTCGGTCAGCCCGCGATAGTTGAACGGCAGCGAGTCAGCATGACAACGAATAGTGTCGTTCGTCAACTCAGGAGAAGTAAAATGAACGATATAAGTGGTTATCACCTCCTGCTTTCCCTGCCATGTTGAAACGGCAAACACAGTGTCACGCATGTAGTTCTTACCACCTATACGCAAGCGACGTCCCTCACACAATGTGGTATCCACAGTTATATTCTGCGGATACAGAAGTTCATCAACATGCAGACGGATATCTCTGTCGCACTCGCCTGCACGGCGGTAGTAAAACGAGAAGTCTCCGAACTGACGAACTTGCTGCGACTGCGCTCCGAGATAGAAGAAGCCCAATGAATCGCTGTGACAGCGGATAGTGTCATACTCCACTTCCAGTGCTGAGAAATGCAGATTGTACGTAGTTACCTGCAGCTGACGTTTGTAAGAAACAGTGTCATATCCCAGATAGATAGTGTCGGCATAGAGAGTGTCACGCATACTCTGTATTCCGTAGTAGTCGAGTTTCGTTCCCATGCAAACAGTGGTGTCGAGCGTATCGGAGAGGAACTCCAACGGTCTCAAGAACCACAGCTCACCAAGACGCGCATTGGTATAGCAGTGGAAATAGAGCGTATCTTTACTCAATTGTGCCTGGCGGAGGACGTCATACGGCATTGTCCATACATGCAGCGAATCGCGCAGCGTTGTTGTCATAAACGGTGCTGCATCGCACGAGCCACGCCCCACCTCTATCCTTATCTCATCGCCGCGCTCGCATACCCACCTGACAACCTCACCTGAGATGTTATGAGTAGAAGGTAGCATCATATACACGTTGTCTGAATCAGACACCACATAGGGCATGTTAAAATACACCGGCAACGGGTTTTCACATGTCGAGTGCGGCCCCTTGTCGTAGGGGGTTATTATCAGTCGTCCTTCGCTACCTTCCGGTTGTGTAGTGCGAACATGGAGGTCTATACCTGACAAAGTACTGCTCATACCGCCCGCGCCGAAACGCCCCAGCAGCGACTGTATATCGGCATGATAAGAGCGGTTGGCACCTACAGTCTGTGTAATAGTGGCAGAGTCTTGCGCACACGACACAAAACCATCGATAGTCACTGCAGTAGTGGAAAACCAATATGCCGAGAAACCGGCTGACACATCGTTGAGCGTTGACGTGTACCAGTTAACACCCTGAATAATGGTATCCACGCCGTAGTGGAATGGCAAACCATGATTAAGACACTCGCAATAGTAGTCGGTATAATTCAGTTTAGTGCGATAAAACTCGCACAAAGCGTCATCCTCCCCCTCCCCGGGGATAGTCACTTGCGCACGCACGCGTACAAAAAAAGCAACGGAAAAAAGTATAGCAACACTAAACACCAACCTAAGCAAAGTATTGCTCAAAAAATCAAATATGTTGAGAGATTTTTCCACAAATTATTACATTTTT
Organism: Paludibacteraceae bacterium; assembly: GCA_017450435.1. Classification (GTDB taxonomy): domain Bacteria; phylum Bacteroidota; class Bacteroidia; order Bacteroidales; family Paludibacteraceae; genus Colicola. The sequence goes on from JAFSTO010000071.1 coordinate 86,474, forward strand.
TACACGAAAAACAGACGCACACACGTGCGCACACGAACACAAAGTTTGCAAAATTACTCATTTTTCAGCAATTAGACAAACAAATGTTAACTTTTCTTTAAAAAAAGCATCATTTTTCTAAAAAAAAGTAACAAAGTATTGCGTATCGTCACAAAAATATTAATGAAACTAAAGAGAATGTGCTTGTATCTCATTGTAGCACACTCGCGCAGCGTCGGTGTTCGGCAGACACTCCAACCCATAACATGGCACCGTTGTCACCACGCCTGCCACTGCCTCATACAGCCCGTCTGCCATTCGCCGGTTACACCTCAATCCCGATGTGCTGCTATATACCGCAGCGTATGCCTCCGGCAATGCCAATAATCGGCAGCGATTGAAAGGCGCTTGTTTTATAAGAACAAAAGCAGCAATAGGAGCCTTGTCATTAACGTAACACGGTGTTTTGCCGCTCCATGGTGAGCCGTATGCATACCAGGTCTTCTCCGTCTCAGAGAAACGCACTATCGGATTGTCATCATTTAGGAGCCGAGCATCGCTGAACAACGACAACCACTGCCTTGAGTGGGTTGACTTCCCGGTCCCGCTCTTACCGAGAAACAGCTGACATCTACCATCTTTTATCACCACCGAAGCATGCATCTCAAGCGTTTTCATCCGTGCTGTAGAAAAAGCATACAACAGCATTAGTGCGTTGTCAATAGGAAACCTGCCAAGGTGCCTCACGGCATTTTCAAAAACCACTAAACGAGCGGATGAAAAATCACTATCCGTCTCCATCTCACAACATACCGCAGCGTTCTTAAGGTGCGCCACCCGAAACAAGTATCCCCCACCCTGCTCATATAGCTCAATGCGCGGCATATCATCGTCAGAACTGTCTGTAAGTACATGATGTGCTTCACTTTCCTTAAAAATCGGAGTTGTATCCGAAAGAACATGAAGGCAGAAAAGTTCGCGGGTGCCTGCAGCCACCTCGAACGGATTGTAATTGGCAAGCATCTGCCAAACAGGGCAAGTGTCAGACATCTCTAAAGAAAACGTATGCTCTGCTACTGTATAATGTTTTATCATAATGATAGTTGCAACTAATGATTATCTGTATTTTCTCTCATCGCAATCGCCGAGCAGCGAGAGATAGCTGGTGTATCTTGACGGTGCTATTCTGCCGTGCTCCACCGCCTCCAAAACAGCACACCCCGGCTCATCTGTATGCAGACAGTTACCAAAACGACATTGACGGCCTACGGCAAATATATCGCGGAAATAGTGTCCGACCTCTTCACGTTTAAAATCAAAGGTTCCGAACCCGCGAATACCCGGAGTGTCAATCAAACGCGTATCTTCGGCAAGAAAGTACATCTCCGAAAATGTGGTTGTATGTTTCCCCTGATTGTGCACGTCAGAGATAGGCGCAGTCTTGGCTCGCTGCTCGCCGCAAAGAGCGTTAAGAAGAGTGGATTTACCCACGCCTGAATTGCCGCTGAGCAGGGTTGTCTTGCCACACATTAACGACAAGAGCTCAGCACGACGGTCGGCAGAGAGGTCCGCTGCAGATATTGCAGCAGTAGTATAACCGAGCGACGAATAGAGCTGCATCAGATAGTTCTGTTCTTGCCGTTCTTCCTCGCCGAGAATATCCTCCTTGTTGAAAAGCATAATTACCGGCACACCATACGCCTCGCATGTAGCAAGCAGACGGTCAATAAAAGTAGTGGCAGTAACGGGATAATTGAGAGTAATAAGCAGTGCCACCTGGTCCACATTGGCTGCAAGAATATGCGATTGTTTGGACAAGTTGGTTGAGCGGCGCACAATATAGTTGCTCCTATCCCCGATTTCAGTTATCCAATTAGTGCCGTCAGGCTGTTGCTCAAGCCTGACACGGTCTCCCACTGCCACAGGATTGGTGGAGCGGATTCCCTTGATTCTGAAATTGCCTTTAACAAAAGCCTCCACCTGACTGCCGTCAGCAAGAAGAACGTGGTAGGCTGAACCTGTTGTACGTATAATAAGTCCGTTCACGATACAAAAAAATAACTTTCTAAAAAGCCTCTTTTACAGTGAGGTAAAACGAGTAAGCGGATATCGTATTCCACCTGTTGTCGTAGTTGTTTCTTGCCACATCTGCTCTGATATTGATGCCGGCAGTATTGAATTGGAGTCTCAGTCCGACCCCATATCCGACCTTAGGTACTGCCCAACGCGGCTGGTGCAGGTTATAAGCATCACCTATTCCCGCGAAAGCCGTACCACGAAGTATTGAATATATAGGAAACCTCAGTTCTGCCTGCAGAGCCGCCACAGCCTCATCGCGAAACTGCCCGGTATAGAATCCGCGGAGCACATCCTGTCCGCCAACAGCAGGCAGGAGTACAGCTGTCGGAGCAAAGCCGGACGAAGCTGAAGCAGAAGCAGATATTGGCGATGACGCCGCAAGGATATTGGCATACACTTGATACGCAAAAATAAAATCCCCGTAGATAGGCAGAAAATGCCTAAAGTCGAGTTGCATTGCTGCCACAGACCTAAAATGCTCACCACGAACAGTCAATCCCAGCCACCTTAACTGAGCTTTGAAAAACAATCCCCTATGCGGATAGAAGATATTGTCACGCCCGTCATACATCGCCACGGCTCCGGCACTCACCTCCCCCCATTGTTTGGTTGCACCGGTGCTATCTACAGCCAGACCTTTTGTCTCTAACCGTCCCTGAGCAACAGGTCCCACATGCCAGCCGTTGCCTACGTTATAAAGCGGCTGCATATATGCTGTCAGTGCAGCCGATGTGTAACGCAGCGGGTCTGTTGGCATGTCGGAAGGACGATTACCTACGCCGTAAAAACAATCAGGAAAATTGCGGTATCCAATTCGAAATGAGAACTGCCATTCCGGAGTGATATACAATGTGCCGCCTAATGTCACAAACCACTGCTTATTCAGCGTATAAGCCGCGTCTATAGTCAGTTCAGAGGTACGTTTAAGCGAGTCGGCAGGTAGTACTATATACCCTGCGGCACTTACTCCGAACGACCACTTGGTCTCCGGCGAGTATGACACGGTAGGCGCGCCTATAACAGGCCAATCCCATACACGCTGTGCATGTACGTACATCGTGCCTGCGCCAAACAGCACAAGTACGCACAACATCACTGCCGTACGATAAACGCTGACTCCCAAGTTGTTGTTCATTTTATAGGCAATGTCAAGCTACACACATTGCCGTTATCATTAAGAGATGCCGTAACTTACACCGTCATTATCTCTTTCTCCTTGAGGGCGTATAGTTCGTCTATCTTCTTTACGAACTTGTCGTGAGTCTTCTGCATCTGCTCCTCCGCATCCTTCTCGGTGTCTTCTGGCAGACCTTTTTTAACAAGTTTCTTAAACTCCTCTATAGCCTCACGCCTTGCATTACGCACAGCCATCTTTGCCGTTTCAGCCTCCTGCTTACATTGCTTGGCAAGGTCACGACGGCGTTCCTCTGTCAGAGGCGGCATGTTCAGACGAATCACCTCGCCGTTGTTAGACGGAGTGAGACCTATGTTAGAGTTGATGATAGCGCGTTCTATCTCGCCAATCATCTTCTTCTCCCATGGTTGAATAGTGATAGTGCGAGCGTCAGGCACCATTACCGTAGCAACAGAGGTGAGCGGCGACGTTGTACCGTAATAATCAACCCTGACAGAGTCCAGCAAACGCGGACTGGCTTTGCCTGCACGTATGTGTGCAAGAGCATCGTCAAGGTGACTGACTGCCGACTGCATCTGTTCCTCTGCAGTCTCTTCCAACAAGTTAAGTTCTTCTTCCATAAAATTAATGATGAATTGGTAAATTGACTATTTATGGTTTAACTAAAGTACCTATTCTTTCTCCGTTGATAACCCTCATCAGGTTACCTGTTTTATCCATATTAAAGACGTAGATAGGCATTTTGTTTTCCTTACACATTACCGTAGCTGTCTGGTCCATCACCTTTAGCCCTCGTGCGATGACCTCATCGTAGGTTATCTCATCGAACTTGGTGGCTTTAGGGTCCTTCTCGGGATCAGCGGTATAGATGCCGTCCACACGTGTGCCTTTAAACATCACATCCGCCTCAATCTCAATGGCGCGAAGCGAAGAGCCGGTATCGGTTGTGAAATAGGGGTTGCCGGTGCCGGCTGCAAAAATCACGACATTGCCTTTATCAAGCAGTCGCACCGCTTTCTGCTTGCTGTAGAACTCGGCAATAGGCTCCATTCTGACAGCAGTAAGTACCCTCACCTTTTGTCCGATGCTCTCCAAAGCAGAGGAGAGTGCCAGTGCGTTTATCACAGTGGCAAGCATGCCCATCTGGTCACCTTTAACCCGATCAAATCCACGTTCTGCGCCTTTTAGTCCGCGGAAGATATTACCGCCTCCAATGACAATACCCACTTGAGTACCAAGCGCCGCTACCGACTTGATTTGCTCGGCATACTGCATCAAACGAGTATCATCGATACCATATCCTTGAGAGCCTTGAAGGCTTTCACCCGACAATTTCAGTAAAATCCTTTTATACATAACATCATTTGATTTAATTCTTCACTTATTCATACCACGAGGCATACATAGCGTAGTTATGCGCTATCTTACGGTTTATCTCTTCCGTCTGCGCCGGGTCTGCTTTCTTAATGAACTTCGCCGGCACTCCGCCCCATATTTCATACTCACCTATCTGCGTGCCCTTGAGAACCAGAGCTCCGGCAGCCACTATTGCGCCTTTGCCTACATGAACGCCGTCAAGCAACGTACTACCCATCCCGATGAGAGCGTAATCGTCAACATCAGCACCATGTATGGTCACGTTATGTCCGACAGAAACGTAGTCTCCAAGCGTAATGGTTGACTTCTGATAAAGGGTGTGCAGCACAGAGCCGTCTTGAATATTGCAATGCTTGCCCACTCGTATCCAGTTGACGTCACCTCGTAGCACGGCATTAAACCACACACTACTTCCTTCTCCTATCACCACGTCACCTACCACGGTGGCATTCTCCGCAAGAAACACATCTTCCGCAATCTGCGGAGTGAAACCGCGGACAGGTTTGATTAAAGCCATAATTATTTTACGATTTACAATTTACGTCATTACGACATTACGTCATTATTTACGATTTACCACTCCAGCAGCACCTTGCCGCACTGTCCGGACTCCATCACATCGAAAGCTTCCTGATAACGCTCAAACGGGAACCGATGTGTGATGACAGGAGTCAGGTCAAACCCTCCGAGCAGCATCTGCTCCATCTGATACCACGTCTCCCACATACGTCTGCCGGTGATGCCTTTTATAGTCAGGGCATTGAAGATAATATCCGACCAGTTGACCTTTGTGTCAGACGGTAAAATACCCAACTGCGCAATGTTCGCACCTTTGTACATGTGCTCAACCATATTATTGAACACATCCGGCACTCCCGACATCTCCAGTCCCACATCAAAGCCCTTTATTCCCAGTTGCGCCATCGCACTGTCCAATGTCTCACCTGCCGCAGTGTTCACCGTCAGTGTCGCCCCCATTCGCTTGGCAATGTCCAACCGCAGAGGATTGATATCAAGCACCACTATGTTCTTAGCGCCGGCAAACCTGCATATACCGGCAGCCATCGTTCCTATCAGTCCGGCTCCGGTAATGAGAACATCTTCGCCGAGAAGAGGAAACGCAAGCGCCGTATGAGTGGCGTTTCCGAATGGATCCATGATAGCAGCGAAGTCGTCCGGAATCTCGTCCCGTAGTTTGACAATGTTAGATTCCGGAATTGAAACATACTCCGCAAAAGCGCCGTCCTTGCCGAAAATGCCTACCGAGAGACTATTCTCACATACGTGTGCCATTCCACGTCTGCAGTTGCGGCAGTGCCCGCAAACTATATGCCCTTCGGCTGTCACACGCTCGCCAACGCTAATATTACGTACTCCGGCACCGACCTCCACCACTCTGCCCACAAACTCATGCCCCTGAATATACGGAGGCGTACAATGCTTCTGTGACCATTCGTCCCATTTGTACATGTGCATATCCGTGCCGCATATAGCGGCTTTGGTCACCTTGATAAGTACATCGTTGACCCCTACCTCAGGCATCGGGACATCTTCAAACCATATACCGCGCCGAGGATAACGTTTAACCAATGCTTTCATATCACTTCAGTACATGCAGTTGCTTACCTATTTTCACAAAAGCCTCCACGCCTCTGTCCAGTTGCTCGCGCGTATGCGCTGCGGAAACCTGAACACGAATACGCGCTTCGCCCTTAGGTACAACAGGATAGTAGAAGCCTGTCACGTATATACCTTCTTTCTGCAAGGCAGCCGCAAAGTCCTGACTAAGACGTGCGTCATAGAGCATCACTGCACAGATAGCCGACTCTGTTGGTTTAATGTCAAAACCTGCAGCTTTCATGCGTGAGATAAAGTAGTCAGTGTTCTCATGCAAGCGGTCCTGCAAGGTGTTGTCACGCGTCAGTATTTCCAAAGTCTTAATACCTGCAGCTGCTATCATCGGCGGGATAGAGTTGCTGAAAAGATACGGCCGTGAACGCTGGCGGAGCAGGTCGATTATCTCCTGCTTACCCGTAGTGAAACCGCCCACAGCGCCGCCAAATGCCTTGCCAAGCGTGCCGGTGATTATTTCTATCTTTCCCCGCAGTCCGAATCGTTCAGTCACGCCGTGTCCCGTCCTGCCTACTACTCCTGCAGAGTGGCTCTCATCAATCATGACGAGGGCGTTATACTTGTTTGCCAATTCGTATATCTTGTCCAGCGGGCACACGTTGCCGTCCATTGAGAACACACCATCGGTAGCTATGATACGAAACCTCTGAACTTGCGCTTTCTTGAGTTGCTCTTCAAGGTCTGCCATATCGGCGTTCTTATATCTATAACGCACGGCCTTACACAGGCGGACTCCGTCAATGATGGAAGCATGATTCAGACTGTCGCTGATGATAGCGTCTTCCTCGGTCAGCAAGGGTTCAAACAGACCACCGTTAGCATCGAAACATGCAGCATACAGAATAGTATCGTCGGTACCGAAGAAACTGCTGATAGCCCGCTCCAGACGCTTGTGCGTGTCTTGCGTACCACATATAAACCGCACCGACGCCATGCCATAGCCACGCTCGTCCATAGCCTGCTTGGCCGCCTCAATAAGCTCGTTGTTATCAGCCAAACCAAGGTAGTTATTCGCGCAGAAATTGACCACATCGCTGCCGTCCGCCACCTGTATGCCTGACGACTGGGGAGTAACGATAACACGCTCGTTCTTATATAAACCTGCGTCACGGATTTCCTGAAGCGTGGTGCGCAGGTGAGATTGAAAATCGGTGTACATTGTTGCTTGTTTTAAGGTTGGTAGTTTTGTAGGTTACCGGGTTGCCGGTTTTTTGTTTTCCTCAATTAAATGATTCCCTGCTCTAACATGGCTGTGGCTACTTTCATGAAGCCTGCTATATTAGCACCTTTTACATAGTCGATAGTGCCATCGGGCTGCGTACCATAACGCACACACTGCTCGTGTATTGCCTCCATTATATGGTGCAAACGGCTATCCACCTCCTCGGCTTTCCAACTGAGGTGTTCTGCATTCTGCGTCATCTCCAGTCCTGAGGTTGCCACGCCACCGGCATTGACTGCCTTACCCGGGGCGAACAACACGCCGTTATGTTGGAAGAAATGTATCGCACCCGGCTGACAGCCCATATTGCTCACCTCGCAGCAGCACCAGCAGCCGTTCTCTTTCAGTTGCTTGGCATCGTCCTCCGATAGCTCGTTCTGGAAAGCGCAAGGCAACGCAATGTCACAAGGCACCGACCACGCCTTCTTCCCTGCGGTGAACACTGCTTGAGCGGGAAACTTATCAGTCATGTCTTGAACCTTGTTTCTATTCGAGGCACGCATCACCAGCATATAGTCAATCATCTCATGTGTTATGCCGTCTTTTATCTCGCACACGCCGTCCGGTCCGCTTATTGCCACCACCTTTGCTCCTAACTCCGTTGCTTTCTTCGCCGCTCCCCATGCTACGTTACCGAAACCTGACAACGCGATACGTTTGCCGTCGATGGTCTTCCCTGCCTTGTCAAGCAAGTGTTGGGTGAAATACAACGCTCCGTATCCCGTAGCTTCCGGCCTAAGGATAGAGCCGCCCCATGTCATTCCCTTGCCTGTCAGCACACCCGTGTGATACTCACGCGCCAACTTCTGGTACATGCCGTTCAAATATCCTATCTCTCTGCCACCTACGCCTACGTCGCCCGCAGGTATATCCTGGTCCGGACCTATGCAACGCCACAGCTCAAGCATGAATGCCTGGCAGAAACGCATTATCTCTTCGTCAGACTTCCCCACAGGGTCAAAGTCCGAGCCTCCCTTTGCTCCACCCATCGGCAGCGTAGTCAGCGCGTTCTTGAAGGTCTGTTCGAAACCGAGAAACTTCAGCATCGACGGCGTTACCGCTCTATGGAATCGCAACCCGCCCTTGTACGGACCGATAGCGGAATTGAACTGCACACGGTAGCCGAGGTTGGTTTGCACCGCGCCCCGATCATCAACCCAGGTAACACGGAAGGTGAATATACGGTCAGGCTCCACCATTCGCTCCACAATCTTCGCCTTTTCGAACTCAGGATGATGATTATAAACATCTTCTATCGACTCCAAAACCTCCTGTACTGCCTGTAGGTACTCTGCTTCCCCCGGGTGTTTAGCAGCAAGCTGCTGCATAATAACTTGTGTTTTCATAGTATATTGATTATGATAACGTATTTCTCACATAAAGTCAGCGTCCCGACATTGCTTCCTTAGTCACTTCGTCCTTAATCACTTTGTCACTTCAACATACGGTGCTTGGCGCCCCTTTGTCAGTCCGAGCGAGACAGGTGGTTCTGCCATCCGGACAGCCTCCGTGTTGGTGCTGATAAACGAATGTCTGCCCCACCATCGCCACGGTCGCGCCAAATAGACAAGCGGCGCACCGGGACGCAACAGCTCATCCGGCGTGGCATAACGCACTGTACAACCGACAAACACCATTCCCTGCGCTGCCACCTCGTCAGCCGGCACCAAGCCGTACTCTGTTTGCAGCGAGTCGGATGATATTCTGACACGCTCCTGCCCGTCCGAAGTCTTTGAATTCACCACAAAACCGCGGCCGGCTGCTATATAACACTCTTTCTTGCCGACCTCCGAGCCAATGACCAACTCGGCATTACGCACCGTTACATCCATACCGCCGAAGATATAATCCACCGTACCCTGCACAACGCCGCCATCCAGCACCAGGCTCGCACCATGGTCGCCATACAGCACGTCCTGCTTGCCCGTTATCCTGCAACCTACAAGGCGGGCATCAGTAGCCCCTGACACAAAAGAAAGTGCAGCAGCACGTTCCGTAAAACGTGCCTGCTGCACCTCAGTTGACCATAACTCACGCGGCCGAGCCGGCATCACTTTCTTCGGACGCTCGTTAACCGTCCAATCAACAGCGGCCTGCGATATGTCCACTAACGAATCACTCAGCTCTGCCGGAGAGATATATAGATTAAAGGAATTTTCAAAGATTATATTCTCCGCTGTGAACCTTGGTGCTGTCACCAGCACTGCCGCGTTCCACCTTCTCATCCGCTTGCCGCCGTAGTTGAAGTTTCCTCCCATTGAGCGATATTGATACCCATGCCCGCAATACCAACTTATCCTTACAGCATTCGTATCAGCCGTCACTCCACCGTTACTGACACCTATCGACGGCTCTGCAGCAGCGTTGACAAACGTCACATCAGGTACGTCAATTGTCAGCTCCTCATAATACGTTCCGGGAGCGATATAGATAGTACTACCTTTGCCGGAATTAGCGTACTCGATGCGAGCGCTATCAAGTGCCGAACCTATACTACCACCATGGGGAACATGGAAGATTGCGGCAAATATGAACAAGAAAAATCCCATGTTGCAAAGGTAATAATTTTTTATGATACAAACAAGAAAAAGACGATTTTTTTGTGCACGTCGAAAAAAAGCAGTAATTTTGCAGCAAGAAAACTTCATTTGACGTGTCACGACGCAGTCTGCTCATATTATTCTGCTTATATCTCTCTTGCAGTGGTGTCAGCTCCGCAACAAGTGGTTTTGCCGCTGACACAGTTGCCGGACGAGGTCTCCATGGATGGTTTCGCTATGCCGGTTACGGGCACTCGCTTTACGCTGATGAGCACCCTGATTTCTTTCGCCTTGACGTGACTGCCATGAGTATGTCTCCCGAATACGACTATTCAGGCAAGAGCCGAAGCTACTCAATGCAGACACTCGGCGTATTCGGCATAAGGCTGCCTATATGGTGCGGGAATCTCAGCGACGGCAGATACGGTCTGAGTGTGACACAAGCCATGAGCGCAAATATATGGATGGACCTGTTTGAGAGCAGTACCTCGCCCATCGTTGACACCGACTACCGCATTTCCCTTCCCTCCATCACGTTCCTCCACCGGCTGAATACCGGTTCCGGCCGTTTTCTCAAGAACTACAGTATCCGCTTTTGTCCGTTCAACCATGAGTCAACGCATATCGGCGACGAGATGGTGCTGCAACGAAGCGACAAAGGCTACGCCCTAAGGCGGATAAACGTTAGTTATAACTACCTGTCGCTTGACCTCACCCTCAACGAGCCGGAAAACCGCCACATCATGACCCACACCTTCCGCCTTGGGCTGATGCTACTGCTGAACCCTAAAGAAGGCTGGTACTTTGTGGAGCAACGTGACGGCGCAGAAAACAACATTTGGTCAGACCAAAGCAGCCACATCGGCAAAGCCGGCACCAGTGCCCGCAACGGAGCAAGCGGCTTGCCGTTTGAGATGTTTCTGCAATATCAGTTCCAATCGCCGTGCAGCAAACATGGTTTTCAAGGCATTGCGTCTGCAGAGATACGCAACAGAGCCATCTATCAATATGACCTGAACGAGACGACAGTGGCAGCCTCGCCACGCTACGGCAAAGCTGACCCACACCGCTTTACGTACAATATTTTCATAGGCGCCCGATACAATATGCCTGCCTACGACGGCTACTTCTCACGCGTAGCATTAGGAATACGAGCATACCACGGCAACTGTCCTTACGGCATGTTCCGAAGTATTGACAATGTGTCACATATCGGCGCTTGCCTGATTTTTCAATAACGACAACAAAGAGTTGCTTTCTCATGCTGAAGAACAAAGCAATACCGGCCTACCTCACCCTGTGTGCTATCCTTTGGATAGGATTGTGTGTATGTATGCTGGTGTTCGACAAAAGCAGTCTTCACCTTGCGTTGCAGTTACCTCACGGTAAAGCAGCCGACTTTTTCTTCCGCTATTACTCCTTAGGCGCAGAGATATGGTTGTATCCCTTGATGGCTCTGCCCCTATGCTTTCGCCGGTGGCGTGACACTATAGTATTCGCTGTAGCCGAAGGGTTGTCAGCCGCCATTGTGCAGACCGTTAAACACCTCTGCAACATGCCGCGCCCCGTAACATGGTTCACAGAGCAGTTCGGCAATGCAGATGCTCTAACCTTGGCAGAAGGTGTAAAGATGAACCTTTGGCACTCTTTCCCGTCCGGCCACACCGCAACATTCTTCGCCTTCTTTACCGTATGCGTATGGTTATGGGCAAGCCACAACGAGCAAACATGTACTGACCGACAAGCAAAAACAACAAACAGACAATGGCAGGATATAACGTTTGCTACAGCATGCTTTGCAATGGCTGCTATAGGAGGATATAGCAGGATTTACCTGTCACAACACTTCGCCGCTGATGTGCTCGGCGGTTCGATAATCGGCACAACAGCAGCATTGTTGGTGTGCTACGTAAACGAGATAATAAAAAGAAAAAACAAATGACAATAGACTCATTCTACGGTCTCCTTGTCGGAGCCGCCACTTTCCTTTGTATTGGAATCTTTCACCCTTTGGTTATCAAGGCGGAATACTATTTAGGCGTCAAAAGCTGGTGGTTGTTCCTGCTGATAGGTATATGCGGTATCATCGGCTCAATTTTTGCAGATAACCAAACCGTCTCCATACTGCTTGGCGTGATGGCATTCAGCAGCCTATGGGGCATAGGCGAAGTATTCAAACAAAGGGAACGTGTAAGAAAAGGCTGGTTCCCGAAGAATCCGAAAAGAAAAGACTATTAAGCACTTTTAAAAATTTGTAAAGCGCACGTTTTTTAGAAACGCCCTTAAAACTCACTTCAGAATGAGGTATATGGGCGAAGTGTTGCGTTTATCTTCAACCAGCGTCTCCAAAACCTTGTCTTCCGGCACCTCAACCTTCACGCCTATCAGTTCGGCAAGGACCGACATCTTCTTGGAATGTTTTCTTTTTCTGCTATATGTAGAGCCTTGTCTGTCAGCATCAGCGGCTTTTTTTGGCGTATGCAGTTTGACGCCAACCGTTTCCGCTAAACGTATATCATCCTCCGTTGCGACAGCGAGCGTGAGTGTGCGCTCCCCCATGCGGAACACCTTGCTGTCGGCATTGCGCGAGATACGGTCACACAACTCTTCCTGACGCGAACGACTCACACCGCGGACCATATTCTTGTCCGACACCAAGTTCTCTTCATTATGTTTTCCGAACACAGCCACCCAATCAGCATTGGTGAGTGCGTCCTCTGCAATATAGAACGGCTCCTCTCCGTTCACCAGTATCATTCGTTGCTTACGCTTGCCTACCCGTATTGTCTTAGACGCCGGCATTGACGACTCGTCCTCAGAAAAGCGAGGCGGAAAAGGGTCGTGCATGGCAAGCCGGAGACCACAGTCGGAAGATATATAGTCAGGGGCATGATGTCCGCGGCTTGACAGATGTGCGTTATGTGCTGTGTTATCCCAGCTCCCGCCGCGTACCACTTTTTCATGGCTCCAGTAGTCGTTAAGTCCGAGGGGTTGTCCGAGCGAGTCGGTCTCCGGTCCGGCAGGGTCAGGACGCTCACCTAAACGATATGGCCCAATCCAATCACTGCACCACTCGCTTACGTTGCCGGTCATGTCGTATAGTCCTATCTCATTAGGCAGCTTCTGTGCCACCTCGTGCGTCTTATTTCCGCTGTTGGAATATACCCATCCCACGTCTTCAGCTCTGTTGTTTCCCGCAAAACGTGTCTCACGCGCTTTGTCACCGCCGCGTGCCGCATACTCCCACTGCGCTTCGGTAGGCAGGCAAAACCGATAGCCTGTCCGCGAGGATATACTGTCACAAAACCTCACAGCTTCATACCAAGACACCCACGTCACCGGAGCCGAAGGGTTAAGCATTCCTTCCGGACCTGCATAACTGCCCGTCACAGCATGCCACAAACGTTGCGTCACCTCAGTCTCGGCAATATAAAACGAACTGAGACTAACGTAATGTGAGGGTCTGTCAATAGCGTCCTCGTCGCTGCGCTGCTCCGGCGTGGCACCCATAACGAAAGTGCCCGACTCCAAACGCCGCATTCTTATACTGAGAGTATCACCCGTGAGAGTATCCGGAACCAACACTGTCAGCCACTCGTCAACGACGTCACCACGACGTGATGCAAACAGAGAAACAGACTGCAAAACAGACAGAAAGAATACTGTCAAAACAAGCCGTTTGGCTACAATTTTATTCATATATTTACATTTACGAAATAAGATACGCAAATACTATGCCATTTGCATCTATCATTAGCCTATTTACAGCGTTGTTCTATTTTATAAACATATTTTTCACAACACAACGTCAGCAAAGAAGCAACAGAGTTGACTTATCACGAAAAAAAATGATAAATACTTTCCGTATGTGGCTTTTTTTTTGTAACTTTGCACAATAAAACATTGCAACTATCGAAACACTGAATCAAATAATCGACAATATCCGTCCGGAGTTCGAGACATTTAAGACGTCATTTTCCTCTATTCTGCGTGCTCCCAAGGTTTCCGGTTCCGGCGCATTATCTTCGGCATTAAGTTACATAGAGAGTCACAGCGGCAAGCAGTTGCGTCCATTGTTGGTGTTGCTTGCGGCCAAGAGCTGCAACGGTATAACCGACAAATCAATACGCACCGCAGTAGTGTTGGAGTTGCTGCATACGGCCTCTCTTGTTCATGACGATGTGGTTGACAACTCGCTACTCAGACGCGGCCAGCCGAGCGTTAATGCGCAGATTGGCAACAAAGCCGCCGTCCTGACAGGCGACTGGCTCTTAGCGCGGGCAATAGAAGAAACCGCAGCTTTACGCAACACAAAGATACTGAACATCGTATCCGGCATAGGACAATCGCTTGCCCAAGGCGAGCTGCTGCAACTGCACGCTGACGGGAATATATGGATTGACGAGAAACGTTATTTCGACATCATCACCCACAAAACCGCGGCGCTCTTCGCCGCCTGCACCGGTGCCGGAGCATACTCATCAGGCGGTACCGACAGACAGGTAAGAGCTCTTGAGGAGTTCGGCAAGCAGCTCGGTATAGCTTTTCAGCTAAAGGACGATATCCTTGACTACAGCGAGCAAGACATCGGCAAACCTACCCTCGCCGACATAGCCGACGGCAAAGCCACTCTGCCGCTCATCATCTCATTACAACGCGCGCCTAAAGCAGAAAGCGACAAGATAAAAGCCCTTGCCGACACGTTTGTCACGCAGGGTAAGACGATGACTGAACAAGAGCGCGATGCCGCGCTGCAAACCATATACGCATTTGTCATACGATACGATGGTATAGGATATGCTATGAAAAAGATGGAGCAACACAAGCAACAGGCCATCCAAAGTCTCGACGTCTTTCACAACGCACCCGCCAAAAGCGCACTCATTCAACTGCTGCAATATTGCATAGTCAGAGAGTACTAAAAGCAGAAGGTCAGACGACTTAGAACGCCGCGCTGTTTTAGAAGACTTGGATGATTAGAAGACTTAGATGATTTAGAACGCTTACACAAGTTGAATATACTGAAGCGACATATAATCTTTAAACTTAGCCCCTTGCTGTTTCTTCTTATGCTTCCCGCCCTTCAGGTTGAGGGGCGCTCGCTTCGTGTGTACGGTTATGTGGTTGACTCAGAGAACGTTGGTATAGAGCTCGCCAACGTGTATATAAGCGAGACTGTAGGCACCAAGACGATAGGCACCACGACCAACAAAAACGGCTATTATGACCTGCAGTTCAGTGACCGGGACACTGTCACTCTTGTCTTCTCGATGCTCGGCTACGTAACGACTGAGCAGCGCCTATGGATGGAGCGCGATGTGGTAAACGTCAACGTGATGCTCCCCACTGACGCCGAAGCATTAGAGGAGGTGGAGGTGCGCGGCATAAAGAAACAGACCGGCACCTTCGAACACACCGAAGCGGCCGCCACACGTATCATGCCCGACGCCACCGGAGGCGGCATAGAGAGCCTGATGATTACGTTTGCGGGAGTAAGGCAGAACAACGAACTCAGTTCGCAATATAACGTAAGAGGCGGTTCGTTCGACGAGAACTCGGTATATGTCAATGGGATAGAGGTCTATCGACCGCTACTTATCAGAGCCGGACAACAGGAGGGACTCAGCTTCGTCAACCCTGATATGACAGAGACAGTATCTTTCTCAGCAGGCGGGTTCGATGCACGGTATGGCGACAAGATGTCATCAGTTCTGGACATCACATATAAACAGCCCAACCGGACAGAAGCGACATTAAGTCTGAGCCTGCTGGGCGCCAATGCATACGTCGGCTTCGGCAACAATCGCCACAGCGAGATGCACTCCGTAAGATACAAGACCTCCAGATACATGCTCGGAGCCCTGCCTACAGCAGGTAGTTATCAACCTAACTTCATTGACTACCAGACAGCCATGACGTGGAAGTTAGGGGAGAGACAAAAGAAGCAGGCTGCCGAGGATTTAGCAAAACAACAAAACGACTGGGAAATCAACCTGCTTGCCAACGTGTCGCAGAACACCTATTCGTTTCGTCCTGACTCAGTCAGCACCACTTTCGGCGGACTACAGGACTCAAAGAAACTGAATATATGGTACGACGGACGAGAGAAAGACGTGTTCCGCACGGTGTTTGCCGCCATAGGTGCGCAAGGGACGGTCGGCAAGGACGTACATCTTAACTTCACCGTCTCAGGTTTTTATACCAACGAACACGAGAACTACGACATCACCGGCGAGTACCTGCTCAGCGACAACCCCATGAACATCAGCGGTAGCGGCCAGTCAGAGGGCAGTAGCAGCGGTAACAACACCGCTCAGAAAGGCAGCGAAATGCCGCAAGGAGAGGTGACGGGCAACGCCTTAGGCAAAGGCACGTACCACGAGCATGCACGCAACACTCTGCAAGCCGGCGTAGTGAAACTGGAGCATCAAGGCAGCTGGAAAAAGAACAACAACACCCTCAATTGGGGCGCTTCAGTGCAGGGCGAGATGCTGAGCGACGTGACCAGCGAGTGGCAGTGGCGCGATTCGGCCGGGTTCTCACTACCGGCTACAGAGGGAACGATGGCACTCAAGTATGTTCTCAAAGGCAGAGAGACCCTCAACAGCATCAGAGTGCAAGGCTACATTCAGGACACGTATAAATGGAACACCGATGCCGGCAATATCCTTCTCACCGGCGGTGTACGGTTCCACTGGTGGAGCATCAACCACGAACCGCTCTTCTCACCTCGTGCCTGCGTGGTGTATATGCCCGGCTGGAAACGCGACCTCACCCTGCGTCTTGCCACGGGGTTATATTACCAAGCGCCGTTCTACAAGGAACTGAAAGACACCCTTACCGGCAGCGACGGCATAACACGCATCACCCTCAACCACAAGATACGCGCACAACGCTCAGCGCAGGTGGTGCTCGGCGCTGACTATTACTTTCGCGCGTGGGGACGCCCGTTCAAATTCACGGCGGAGGCATACTACAAACACATCGACCGCATGATTAGCTACACCGTTGATAACGTGCGTGTCCGCTATTCCGGTCAGAACGACGCCACCGGCTACAGCACCGGCCTTGACCTGAAGCTCTTTGGAGAACTGGTACCGGGTGCAGACTCGTGGGTCAGCTTCTCACTGATGCGCTCAAGGCAACGGCTTATCAACCACCCCGAAGCAGGATGGCTCCTCGGACCGCAGGAACAACGCTACGCTTTTAGCATGCTTTTCCAAGATTATTTTCCGAAGTTACCACAACTCAAGTTCCACATCAAGTTCGTCTTCTCCGACGGCCTGCCCTACTCCCTGCCCTCCAACATTGCCAAGCAAGGTCGTATGCCGGCGTACAAACGTGTGGATATAGGAGCTACCTATGCTTTCCGATACGGCAGAGAACGATGGATGAAGAATCCGCATGTGGAGGCGTGGTGGCTACAGTTCGAGGTGTTCAATATAGCCGATTTCAAAAACGTAAATTCATACTTCTACGTGCCTGACTACTACGGCAACACACACCTTTCGCCAAACTATCTGACCGGACGAATGTATAACTTCAAAATGACGTTAGACCTGAAATAAACTATACTATGGCAGCACCAGAGACCCCCATGATGAAGCAGTTTATGGACATCAAGCGCCAATACCCTGATGCCATGCTTCTCTTCCGTTGCGGCGATTTTTATGAGACTTACCTTGATGATGCCGTCAAGGCATCGAAGATTCTCGGCATCACCCTCACCCATCGCTCGTCGGTATCCGGCACCGCCGCCAGCACGATGGAGATGGCGGGGTTCCCGTTTCACGCCTTGGACGCCTATCTGCCCAAGTTAGTCAGAGCAGGCATGCGAGTGGCGATATGCGATCAACTGGAAGACCCGAAGCTGACAAAGAAACTCGTCAGACGCGGCGTGACCGAACTCGTGACACCGGGTGTCAGCTACTCTGACGCCACCGTACCTACCAAAGACAACAATTTTCTTGCCTGCCTTCACTTCAATAAATCCACAAAAAAAGACGAAGACGCCGTAGGTATCAGTTTCCTTGACATCTCCACCGGCGAGTTTCTCGTAGCACAAGGCAGCGAGAGCTATGCCGAGAAACTGCTGGCGAACTTCCAGCCAAAGGAAGTGTTGTTTCAACGCAACGAGAAGCAGTATTTCGAGAGTCTGTTCGGCACCAAATACTTCACCTTCCAGTTAGAGGACTGGATGCTAACCTATCAGTCTGCAAGCGATAGGCTATGCAAGCAGTTCGGCACCACGGGTCTAAAGGGTTTCGGCGTTGAGCGCATGCCATTGGGCGTTACCGCCGCCGGCGGCATACTGCATTACCTTGACATGACACAACACTTGCAGACAGGGCATATCACTCACCTAAGCCGACTTGAGGAAGACAAATACCTCTGGCTTGACCGCTTCTCTCTGCGCAACCTTGAGATTCTTCACACCACCGCCAACGAAGAAGGCAAAGCCTTGATTGACGTGCTTGACAAGACGTCCTCGCCTATGGGTTCGCGCCTGATGCGCCGCTGGCTGACACTACCGCTCAAAGCATCCAAGCCTATCAAACAGAGACAAGAGGTGGTAGAGTTTTTCTTCCGTCACCCTGAGGAGAGAGATATCATCAGAAACAGCATCAAAGAGATAGCCGACCTTGAGAGAATGATAGGCAAAGTGTCTGTCGGACGCATATCGCCCCGCGAACTAAGGCAACTCAGCTTTGCATTAGAAGCGCTGGAACCTATCAAGAACATAGCCGAACAGAGTGACAGCGAATACATGCGGCGCTTAGGCGGACAACTACGTCTGTGCACCGAACTCAAAAACCGCATCCGCCGCACCATGGCACTCACTCCACCCGCCATACAGGGCAAACCCGGGATGATAGGCAATGGCGTGGACACGGAGTTAGACGAGCTGCGCAACATACAGTCAGACGGCAAACAATACCTTGTAAACCTGCAACAAAGAGAGATAGAACAAACCGGCATACAGTCACTTAAAGTGGGTTTCAACAACGTCTTCGGCTATTACCTTGAGGTAAGAAACGCCTACAAGGATCAGGTGCCGCAAGAGTGGATACGCAAACAGACACTCGCACAGGCGGAACGATATATAACACAAGAGCTGAAGGAGTATGAGGAGAAAATCACCGGTGCCGAAGAGAAGATACTCATCATTGAGAACCGTATCTTCAACGAACTGCTACTCTACGCATGCGACTTCGTTTCCCCCGTTCAGATGGACGCCGCCATCGTGGCTCAACTTGACTGCCTGCTGTCTTTTGCCGATGTAGCGAGCGCCGGACACTATGTATGCCCCGACGTGAATGACTCCTACACCATTGATATTCGCGGAGGCAGGCACCCCGTCATTGAGCAAAACATGCCTGTTGGGGAACAGTATATATCTAACGATATTCTCCTCTCCAACGAGGCAGACGACTCGCAGCAGATTATCATCGTTACCGGTCCGAACATGGCAGGTAAGTCGGCACTGCTACGCCAGACGGCACTGATAGTGCTACTTGCGCAGATAGGCTCTTACGTGCCGGCAGACAGCGCAAGTATAGGTGTGGTGGATAAGATTTTCACACGAGTGGGAGCCAGCGACAATATTTCCTCCGGCGAAAGTACGTTTATGGTGGAGATGAACGAGGCGTCCGCCATCCTGAATAACATCTCTCGCCGCTCTCTTGTTCTGTTTGACGAACTCGGTCGCGGCACCTCTACCTACGACGGAATCTCCATAGCCTGGGCTATAGTTGAGTACCTGCACGAAAACCGGTGTCATGCCAAGACGCTGTTCGCCACACACTACCACGAACTCAATGACATGGAAGGACTATTCACACGCATCAAGAACTACAACGTCTCTGTACGCGAAGTGAACAACAAGGTCATCTTCCTCCGAAAGTTAGTACGCGGCGGCTCGGAGCACTCTTTTGGTATTCACGTAGCACGCATGGCAGGCATGCCGATGACGGTAGTGAAACGCGCCGAACAGATACTGAAGCAATTAGAGGCGCAGAACGTAGGAAACGACATAGGCAAACCTGTAGGACCTAAGGCGGCGACGCCACACTTCAATCCTGCCGACACGCAACTGTCGTTCTTCCAACTTAACGACCCGGTGCTGGAACATATACGCGACGAGTTCCTCAACCTCGACGTGAATAACCTCACGCCGATAGAAGCACTAAACAGACTGAACGAACTAAAGAAAATAATCAGCGGAAAATAGAGACTAGAGAGACTTTAGAGACCTTAAAGACCTTAAAGACCTTAAAGACCTTAAAGACTTTAAAGACTTTAAAGACTTTAAAGACTTTAAAGACTAAAAAACATGAATCGGGTAATTAGACATATTCGCGAGACAATGAAGCACGTCATTTCCTCCTTGCCACTTGGTACTTTGTCACTTTGTCACATTGTACTTTGTACCTTATCACTTTGCGCCTTGCTTGCCACCTCATCATTCAGCCTGCAGGCACAGCCTAAGCATGAGATGCGTGCGGCATGGATAGCCACGGTTGCAAACATCGACTGGCCCAGCAAAGAGGCCATTGGCAACAGCGAACTGCAGAAGAAAGAGATGCTGTTTCTGCTTGACAGCCTCGCTTCGCTTCGTTTGAACATGGTCATCTTCCAAATTCGTCCCACAGCCGATGCACTCTATGCCTCCCCTTACGAACCGTGGAGCCACTGGCTCACAGGCAAGCAGGGACAACCAAACGATAAACCCTACGACCCTCTCACCTTTGTCTGCGAAGAAGCACACAAGCGTTGTATGGATGTGCATGTATGGCTCAACCCATACAGAGTAACCACAGCAGGCTACTCAACGGCTGAACTTGACAAGTCACATATCTACAACAGCAAACGCCACCTCTTTGTCAAGTATGGCAAGCAGTGGTACTTCAACCCCGGACTTGACGAGACGCGCCTGTGGCTCAGAACAGTGGCTGCAGATATTGTGGCACGATACGACATTGACGGTCTGCATTTCGATGACTATTTCTACCCGTACCGCGTCAAGGGCGAGGAGTTTCCTGACGATGCTGCTTTTCGTGCTCACCCTCGCGGTTTCACCGACAAGGACGCATGGCGGCGCAACAACGTCAATCTCATCATACAGGAGCTACACGACACTATACACGCCCTGAAACCTTGGGTGGAGTTTGGCATATCGCCCTTCGGCGTATGGCGCAACCGCAGCAGCGATGCCGAACGAGGCTCTGACACCAACGCCGGCGTACAGAACTACGACGACCTATACGCCGACATCCTACTATGGCAAGAGAACGGCTGGATTGACTACGTCGTTCCACAACTATACTGGGAGATAGGCAAGACAGTGGCCGACTACCAAGTGCTCGCTCACTGGTGGGCCAAATATTCCTACGGCACAAATCTGTATATAGGTCACTCGCTCTCAGCCCTTGGCAAATCGAAGAACGAGGCGTGGATGCGCCCTAATGAGATATGTCGTCAAATAAGGCTCAACCGCACCATACCTCAGATACAAGGCTCGGTGTTCTTCCCCGCTCACGACCTGATAGCCGGCCGATTAGGGCTATGCGACTCGCTAATATACGACCTGTACGCCCTACCCGCATTACCACCATCATGCTTCGCCGAACGCCCACTGCCACACTCGCCGAAGAATGTACAGATAGAGGCGATAGACAACATACACAGCCGCATCACGTGGACACCGGTGGACGGCTGCAGCAGATACATCGTATATGCCTTCCCGACATACGCCGATGCCGAGTTTGACGATGCGAAATACATAATTGCCATAACCGCCGAGAACAACACGACCATCAACCTTGACCCTGAAGAATTCACTATCTGCGTCACCGCATTTGACCGCTACCACCACGAGTCTATACCAACTGTGGCGGAATACGGCGAAGCAAACACAGAAGAAATAGATTTTTAACACACAACAGCTAACACACCACCGTTAATGTTCCTACGTAACTTAACAATATTAAACTTCAAAAACATCCGCGAAGCCAACCTTCAGTTTGCAGAAAAACTTAACTGCTTTGTAGGTCTGAACGGCCAGGGCAAGACCAACCTGCTTGATGCCATCTATTATCTGAGTTTCACCAAGTCCGCTTTCAACGCCGTTGACTCGCAGAACATCACACACAACGAACAGTTTTGCATGCTGCAAGGCGAGTATCAAAGCGACAGCACAGGCGCAGACGAACAGTTGCAAGTCAGTTGCGGCATACGCCGCGGCCAGAAGAAGCAGTTTCGCTGCGGTAAGAAAGACTACCAGCGTCTGCACGACCATATAGGCAAACTGCCGTTAGTGATGGTTTCTCCGGCAGACCAAGAGATGATTAACGATGGTTCGGAAGCCCGCCGTAAGTTTATAGACGGCGTTATCTCCCAATACAGCCGAAACTACCTTGACACCCTCACACGTTATCAGACACTGCTCAAACAGCGCAACATCCTGCTTAGGCAGTGCGACGAACAGCCGGATAGGTTACAATCGGACCTGATGGATATATTGGAAGAACAGATGGCGGCATGTGATGAAGTGATTTTCGCAGAACGCACTGCGTTTATTCAGGCGTTTATTCCTATTTTTCAGACTGTATATACCACCATCTCCGGCGATGCCGAACAAGTGTCACTGAGCTATGTATCGCAGCTTCAGAGCCGCGATATGAAGCAGTCGCTCCGCGACACACGCCAGCGCGACGTCTATCTGGGCTGGACCTCGCAAGGTGTGCACAAAGACGATATGGAGATGCTGCTTGACGAGCATCCGCTACGGCAAGTGGCGTCGCAGGGACAACAAAAGACATTCACACTGGCGCTCAAGTTAGCGCAAGCACTATACCTGGCAGGGGGAGAAAACAACATACCAAGCGCCAAACCGATACTTCTGCTTGACGATATATTCGACAAGTTAGACACTCATCGCGTGGAAAACATCATCAACCTTGTTCACTCCGATGCCTTCGGACAGATATTTCTCACCGATACCGACCGCCAACATCTCACCAGCCTTCTTGCTCCGCACCGAACAGATTCAAGGCTGTTTCATGTATGCAATGGAGAGATTGAATTGATGACAAACTGACGCGATACGCTAACGATGTATTGATAAAAAACGAGAAACTTTCATAAGTCTCTCGTTTTTTTTAACATGGGCGGTTGAACGTTGTTAGTTGAACGTTTTTTGGGGTACCGTTTTGTAAGTTATTGCTCTTTAAGGGAGTGTCTTCTTGTTACACCATATCCGATGGCGAGTAGCGACAAGAACGCCATGGCGGGTGTTGCTCCTCGTGCGCCGTCAACCGGCAGTTCGTCTTCCTCAGGGTCTCCCGGTGTAGGTCCGCGACGTATAGGCATCGCTAAGCCGCCATCGCTGTCAAAGGTCGTTACGCCTCCTCTCAGGAGCGAAGCAGAGGTAGTGATGGTGTTGGAGGCTAACATTGCCGAGTAGGAACTGCTGAATCCAACCGTAGCCTGCGGCACGGCAGTCGCACTCTGCCGACTGACGCTACCGCCGGACATCTGTCCGCCACCGCTTACATAACTATGCACCAACTGCTGACTGCTGACTGCCGACAAGCGGTAGCTAACGGCAGAGAGCGAGCGCTGAGGCGAATAAGACTGTTGGTTGACATCAGTAGAGAGAGCAGGAGCTACACTGTTGTTCAGATTAACTACAGTCTCCATAGGGCGACGGCTGAAAGCCGACGACGGAGAACTGATAACTGATGGCCGGTACGGCTTAACGCCATGACCAAACCTGCTACGACTAACAAAAACCTTAATCGGTTCTCCTTTCTGATACTTGTCCGCCTGCCATAGAAGCAAGCCGAACCAGCCGAAGAAAAGGATTAGTGCAAGAAATGTGAGAAATATTTGTCGTTGTTTGTTTTTCAAAGCCTTACTACTTTTTTACATTCATTATCCTGCTGCAGCAGATATACTCCTGCCGGCAGCATTGTGTTAATGTCGGACTGCTTGCTGCTCCGGAGCAGTTTGCCGGTCACGTCGTATATTCTGACATTCCGCTGTTGCTGCCGGGCAGCATCAAGCGATGTAGTCACATCGGTTTGCTCGGTGGAGCCGGTGTTCTCCATCTTTTCGATGATGAACCGCGGCTCGCCCCCTAACTCGTTATACTGAAGTTGGTACACGGCCCCTGCCGCTAATGGCAGTAAGTCGCCGGTTACAAGGTCGCGCAGTGCAAGGTTCTCAACCGTTGCGTAAGTGCACGAAAGAGTGAATAAACGCTGCCTGTCGCACCGTATGCCAACCTGCATTCCACTAAGGTCATCAGCAGCACACACGGCAAGACGTCCGTCGTTATCAGATGACCGGGCATACAAGTTGAACATTCCTCCGTTGATTTGCCAAGCGTCAGCTCCTCTGTCGTAGTCCGATGTATAGATATCGCTCTGCAGCAGATAGAGTCTGTCGGCATAGCCGTCAGCCGAGAGCGTCAGCGCCACCGAATGAATAACGGTATCTGCTTGCTCTTCATTCCCCTCAGCTATCATCTCCTGCTCCTCTGTCATTCCTCTCTCGCTGCTCACCACCCTCATCGGTCGGTTGCCGTATGCGGTGTAGTTACCCTGCCAAACAAGGCGGTTATAACTGAGTTTCAGCGTTGCGCCCTCGCCGGTGGCATTGACGCGGAAGCCCTGCATAGGCGGTATGACAGCCGGCACGGCACCGGAAGAGGCGGTTATCAACGCAGCCAGTGTAGCACCATCGCCCACAGGCACTGCCACATACTGACCTGCAGTGGTGCCGCGGTCCTGAGTGAAAAGCGTACCGCTTTGCTGCAACGCCAACCACTGCGCCTTAGAACCGGTGTTATAGAGATAGACTGTCGGCTCTACATCGCCCACGAAGTCCGTTGTACGGAACTGCGTCAGGTCAATAGGTGCGGAGAAGGAGTTAGCCAGCAGGTTGAAGCCGTCGTCCTGCGAGTCAGCATGACCTGCGTGGTAGGAGAGGTTAACTATAATATCCGTTTGGTTAGACGTCAGTTGTCCCTCGTACTCATGCATCATGCCGTCGGCGTTCTTCTTCTGCGTGGTGCAGTAGCCTTCGAATGGCTGCATCTTGCCGTTATTGCCTGTCGTGGTCCATTCGGCGGTCTGTTCGTCCCACTTATAGACCCACGAGCCGTAATAGGTGTGTTCCAGCGTCACGGTGCTTGCCGGTGTGACGGGCGAGCCCACATACTGCCATGCAGCGCTGTTGTCCTCACCGCGCGAGGCATCGTAATAACCCACCGAATATAGTTCAACCCTTGCTGTCGGCATCTCGCCCGTGTAAGCCGGATTGATACGCAGGAATCCCGTTTGTCCCTTCTCTTCGCCTGTGGTGGCAGCCCTCAGCACAAGGTTCTCCGCCGTAGCCCCCACCACGCCGCCTGCGCCGACGGTCAGACCGCCTGTCGGAGCCACATTAAGCACTGCGTCGTTCTCAATACGCACACCATAGACGCTGACAGGAGTGTTAATAACAGCATCATGGCGAACAACAGCCCAGTTCTCGCTGCCGGGTTGCTCCTCGTCCGACCAGTTGCCGTCGGTAGCCCATGTCGAGGTCTGCTCGTCGGTGCCGTGACCGTCGAGGATAAACTCCTTACGGGTGATTTGCTCAAGGGTGAAGTTGCGGTACCAGAGTACGTCGCCGTCCACCCACGAGGGCTTGTGCAGACCGTAATGCACGGTGCCGGTGCCGTCGCCCGCGTCGGCTACGTAGAGGAAGATATAGTTTTGGAACCTGCCGGCATCGAAGCATGCCGCCGCGTTGGTCTTGGAGCCGGGCACGGGCGTGCCGTCGGCGTAGATGGATTTTATCTGCGTCTTCTGTCCGTTGGCGAACATATACGCGAGTATGTTCTCGTGTCCCGTCACTCCTCTGTTCTCGTATGCCACAAGGGCAGGTGCGGGACGGTAGCAGGCTTCGAGCGTCAGGCGGTAGAGACCGGCGGCGACGGTGACGGTGTTCTCGTAGGAGTACGAGTCCGAGGTGCCGTTGTTAGTGCGCACTGACGCTTGTTCCGTGATGGTGACAGCGGGCAGCGTCTCGGCGCTGAAGTCGAACTCCGCCATCGCCTCGTTGAGCGACTCCCATGTGGCATCGCTTCCGAAGTCGGGTGAGGCGGCAGCGGCGGCTTGTGCCTGTGCGTCCTGCAAGGCGCTCATGCGGGCAGGGTGCCGGTCGGCATGTTCAAGCGTCCAATGTGTGGCGGCGAAGCCGTCGGTGGTGAGGGTAAGGATATCGTCGCTGACGGTGATACTCCGCCCGTTGGTGCCTACGCCGTTGGCGGACTGCAGGGTATAGGTGCCGTCGGTCTGCTCCTGCATCAGCCATGAGCTGTTGGTAGTGTTGTCGGTGTAGATGTCGTGCGACGTGCCGTCCTCGAAGAGGTAGAGGCGGTTGTCGTAGAACTGCAGGTGGGTGTAGTAGTTGGTGTTGTCGGGAGTGGTGCGTGTGATACGCGCGGGGACGCCGTACTCGTCCTCTACGGCGCGTGTGCTCCACGTCTTGCCGCGGCTAAGGTACTTGTCCGTCGCCTCGTCAAGGAGGTAGTAGTCGCCGATAAGTTCGGTTATCTTAATGTCTTTGAAGAAACCTGCGTAGTTGCCGGAGAAATATAATTTCAAATACAAGGTATTCGGTTGAAGCTGTATCTCGCCCGATTCCGTATATGAAGTATGACTCCCGCTAACCGACCATGCCGTTGTCCATTTTGTGCCGTTTGTACTTTCCTGCACAATGAAATTGGCACTTGTTGTGGCTGTGGAGTTTTTATATTTGAACGATATCTTGTCAGGTGAGCCGTGGAACATAAATACAATGGATTTTGTGCCCCAGCTAAAACTTGACATAATATTATCAACACCAAGCAATATGGCATTGTCGCTGCTATTCCACGATGCAGTTCCCTCTTTACTCAAAGCATCGTTAAATATGCCCTCGGTCATTACAAGTGGTACAGCAAGGTCCGGCATATCCATCGGAGTGAATGTGAAGGTCTTGGTTGTAGCAAGGAAATCTTCGTTCTCCGGCTGGCTTACCGTTATTGTGACAGACTGCTTCTTGTCAAGAATATACAAAGAGTCGTTCCTTACAAACGCAATAGATGAGTTGGAAGTGGTGTATGAGAGCGGACAATTCTCATAATCCGTGTTTTCAGAAACACAGACATTAGGAATAACCGTGTTGACGAAGTACGGATTGCTGTACGGATTGAATGTCAGCACCGGTTCAGGGCGTGACACACGAACCTCCACAGAACATTTCTGAGCCTTGTTATAAACAATCAGATATCCCTCATCCGCGGGAGTGGCATCTTCCGCACAATAAACAGTTATCTCCGGTGTGGCGAATTTCTCGGAAGGAACAGTGATTGTTGAATCAACAAAGTTCCCTGAATGTGCAACAGTAAACTTCGGGTTGGTTGAATGAACATGTATGTCTCCCCAGTCGCATTGGCTGTAATCCAAAGTGAATGTCTTTGTTTTTTGTGTTTCTACAGTCGGTGACAATGCAATAAAATCAGTCGAGGCGTTAAAGTATGTCACACGCGGGATGCGGACATTCTTGTATTTTTTAGTCCATGTCGCACCTGTTTTGGTGATAAACCTGATGTTTGTAGCCGTTTCCTCAATATCGTATGTAAATGTCTTATAACTGCCGGTCAGTGTCGGTTCCGCCAAATCGAGCCAGTTGGAACCGCCGTCAGTGGAATACTGAACAAAGAAATTCTGCGTTGCAAACCAGTTATCTATGTCAGGGTAATATGCCTCAAACGACAATTTTCCTTTCACACCGCTCGCAATAGCCATTGACGCTCCCTCCTGGATAGTACTCAGACTTTTCTCCGCATCCTGCTGCAACAGATAGCAGGCATTCGCAGCAACACCGGCAGATGTGACGGTTATAGTGGCTGTGGCACCATCATATTTGTACGTTGTATCTTGAGTAATGGTCCAAGTGGCAGAACCATTGACCGGCAATGCCTGAATTGTGCCCGTTGTACCATTGGTGGCAGTATATTTCGCAGAAGCGTCTCCTGATGTCTGCGTAATAGTTAACGGACGATTCGCATAATCCGTATTGCTTGCTGAAAGAACCACGGCTGTCTCATCGCCCCAAGTAAGGGATATAGTGTTGCGCACCGAACCTCCGAGACGCACGGTAATGGCGTTGCTGTACTTGGTTGCATCAACGGTGACGGTCCTGGTAACACCCTTATACTTGTATGTTGCAGGCTGGGTGAAGGTGACGGTGTATACTCCTGCTTTCCTAGCATTGAGGTCAATGGCTTTGGTGGAAGAGTTATATGTCGCCGTCAGGCTGTCGGTAGTGGTGTTAGTCGTGACGTTTATCGCCGCGTCGCTATTGATAGATGATACAGCACAACTCCACGAGTCATCCACTTTCTTGGAATAAGAGGTAGCGGCGACGGCAAGGGTGTTGTCATATTTGGTTACAGTGACGCTTATAGTGCATGACGCAGCGGTGTATTTGACGTTCTGTGCCTGACTGATAACGATAGTGGTAGAGCCCTCTCTGTGGGCGGTGATGGTGTTGGTTGCCGCGTTGTAGGTTGCCACAGTGTCCCTTGACGAGGTAGTCTCAACCGTAGCGTTGCTGTTCTTTGAGGTAACGACCGGTGTCCATGTATCATCCACCTTCATCGCCTTGCTTGTAGCAGCCACGGCAAGGGTGTTGCTTACGCGGGATACGTTGAAGGTATATACGGGATCGGGATTGGTAGCGAAGATACCGTCGTTCTCTTTCTGATGAAGAGTAACGGTGGTGGAGCCCTGCTTGAGGCCCTTTATAGTAAGTGTGTTACCGCTGCGGGTCACGCTGACGACGGTGCCATCGGAAGGAACGGCAGTGAAGTCACCATTGAGACCGTCGCTGACGTTTGCAAGTTCGATAGTGGCAGTGCCGTCAACAAGCAAATCGCATGTCGTACCGCTGAAAGACGGCGTAAACTCAGGCACCTCTTTGTTGAACACATTGACGGTTTGGATTATCGGCGTGGCGGCGTTGTACTTGTAGTTACCCGGCTGCGAGGCGGTGATGACCGCCGAGCCAATGCCGGCTGCCGTCAGTCTATTACCGCTCACTGACACCTTAGAGTCATCGCTCGTCGTGTATGTCACTGACAGCCCGCTTGAGGCTGTCGCCACTATATCCTGCGTCGCTCCAAGGAGCATGTTCTCCTCTATGGTCGTCCACTCGAGTGTCTGGTCATACTTGGAGACGCTGACATTGATTGTCTTGCTTGCCGCCACATATTGGCAAGACGCCGCTTGGTTGATAGTGATAGTGGCGGAGCCTTCACCGTGGGCAATAATCTTATTGTTCGTGACATCATAGGTCGCCACCGCAGCCTTGGTGGACGTTGTTGATATAGTGCCGTCGCTGCTGTTCGTGGTTATCACGCTTTTCCACTCGTCATCCACCTTCATATCCTTGCTTGTCGCCTCTACGGCAAGCGGGTTAGCAATAAGCACTCCGGTGCCGGAAAGGGTAATTGTAACATCAGAAAGGCCTGTATAAGAACTATGAAGAGTCAGTGTCGCGGAGCGAGGGCCATTGCAAGTCGGGCTAAAGGTAACAGTAATTTCCTTTGTCCCTTGTGTCGTTGAGTTAGAAACCGGTGTTGTTGCTGACACGCTGAAATCTGACGCATTAGTGCCACTGATAGAAGCCGTTATCTTATCCGCATGAGCATGGGTGATGGTTATTGTCTGCGCCGAAGATGATGAACCTACATTAACACTGCCAAAAGCCAAAGACGACTTATCAGCCGTCATGCGAGCGAAGAGGGCGTAGTAAGTAGTTGTGGTAGTTCCTGTTCTTGGTCTTGAACAAGAAACTGATTGCCCGTTTGATGTCAAGCTTGTAGTAGATGTCGTAGATGTTGACCAACAACGAAATTTATAATTAGCATTTACCTTATAATACAAATAATATTTATCAGATCCACTTGAAAGAATTGCAAAATGACTATTATTCGCACTTGTTCCATAAGAAGAAGTTGAGCTACCATATTTGACCGCAACAGTGCCACCTTCAGATGGATTTGAGTTTGCAACACACTTAGAAGTGCCAGCCCATACACTACCACAGCCGACAAAAAGAAAAAGTATAGAAATTACTAACGAGAGTAAACGTTGTTTCATTGTAGAAAGATTATTGTATTTACACAGATAATTGTAACGGGACCAGATAACAGAACACCAAATAACTAATACCCTAAATGACCAAATGATAAAATAAATGGTACTTGGTACATGACCAAATGGTAAATGTTCGATATTCCCTTTCTTTACCCGTAGAAGTTAACAAATACCGACCTTGGGTAAAATATACGATTTTTAAGATTATTCTTATCAAAACGCACGTTTTATAGCCAAAATCAAGTACAAAATTAAGCAAAATTTAAGATTGATGCAAATTTAACAACATAAAAAAGCACATTGCATAAAGGTAGTGTATTCTTTCTTAAAAAAAGACACAAACTATAATATTATTCACTGATATAATTCTATTTTTACCAAGAATATGTAACCGAAGAAACGCTCCGGCAAAGCGTACACGGTTTGGAGAGAGGGTAAAAAAAACGTCTCTACCGTGGATGAAACGTAGCTGAACCGTGTTTGAAACGCAATCTGATGTGAATATTATGACGTTAAATTATTGCAGGAACGAGAAAAAAGCAGTAACTTTGCACAAAACACAAATTGGTTTATAATTATTTCTATGAACGCATATCTCAGTATCTCCGACGAGGTTCAGCATGCTCTGCGCGAAGGCAGAGCAGTAGTAGCCCTCGAGTCCACCATCATCAGTCACGGCATGCCCTAT
Organism: Paludibacteraceae bacterium; assembly: GCA_017450435.1. GTDB lineage: Bacteria > Bacteroidota > Bacteroidia > Bacteroidales > Paludibacteraceae > Colicola. The sequence goes on from JAFSTO010000071.1 coordinate 117,324, forward strand.
CCTCAGAACGTCAGCACGGCACTGAGCGTGGAGCAGGCTGTTCGCGATGCAGGTGCTGTGCCTGCTACTATCGCCATCATCGGAGGAAAGATGAAAGCCGGCTGCAGCAAAGAAGAGATTGAGTACCTTGGCAAACAAGGTCAGCAGGTTACCAAGGCCTCCCGCCGCGACCTGCCGGTGTTGCTTGCCCGCGGCATGGATGGTGCCACGACCGTCACTACCACGATGATGATTGCCTCGATGGCAGGTATCCGCGTCTTCGCCACCGGCGGCATAGGCGGTGTACACCGTGGGGCAGAAACAACGATGGACATCAGTGCCGACCTCGAAGAGTTGGCACAGACACCCGTCATGGTGGTATGCGCAGGAGCGAAGTCGATTCTCGACCTTGGACTCACGTTAGAGTATCTTGAGACGAAAGGCGTGCCTGTCATCGGCTATGGCACTGACGAACTGCCGGCATTCTACACTCGCCATAGCGGTTTTCGCGTTGACTATCGCATCGACAGCCCCGCCGAGTTAGCCTCTGTTTATAAGGCACAACGGGCAGCAGGTCTCAAGGGCGGCATGCTCGTCACTAACCCCATACCTGAGGAGTATTCAATGCCCGAAGATGTTATCAACGCAGCCATTGACAAGGCACTGCAAGAAGCGGCAGAGAAAGGCATACACGGCAAACAGACAACACCGTTCCTGCTTGCCAAAGTCAAGGAACTGACGGGCGGCGACAGTCTTGCCGCCAACATACAGCTTGTGCTGAACAACGCGCGGCTCGCTGCTGAGGCTGCCGTGGAGATGGCAGAATAATAACACAATGCCGAAATGTCGAAATAACGAAATGTCGAAATGTCGAAATGCCGAAATGTCGGAATAACGAGATATCGGAATAACAAGCAACTCCGGTGCGCCAAGAGCACACCGGAGTTGCTTTATCAAAGAAAAATAACGTTTCAACGCATCAGTCTGCCTTCCGCGTCGTAGGTGCGGCCATCGAACGACACATAGACCGTGCCGTTATGAACGAACTTCTGCGCTGTGCGCAGTTGCTGCGGACTGAGTTGCTCCGTAGCGGTGGCTGTGCCGGGGTCCTGAACATTCGGGTCTGGCGCTATAGTGAACACCTGCATGATGACCGTCGTCGGCAGGTAGTTGTGGTTACCGGCGTGGTAGGCAACAACCGTCACCTCACCTTCGTTCTCGGGCGTCACCACACCGTCTTCTATAGAGAGCAGACAGCGCGTATAGGCGTACGTAACGGGCAGTCCCGACGAGAGGACGGCAGTGGCTGGCACAGGCGTACCGACAACGAGAGCGGTGTCTTGGTCAAGCCACGTGATGACCTGCGGAGCCTTGTTGACGGTCAGCCCGACGGGCAGAACGGCATAATTGTATATACCCGTGTCGGCAGGCGTGAAGAGGAGCGAGAGAGTGTAGTCGCCGGCATCAAGCACGGTATCCGTGTCTATCTCAAGCCACGACAGAGCGCCCTCCACAAAACCGTTGTTCTCATGTAGCACAGCCTCTGCGAGCGTCTGACCATAAGTAAGGTCGTCGGCAGAAGCACTGACAAGCGGGTCTGCCTTGCGGATAACGAGGGTCTTCTCTATCCGGTTGGCGGCGTTGAACTTATAGTTGCCCGGCTGTGTGGCGGCAAAGGTGACTGTGCCGGAACGGACAACGCGCAGGGTGGCACCCTCCACGTAGGCGATGCTGCTGTCTGACGACACATACTCCACGTCCAGACCGCTGGAGGTGAAAGCGTTGAACGACAGGCGGTCGGTGGCAAGGCACTCGGTAAGCGTCTGGTTCCACGTGAGCGTCTGGTCGTACTTGGAGGTGCTGCCCGACACTGCGATACGCGCCTCCCTGCCCTCGCCGGACAGGACTATCTCACCGCTGTGCCGACCGGCTTCTGCATGCGAATAATAAATGGTGAGGGTGGTCTTCTGATCGATGAGGTTCTTCTGCCCGACAGTGGCGAGCGACGCAGTAAAATGCGGGTCGGTGGAGGTGACTGTAGCCACAACGTTTGTCCATGAGACAGTCACGTTCTTCGAAGCAGGCGCATCATCCACCATAGCCGACGCGGGTTCCCACTCCTCTATACCCACCGACAAGCGTTTGAGTTCGGTCACCATTATCTTGCGGAAAGCCACAGCGGTCTTGCCCGTTGCGTAGAACTTCAGGTAACGCGTGGAAACAGAGAGTCCCACATTGACTTTGGTATCGGTGGAGATGGTGTTGCCCTCAGCGGTGTACACTTGCGACCAGTTGTTATGGTCAGGCGACTGATACACCGTCAGCGAACCGCCGCTGCCGCCTTGCCACGTGAACGACAGGCTGTCGGCTATGCCTGTCTGCGACAGGGCTATCACACACTCGTCCTGATACGGATCGCCGCCTATTACAGGAAGAGTGACAACAATTTTCCCCAGTTTCAGACCGCCTCCTATACCCAGTGTGGGGTTTGACCAACTGACGTTTTCGGTCTTGGAAATGACAGTCATGGCGTTGTTGAAGTCGTCAGAACCGAACTCCGTGTCCCATGCAAGCTGCGCATACATCGGAAAACTGAGCACAGCGGCAAGCAGGACATTGATAATCTTTTTCATATATCCTTAAATTATTTGTCTTCTATAACCAGTTTCTTGAACTTGGCGTGGCGCTTCTCGTCCTGCAAAAGGAGGTTGAGTTTGAACTGCCCGTCGCGCAAGCCATCGGCAATGCACTGCGCCTTGAACTGCTCGAACGAGTTCGCCTGCAGCCTGTGGCTGATCGGATCCTTCACACGCAGGGAGTTGCGCTTGGTCTTGTACTCTATGTTATACTGTTTGAGCAGGTTGTCCACCTCCGCAGAGAACTGCTCGGCTGTTGCCTGAGACGTAGTCTGGTCGGCAAACTCGTAGTAGAAATGGTAGGCAGACGCTTCGAGGTCGGCAAAACCGATGAAGAAACGCAGTGGTGTGTGCATGGTCTTCTCCACCTCACGCACGGCGTCGATAAACTGCTTCTCGTGCAGTTTCTCGCCGGTCATGGTCACGATGCCGTTTATCTTCTGGACAAGCTGCACCGACGGAGTGTCCCAGTAGCGAGGACCTACTACAACCATGTCGTTCATGTTGTAGCGGTAGAGGCCTGCATAGGTGGTGACGTAGGTGATGTAGCGCTTGCCCTCCTCCAGCTGATACATCTGCAAAAAACGCTTCTCGCTGTCGGGCTTGTCGATGTCCTCCTCGGCTACGAACTCGTAGTAGTGCATGTGCGGGCAGAGGACGGTGTTGTTGGTGTCATCGGTCACCAGTCCGAAGCGGCACTCGGTGGAGTAGTAGGAGAACTCCTGGTGGTACATCTGCGAGGGGAAGGAGTCCTTGAACTTGTCAAGATAGACCTTGGTGTTGCCGCAGCGCCATGTAGTGAGCAGTTGGAAGTCGGGCCAGTAGTGCTTGGGCAGCACCGTGCCGTATTTGGCCTTCAACGCACGCAGTTCGGCGGCACGCGCGGGATTGGGCTTGAGGAAGGGCTTGAAGCTCTCGCGGATACGCTCGGGTATGTCGAACTCCTCGCTTATAGTGCCTTTCTCTATGTCCTCCACGTAGCGGTCGAAGTTCTCGTTCACGTTGTTCTGCATCTCCACGATGGTGGAAGGGTTGGCGGTGATAATAAGCGTGGTGTTGTGCTCGATACCGAAGCGCATGATGGCGTAGTAGCGGGCGTTATAGTCCTCTATCTCATAGACCGTGAAGGGGTACGGCGAGAGGTCTTTCATCCACTGCGGGCAGTCCCGTTGCGCAAAGCCGCTGATGCTGCCGCAGATGGTTCCGTCAGGGGCATAGCCCTCTATCACCTTGCCCACGATGCTGACCAGACTGCCGGAGAAGACCATGCGGCGGTGCTTGATGAGGGTGTATAGCCACGCGAGGTTCATCTTGCCATACACGTCCTTCAGATAACGCTGCGTAATAGGTATCCACTTGGGCTCCTTGGTTGTGCCCGACGTGGTGGCATAGAGAGCGGGCTTGCCAGGGAAAAGAAGGTTCTGCTCGCCGTTCTTGTGCCGCTCGATATAAGGCTGTAGGTCCTCGTAGTTGTTCGGACTCACGTTCTTCTGATAGAGAGCGTAGAGCTCGGTGTCGTCTTTCGCGGCAAGGATGTCGGTAAAATGGTGCTGACGACCGTACTCGGTGTCCTTCGAGATAGTCAGTATCTCGCGGAGGGTCTTCTCTTGGTTCTTACGGGCGGATTTGGCGGCATTCACAAACTTCAGATAGTTGAGTCCGCCGGCAACGCCGAGAAGAAAATTCGGAATAAAGGGGTATCGCAGTTTTTCCATTGTGAGACTTTCGTGTATAAAACTACTGCAAAGTTACTCTTTTTATGCGACACTGGCAAAAAAAGTATATAATAATGCAAGAAAATACAAAAAAACGACACTCCCTGCTTGCTGTTTCCAGATAAAATAACTATCTTTGCAAAGAAATTCAGACAACGGGTGCCCTGAACCGCACCTATATTACAACCCCTAAACACACACTGACATGAAGAAGTATGTATGCACCGTATGCGGCTACGTTTACGACCCCGAAGTTGGCGACCCCGAAAGCGGCATCGCCCCGGGCACGGCTTTTGAAGACATTCCGGCAGACTGGGTATGCCCCCTGTGCGGAGTAGGAAAGGACGATTTTGAAGAGCAGGACTGACAGACATGAAAATAACCGATGATATTCTGTATATCGGGGTGCAAGACCGCGATATACGCTTGTTTGAGCGCCAGTACCCTACCCCTTACGGCATGGCGTACAACTCATACCTTATCCTTGACGAAAAGGTGGCGGTAATGGATACTGCCGACCTGCGTATGCACGACGAGTGGAAAGCCGGTCTCGCCGCAGCTCTTGACGGCAGGCAGCCCGACTACCTCGTGATGCACCACATGGAGCCTGACCACTCGGCGTTAGCGATGGAGATGTTAGAGCACTTCCCCAATCTCAAGATTGTAGCATCGCAGAAAGCCATACAGATGCTTCCGCAGTTCTTTGAGGGCGTGCAGCTTGAGGGCAGAACCATAGCAGTGAAAGAGGGTGACACCCTCTCGCTCGGCACACACACATTGCGTTTTCTGATGGCTCCTATGGTACACTGGCCGGAAGTGATGGTCAGCTACGATGAGGAGAGCAAGACCTTGTTCTCGGCTGACGCCTTCGGCAGTTTCGGCACTCTCGACCAGCAGGAAGACGACTGGGCATGCGAGGCAAGGCGCTATTATTTCAATATCTGCGGCAAGTACGGCGCACCTGTACAGACGCTGCTGAAGAAAGCCGGCACTCTTGAGATAGAGCGTATATGCCCGTTGCACGGTCCGGTTATCGTGAGCAACAAAGAGGACGCAACCGTTAAATCCGAAGCCAAAGACAAAGCCGTGAGCACCGCCTTTGAGGGCATAGGCGAGAGGTATATAGCCGATGACAAACCCGTTGGTTACTACCTTGGTTTGTACGACATCTGGAGCCGCTACGAAGCAGAGAAACAAGGTGTGTTTGTAGGCTATGCCTCCATTCATGGCGGCACCAAGGCTGTGGCAGAACATGTAGCACAGCTGCTGCGCGACAGAGGCGTCAAGGTTTGCCTGATGGACCTGACGGAAGAAGAGGTGTCGTTCGCTGTAGAAGACGCTTTTGCCTACGGCAGAGCCGTGTTCGCCGCTTCGTCATACGACGCCGGTCTGTTCCCGCCAATGCATAACCTGCTGCACCACCTGCAGATTAAAGGCTGGCAGAAGAAGCGCGTAGCTCTGATAGAGAACGGCTCATGGGCTCCATCGGCAGGCAAGGTGATGAGAGAGATGCTTGGTGCGATGAAAGATGTGGAGATTATCGAACCGATGGTGACCATCCGCAGCCGCATGAAGAGCACCGACAAAGAAGCGTTAGAAGCACTGGTAACAGAGCTGATGAAATAAACCCGCCAATAAGCACCGCGCTCAATACATCATTAGACAATGCAGTTTTTCAGAGTAGTAGGAGAATACTTCATTCTGCTTGGCAGAGTGTTTCGCGCCCCTGACAAGCAACGTATGTTCTGGCGGCAGTTTGCTAAAGAGCTGGACAAGTTAGGCACGCAATCAGTACCGATAGACCTGATAATATCAGTGTTTATCGGTGCTATTATGACCATGCAGATTAAGCTTGACATGGCTAACCCGTTGTTACCCCGCTACACCGTAGGTGTTGTGACACGCGACACGATGCTGCTGGAGTTCTCGTCAACCATACTATGCCTTATATTGGCGGGCAAAGTGGGCAGTAATATCGCCTCTGAGATAGGCACAATGCGTATCACAGAGCAGATTGATGTGATGGAAATTATGGGTGTAAACTCTGCCAACTACCTTATTCTGCCGAAGATTACCGCCTTCATGCTGATGATGCCGATACTCGTCATCTTCTCAGTCGGCAGCGCCTTGATAGGCGGCTACTGCATGGCACTCTTTACAGATATCCTTACCGTTGACGAATACGTATATGGTATCACCTACGCCTTCATGACCTACCACGTGCCATACGCTATTGTCAAGTCGGTCATCTACGCCTTTGTCATCACCTCCGTCTCCGCCTACTACGGCTACAACGCTCACGGCGGAGCGTTAGAGGTAGGAAAGGCGAGCACCAACGCCGTCGTCAAGTCGTCGGTGGTGATACTTTTCCTTGACATATTCCTAACCAAACTAATGCTAAGCTAACGGTGATAAGTGTTCAAGACGTATATAAGCAGTTTGAGGGTCACGAGGTGCTGACAGGTATCAGTACAGAGATGCGTGACGGGCAGTGCAACATGATTATCGGTCAGTCGGGCTCGGGCAAGACGGTGCTGATGAAAAGCATCATCGGCCTGCACACAATCGACCGTGGCGACATTCAATACGACGGACGTTCACTGCCTCGTATGGGGCAAAAAGAGCTGAGAATGCTCAGAAGGGAAGTGGGAATGTTGTTTCAAGGCGCTGCACTCTTCGACTCGGAGTCGGTACTGAGCAACGTGATGTATCCTCTTGAGATGTTCTCCTCAATGACGCGAATAGAGATGGAGAACAGGGCCAAGTTCTGCCTCTCGCGCGTGAATATACAAGAGGTGGCTTATAACCTTATGCCGGCTGAGATAAGCGGAGGTATGCAGAAGCGTGTAGCCATAGCAAGGGCGATAGCGATGAACCCCAAATACCTGTTCTGCGACGAACCTAACTCCGGCCTCGACCCCGTCACATCGCTCGTCATCGACCGTCTGATACACGAGATAACGGCGGAGTTTAATATATGCACTGTCATCAACTCGCACGACATGAACTCAATCCTTGAGATTGGTGACCATATCGTTTTTCTAAAACAGGGAAAGATGGCATGGGAAGGCTCTAAAGACACCGTTTATACCAACGGCAATGAGGCGTTAGACGAATTTGTGTTCGCGTCCGACCTCTTTAAGAAAGTAAAAGCCGCCCACAATGACTGAGAGTTGCAGGAAGAAAGACGGATACTTCAATTAAATCCTTCGTACATCGTAAATTTGTCCTTCGTACTTTTGAGAGACGGTAAAAAATACCGTCTCTACCGTGGGCGGAAACGCAGTTGAGGATTTGCGCGATGCACGGACAGATAGAGAAGAGCCTATTAGTGCTTAAGAAAACTTAGGGTAGTGAAAATGCAACATCGTGCCGGTCACGGGGTGCGGGAACGTCAGTTCTGCAGCGTGCAGCATCAGTTCGCTACCGTCCTCAACACCATTTTCCGCATCCTTTACATTCTGTTTCTTTGTACTTCCGTATAACCTGTCCCCCACGATAGGAGCACCGAGCCCGAGATGGTGCGCCGAGTGAATACGCAACTGGTGTGTTCTGCCCGTGAGGGGATAGAAGTCAACAAGACAAGAGCCGTCGGCTCTTGTTTTTCGTATCTCATACTTTGTCTGCGACTGCTTGCCGTGCTCAAACGACACCATCTGTCTTGGGTTGTCAAGCGGGTTCTTCAATAGCGGCAGACTGATAACCCCGCTACTCGGCTTATCCACAGGCATGCGGGTGAGCACCGCCTCATAGTGCTTTTCTACCTTGCGCTTTTCAAACAGCTCAGTCATCAGCCGCAGCGTGTTCCTGTCCTTACAGATGACCACCAGCCCGGACGTGTCTTGGTCAAGACGATGTGCCGGTGCGGCTGAGGCACCTAAGTGTTCCGCAGCCCAATCGACAAGCGAATATCCTCCGTCCTTTGCAGGAATAGAAAGCAGTCCTGACGGCTTGATTACCACGGCAAGCCACTCGTCTTGATACACCACCTTCGTCTGCTCTGCCAGCTTCTTAGTGCTGAGCAGCAGCGGGTTTGTCTCCACCTCTATACCAGCCAGCATGTGCCTCAATAGCGGTTTGCAGCGCCCGGAGCACGCGGGATAGAATGCACCGTCTGACCTAACCTCGCGTTTAGGAGCCGCACCAATCCAGAACTCACCCATACAAACAGGCTTCAAACAGTGTTTGAACGCATATTGAAGCAGTTTAGGTGCACAACAATCGCCGGTGCCTGAAGGCGGCAGGGTGCCGGCAGAGTCTGTTTCAAAGGTCATGTTCGACACATCAACACCCTGCTCTATCAGCCGGCGACGCTCAAAATACTCTTCCTCCGTCAGCAGTTGGGTCTCATTTCGAAATATCTCCAATGGAGTGGCGCTCTCGCCGCGACTATTGAGCAAATGATACTCTCCAAAGAGCCTCCTCTGCAAGAGGCGGCTGCGTTGCCTGCGCTCCTGTTTCTGCTCCGCACTCACACCGTCGCCGCGAAGCGCAGAAATAGCAGCCTCCTCACGGCGAAAGAAGCCGTCAGGAGCACTCCAGTCATACACCGGCGGTACGAAACCATCGTGATAAAAAGAGCCGTCAAGCAAAGCGGAAAAAGCAGCAAGATAGAAATATTGTGCGGCATAAGCCTGCTCCTCATGCCAACCGCCCGACTTATCACCGGTCACTGCCTCCTCACCATGCCGGCTGACGACTAACACACCGAACATCTTTCCCGTGCGCCATAGCTCTGACTGCGGGTTATGCGCCATATAAGTATGGACACTGCTAAGCACCTCTTTAGCAGCCAATTCCGTCCAAGGGTGCGGACGATAAGCAAACGGAAAAGTAAACAGGTTGGGAGCCGGATACTGCTCCCAACCTGCCGGTAATATATGTAGGTTTGTGTGCATGCCGGTTACTTCAGTATCGTCACATCGCAATGCGGATAGGCGAAAGAGAAGCCGTGTTGCGGCAACTCGGTGTAGAACCGCTGCTGCATCTGAAAGAACACGTCCCAATAGTTTTCCGAGCGCACCCAAGCCCGCACTGTGAAAGTGATGTCGTTGGCATTAAGCGCCTTCAGTGCCACAAACGGGTCAGGTATAGGTTCGCCATTCGTATCGACCGACGAGGTTGTCTTCTTCTCCGGCCTTTTGTCCGCCGAGGTCAGCACACGCTTATCTTCCAAAAGCATCGACTTGATACAATCGATACAAGCCTGAGCATCACTGCCATAGCTGACCGACACTTCCCAGTCCACACGACGAACCAACTGCGCAGAGTAGTTGTTGATATTGCCATTAGAGAGCGCACCATTAGGCAATATGACTACACGGTTGTCAACGGTAAGAATCTTTGTAGAAACGATATTCACCTCTTTTACCACTCCGCTGTATCCTTGCGCATCAATAAAATCGCCGACCTTAAAAGGTTTGAACACCAGCAACATTATACCGCCTGCGAAGTTCTGCACCGTGCCGGACAAAGCCATACCGATTGCCATACCTCCGGCGGCGAGCAGAGCTGCAAGTGAGGTTGTATCAACGCCCAAGGTGGAGACAGTGACAATAACGAGCAAGACAGTAAGAGAGATACTTACAAAAGAGGATACGAAAGAGGCAAGAGTAGCCTCAGTATTACGACGTTCGAAAATACGTTGCAACATCTTCTTCACCCTGCCTATCAGCCACGCACCGATGATGTAGATAAAAATAGCTGCCACCACCTTCAGTCCGAAGTGTAAAGCCTGAGAACCCAGTTCGTGCCAAAACGTGACAGGGTCTTCCTGCACTTTTTGGATAATGGTGTGCGTTACCTCACGAAGAGAGTCCGGGGGCAGAATAGTAGGATTAGCCAAGTCAATATCAAGAAAAAACATATTAAAAGAATTATGAAGACCGGAAAAACCGGAAAGACTAGTGAGACTAGTGAGACTATAGAAACCCAAAAGCCTCCTACAGCTTCAGCTCACTGAAGAACTCCGGTCTGTGAAAGTCCGGCTTAGGGGTATCAATTGGAGCCCACGAAACAAAATACGGCTCGTCAGCCTTATCGGCACAAGCGTAGAAGTTGCAGAGAATACTTTGCGGCACAGGTTTCCCCTTGCTGTGCCACTCGTCAAGCGAAAGTCCGTAAAGCAGATGCGGAGGAATAGTCATACCCGCCTGCCAGCGATGGTCGGAATACACGTGAAACGGAATAACACTCTCCATCGAAAGCGGAGCATAACGCTTTATCTCACCGAGCTCGTCAAGGGTGAGGTGCTGCACATCGGTATTCCTGCCACGACGCCGAGCCGCCGTCATAGCTCCTACGCAGTTAAGCTCGAAATTGATATACGTGTCGCTATCAGGCATCCTGCAGAAGAACTCTACGCATGAGTCACACCACACATTGGAGTGGTCGGCTGTGGATGCCGCAAGAATCTCCTTACCTTTAACGCTGAAAAGAACCGCCAAACCGGAGTCAACAAGACCCACTTCAACCGACACCTGAGGCTGATACGGAAAATCAGTGCGCCAATTAACGCATGAGAGAGATAGTGTTTGCATTACAAAATATACTGCTTTTATTATATGTGTTCTGCAAAGATAGTCAATTTATCGGACAAGAGCAAATTTATTGCTCTTTTTATAACTAATTCTTGCATAATTGCAGTTTTTTGCTTAATTTTGCAAAGTGAAAAAGATTGTGCCTAACATAAAAATCTTCTCTGCCCTGTATTTCATACTCTGCATTTCTCTTCCAACTCTCTTGTTACCGAGCTGCGAAGAGCGTTTGACATCGGACGGCAGTTTAGGTATAGTGTTCTCTGAGGACACTGTATTCTTTGATACGGTCTTCACCACAGCAGGCAGCTCCACTCACAGGGTGATGCTGTACAACCCTAATCGTGAGGCTGTGATGATTCACTCGGTAAGATTAGAAACCGGTGATGCCTTCATCGTCAATTTCGACGGGGAACAAAACCTCAGTCTCGTTCGCGAGCAGAAGTTATCAGGCGGCGACAGTCTTTTTATCTTCGTCCGTGCGGATATCGACCCCACCAACAGCACCAACCCTTTGCTGGTTGAAGACAAACTGCTGCTCAGTGTAGGCGACCACACCGAGACGCTTCTGCTGCAAGCATACGGCTGGGATATAGAGGTTTGGGAGAAAAAAGTTATTCGCACCGACCTAACCCTCACTCCTCAGAAGCCATATCTTATCAGAGACTACCTTTACATCGACTCCGCCGCCACCCTCACTATCCCTGCCGGTTGCCACCTCTTCATGCACGACACTGCGCAGATAGCATGCTATGGTTCTCTGATTATCACCGGTACAAGAGAAGCGCCGGTACGAATACAAAGTGACAGGTTAGACAACCTCTTTCCGCACATACCGTATCTGTACGTAGGCGGCAGGTGGGACGGGCTATATCTTGTACGCCCTGATAGCGCACTGCTTGACAATGTGGAGATTCTGTCCGGCAACATCGGCTTATACGTATTAGGCAGCGGCAAGGAACATATCACAGTGCTCAACAGCCGCATACACAACCATAGTCTTTACGGCATGGTAATACAAGACGCTGACGCCTTGATAGCCAACACAGAGATAAGCAACTGTGCACAATATTGCGCCTATCTCATGGGTGGCAGACATGAGTTTGTACACAGCACCATCGCCTCTTATTTCAACTCCACCCGCTACGCTATTCAGACTACCGCTCGCGTAGACTCAATGGCGCCGCTCTACATCAACAACCTCTCCAAGCGCCACAGGCCGACAGAGCTGGTATTCGTCAACTCCGTTCTTGCCGGCGCAGAGCAAAACAGCCTGATGCTTGCCACTCCGCTGCCGCAGTACTATACAGGCGAGTTGTCGCACTCTTTCCTCCAGACCGACACTATGCGCGGTCCCTATTCTCATGACAACGCTTACGGCACCCGTAAGGACACCGTGTTCGTCAATACCTTCTACGGCGACTACGACCACTACTACGACTTCCGTTTGGACAGCGTCTCCCCGGCTCGCGACATAGCTGACTCTACCGTTGCTCGCCGCTTTCCTCTTGACCGCTTTGGCAACGACCGTTTTGCGGACGGCAAACCTGACGCCGGATGCTACGAATGGCATGACACAGAGCATTAATACATACTGAAAACTAACAAACACGATATGCAATCACTTACACAACTCTTTTACAAATACACGGGTGTTATGCCGGACAATGTGGAACAGCTGTCTGCCTCGGGCAGCAACAGACGCTATTTCCGCTTCACCGCCAAAGGCGGTCAACCCTCGGCTGACGGCGGACAACAGACGCCCGTCAGTCTAATAGGAGTGCAGGGCACCTCTGCCGAGGAAAACCATGCCTTTCTCTACATGGACAAACATTTTCTTGAGCACGGACTGAACGTGCCACGAGTGGTGGCGCAGTCGGACGACGAGATGATTTACCTGCAAGAAGACCTCGGCGACACTCTGCTCTTCAACTATATTGCCGAAGGCAGGAAGACCGGCGTGTTCTGCGAAGCCGAGAAACAGATGCTAAGAAAAACCATGCGAGCTCTGGCACGCTTTCAAGTGGTAGGCAGCAAGGATTTTGACTATAACCAGTGTTACCCTCAACCTGAGTTCAATCTGCGTTCAATCAACTGGGACCTCAACTACTTCAAATACTGTTTCCTCAAAGCTACAGGCCTCGAGTTTCAGGAAGACCGCTTGGAGTCGGACTTTGAGCGATTGGCATATATCCTTCTCAAGCATCGTATGACCACGTTTATGTATCGCGACTTCCAATCGCGCAACGTAATGATTCACAACGGCGAGCCGTGGTTCATTGATTTTCAGGGCGGCAGACGCGGACCAGTGTACTACGATGTAGCATCGTTCCTTTGGCAAGCGAAAGCCAATTTTCACCAAGACCTGAGAGAGGAACTGATAGAGGTGTATCTCAACGAACTGGAGTTATATCTGCCCATCAATCGACAAGAGTTCCATGAGACACTGCGCCACTTTGTGCTCTTCCGCACTATGCAGGTGCTCGGAGCATACGGTTTCCGCGGGTACTTCGAAAAGAAACCACATTTCCTGCAGTCGATACCATTTGCCATTGAGAACCTGCGCGCACTGCTCAAAGACTGTACCGAGGACTACCCATACCTTATCGAGGTGTTGCATCAGATGACCGAGATGAAGCAGTTCAAGGAAATAAGTGTACGTCGCCCGTTAGTGGTAAGGGTTTATTCGTTCTCGTATAAAAAAGGTATTCCTGCCGACGAGTCAGGCAACGGCGGCGGCTTCGTATTCGACTGCAGAGCCGTCAATAACCCGGGTAAGTATGAGCGATATAAATACATCACCGGCCAAGAGGAACCCGTTATAAAATTCCTTGAGGATGACGGCGAGATATTCCCGTTCCTTGACGCCGCCTACACACTTGTAGATGCCTCGGTTAAGCGATATATCGACCGCGGCTTTCAGAACCTCATGGTGTCGTTTGGTTGCACCGGCGGACAACATCGCTCGGTATATGCCGCAGAGAAAATGGCAAAGCACATCAACGACAAGTTCGGAGTGGAAGTGCAGCTTATACACCGAGAACAAAACATCGAGAACGTGCTTCCTGCAAAAGAAATAACAAAAAAAAGAGACGCCTGAAAGCGTCTCTTTTTTTGTAACAATATTACCCGTAGCAAATATGATGACCTGAAACGGTACGTTGTTCGCGGGGGCATCGATTGTCTCTACACGCGGGCGTTGTGTCCTACAGCTTATTCCTTTTCAAGGGCATTGAACCAATCGATATCGTTCTTAAAAGCCTTTACTCCGTCTGTCCACTCGCTCCAGCAGCCGCCGAAGTAATACGTGAACGTGTCGCCTAATCTGTACTGTGCCAGCGACACCAGCGTTCCATCGATGATTTTCTGCACCGTGGCGCCGGGTGTACGTACTGCAACGTATGTGCGCCCCTGCGAGGTGGAGCCGTCGTGCTCATAGTTCATCTTCGCCGCCTGCTTGTCAGAGAGAGCGTCCTCGGCGTAGGCTATAAGTCCCGTAACGTCATCTATCAGATAGTTCTCCACCGTGTCGTGCAGATAAATGCCACCGCCTAACCACAGCGGGAAAGCCGCCTCTTCGGCATTTGCCGCTTCGTCAGCCTGAGTCTTGTCGCTTATTACGACCTCAGCCTTATTAAGTAGCTTGCCTGCCTCAGCAGTTATCGTCAGTTGCTCCTGTAGCACCTTGTCTCTCACAAGCAGGCTGTCATAGAAGAGGCGGAAGACTAACTTTTCGGGCGTCTGCTCCAGCACTTCCCAACGGCTATATGGTCCGCCTCCCCAGAGCTTAGGCTCCTGCTCACCGGTCTCCTGATTAACGTCGCAGGTCATTGCCACCACACCTCCGCAGCCGGCTGTATGACCTACCTTATAGCAGTCAAGCCCCTTGCCATAATTGATGTGGTAGGGCAAATGAAGCTGCGTCTCACGATAGTAAAAACTATCCACTATCATCTCCGGCGAAGCCTTGAGCCACAGGTCAACACCATTGCTTGGGTTCTCCGGCGCTAATGCCGGACCATACAGACGATAGGCGGCATACTCGTTCTCCCACGCAAAATCGTCCTTGCGCTCAGGAACATACCTGCCATAGACCTTCTGCGCAATCTGCTTGGAAGTGCAGCCTGTGCCTGCCAAAACAAGCAGACACAGGGCTATATAGATATTTCTCATTGTATAAAGTATTTGTCTCAGTTACCACTGATGGTTAACAGACCTTACGGAATGTACCTTGAATCTTTATTCAGGCTGTTTGCCGATATACGCCAATATACCACCGTCAACGTAAAGTATATGTCCGTTTACAGCGTCCGAAGCGTGGGAGGCAAGGAAGACAGCCGGTCCGCCAAGTTCTTCCGGCTCAAGCCAGCGTCCTGCCGGGGTCTTGGCACAGATGAACGAATCGAAGGGGTGACGCTTGCCGTCGGGTTGACGCTCGCGAAGAGGTGCGGTCTGAGGTGTAGCTATATAACCCGGACCTATGCCATTGCACTGGATGTTATACTGTCCGTACTCAGAGCAGATGTTGCGTGTAAGCATCTTCAAACCGCCTTTGGCAGCAGCATAAGCACTTACCGTCTCGCGACCAAGCTCAGACATCATTGAGCAAATATTGATAATCTTTCCCTCGCGGCGCTCCATCATCTCCGGCAGAACGGCAGCACTGACTATGTAAGGAGCCACCAAGTCAACGTCTATCACAGCCTGGAACTCCGAGCGCTTCATCTCATGCATCGGGATACGCTTGATGATACCGGCGTTGTTAACAAGGATATCAATCTGACCAACCTCAGCGTGGATTTTCTCGACAAGCTCCTTAACGGCATTTTCATCAGTAACATTGCATACATAGCCGTGAACATTGCTGATGCCGGCATCTGCGTAGTTCTTAAGCCCGCGAGCAAGTGCCTCTTCGTTGATGTCATTGAAGATGATGTTTTTTACTCCCGCAGCCACAAAAGCTTTGGCAATGTTGAAACCGATACCATACGAAGCACCGGTAATCCAGGCATTCTTGCCCTCAAGTGAAAAGAGATTCATACTAAACGATATTTAAATTTGATTTAAACTATATTTAAATTATATCTAATCTTTTGACCTTTAGAATTACTAACCGCAAAGTTACGCATTTTTTCGCACTTATGCAAGAGAATACAGAAAAAATATTGTTGCAAACAATTAGGACGACCCAAGTAAGAATATTACCGGGTAACAATCAACTGATTAAGAAATTGACACACGCAGTATCAAATAATTTACGGCAAGTAAATAGTCGCATTTTTTTTAGATAAACATTTGCATATTCCGCGCAAAAGTCTTACCTTTGCAATATATTCCAACCTATCATACCATGATACACGCCCGCCTTACGTTCCCCCCACTGCGCATTGCTTGCAGAGTTTCCTATATTCTTACCACTATACTCTGCCTCTTCTTGTGCATTTTCGCTTCAGCCTCTCCTCACAAGATTGTCAACCTCTCGGTACGCGATGGTCTTGGCGACATGCTGGTCAACCATATTCATCAAGATAATAGCGGCATGATATGGCTTGGCACGGGCAGCAACATCGCCTGCTATGACGGTGTTCGTCTGCGCACTTTTCCCCTCTCCGGTAACGATAGTCCACAAAAACGTGTCAGCGCCATAGTAGGCAGCCCCTCCAATGGTCTGTGGGCAGGCAACGGCGACGGGCTATGGCTGTACGACAGCCGCCAAGAGGCTTTCAACCGCGCATACGAAAGCGATATAGTAGGCGGAGTGACCGACTTGGCCTTGTCCCCTGATGGCACACTATATGTTGGCACGACACATGGTCTGTACTCAATATCAGAAGGTAACGTGCGCTCCTGGCAACTGACAGCGATTGGTTATCGTCAAACAGATGGCGGTCTGCCGGCGACAGGCGTGCGGGCTATCAGTCTTGATAATAACGGCACACTATGGTTTACCTCTGCTGACGGACTGCACGCGCTGCTCCCCGGCGGGCAGCTGGTGCATTACTATGGTGACATGCCTGAAGGGGGCTTCACATGTATTGCTGCAGAAGATGGAAAGGTGTGGCTCGGCACGTTTCACAACAGATTATATCAGTTTGATATTAAAGCCAAAACACCGAAACAAGTACCAAACATCACCACTTCCCACCGCACTGCTACTCCGATATCCGCCCTACAAACCATAGGTCAGGACACATTAGTGGTCGGCACCGATGGAGATGGTGTATATATAATCAACACAACGGAGTATAGCATAATCAAGCACTATAGCCAGTCGGCACAAGGCAGCGACCGTCTCACATCCAATAGCGTTTATTCAGTCCTATATACCGCCTCCGGTCAGTTGTGGGTAGGCATGTATCAACACGGTCTTGACTACACCCTCTATCAGAGCGACCGGGTACACGTGCATAGCACACCATTGTTCGACAGCGAAGGTGTGGCAGTTCGCTCGCTTGCCATACATAGAGCACAACGCTTGATTGGTACACGACAAGGGTTGTGGTTGATTGACAAACAGCGGAAACTGGTGCACTCATGGGGCGAAGAGACTCTTGACGCACAGATGGTGTTTGCGCTGCATTGGTGGAAAGACCGTTACTACGTAGGTACCTACGGAGGCGGACTATGGAGTCTGAACCCGGATAACGGACAACTGACAGCTGTCTGCAAACAACTGCCGGAGATTGGCAGACAGATATTCTCCATCACCGAAGACCGGCTTGGTAACCTATGGGTAGGCTCTGAGAATGGTGCCTACTGCATAACAAAGCAGGAAGGGAAACTATATATTAAACATCGTTACACAGCATCTAACTCCGCCCTGCCCGTAGGATTAGTGTATAATATCTTCTTCGACCGCCTTTCCCGCGGCTGGCTGTGCACAGCGGGCGGCATGGCGCTGTATGACCCTGTGAACAAGACGGTCCGGACGGATCTGTTCCCCGCCGCTTTTCCGTGGCATACCGCTGTCAGGCAGATATGCCAGACTAAAGACGGAACGATGTATTTTCTGCCGGATAAAGGCGAACCGTTTTCAATAGACGAACAGTGGCACAACAAACTCGTACCACAGCTTGACGGCTACGATGCTCTGTTTATGACCGAAGACAGTATCGGCAATATGTACATCGGCACTAACAATGGTTTGTTCTGCTACAAAGGCGGCATAGCAAACGACAGCTGCGAACTGCTGGATTTCACCGATGGTCTGCCCTCGTCCATCTTCACCCTTTGTCGTCCGCAGATTGACGAAGACGGCACCGTATGGCTCGGCAACAGCAACGGACTGGTGTGGTTCAAGCCCGACAGTATGTACCTGTGTCCTACTCCGCAACGGCACGTACATATAAGTCGCATTCTTGCAGACAACACCCCCATAAAAAACGGTTTAGACGCCATCATGCGCCGCTCGCTGAGTCTGCCGAGGGGTACATCATCGCTGACTGTGCTACTCTCCGACCTAAGTTTTACTGACCCGGCCTACATGAGATACGAGTACCTGCTTGAAGGCCACGACAATGATTACCAACAACTCAACGGCGTATCAGAATGTACGTGGCACCACCTCAAACCCGGCAGTTACACACTGCATATTCGCCTTCCTCAACAACCGCAGTCAGAATACACAATGCACATCAGGGTTCCTCACACACTGGAAACGACACTGATTGTTATTATCACAATCCTCTCGCTTGTCATTGTGTTTGGTATAGGAGTAGAAATCAGACGACGGAAAAACAGACAACAGACATCAACACACCATGGCGAGGCAGAAACCAACTCTCAGGACGACAGGCTCAGTCATGAGAAATACCGCACAGCCAACATCCCTGCATCAGAACTGAAACAGCTGAAAAAACAACTGGAGCACATGATGGAAGATGAGCGTCTGTACTTGCAGTCGGAGCTTAAACTGTCGGATATTGCCAATCGGTTAAATACCTCGCCATACACCCTATCCTACCTCTTCAACCAATACATGGACACTTCTTTTTACGACTATATCAATAACTACCGCGTCGAGACCTTCAAACAGTATGTCAAACGCGGTGAGTCGGAAAAATACACTCTTGACACGCTTGCCACACGCTGCGGCTACAACTCAAGAGCATCGTTCTTTAGAAACTTCAAAAAAGCCACCGGCATGACGCCAAACGAATATATTAAAGTGACTAAGTGACTAAGTGACTAAGTGACTAAGGACAAAAGATAGCAAGAGGGTGTGTCGATTATGACACACCCTCTTGATTGTTTCAAGTAAAGTTCAAATACGTTTAAACGCCATCATTGGCATCACCGACATCAGATGGTGTTTCCAATGAAGGTGCTACTATAACCGGACTGCCGTCAAGGATAGCGGCTTCTGAGAGAAGAGCGAGAACCGTAGTCTCAGGACATATATAACTTTTCATAATCGGTCGATTTATATATACATTTGACATCACGTTTATCTTATTCTTGCTCCGAGAGTGTTATACACAGCACCATCGCGCATGATAACCATCTGTCCGTTCTCAATAGCTTTTGTTGTCTGCTGTTCGTCAGTGTTCTGTAACAGGTCCAGCTCTGTCGGCATATCGCGCTTGCCTATCACCATACGTTTAGCCGCAACAGCCGCCGGCGATACCGCTCTGAAGTATGCCCTCATGCCTTTCAGCGAAGCTCCGTTAGCAGCCCACTTAAGTTGGTTGCCGCTACTCAGATAAACGACGGAGTGCGCAGTCTCGTCAGATGCGTCTGCTATAGTGGTAGGCGAGAATAGCGGCACGAACTGATAATTGCCATCGGTTGAGGCGTTTAGACTGTTGTCAATCGTCACACCATTGAACACAAGGTCAAGTGTTGCCCCTGCCTCAGGCTTGATGAGGTAAGGCACGCCCGCCTCCACTGCCGTCTCCTCAGTAAAGTAGAACGTCGCCACGTCACTGCCGTCTATTTCTGCATGATGATAACGCAAAAGCTCCGGGTTTCCCAGTTGCGCTGCCACCGTTGCAGCATCTATATCGAACGGCACACAGAACGTAGCGTAGTCAGTACCGTTGCAAGTGATAGTGCGAGAAACGGTGACATTCGCTGTCTTCCCGTTATTGGTTGTGAGTGAAGTAGCGTTGTCAGCATCATCAGTCAAAGTGAGAGCAGTTATCTTGGTACCTATGAGTTCCTTATTGGAGCCGGATTGAACCACACGGAGTTCCCAATCATAAGCACCGGCAGCATCCACAGCCTCATAGAGTGATGCATCATTGCAATGAAGAACAATGGCATAGTCCTCCACATAGTCACCGGAAAGGACGATACGAATCGGAGAGGTGTGCGATGCGCCCTGGTGGTCGATACGCTTGTTCTTGTTGAGGGCTATGCCTGCGGGGAAGTCGTTGACGCCACTGAGGATGATATTCGAGCCCGCACACTTCACATCACCCGTTACGACAGAATAAGAGGTATTGATAACGCTGACACCCTCGAAGGCAAGTTTCGCCTTGCCATTGGAGTCGAAGAGTTGCCTATCACGTACGGTATTCTGTCCATCTACAATTACATTGCGGAAAGTGACCGTATAGTCGGCATCGTCATTTGCCAAAACCATCAGCACATTCCATGCTACACCACAAATAATTTTTTCCGCACCAGTAGCACCTTGGATAGTGAGGGGCCGTTTTATTTCCAAACGGCTACCTGAGATGGTAACATCATCATAGAGGGTTATGACATCGTTATTATTAGCATTAGCGACCGCTGTTGCTAAAGATTCCTCTACGACACCTTGTGTTGTATTCACAACAGCATTATAACCGGTGTGAGAGAAAGAGGGGTGCGCTATTGTTGCATGGGAGGCCGAAGCGAACTTACCTTTTTTGTCTGCATTATGTTGATTGGATGTCACCAAGAGTCCCACCAATGTTTTCCCGTCAATAGTTGCCAATGGAGTTAACTTATGAGCGGGTATAGCAAAAGACCATACACTATTCGTACAAGACGAAGTTGCAATAGGAGTATTCATCTCATCCCCCTCCCCGGGAACTCCCGGAGCATAGCCAACCACTGTGGCAGCCTTTATATTCATATCCGAAGCTGCCGTACCATGGCTCACCTCATACGGGAAATCCCATACCGCCATTACATCCGTACCACCACCACCGACAGTGGTCAGATTCAATGTATAGACTTTCTCAAAACTATAGTCTTCAATAAGGAAATACTCGACGGCAAAAATATTGGCATGATAGTTTCCTTCAAAACTATCGTCCTTAAAACCATTCTTCGAGTAATTATTATCATAGCTGCTTCCTCCATTTATACGGAACTGCATTTCCAAATAGGGTAATGATAAATCTGTTTCCTCATCCTTCCAATTAGCGAATTCTTGCAAGTCAGCAACAGAAGTAAAGGTAGCCACCCAATCGACGGCATATCGGGCTGTCTCGTCAGTGAGTTCTGTAGCATCGGCAAACCAAAAGTGAATTTTATTAACTTTAACAACTCCATCTTGGACATCCCCTAATTTATTGAGTCCATCTGATCCCAAATTAAAATAATAGATACGTCCACCATCGGCGCAGTCTATCTGACCGGAGGGACCATTGATACCATTAATCCAAGTGTCTGCATTCTCAGAATTCTTATAATTTAATTCAAATTTTCGTGCGTTAGAAGTGCCGCAAAGCGGAGCTGTTAATTTAATAGCCCATACCACATCTTTTGTTTTGTCTATAGTACATGCCACATCATAATCAAAGTCCGCGCGGTACTTGTTGTTGTTGCTCTGCAGTGCCATCTGTACATTAGCGACACCATCAGCTACCGAGGTAATAGTGCCACCTGAACTGACGATCCATCCCTCGCTATCGTTTCCATTGAAGGTCACCTTGATAGACTGCGGACCAACAGCTGCCCAGGTGGAAACTGATAGCGTCAGAGCCAACAGGGAAAAGAAAAATTTGCGTTTCATGATCTTATTTTATTTATTGGTTATTGTTCTTGTTGTTTGCTAAAAAGGCTAACGCCTTGAGTGCTTTATAATTCAGCACCCAGAGCGTTATATTGCTTTTCGCCACGACGAATAATGAGCTGTCCGTCCTTGATAAATTTACCATTTGGACATTTACCATTTACCATTTGTTGGTCAATGGCAGTTGCTTCACGAGCCACCTTGCGTCCTATGAGTTCTCTATTAGAACCGGCTTGTGCCACATAAAGTTGCCAATCGATAGTATCCATAGCATCGACAGCAGTATAGAGTGTAGCGTCTGCGCAATGCAGCACAATAGCGTAACCCTCACGGTAGTCACCGGAGAGGATAATCTTAATCGGCTCGGTATGTGTGGTATTCACATTGTCGATACGTTTATCGCGGTTGAGGTAGATACCATTGGGGAAGGAGTTGGTGCCACTGAGGATGATATTCGAGCCGGCACTCTTGACATCGCCTGTCACGACAGAATAAGAGGTATTGATAACGCTGACACCCTCGAAGGCAAGTTTCGCCTTACCATTAGAGTCGAAGAGTTGGATAGCACGCTCGCCCTGACCGTCCACGACAAGGTTAGAGAAAGTGACTGTATAGTCAGCCTCGTTGCCATTAGCGAGAATCATAATCGAGTTGGCTGGGAGGTCACAGATAATTTGCTCCTCACCGGTAGCGCCACGGATAGTGAGTTCCTTCTTTATCTCCAAACGGCCTGCCGAGATGGTTACATCGTCATAGAGCGAGATGACATCGCCGGCATTGGCATGCTCAACAGCCTCTTCGAGCGTTGCCTCGACGGTATGTTGCGTGGAGTTGATGATAGCCGCCACACCGCTACGAGTGAACGAGGGGTGTGCTATCGTCTCGTGCGACATAGCCGCATATTTACCTTTAGCATCCGCATCGTGAACATTGGAGGTAACGAGTAGTGCGACCAGCGTCTTCGTGCCAATGGTGGTCAAGGGGGTTAAAGCCTCCGAGGCGATGGAGAATGTCCATACACTATTGGTGCATTCAGAAGTAGCAATAGGCTCATTCATAGTGCCGGTAGTAGCGGGGGCATAGCCCACCACAGCCGTCACATAGGTATTCATATCCTCGGCAGGCGTAGCATGGCTGACCTGATAGGGGAAATCCCAGATAGAGAGGGCATCCGTTCCTCCGGCCCCGACCGTGGTGAGAGTGAGAGTATAGTTCTGCCCTGCACTGAAGTCCTCGATGAGGAAATACTCGACGGCAAAGATAGAAGCATGGTAGTTACCTTCGAAACTATCATCACGGAAGCCGTTCTTGGCGAAGTTACCGTCGTAGGACGTTGCGTTATTGAGTCGGAACATCATCTCCACATAGGGGAGTGTATCGTCGTCAGCAAGGTCCTTCCAGTCGGCAAACTCCATGAGGTCGCCCACGGAAGTGAAAGTAGCAATCCAATCGACGGAATAATGTGCATCGGCGGCATCCTCGACGACGGCATCCGCAAAGATGAAGTGCACCTTATTGACAGAGACAGCACCATCCTGCAAGGCTCCGAGTTTATTGAGTCCGTCAGCACCGAGGTTGAAATAATAGATACGACCACCATCCACGCAGTCTATCTGACCGGAGGGACCATTGATACCATTGACCCACTTGTCGGCATTGTCGGCATCCTTGTATTGGAACTCAAACTTGCGTGAGTTAGCGGTACCGGGCAGTGGAGCGGTCAGTTTGATAGCCCAGACGATATCACGGGTTTTATCCACGCTAAAAGTACCGGCAACTTGGTTTTGAAAGTCCGCGCGGTACTTGCTGTTGCTCTGCAGTGCCATCTGTACATTAGCGACACCATCAGCTACAGAAGTGATAGAGCCGCCACTACTTGCCTGCCAGCCCTCAGCGGTGTTTCCATTGAAGGTCACCTTGATAGACTGCGGACCAACAGCTGCCCATGTGGCAACTGATAGCGTCAGAGCCAACAGGGAAAAGAAAAATTTGCGTTTCATAATCTTATTTTATTTATTGGTTATTGTTCTTGTTGTTTGCTACAAAGGCTAACGCCTTGAGTGCTTTATAATTCAGCACCCAGAGCGTTATATTGCTTTTCGCCACGACGAATAATGAGTTGTCCGTCCTTGATAAATTTACCATTTGAACATGTACCATTTACCATTTGCTCGTCAATGGCGGTCGTGGTTTTCTCGACCTTGCGGCACTTGAGTTCGTTCTTGGAATCCGACTTATAGAGCTCCCAACCGGTCACGTCGGCGGCATCGACAGCGGTATAGAGACTTGCGTCGGCACAGTTGAGCACAACCACATAGTCCTCCACATAGTCACCGGAAAGGACGATACGAATCGGAGAGGTGTGCGATGCGCCCTGGTGGTCGATACGCTTGTTCTTGTTGAGGACTATGCCTGCGGGGAAGTCGTTGACGCCGGAGAGGATGACGTTAGAGCCTGCGGACTTGACGTCGCCCTTGAAGGGGTCATCGTAGGTGGTGTTGATGACGCGCACGCCGTCGAAAGCCATCTTGGCTTTGTTGTTCAGGTCGAACAGCTGGCGGTCACGCTCTACGCCTTGTCCGTCCACGATGAGGTTGCGGAAGGTGACGGTGTAGTCGGCGGTGTTATCGTTGGCGAGCACCATGAGGGTGTTGTAGGCCACGTCGCAGATGATGCGCTCCTCGCCCGTGGCGCCCTGGATGGTGAGGGCTTTAAGGATAGTGAGGCGGCTGCCGGAGATGGTCACATCCTCGTTGAGGGTGAGGACATCGCCTGCGGTGGCTTCCTCCACAGCGGTAGCGAGGTCGGTGTACTCTGCTTTGGTGTTGTTGTTGAGGATAGCCGGAACGGCAATCTCGCCTTGATAGTGAACCGTGCAGTAGGAAGCATCGCTGCCAGTATGCGGGAACGTGTAGTTCATTTCACTAGCATAACTGCCATCAGCCCGGTAGGTGCAAAGAAGTACGTTGACGGTGAGGTAGTTATTCTCTATTGTGCCAGCAGTTTTCAGAGCCTCAATCTCCGTTGCTCCCAATGCGACAATACGGTAATGCGCACTCAACGTATCTACACTGGCGCCTACTTTCAACGGAGCATTCGTAATTTCGTTGCCGGGATACACACCCAAAACAGCCTTGACATCGTTCAAGAATGCCATGCCCACCCCGCTGAAATCAGAAGTATTCTCGACCATTGAGCTATACGGGAAAGCCCACATGGAAAGATCGCCGTTATTCGTATTCACACGTTTGTACATAAACTCCAAGCTGTCCACTTTGTCAATATTGGCAATAGTCCAAGTCTGAACAGCAAAGAAACGTGCATCGTTCTTCACCTCAAAATTTGCTTCGGTGGTAGTCACCTTGGTCCAACCGGTAGGATTGGCGTTGTTGGTGCGGTAGTTGCCTTCCCATGTGGGATTGATTTTGGCGGTCTCCGCCAGGATGCTGAGGCTCATGAGCGATGCCGCAGCGAGGAAGAAGAGTTTTTTCATGTCGTTAAATGGATTTTATGGATTAATCAAACATATTTTCGTCTTCATCATTCGGGATTTGACGGTGCAAAGGTACTACATAATTTCCAATTATGCAAGCAGAGCCGCAACGGATGAGTACTTGCTAAATAATCTGCATACAAAAGGTGGTGATTGTCAATATAACTATATTATTTATAGCCGATTATACACTTATCTACTTCGAGTGCCAAATTATTATGTGCTACTCAAAAGTTCCAAATATTTTGCTGCGGTTGCCAATCCATACTAAGAGGAGCGGTTGCTATCTCGGGATGTTCCACCGCTTGGGCAATGTTCGGCAAGAGTTCTTTCAGACGCTCCCGAAGAACATCGTCCGCCCCCTGCACTCGAAGAATTGCTGCTCCTTGTGCATCCGCCCGGATACACATAGCGGGGGACGGCATCTCATCGGAACGGCAATAATACACCTCCTTCACTTCGCGACAGCCACGCGGCAGCCGCAGACTGAGAGACAGCTCGTCTTTTTCTTTCCGGTAATCCCATGTGATCAGTTGTTGCTGCAAAGCGACGCGTTCACGGATATAATCGGTGATTGCCCGTACGGAATCGACATTAGCGTGTAACCTGTCGAACCGCGTGCCGAAGGGCCCCATGGTTAACGGACGGTCATCGCTATCCTGATGCGCTACGCAATGGAGAACAAAGAAATTGACCCCTGCTTCGCAGACCTTGTCTATATCCTCACGGAAAGACGACAAGACAGCCGGGATGTCGGCATCACCGGGATAAGCCGTACCGAACTCGCAGCCGATGGTTTGTCTGCCTGCCGTATGGCCATAACGGGAAACGAAATACGGGCGCTCGATAGAACCATAGTGACAGCGCGCCCAGTATTCACTCATCGGGAGATCAAGCGAAAGGGCGTACTCTTTTCGGTCGAAATCTCCATTGCCGTAGGGCTCGCCTACCAGTTCCAGGCCGTAACTATGAACTTTCTCTTTCAGCGGCAGCACAAACTCTTCCATGAACAGACGCTGTTTGGTCGGGTTGGCTTTTCCGATACCTCCTGTCAGGAAATCCTTGCCGTCACCTTCCGTCAGATAATCTGCTCCGAGCGCCTCCGTCCAGTCCTGGCGGCCTGCTTCCCAACTATCCACCAATATGTAACGCAGTGTTGTGCCGCAATATTCACGCAGTTCGTCAAGTAACGGTTTCAAGAACCGCTCCCAATGCGCATCCCCTCCTATACGCGACAGTTTGTCTGCTTCCAGTCCGATGCCACTCTCCGAGGCTGCAGTAACCATCTGTCCGGTTGTGGTGTAACCGATACGGCGATATGTTTTGCCGGATCCAGAAGCGGTAAGGACCTCTATACGGTCAAGATTAGTGGAGCGGTTGGAAATCAGGCGTATATACCGGCAGCGCGTCTCGGCACAATGAAAATAGACAGGTATATCGTGCGCCTTGAGCGCTACGCCTGAAGCCGTACCAATAGGCGTCCAGTGCTTGCGGTCAGCGCTTGCCTCTACCGTCAACCGAGGAGCATAGTCACGCGGACCGTCAAAGGCATCCAAGGGTTGTTCGCGTTCTCCGCGCCACAGATTGAAACCAACCACCGGTTTCGTCTTACGCAAGGTGATGAGAAGCGTATCGCCTTTCTCCATGTGCGCATGTATATCCTGCATCTCGTCCGCACAGTCTGTTCGAAGGGTGATTATATCGCGGTAGAAATTCATCTTATGGCGCGGAACAGGTACTTGTTTGCGAGATGCCACACTCCACGTCAATTGTTTCATGGACTCTTCAGGTTTAATCCACGGACCGCCCATAGCCGTATAGCCAGGAGAGTTGTGAAGCCCGAGGGTTATACCGAGCCGCTGCGCTTCTTTGCATGCGTGCCGGACAGCCTCTACCCATTCGGATGAACCGTAATCAACGGAACCACGGGCCACACCCACCCACGTGTCAAAGATAAATGCGGATTCAATGCCGACTGCCTTCATATACTCCAAGTCTTTGGTGATACCATCTTTGGATATATTCCCGTTCATCCATTCCCAGTAACAACCTGTTACAGGCTGTGCAACAGTGTAACAGAGGAAACCGAAAAGACAATATAGCAGGCAGCGTTTTCGCATTGCACGGTTAGTATTATCGTATTTTCATTCGATAGAGAGCTTCGAGGAAGTAGTAATCGGCATAAATGATTGAGTAGTCAATCTCCGAGCCGGCAGGATGATGTCCTGTCGAGTGCGCAAGAATAGCCGGGCATGTGTCGGCCGTTCGATAGTCCGCCACAAGACTTGCAAACGTCTTGTCTATAGCCTTTTTATACTCGTCCGCCTTAGCCTCGTCAGCATACTGTTGCAACTCAAGCAACGCGCTCATCACTACACATGCGGCACTGGCATCCTTGGGAGCGTTCGGAATAGCCGGGTCACAAAAGTCCCAATACGGCACATAGTCGCTGCTTGCTGAGGGTTCGTGACTGACACCGGTCTGTGCGTTAAGCAGTCTCAGGTATGCGTCAGCGGCTTTCTCTGCCATCAGAAGATGTCTTTCTGCATGAGTATAACGATACACCATCGTATAGCCATATATTGCCCAAGCCTGCCCGCGTGCCCACACGCTCTCATCGGCATAGCCCTGATGGGTGCAGTTACGCAGGTGTGCCCCGCTCTGCGGGTCATACACTGCCACGTGATAGCAGGTGCCGTCAGGGCGGAAATGGTACGCCATCGTTGTATCGGCATGACTGACTGCCATCTCGAACAAGTCTTGTCTGCCGGTCTCTGCTGCTGCCCAAAAGAGCAACTCAAGGTTAATCATATTGTCCATAATGGTATTATGTCCGCCGAAGATTTCCACGTTTCTCGGCCACGACAGCAGTGTTCCCACCTTCGGATTGAAAAGCAGCGCAAGCGAATCAGCGCAACTGAGCAACGCCTCGCGATAGACGCTCTGTGTGAGCGAGTCCGGCGACAGACGATAACCATTGAGAAGAGAGGTGATAGTAAGGAAACCAAGGTCGTGGTCGAAAAGCGGAGCATTACTTAAATAAAGCATGCTGCTTGCTGTCTCCGTTGCCGCTTGCAGCACGTCTGTATCACCGGTCAGCGCATAGTCATACCACAAGCAACCGTCCCAAAAACCACTGCACCACTCCATAGGTGTGTTGGCACGCAGGTTCCAAGCCGTTGCATCACCCTGTAAGTTACGAGGCATCGAGTCATGACACGACATCTGCGACATGGTGAGATGAATCTTACCGTCACAGTATCTCACCACATCGTCATACGACGCCTGCCTTGCGTCCTTTGCGGTGCAGCTGCTGAGCAACAGCAGGCACCATGCGAAAAAATATAATGTTTTGCGTTTCATCTTTTTAGTCTCTATAGTCTTTATAGTCTCACTAGTCGTTCTAGTCTCTCTAGTCTCTCTAGTCTCTATAGTCTCTATAGTCTATATAGTCTCTCTAGTCTCACTAG
>JAFSTO010000072.1 GCA_017450435.1 Paludibacteraceae bacterium
GCTTTCTTGTTGAAAATAAGCAAGAAAGCCTATTTTTTTCTAATCAAAATACGACTACCATTCACAAATTCTTACAGACATCCATTCGCCGATCGTATACATAAAAAGACTGCCTAACAAAACTTGTTAGACAGCCTCTTTGTTTGCTATTCAGCGTTACTCGTCTTGAAACATCATTAAATAAGCTTTGATGAATTCGTCTATATCTCCGTCCATTACGGCGTTGACATTGGATGTTTGGTATCCTGTTCTGTGGTCTTTTACTCGCCTGTCATCGAAGACGTATGAGCGTATCTGGCTGCCCCATTCGATTTTCTTCTTTCCTGCTTCTACTTTTGCTTGTGCCTGGCGTCTTTTCTCTAATTCAAGCTCATATAGTTGCGAACGTAGGTGGCGAAGTGCGTTCTCTCTGTTCTTCGGCTGGTCGCGTGTCTCGGTGTTTTCAATTACTATCTCGTCGTCAAGTCCGGTCAGCGGATTCTTGAACTTGTAGTGCAACCTGACGCCGGACTCCACTTTATTGACGTTTTGTCCGCCGGCTCCTGAGGAACGGAAGGTGTCCCAACTCAATCCTGCGGGGTTGACCTCTATTTCTATAGAGTCGTCAATCAGTGGAACAACGAAGACGGAGGCGAAGGATGTCATTCGTTTGCCTTGTGCGTTATATGGAGACACGCGTACGAGGCGGTGTACGCCGTTTTCTGACTTGAGATAGCCGTATGCCATGTCGCCTTCCACTGTGAAACTGACGGTCTTGATACCTGCTTCATCACCATCTTGTAGGTTGGTGATGGTGGTTTTATACCCATGCTTCTCGCAGTAACGCTGATACATTCGCATGAGTTGTTCTGCCCAGTCCTGTGCTTCTGTTCCGCCGGCACCTGCCACAATCTTGAGTACGGCCGGCATCTGGTCTTCTTCATGAGAAAGCATGTTTTTCATCTCCAATGCTTCCACTTCTCTCAGAGCGTTGCTGTAGGCGTTATCCACCTCTTCCTCACCGCAGATTCCTTCTTTGAAGTATTCAATAGACAAAGCAAGCTCTTCAGTGGCTGAGCGCACTCCTTCATAACCATCAATCCATGCCTTAAGTTGTTTGACTTTACGCATCTGAGTCTCTGCGGCCTTGGCATCTTCCCAAAAGTCCGGTGCTTGTGTGCGCAATTCCTCTTCGGCAAGCTGCATTCGTTTGTCGTCAATCTGTAGGTAGTTCTTAAGTTTGTCTGCCCTTTCCTGCAGGTCTTTTTGTTGTTCGATTGTTATCATTGTTATTTATTGTTTACGTAATTTGGTGCTGTGTGACTGCCCACGGTATATAATACCGTCTCTACTTTGGGCGGAACAAGGTTGGAAAGCGTCAGCGGCTCAACACATCGTTAAGGTTTATGCATGGCGCTTAGTGTATTTACGTGTTTCGATGTAACGTTTAGTCAGCTCTTCGAAACTGAGACCCGTACGTTTGGCGGTGGCGGTCAGTTTTTCCAGCATATCGAAGTAGGAAAGACTATGCTCGCCTTTGTTATTTCTCGTTTCTCTTTTTGTCTCTTGCCCTTCGTCTGTTGCCCGCTGTCTCTCGTCTTGCGTTGAGTTATAGCCTGCTGTGTTTCTACTATTGTCACGGAGGAGAAAATAAACCGACACGTCTTGCGGGGCATATAGCAGAGCTTTTTGCAACTGCGTGGCAATGTTCTTCTTCTGACCTTCGGCATATAAAGCTCTAAGAAGCAACAGCTGTGCAGATGCACAAAAAGGTGCATACGAGAGCATATCATGCAGAGGCTCTATCGCTTCTTCATCTGCAGACATAGGGTCTTCTAATAGTTGTATATAGTCTTCGAGCAGCAAGGTTTATTGAAGATTTGAATGGATGTAGCTTTTTTGATTACCATCGTGCCACGGTATCGTTGTAGATGTTCTCGGCTAATTCTTTTATCATAATGGCGCATAACTCTTCCTGCACATCGGTCAGCATCTGTGATGAGTCGAAAGTCTGGAATGCAGTGTAGGTTTTGTCGAACGACTCTTCAGGGGCGATGTTATTTGTGAAGTGCACTTTGATGGTTATTGTCAGCTTTGTTTCCGCTGAGTATGAGTCTGCGGCAATTGCCATTGGGGTGAGCGTGTAGCCTGTTATTTCGCCGGAGAGCTCCATGTCACCACCACGATTTGTAACCTGCAAACGTGTTTGCCGTTGGTAGATATCTCGTATGCCTTGTGACAAGTCGTTGCTTAGTTGTGGATAGACCAGAGCCGCGTTGTTAGGGAAGTCGCTGATGGCTATACTCTTAACCTTGGCATAGTCAATCGAGGCGCCGTTGAACTTATAACTGATGCTGCACGACGGAAGAGTAAGACACAAAACAACCATGCAGCAAATAACCAACGCTGTCTTCCTGCGTGTTGGTACGATAATCGGTGCGGTTGCTGACAGGTGGTGTTTCACGTTTCTTAAGTGACTATGTTTTCTAAGAATAGGATGATGCATTTCGGGCAAAATGGTTACAAATCGTACTCCTTGATTTTTCTATATAGTGTTCGTTCGGATATCTTGAGCTCGTTAGCAGCAAGTTTTCTTGAGCCGTTGTTTCTTTCAAGAGCCTGTTTGATAGAGCGTTTTTCTATCTCGTCCCATGACGAAGTCTCCTCCTCGTCGTGATACTCTTCAGCCGCTTCGAAGTCGTCTTTGTTGGTTGCATGTCGTATAGGCATACCATCGTTAGGTTGCAGGTTGTCTTTTTCGGCGTTCACGGTTTCTCGTGGCTCCGCTTGGAGTTTGTAGGTGTTGTTGTCTGCTTGATACTTGATGTCTTGTATCTGCCGATGCAGGTCTTCTATGTCTTTTCTCATTGCATCCAGTATCCTGTAGAGCATGTCTTTCTCGTTGTCAGACATCGCTCCTGCTTGTTGAGCATGAACGGCTGTGACTGCCGGTGTTCTGTTCAACTCGTTATCCGGAAGGTATGGACGCAAGGTGGCGGCATCAACCTCGCGTGAGGCTTCCATCAGGCATACGTGTTCGGTTACGTTTTTCAGTTGTCGGATGTTGCCTGCCCAGTAGTAGTTTTTCAGGAGTTGTTTGGCATCTTCGGTGAGCCTGACGGCGGGCATAGCGTTCTGCTCGGAAAAGTCCATCGCGAACTTGCGGAAGAGCAGCGGTATATCCTCGCGCCTATCGCGCAATGAGGGAATATGAATCTCGATAGCGTTCAGTCGGTAATAGAGGTCTTGGCGGAATCGCCCGTCAAGAATAGCAGCGGGCAGGTCTCTGTTGGTGGCTGCCACCACGCGCACGTTGGTCTTTTGCACCTTCGATTCGCCTACTTTCAGAAACTCTCCTGTCTCCAACACCCTCAGTAGTCTTGCTTGGGTAGAGAGTGGTAACTCGCCCACCTCGTCAAGAAAAAGTGTGCCGCCATCGCATATCTCAAAATACCCTTTGTGGTCGTTCTTTGCATCTGTAAAGGAGCCTTTGACGTGACCGAATAACTCCGAATCGATAGTTCCTTCAGGAATAGCACCGCAGTTGATGGCAAAGAACGGACCGTGCTTGCGAGGGGAATAGTCGTGGATGATGCGTGAAAAGACGTCTTTACCAACGCCGTTCTCACCGGTAATCATGACGCTTAGGCGCGTACGGGCAACCTGTACAGCCACCTCTATCGCTCGTGAAAGAGCTTCGTTGCTGCCTATGATACTATAGCGTTGTTTGATATTCTGTATCTCTTGTTGAGTCATAATATAGAGTGCATATATTGCTTTTGCAAAGGTACGCTTTTTTTTCTAAATAGACAAGAAAAAAGTTAAAGGACACTTCTAAAAATTGCTTTATTTTGATTTTGAGTTTTATCCTGAGTAGATTGTTGGCTTGAGTGAAGGAACAATGCGAGTATTGTGACTGAATGAAAGTCAGCAAGATACCAAAAGAAAGCCAAAAGCGGAATAAAAGTGCCATATTTTCTTAATAAGACTATTTTATAAAAACGTGGTATTTTTAGAAATGTCCTTACTATTTGCGTATTACAAAAAAAAATGCTAACTTTGCATACGTAATGACTGTAAGTCTGAAAAATATAAGCAAAACGTTAGGTGGAAGGCGGGTACTTGACGGAGTGTCGCTCTCGGTTGATGAGGGGGAGGTGGTTGGCTTGCTCGGACCAAATGGTGCCGGAAAGACTACTCTGATGAAGATTCTTACAGGAATATGGAAGGCTGACGAAGGTGAGGTATCTGTGTGTGGCATTAACATGCGTGACAACCCTCATGCTGTAACCCCGATGCTCGGGTATCTGCCGGAGAATAATCCCTTGTACGATGAGATGTACGTGCGTGAGTATCTTCTTTTTATGGCAGGTTTGAGCGGGATGAAGGATATGCATAGGGTGGAGGATGTTATTCGTGAGACGGGTTTGATGCCGGAGGTACACAAAAAAATAGGCTGGTTGAGCAAAGGATACAGGCAGCGTGTCGGTATAGCGCAGGCAATCCTGCAAAGACCGCGGCTTCTAATTCTTGATGAGCCGACAACAGGATTAGACCCTAACCAATTAGAGGACATTCGCGTGTTGATACGACGGGTCGGGCAGCAGGCAACAGTCTTGCTCTCTACGCATATTTTACAAGAGGTAAAGTTCATGTGTAACCGTGTGCTGATTTTAGATCATGGTCAGATAAAGGCGGATATAAGTGACCCTGAAAACGTCAATCTTGAGCAACTGTTCAGAGAAAAAACTACTTAAGTGACCAAGTACCAAGTGACCAAGTGACCAAGTACCAAGTGACCAAGTACCAAGTGACCAAACTCCCAACCTTGTTTCGCCCAAGGGTAGAGACGGTATTTTTACCGTCTCTCAAGACAAAGAGACGCTCGAAAACGTACAGCCACGTGTGGAAATGAACGTAAATAACATACTATAAATCATAAACCGTTTAATGAGTGAATTTGATATAAGAAACCAACAACAGCTGCAGGCAGAGGACGTGGACAAGGCACTACGCCCCTTGAGATTCGACGATTTCGCGGGGCAGAACAAGATTGTTGACAACCTCCGCATTTTTGTTCAGGCTGCCAAGCAGCGTGGCGAGAGTCTGGACCACACCTTACTTTTCGGTCCTCCGGGCTTGGGAAAGACCACCTTATCGAACATCATCGCTAATGAACTTGGTGTTGGCTTCAAGGTGACCAGCGGACCGGTGCTGGACAAGCCCGGTGATTTGGCAGGATTGCTGACGTCGCTGGAGGAGAATGATGTGTTGTTTATCGACGAAATCCACCGTCTCAGTCCTGTGGTGGAGGAGTACCTTTATTCAGCGATGGAAGATTATCGTATTGATATCATGATTGACAAAGGTCCGTCGGCACGCACTATACAGATTGACCTCAACCACTTCACGTTGGTTGGTGCCACCACTCGTAGCGGTTTGCTCACATCGCCGCTCTTGGCTCGTTTCGGAATAAAGTGCCATTTGGAGTATTATGATGCTGAGGTCTTGGGCAGAATTGTAAGGCGTAGTGCCGGTTTGCTTGGTGTGCATATCGATAGTCATGCAGCTGACGAGATAGCACGTCGCTCGCGCGGTACGCCGCGTATAGCCAACGCCCTGCTCCGAAGGGTACGCGACTTCGCTGAGGTAAAAGGCAACGGCACTATTGACCTTGACATAACACGTTATGCCTTGGAGGCACTGAATATTGACACCTTCGGTCTGGACGAGATAGACAACAAGCTGCTTAACACTATCATTGATAAGTTTAAGGGCGGTCCTGTAGGTCTGAATACTATAGCAACGGCAATGGGTGAAGACCCCGGTACAATAGAGGACGTGTATGAGCCGTATCTGATTATGGAGGGTTTCATCAAACGCACGCCCAGAGGCAGGGAGGTGACAGAGTTGGCATATAAGCATCTCGGCAAAACGCCATGGCAGACCATCGGCGCCTCGCTCTTCGATTGAGACCGCCCACGGTAGAGACGGTGTTTTTCAACGTCTCTCAAGACAATAGAGGCTGTCTAACAACAAAAAATGTTAGATAGTCTCTTTTTATTTATTCGACATAAAAAATTGTTAGCCCTTATATGTGGGTTGGTGTTTTTATTGATTCCAAGCGCAGGATATAATAAAAGCTCCCATTAGAGAGCCTA
>JAFSTO010000073.1 GCA_017450435.1 Paludibacteraceae bacterium
CGGAATGTTTCGTAGAATGAGGTTGCGAGGTATGACCGGTGTTAGCCTTGAGTTTGGACTGAAAGCTATGGCACATAACATAAAAAAGATGGCGCAAGGGGTGTCTTAGTATACCTATAACAACTATTTTTGCTCGAAAAAACTATTAAAATGATGCGATAGGCTCTCTAATGGGAGCTTTTATTATATCCTGCGCTTGGAATCAATAAAAATACCAACCCACATATAAGGGCCAACAATTTTTTATGACGAATAAATAAAAAGAGACTATCTAACATTTTTGTTGTTAGACAGCCTCTTTTATTATCGGATAGAATCGGATAGAATCGGAGATAATACACACAGCCGGCTAATCATGTTTGATTAGCCGGCTGCTTACTACCATAATCTTATCAAAAACAGATTACATCATTCCTCCCATGCCCGGGTTTGGCATAGCGGGAGCCGGTGTCTCCTCTTTCTTGTCAGTGATAACGCACTCTGTAGTGAGGAACATTCCTGCAATTGAAGCTGCGTTTTCAAGAGCGACACGTGCCACCTTGGCGGGGTCAACAACGCCGGCAGCGAGCAGGTTCTCATACTCGTCTTTGCGCGCATTGTATCCGAAGTCAGCCTTTCCGGCACGTACCTTGTCAACAACCACAGCACCTTCCTTTCCTGCGTTATGCACAATCTGACGCAACGGTTCCTCTATAGCACGACGGATAATCTCTATACCTGTCTTCTCGTCCTCGTTCTCGGCCTTGAGGTTATCCAACACTTTCTGCGCGCGGATGTAAGCCACACCGCCACCGGGAACAATACCCTCCTCAATAGCAGCACGAGTGGCAGACAGAGCATCGTCAACGCGGTCTTTCTTCTCTTTCATCTCCACCTCGCTGGGTGCACCTACATAGAGAACAGCCACACCGCCACTGAGCTTGGCAAGACGCTCCTGCAACTTTTCCTTATCATAAGTTGACTTGGTTGCTACGATTTGTGCCTTTATTTGTGCCACACGCTGAGCTATAGCCTCCTTGTTGCCGGCACCATTAACAATGATAGTGTTGTCCTTGTTGACAGTAACCTTCTCAGCAGTACCCAGCATATCGAGAGTAGCTTGGTCGAGCTTGATGCCACGCTCTTCTGAGATAACCGTACCACCTGTAAGAATAGCTATATCCTCCAACATCTCTTTGCGGCGGTCACCGAAGCCCGGAGCCTTAACGGCACAAATCTTAAGTTGTGCACGCAGACGATTGACGACGAGAGCGGTGAGAGCCTCTGAGTCAACATCCTCTGCAATAATCAGCAGCGGACGACCGGACTGAACAGCAGGCTCCAAAACAGGAAGCAACTCCTTCAGGCTGCTGATTTTCTTATCATGAATAAGGATATACGGTTTCTCCATCTCCACCTCCATCGTCTCGGTGTTGGTAACAAAGTAAGGAGAAATATAACCACGATCAAACTGCATACCCTCAACCACCTCGATGGTAGTATCGGTACCCTTTGCCTCTTCTATAGTAATGACACCGTCTTTCGACACTTTTTTCATAGCATCGGCTATAAGCTGCCCGATGGTAGCATCGTTGTTGGCGCTGACGGTTGCTACTTGTTCAATCTTGTCGTAGTTATCGCCCACCACCTCAGCTTGCTCCTTGATATCAGCCACAACAGCTGCAACAGCCTTGTCGATACCGCGTTTGAGGTCCATCGGGTTTGCACCCGCAGTAACGTTCTTCAGCCCGACGCCGACAATGGCCTGCGCCAGCACGGTGGCAGTTGTAGTGCCGTCACCGGCTTGGTCACCCGTCTTTGATGCAACCTCTTTTACAAGCTGAGCACCAAGGTTCTCGGCAGCATTGTCAAGTTCGATTTCCTTAGCAACAGTCACGCCGTCCTTGGTGATATGCGGAGCGCCGTATTTCTTCTCGATGATGACATTACGTCCTTTAGGACCAAGGGTTACCTTTACTGCGTCAGCCAACTGGTCAACGCCCTTCTTCAAGCCCTCACGAGCCTCTATATTGAATGATATTTCTTTTGCCATAGTTGTTTAGATTTAATGGTCAGCGACCTGTTTTGTTATTATCCGATTACAGCGAGCACATCGCCTTGCTTCATAATAAGGTATTTCTCGCCGTCAATTTCAAGTTCCGTTCCGGCATACTTACCGTATAGAACAATATCACCTGCCTTCAGGACCATATCCTCGTCTTTTGTGCCATGTCCGACAGCAAGTACTTCACCACGAAGCGGTTTCTCTTTTGCCGAGTCAGGAATAATGATTCCGCCGACTGTCTTCTCTTCTGCGGCAGCGGGTTTGATTAGCACCCTATCTGCCAATGGTTTAATGTTTTGCATAGTTATATTTTTTTGAATATTTAATCTGTTTCAACAGGTATATCTCACAAAGCGAGATAACGGGATTCCCACAAGCAACGTACGCGGGGTGTCAGATATTGCTATTTGTAGCACAACCGTTTAAAGTGGACAATTCCCGTGCCACGTACTGAACTTTGTCAAAAATGTCACCACTGCATGACATTTTGGCAGTCATAAATGCTTTGATATTAATGGTGGCGCTACGCTTAATGGTAAGTTGGCAGTTTTGAGAGACGGTAAAAAAAAAAACGTCTCTACCCTTGGGTAGCACGTTGTCTCTGCCCTTGGGCGGTCTCACAGCGTTACTATCAATAACGGGCAGCTCGAGAGCCGCCCGTTATTGATGCCTATACCTTATCTCATTTAGCCACCACAAGGAAATAATTTTTCTTGCCCCTCTGGAACAGCATATACTTGCCGTTAAGCAGAGCCTCTACGGTAATGGGCTTTTGTATGTCAGTCAGCTTTTCCTTGTTAAGCGACACGCCGTTAGACTGAATCATCTTTCTTGCTTCATTCCTTGAGGGGAATATCTGCGTCTTACCGGCAAGCAGTTCAAGCGGGTCGATACCGTTTTCCAACTCCTCGCGGCAAATCTCGAACTGCGGAACGCCGTCAAACACCTGCAGCAGTGTTTCCTCATCAAGGCGGTGTAAAGCATCGGCAGTGGCGTTGCCAAAGAGGATATTCGAGGCCTCCACTGCTGCGTTATAATCGTCCTCCGAGTGAACCATCACCGTCACCTCTTTGGCAAGACGTTTCTGCAATAGACGCAGGTGCGGCGCCTCTTGGTGCTCAGCGATAAGGGCGTCAATCTCGTCCTTGGGGAGGGATGTGAAAATCTTGATATACCGCTCGGCGTCAGCGTCGGAGACGTTGAGCCAGAACTGATAGAACTTGTAGGGAGATGTATAGCGTCGGTCGAGCCAGATATTTCCGCTCTCCGTCTTGCCGAATTTTCCTCCGTCAGCTTTGGTTATAAGCGGACAAGTAAGCGCAAAGGCGGTCTTGCCGTTCATCTTTCGCATCAGTTCTATACCCGTAGTGATATTCCCCCACTGGTCGGAACCGCCCATCTGCATAAGACAGTTCTTGTGTTCGTTGAGATAGACGAAGTCGTAGCCCTGCAGGAGCTGATACGTAAACTCTGTGAACGACATCCCCTGAGAATACTCCCCATTAAAACGCTTCTTAACAGAGTCTTTTGCCATCATATAATTGACGGTGATGAGTTTGCCTATCTCCCGTGCAAAATCAAGGAATGTAAAATCCTTCATCCAGTCGTAGTTATTAACGAGCTCTGCAGCGTTAGGTGCATCGCTGTCAAAATCAAGGAACTTGCCGAGTTGTTTCTTTATGCACTCCTGGTTATGACGCAACGTTTCCTCAGTGAGCAGGTTACGCTCGGCAGACTTACCCGACGGGTCGCCAATCATACCTGTTGCACCGCCAATCAGTGCGATAGGCTTATGACCGCAGCGCTGCAGATGCCGCAACATCATTATGCCGCACAAGTGACCAATATGCAGCGAGTCAGCAGTAGGGTCAATACCAACGTATGCCGTGGTCTGTTCTTTCTGAAGCTGCTCCTCCGTTCCGGGCATGATGTCTTGGAGCATGCCTCTCCAACGTAGTTCTTCTACAAAATTCATCGATTCTATAAATATATTTAGGTTCTTTCTCTATTTTTAGTCTTGCCTTCTAAAACAAATCTTTGCAAAATTACTGCTTTTTTGCGACTCAAGCAAGATAAAAAACAAAAAAACTGCTCAGTACAGTATTTTTCCGCACAATCAACAAAAAAGGAGGCTGTCTAACAAGTTTTGTTAGGCAGCTTTTTTTGATGTACACCATCAGCGAATGGATGTCTGTAAGAATTTGTGAATGGTAGTCGTATTTTGATTAGAAAAAAAATAGGCTTTCTTGCTGTTTTTCAACAAGAAAGC
>JAFSTO010000074.1 GCA_017450435.1 Paludibacteraceae bacterium
AATAGTTATATCGTTAAATATCAATAAAATAACAACTATTCTGGCGGTCTTTTAGCGAAGTAGTAATAGTATCCTTTAATGTGGCCGTTCGCGACATTCGCCAGCCCACAAATAATCTTTTTTGATGCGTTTGCCGTGTGAAAAAGTAAAATAATCTTGCATATTTCGCAAAATTGTTATAACTTTATAGTCGATTTTGAATACATTCCTTATGAAGCGCATTCTATACATATTTTGCTTTGAGAGCATAGTGATTCTGGCATTATCTTCGTGCTGTAATTCTAGTTCGCTTGAAAATGCAAATTGGAACGATTCTGTAATAATTGATGAATTGCGACAAATAAATGCATCTATTTCAAATGATACGCTTGTTTTTCCATTGAAGGCTAATTTCTTTAGTGAGTGGCAGGAACAATCGGAAAAGTATGGCTCATTGCATAAAAATGCAGTTATTGACAGCCTTTATCAAATAGTCTTTTTGCATTATTACTATCCGGATACGAATAAATATACCTATTTCGTCCTTCCGATGAGTGTGGAGATAAATATTTACAATAGAAATTTCAATGATACAACAGGAAGGTATAGCTTATCTGATTTAAAATATAAATTAATGTTAGCATCAAAGGGTAATTATATCCCGCATTTAGATACTCATAAACCCGTTCTGTATCTTTTTGATAATAAGTACAAAACGCTTTCCGAATATCTGGGTGGAATATCTTCTGATGTGGGCGATGATATTATATACGATAATGTGCATGATTTGGAGCAACATATTGAAGTCAACTATGGTCATTGGGGAGGATATTGGCATTTTGAATCTATGCCTATCATAGAAGCGCTATGCATATTTAACAATGGTGTATTGGTCTTTTTGCGTGATACATGGAATTCTGGTATAGATGTTTTTATTCCTCATGGAACCAATGAGTTTATTGAAGTTAGTAACTGGATAGAATAAATATTTCAGGACTAGACAACTTACTTCATAACTCTTTCACACAAAAAAACAGCGGAGATACTATCTGGTATTCCGCTGTTTTCGGGTGGAATGTGGGGCTCGCACGGCGAACAAGGTGAGCAGATTGCAGCGACTGAAACGAGCAAGAACCTGGGTATAAGAGCCCTCACATCCACCGATTTTTTGTATAGTGGCTCATCTGCCAAGATTTTTAGCGGATAGTATAGGCGTATAGGAAGCTTGCTTACTGATACGGATGGACTAACCGATAAAGAGTGCCGCAAGGAACAAGCCACTATACAAAAAAAGACATCCCGTTAGGATGTCTGTGGGGTGGAGTGTGGGGCTCGAACCCACGACACTCGGAACCACAATCCGATGCTCTACCAACTGAGCTAAAACCACCATGTTCAATTGAAAAAAACGTTATTGCAATTCGCAATTATCTGTGTCCTTTTTCAATTGCGGGTGCAAAGGTACTGCTTTTTTTTGAATTGTACAAATGTTTTTGATTTTTTTTATCGGATTTTATCAAATTAATTAGCTTTTCAACTAACTACTGGTATTTTCAGTTTGTATTTGACAGTTTATATTTGACAATTGACGGCAGTCCTCGTATTTCAGTCTTGTACCAAATGTACATCACACTGTGGGAACGGAATGGATATACCGGCCTCGTTGAGTGCATTGTAGATTATTTCTTTGGCTTTGTAAACGTATGGTATCTGTTCTGCAACCAAAACCTTTTGTCTAACAACCAAATCTACAGAGCTTTCGCTCATTTCTCCCATTACCACGTATATACCCTTATCCGGATTAACAACTTCTCGCCCGTAACTGTCTTTGGTTCTCAGTACCTGCATGGCATCTACAATCACTT
The DNA here is from genome assembly GCA_017450435.1 of Paludibacteraceae bacterium. GTDB lineage: Bacteria > Bacteroidota > Bacteroidia > Bacteroidales > Paludibacteraceae > Colicola. The sequence continues at coordinate 1,845 of JAFSTO010000074.1, forward strand.
CACGAACCTTCTGAACGTCTGTGCCGTAAGCTACGCTAACAGTTATCTTGGTCAGTTCGTATGAGTTATTACGGGTGAGGTTGTTAAAGTTCTTGCCGAACAGCGACTCATTAAGGAAAGACATCTCTGTGCTGTCAAGTGTCTCCATCTGTACGCATTGGTAGTTGATGGCAGTCACTTTTCCTCTCACACCGTCACATTCTATCCAGTCACCAACACGCAGACGCCCCCCCATGAGTTGGATACCGTAGATGAAGTTGTTGATGATGTCTTTTAGCGCAATACCGATACCTGCAGACAGACCGCCGGCTATCAAGCCTAAAGAGCCGGTTGGAATGTTCCATACTTGTATAATAACTATAGCGTATAAAGCCCACACTAAAACGCTAATCAAACTGTTGCCTAACGAGAGGTTGATTTCATTTGTCCGTATATTTGTCCGTTTGTGCTTGTGCATAAAGGAGGTGAAGCTGACATAATGGTATAGAGCATGCAATGCGCGGTTTATGTAGCGCATTACAAAGAATAAGATGATTAACGATACTATACTTATCGCTGAGATGCTAAACGTTGTAACACTTGTTGACTCGTCTGTGAAAGATATGAACGGCTCGTAGAAATAACGGGTGTACAGGTCGGTAAAGTCGAACATCTTCAGCGACATCATAGAACTCCATGGCAGCGAAAGTACGGCTATTGTAGGAATAATCACCTCCTTAATCAAATCATAGAACCATGTGGCTCCGAATAGCAATGTTTCGCCATCATTGCCGGGAGCATAGGTGATGCGCTGGCGCATGTCATTAACACGCTTGTCCAAATATTTGGCTTTGAAGCGACTCAATAAATCCGAAATACAGAATATGGTGAGCAGAGCGGTTAATAGGAAGTACCAACATACCAAATACTGCAGTGCAGCAAAACAGTAGCCGAAGAAGGATATAAAGAAAGCAAATGTATAGATTGACAGTGATATCCAGCCGAGAATACTATCTGTGCGAGTAACGTGCTTTCGGGTGCGCAAACATACATATAGCTGCCATAGGACGGCAATTAACAAAACAGGTGGAAGTACTATATTCAGTACAATATCGGGAACAAAAGTGTTGCGAAGAATTATAATTGCAAAAGAGGTAAGCAGGGTAGGCACGTATATTTTGCCGCCCATCTTTAGTTGGTCAGAACCGAGACGGAGTAATAGTGAACCGGAGGTGGCTATTAGCAACCATAGGAAAGTGTTGATATTCTTTACACCCATTCGCGCGTATTCGCTGTCGGAGGTGAAACTGTCAAATACGATGAAATAAAATATTGTACCTATCAATACAGATAGTAGTAGAAGTGATTTCTTAGATAAATATTTTCTGAAACGAGTAAAACGTTTCAGTAGCCACAGAATAAGAAATATGGGAAGCCATACTAACGATAACGCAACTAATTGGACACCGCAAAGGATAACTAAATAGGCTTTTTCTGAACGACCTGATATGTTTTCGCCGGCAAGGTTTGCCCTTAGCATCTCGTCAAAATCATACTGGTCGTACATCTCTCTTTTCATCTTGTTCCAATAGTACCCGAACTCGGATAGAATTTCAAGATAAGGTGCTTGACCGTCATCGTAGATATACTTGTCGAGGTCGGTGTAACGTGCCTCCGCATAGTCGTATGCTTCTTTTACGCGTAGGTATGCTTCTTGATAATAAGTGCTGTCTGCAATCACTACTACGCGGTTCCCGGCATACATCTTTAGAAGTTCAGAAGCATACATAATACAACTGTCGCGATACATATTACCCATATCGTCTAATACGTATGGTGCTGCATCATTGTCACTGCCGGCAAATTCGATTATCTCCTTCTCCAATGAGGTCATTGTGCCGGCTAAGTACATCTCTAACGAATCGTTATGATATAGCAGACTATCAGGAATTATATTGTCTGCAATGTCATTCATTTCAGGCGGGAGTCGCCGAAGCGCTTCTATAAGGCGGGCATAACGCTCTATCTCATAATCCAGACCAAAGATTATCTGGTCATAAGGGCGTTTGTCCTTGTTGAAATCGTGATAGCCTGCCGTTACTTTATGCAGAGCAAATGCCATATCCATCGTACGCTTCTGCTCCTGTGTATATAGAAGAAGTGATAACTCGTTGGTGCTCTTTATTACGCTAAGCATTCGCTGATGCTGACGTTCATAGTCTTCGTTTAATGCCTTTTGTGCCTCACTACGCTGAATATATGAGGTCTGAAGCTCTATACGAAGTTCTTGAAGGATCTTCGTCAACGAACGTTCCTGAGATGCCGAACATATAACGAACGGCAAGAGCAATAATGCTATCGAACATAGGAGTTGCTTTGTTTTCATAGAATAGAAATGTGTTTATTTTGTCAGTGTAAATGCCGGAGTTTGTTGTGTTATGTCGGCCGGGTTTTCCGGCAACAGACAACTTACTGCAGGCTGCCGCTTAGAACGGATAGCCTATGCCGAAATTGACGCGCAAGGCATCCAGAGCTGAGGGGATATTGAAGTAGTTGGTGATAGGCTGTGTCTTGTCAACTTTGCCGTCCTTGTCGTATTTGTATGTCTGATACGGAGCATGTATTCCAATACCAAGGTCAAGCCGGACGACGAGTCCGTCAATATCCAGTCTTAAACCGGCACCTGTGCCAAGAGCTATCTGTTTGGCAAAGTCAGGGTTGTTGTATAGACCATCGTGTAGGTCGTCAGGAATTTCTAAACGCGTGAGATAATCTTCATATCCTGCGGCTTTGTATAGGTCGGTGGTAGTGTACCAGTTCCATACGTTCCCGGCATCAACGAAGGTGGCACCATACAGCTTCCATACGATAGGAAAACGGAGCTCAAAATTGGCCTCTAACTTAACGTCACCGGCGTGGAAGAAACTCTGGTTGTACTTAGCGGAATAGAAGTTACCCGGACCGTATGACGATGGTGACGAGGCGCGCAACGAGTTGGGGCCACCTGTGTAGAATGCCTCCGACAACGGAGCGAACGACGAGTTTCCTAACGGTATATTAGCTCCGGCAAAAAGCCGCGTGGCGATACATACTTTGTCCGTGATGTTGAACTTATTACGTAGCTCGGCTGATAGTTTGACAAACTGGTTGAAGGAAATCTTGCCGAGCGGTTTGTCTTTGTCGTTCCACTTGTGTCCGAAGGCGCAATAGATGGAGTTGATAAGGTTACCTGATTCCTTCACATCAAGGTCTAACATTGTGTTGACAGCACGTTTGGCACGATAGTCGTTGTATGTAAATGAGTAGCCTATTGATGGTATAAACTCGTTTCCGGCAAGCACTTTAATCAATTGCGGGTACTCGGCTGCCTTGTCAAGCAGGTTTTCGGACTCGGCTTTCATCAGCACTACGGAAAGCGAAAACGGCGTAAAGGAGTGAACGACATATTTATTAAAAGGCGAACGTATGAAGTAAGTGAAAGAGCCGGATAATTTGTGTACGCCGTAGCCGCCGGCAATGTTCTCATATTGGTAACCTAACATATAGCGCGTGTCGCCATCCGGTGTGTTGCCGCCGCCCCAGTGAAGATATGGGAAGATGAGCGAAGCGTTGACACCGAGTTTGTAGGTATCGGTTTTCTTAGGATCACCGGGATATCTGTCACGCAGCGCCCAATAGTAAGCACCATTACCTTTGAGCGAGAACGTCTCGCCGTGCCCAAGCAGGTTTTTGATTGATGACTTGAGCGTGAGGTTAGGACCAAGGCTGTTGTTCGAGCGATACGCAATGCCGGCATCGGCTGTCAAGCCGTAGGTGCGGGATATGGTGTCACCCTTGTATAACTCACGACGGTGCCAGTCTTTGGTGGCTAATATGCTTAAACCGGATTTCTGCAACTCGCCCTCAAGGACGTTATTATAGTCGCGTTGTGAGAATAATCTTAGTTGTACGCCGCCGTCCTTCGTCAGTTTATAATCTGCGGTAATGCTGCGGAGCAAACCATTGTTATTGTTTACTTCGGGATTGTCAGAGATAGACGAGCCGATGGTGACGCGCAACTTGTCTTTGAAGAACGATTTGCTTATAGCAATGTTCATGTCGTTGGTCTTGCCTACAGCGTGATTCGTTTGGCCGCTGCTGATATCTATATCCACAAGTTTGCCCATTTTTGAGTTCGCCATAGCAGCGTTTATTCGGCTGTTGATGATTGACGAGAGTGCGTAGCCGTCTCTTTCTGCCGCCACATTGCTCTCACCTACATACATGCCGGTGGCGAGTAGGGTCGCTGCCAAGCCTTCGCGAGTCTCTTCGTCTAATGAGGTCAACTCTCGTGTAATAGCCTCGTCTTGGGGTGCCTCAAGGAAGAAACTGATGGCTTTCAAACCTATTGAATCGACCACGCCATTAACGCGTACACCGGTGTTGAAATTTACGCGTCGCGTCTCTTCTTCGCTGGACTCTACGTCTGCTTTTACCTGTTGTGATGCAGACACATTCAAGAGTGTTTGTCCTATCGGACCGTTGAATGCGATATGACTACCGGAATCAACGCGGAATGGCATAACGGGGTAAATCTTTGGTGAATAGCGTATGAGACCATCATCCACGTTCACGCGTCCGCCTAATGCCAACTCTCCATCTGCTACACCGTATCTTACGTTCACTTTGCCGTGAGGTTTGACTTGAGCGAGGTTCTTTTTGTCAATAGGATAAGTGATGTCAGTTGTCGGCAGGATAGTGACATCCACATCCGCAACGATGCTATCCAATGCGCCAGTTACTGTGCCGTGTATATCGGTGGCAAGGTCTCCGTAAACGGGGATAGGTCCGTCTTTGACTAACTTGACAGGAGCAAAACTATCGGCACTAAGGACAACGTTAAGTTGCATGCTGTCCAGGTCAAGTCCGCCGGTAAGGGTCAGAGCTGTGCTGTCAGCGCCGTAGATGGGCAGACCGTTGAGGTCAACGTGGTTGTGCTCCATGACTATGGGCGTCTCTCCCAAGCTAAGTTCCACTTCGTAAGGTTTGTATTTAGCTGCAACACTGAGCGGAAGCACTTCGGCTGAAAGATCAAGACGAGAGGGCAGACCATCTGCGCTTGCCTTTGCTCTGACGGCACCTCGCAGGTCAATGTCGGCAAGGTGGATGATGCTATCCACAAGACTGAGAGGTATATCGTCCAAGCGAACATCGGCACGCAGTGCGTTAGAATATCGGTCAGAGGGTGATACGTTTATGTCTGCCGTGCGGCTACCGAAGTTCATATCTCCGAGTGACAGGCTGTCTAACGTCAGTCGTCCGTTGCCGTTGAGCTTACGTCCGTTGCGTTCCACATCGAAACGCAGTGCGGCGTCAGTGCATAGGTCATGTAGCGTCATCGCACCATCCGTCAAACGGCTGTCGGCGCGGAGCGACACGTCCGTTCTGCTTTCGCGCATCTGCACCCGCATAGCTGCTTTAGCTGCAGGCAGACGAAGCGCCGTGCTGTCTTCAGGGTGCTCTATTTCCGGAATAGAGGCGTCAAGCGATAAGGCTGTTTGTGTAGTGTCGGACCGGAGTGAGAGTGCCACTTTGTTAATATCAAGTCCGGTACGCTCAATGATATGTTGCACCGGACTGCCATTGCTGAGTACAATGTCTGCCGATAGTTCGGGAATGAAACGGCGAAGTGTGTCTAACATTGTTAGGTCACGGAGCGTGACAATAGGATTAATCAGTGCTGTATCGCCTACAGCTTTCAATAGTGGCTGCAACTTATTAACAAGTCGTAACACATGCATCGGAGTAGCAGCTTTCACACTCAAGCCTTCCGTGGCTAAATTAAGTGCGGTGGCACTGTCTGTTGCGAATGTTAATGACAGGTGTTCGGCTTCAAAGTCTTCGCCTGCTACGTGAGCGCGGATTTTGTGCATGTCTGAGTGATAATCCACAGCCATCTGTTCAGGCTTCATGAAGTCTGATACCATGAACTGATGTTCCGTCTGAGCGGTTAGTTGCAATGCACTGTCTGACATATTGATTGGTAAATGTAGCGTACCGTCAACAGTTTGGTTGGCTAACTGTGCATTAAGCTGAATTCCGGAAACGTTGATGTTGCCGTAGATAGCATCCTTGAGGTGCATTTTCACACGGCTTCTCATTGCTCGTGAGTGTGGGTTGATACCTTTGCCGGCAGCATCAATCTCACCGGCCAAAACAATAGGAGTGTTGTCGTTGAGGAATGGAGCAAGGTTAACACGTTCCACATCCACATTCACATCGTAGGCCTCATCATCAATGTCGTAGTAACCTCTTGCGCGTGCCTTGCTGCCGCGAAAATCTGCATCGGCTATAACGTCAACGCGCATGGTCTCTAAGTTGAAAGCTGTGGTTTGTACATCAGCTTTGGCACCAATGGAATCGCTGCGTGCGTGAAGGCCGTTGGTCGTAATTAGGGATTTGTTCAGGTCAACGCTTGCATCGCCGTAAATAGTGTCAACGGGAATAGACAACTTGCCGAGGGTTAATGCCAGGCCACCGACATTAATCCGGCTTACATCATATAGGTTATTACCGACATCCACTATTCCCTTTACGTCCAAAGAGGCTGTTTGGATATCCAGTCCGAGTGGGGTAAGCACAAAATGTATGTTTCTCAGTTCTGCATCCGGCACCTCAAACTTCAGCGGTATTGTTGTCGTGTCGTGAGCGGTGGTATCGGGCGGAGTCTCGCGCAGGTCTATGCCAACATAAGTATCGTCAAGGCGCAAGCTGTGAAGGGGAAATTCGCCTTTTCCTATGTTGAGTTGAGGACTGGTGACATCCAAGTATTTGACTATAGCATCAACACCTACTGCGGCAATCAGAGAGTCAGAATGGAAGGTGGTTCGTGCCAATTGCAGTTTATCTACCACAATCGGGGTGGAAAGGATGTTTTCTGTGCTGTCTGACGTTAGCAGGTTTGCACTGAGGCGAAGTGAATGTACATATACCAGTGTGTCCAGTCCGCGATGACCTACAAACAAACTGTCAATCTCTACTTGTAGAGGAAGGTCGCTTTCTCCCTTATATGCATGATAGAGTACAAGAGGGGAATGATAGAAAGGCGAAAGATATATCCTTCCGAGGTCAATATCCCAATCCGTTTTTTCGTTTGCAATCTCCACCCCCTTTTGTAGTACAGCAGTGCGTGCAGAAGGGGTATAAACAACTATCACTGCTCCGATAAAAAGCAGTAATACAATACCCGCTACTATTCCTATCAGAGCGAGCGGTATTTTCCACAACAATGAGCGACCAATGTTCATTGAACGATGTCGTTTAGTTAGGCTGCCTAACAATTTTGTCAGACTGTCTCATATTTAAAAACTCTTTTGTACTCCGAATTTCAAACCATAAAGGCCTGGTGTAAACTGGTTGGATATGAGGTTACTGAGTTTGCCGGAGAAGATGATAACGTCACTACTATGTTCGTTGTGCCCAGCGTAGCAGTAAGTTGTGCCGCTGTAACCTAAACTGAGGATAGAGAAGAATATTTGGAACGTACTCTTGCGGTTGAACTGGTATGTGATGACGGGTGATACCTGAAAACCGTAGGTGATAGAGTGACGCAACCCGTCGAAATCGGTGTTTGTTATCTTTCCATTGGTTACACGCGGAAAATCCATTCCCGTGTAGAGGTGTGCTTCAAGCCATATTCCCACTTTGTCGTTAAAAAGAGTTTTCAATCTGTATCGCACATACGGAGCTACCTCCCATGAGCCTACATGAACGCGCAAATCTGTATAGTAACTCGTGTCCAGTTCTGTTACCATGAACGAACTTTTATAATTGGCATAACTACCGCCGAGACGCATACCTAAATGTATTTTCTCCGTCAGTCGCCAACCTAATTCAGGCGTTAATGCGAATGACCAACCGTTCTCTCGGCTGTCTGTTTTGGTGTCGTGATGGAAATAGATGTCGAAATTATAGCCGTAATAGAGTTTCTGTTTCCAAACCGGTACGTCATTGAGCGAGGGTAGGGGAGCAATGCTATCCTGTGGTGAGACGGCTGTTTTAGTCTCGCCGGATATGGTGGCTACTGACATAAGCCCATCGGCGATATGGTCGTTTTGGGCTATCATGGAAGCACTGTATAGTACTCCGAATACAATAATCCAATAAATCTTTTTCATTATGTGTCTTTTATTTATTCTGTTATTTTGTTCCACCGCCGAGGGCTATATACAGGTCAATAAGGCTTATCATTCCATTATATCGGTTCGTGACATCTGCGAGTTGAGCCTTGAGGTATGCCTCTTGTGCTGTAAGTACCTCAAGGTAAGTTGCCTTGCCTTTTTTCATCAGTTCGCACGTGCCGTTATAAGCATCGCTCTGCGTGGCGAGCAGTCGTCTGTAGAGTGCGTCTTGCTCTTGAGCGTTGCGGCAACGGAAGATAGCATCGTTTACTTCGCGTCCGGCACGAAGCATAGTCTCAACATAACGGTTAGCTGCTTCCTCTTGCTCTAAGCGTGCTACTTGTAAGTTCGCCTTGAGTTTGCCGCCGGCAAAGATTGGTTGTGCCAAGCCGAGTACTGCGTTCATTAGTAGTTGTCCCGGGTTAACCACTACTCCGCCGTTGTTAGTCCAGCCCAAAAGTCCTGACAGAGAAAGGGCAGGGCAGAACGCTGCTTTTGCCATGTTAGTCTGATAGAACGCTGCGGCAACGTTGCGTTCTGCGGCACGCACATCGGCGCGGTTGCTTAGTTGTGTTGCGGGAATAGGCTCAAGGGTCCATTCTGCAAATTCATAACTTGTCCAAGGTGAACGAACCACGGAGTGGGGCTCTTCGTTCATCAGTTGACACATGGTAAGTTCCAGTGAGTTGATCTGCTCTAATAATTGCTTGCGTTGTATTTGTACGTTGATGAGCGAAGCTTCCATCTGCCCGACGGATGGTGAATAGGCTTGGCCGTTCTTTACAAGAACACGTTGCACCTCCAGAACGCGTTGCCAGATTAGTTCAGTGCTGTCAATGATGGTGGCTTGATAGTCAAGTAGTTGCAGCTGGGTGTAAACTCTTGCCATCGTTGCCACAAGATTGGCGTGTGCTGCTGCTAAGTTGTCGTCTGCTTGTTCCCTCAGTACCTGTGCCTGTCGTTTGCGGTTGGTTATGGTACCCAATCCTTCACCTCCCCAGTTAAGCGCAAGCGGTATTTGATAGCTGAGTACAGCGCCTGATGTGCCGCTGCCCGGGGTGACAGTACCGGAGACTCCTACGTTGGCCGTGTTGATTGCCAAGGTAGGCAAGAAACCGAGTTTGGCGGCACGCAGCCGTGCGTCAGCTTCGCGGATGGCCAGCTGCCTCGAACGATAATCAACGTTATTGGCCAAAGCGGTTTTGATATACCCTTGCAGCACGGGGTCTTCTATGTACGTTTGCCAATCTGCCTCGCTGACCGCCGTTACTATACTGTCTTGCTCCGGCTGTTGAGGTGCCTCATATCGCTTGAAGACACCGCAGGAGGGGAATAGTGTGCAAAGAGTCAATGTACCGAGTACAAGTACCGTTGTTATCTTGTTCTTTTTATCGGAAACCGGTGTCGAGGTATGGGGCGCATCAGAGGTGTTCTGTGAAGCCGAAGTTTCAGTGTCCTCATTGACCGGCTTTTCTCCTCCTTGGAAGCGTTCGTGTAGCATTTGGAAGATGATATAGAACGCAGGTACAACAAATACAAGTGCGAGTGTTCCCACTGCCATACCTCCTGTTACTCCGATCGCGAGTGCTCGGTTGCCGTTAGCGCCGGCGCCGCCTTCGATGATAAGAGGAATCATTCCGGCAATCATTGTTACGACGGTCATCAATATAGGTCTGAGTCGGTCTTCACATGCGCTTAATGCCGCCTGAAGAATAGGCATTCCTTGTTTGCGTTTTTCTACGGCAAACTCGGTAATGAGGATAGCGGTCTTGGCAAGTAGTCCGATTAGCATGATGACACCGGTCTGCAGGTAGATATTGTTTTCTTGTCCGCAGAGCCATGAGAATGCGAATGAGCCCATCAGACCGAAAGGAACGGACAAAAGCACTGCCAGCGGAATAAAGAACGACTCGTACAGAGATGCTAATATCATATAAATAAGCAGGACGCAGACAAGGTAGATAAGTGCTGTGAGGTTGGATTTGCTGTTTGCCTCAAGCTCGCGGCTCATACCGCCATACTCGTAAGCATATCCTGTGGGTAGGTGTTCTTTTGCTACCTCGGCAATAACCTTTTGCACATCACCCTCGCTGTAGCCGCTGTTGGGTTGTACGGAGCAGGCTATTGACTGATAGAGGTTGAAGCGTTTTTGTGTGGCAGAACCGACAGCCGGTATAAGGGTTACGAACTGCGAAATAGGAGCCATCTTACCACTTACTATTTGACCATTTACTATTTGGTCATTTAGTTTCACAAAGATGTTATTGAGCGAGTTCGGGTCGAGCCTATACTCAGGTGCGGCTCCTGCCATTACGCGGTACACCTTTCCATACTGGTTGAAATTGCTTATATAAGCACTGCCGCAATATGCTCCAAGCGTGTTGAGAACAACGTCCGGCGATATGCCTGCACGGTCGCATTGTGTGGCATTAACATCCACCTTGTACTTTGGGAACGACTCTGAATAGAGCGACATCGCCATCTGCACTTCCGGGCGTTTCTGCAGTTCGGCGAGGAAGGTATTGACCACTTCGTTGAAGTGTGTCATATCACCGCCTTGCAGGTCTTCCATCTGCAGGTCAATAGCGTTACTGTTTCCATATCCGGGTATCTGCGGCATCTGGAAGGGGATGATTTGCGCATCTTTAATATCTTCGCACGAGAGGTATAGTTTGCCCATCACGTAGTCGATGTAGTGCTCATAGCCTTTACGTTCGTCCCAAGGCTTGAGTCGGATAACCAGCGTGCCGTAACTGACGCCCGTTCCTGACAATAGTCCGAAGCCGGAAATCTTGGCATAACTCTCCACCTCTTCTAATCTCAGCACATGTTCCTCTACCTGAGCCATTATCTTATCCGTCTCCACGAGTGGTGAACCTGCAGGAGCAGTAACATCCACCATTATTACTCCCTGGTCCTCTTGCGGAACGAGTCCGGCAGGAAGGCTTCTCATGGCAAACACCATTGCTATAACGGCTGCCAACAGCCACAACCATGCTCGACCGGGTTTTTGCAGGAAGTGTGTTACTCCGTTTTTATACTTGCCAAGAATAGCATTGTATCCTGCCTCGTAGGCTGACTTGACCCAATAGTTGAGTCCCTTATGCTGCGTCTCTTGCGCCTCTTTCTTCGGGCGGAATAGAACAGCTGTCAGAGCGGGGCAGAGGGTGAGTGCAGAGATACAACTCAGTCCCACGGAGCTGGCAATGGTTATACCGAACTGGGTGAAGAACGTGCCGCTGGTGCCCGGCATGAAGGTGACAGGAATAAACACTGCCATGAAAACAAGCGTACAACTGATAACGGCTACCGTCACTTCGCTCATGGCATCCTTGGTGGCTTTATACGCTGATGTATATCCCGACTCCATTTTTGCCATTACGGCTTCTACCACCACAATGGCATCGTCAACGACGGTTCCGATTGCCAATACTAATGCAAAGAGTGTGAGAATATTCAGAGAAAAACCAGCAACTTTTACCACAGCAAACGTGCCTAATAAGGAAACTATGATTGAGATAGAAGGAATAAGCGTTGCCTTGAAGTTCTGCAGGAAGAAATATACGACAAGAATCACAAGGATAATGGCTATTATCAATGTCTCCACCACGTTGTGGATGGCTGCATAGAGAAAGTCATCGCTTGTCTGTAAAATAGTAAACTCCATCCCGGCCGGCATATTCTCTTTTATATCGTCGTATAGTTCATTGATGGCTGCGTTGACCTGTGTAGCATTAGCTCCGGGGGCTTGATTGATAATAAATGCCACACCTGGTTGGCCGTCCACTTTGGACGAGAAACTATAGCTTAGTGCACCCAGTTCCACGTCTGCAACATCACGCAGGTGCAATACATTGCCGTCTGACGTACGTAGCACAATAGACTCAAACTCTTCAATTGACTGCAACCTGCCTTTGTATTCAAGGTTGTATTGGTAAGTGTTTCCGCTCTGTTCACCGAGTGAGCCGGTGGCTGCCACCATGTTCTGATTGCCGATAGCTGCAAATATATCTTGCGGTTCAAGATTATATTGAGCCATCACGTCAGGCTTCATCCATATTCGTAGCGAATAGGTGTTACCTAAGTTTTGCACCGCTCCGACACCGGTTACACGTAGCAGACGAGGCTTGACGTTGATGTCAATATAGTTGGCAATAAAGTCATTGTCGAACTTCCCGTCGCGGCTGACAAGAGCGGCAATCTGCAGGATGTTATTCTGTCTTTTTTCCACTTTCACTCCCACGCGTGTCACTTCTTGCGGCAATAGTCCCAATGCAGCCGACACACGGTTTTGTACATTGACAGCTGCCATGTCAGGGTCGGTACCCTGCTTGAAAAACACGTTGATACTCACTTCGCCTGTTGCACTGGCTTCTGAGGTCATGTATGCCATGTTTTCCACACCGTTGACCGCCTCTTCGATTGGCATGACAACGGACTTCATTACAGTGTTGGCATCTGCGCCTGTGTAGGAGGTGGTAATCATCACCGTTGGCGGAGCTATATCGGGGTACTGCTCTATAGGCAGAGTCTTGAGGCATATAAAGCCAATCAAAGCGATAAGCAGAGAGATACACACTGCCATCACTTTTCTATCTACAAATATATTTCCTTTGTTCATAAAATGATTATATGATTAAATGACCAAATAAATGGTAAATTACCAAATCACTCTGTCTTTTTCATGTACGTTAGCCGCCCCTTTGGCTACAATGGTTTCTCCTTCTTCTGCACCTGAGATGATAGCTGCACGTGTGCCGTCGCCCAATTCTTCTATCTCAACAAGAGCACCGGTGGCAAGGCTGTCAGCGCCAACTTTGTAAACCAACACTTTGTCTTGTATGCGTACGATAGCAGTCAGCGGTACCAGCATCACGTTTTCCCATTCAATAGGCATCACTACGGAGCCTTGCATGCCGGAGAATAGCTCGCCTTTCGGGTTGGGGAACGTTGCATAACATGTGATGGAGCCGGTCTGCCGGTCCACCATACCTGAAAGACTGGTGACACGTCCCTTTTCTTGATACTCGCTGCCGTCCTTGAATTTGAAAGTGAGTGGTGGAGTTACTTTTATTATTTCGTCCAGTGACCCTAATTCGCTCACAATAGCGTGTACCTGACTTTCTGTGAGGGAGAAACTGGCTTCCATATTGTTAACCCCGGCTACGCGTGTTAGCATGCTGCCCTCGTTTATAACATCACCTACGTGGGGTAGAATATTCCCAACCAATCCGTCCACCGGACTCTTTATCGTGCAGAAGTTAAGTTGCAGTTCTGCATCTCTCACTGCCGCCCGTGCCTGCGTTACTTGTGCTTCGGCAGATTGCAGTACGTTCAGACTTTTGCGTAACAGGTAATCGCTGATAATACCTTGTTCTGCCAATTCTTTGTTGCTTTCTGCTTCCAATTTGGCATTGTCGCGATTGGCAATGGCAGTCTGGAGATCAGCCTGTGCATGCGCCATATTGTTTTCTGCATTTCTGCTGTCAAGAACAAACAACACCTCTCCGGCCTTCACGCGTTGACCGTCTCTGACTTTGATTTCGTTCAATGTTCCCGTCCTGCGTGAGACGATAGACACATCGCCTGTGCCGCGTACCGCTGCACTCCATGTCAGGGGAGCGGTAACTGTCTCACGAGTGAGCTTGAGGGTTTCATAACTCGTATGCTGTTCTTCAGGCATCTTGATGCAACTCGGCAGACTAACTAAACCGAATGCCAATGCCGCATACAACATCTTTGCAACTGCTTGTGATTTCATAACCATTGTGTTTTGTTTGTTGTTATTATTCTATGCTTATTGTTTTCGAGTAAAAAACATTAGTGTTTCCTTGTGCTAAGTTTATCGTTTAAACTTATTGGGCATTTTCCAAAAATGCTTTGTGCTAATCCTGAGGTTTTATATACAAAATAAGCGATAGGTGCATACTACACTTATCGCTTATTGACTTGCCGCAACTTGCGAATATCTCTTCACTGTATCTGTTAAATTCGTTCGCAGAATCTGTTTCGCACAAATATACATTTGCAAAAACTCCGTCTTTGTTACATAATATGTGTGCAAAGGTACTACTTTTTTTCTATATATCAAATAATATGTTACGTTTTTTTATTGAAAAAAAGAATTTTTTTTAAAAAAAACACCACTTTGTATCCATTTGTCAATCGGATGTATGTTTTTTTATAAAAAAATCAATTATACTTGCTGTTTGGTATAATTTTTGAAAGTTGTTTGTGGAAATTATCATTAATAAATACGTAAAAAATCTTTATCCAATGGTTGATCTTGACTATGTACGTGCCAATGTGCGCGAGGGGTGGATGCTTAATCCGAATGAGAAAGTTGTTAACGGTATCATTAAGGGGATAAACAGAAACAACGGTGATTGTCCGTGCAAGAATGATGCGGAAGAACTGCATTGCCCGTGTAGTAACTATCGTCTGCACGACAAGTGCTGCTGCACGCTCTATGTAAAGATAGAGCAGTAATAACGTCCTGCACATGCGTCGGTGCGTCTTTTTCCTGTTTGTATTCTTCTCTGTGGCTGTTGCGGCAGAGCAGATTGTTGTGGATGTGACGGCGTATAACAATGCGACTGTCAGTGGTGATGTGCCGGCCGGTGTGGAGGTACAGTATATGCAGTATCAGACGACTCATCACAAGGGGCGCCTTCTTGCCGGTGATTCGGCAGTGCTGACGCTGAGCGGTATGCCGCTCGGACGACTGCAGGGTGTGACTCTTGAGATGCACTCTAATCTGTCGGGCGGAGCCGGTTCATTACGTTTGTATTGTGCCGAAGCACCGGTGTGGCAGATTGATGATGACTCGTTTGCAGCAGAGACATGGAACGGAACTTATACAAATGAGTTTGTGGAGATAAGCAAGACTTTTGCAGATTACACTCCGTTGTCAGATATTCGTGTTGTAATCACAGCTTCTGCCAACTCGCTGTATATTCGGTCGTTTACGTTTGAATATGTTGCCATGTCCGACCAAGCCTACACGGTCAGCTTCGATACTCATTGCAACGAGCGTTGTCGTCCGCGTACTGAGCAGGAACCCGGTGCGGGTGTTGTGCTGCCAACGCTGCCGGACTGGTCTGACGAATGGCTTTTTAGAGGCTGGACAGAGAAGTGGTGCCCGATGACAAACGTTGCACCTGAATATATGCCGGCGGGGGAGATATATTATCCGTCTGCGGATATTACCCTGCATGCCTTGTATGCTACAAAAAGCTCAGAGAAACCGGTATTGCGGCAGGTAACACAACCGGTCTCAGGGAGATATGCTTTGGGAGTCGTACTATATAGGGGGGAGGGCGTTGTTACATATACTTGTATCCTTACGGGTGGAGCACCCGGTTCTTCACACAAACTGCAAACGGTGCAGTGCAATATAGAATATGATGATGAGGGATACGCCTTGACAGACTACGATAAGGTGCCGGAGGCGTGCATATACATACTTACCTTTGATGAGGATAGTCTGACTATCAAGCATGAGGCAACTGGAAGAGTGTTAGGGCATAAAGGTAAAAACTTAACCAATGATTCGTGCCGCTGGGCATGGCAATTGACAGAGACGGGGAGAGTGATGGTGTATTATGACTATAATGCCGAAACAAATATTGCGTCTGTATTTTCCGTCTATCCCGGAAATTCGATTGATGATATGGATATGCAATATGGCAAAGTGTCAAATATGTATCCGTCAGATATGTTAGGTCTGATTCTCTTTCCGGTAGAATGTGATACTCCTACGGATGTGTGGTATGCTTCAGAGCCGGTGTCTAATGGAGTGGAACAGGTGCAGAACGATAGAGAATATAACAGTTCGAATATCGGCAAAGTGTATGATGTGAGTGGCAGATATATAGGGGAAGAACATGACTATTCAACATCGGCAGTGCCTTCAGTACGAATCATTCGAAGGCAAGGTTGTGCAGAAAAAGTGATGCGATGACGTTTATGACATGATGTCTTTAAAGCTGACATTTTCTGTTGATATTGAATATTCAGAGAGTTATGTGGAATATTATAAAGAGAGTTACAAGTAGAGTTACAAATTAAAGTTATAAATATGTATTCTGATCCTAAAGAGTGTATCTATTGCACAAAACATGAGGCTCGCGAGGCATTGATGTTGCCGATATGCGACCTGAAAGTAAGTAAGGCGTTCCTTTTCAAGGAGCAGACCTACCGTGGCAGGTGTCTTGTCGCTTATAATGGACATGTTAATGACCTTAACGAGTTATCGGACGACGAGCGTAACGCTTTTATGGCTGACGTGGCGAAGGTGACGCGTGCTATGCAGAAAGTCTTTCAACCGGAGAAGATTAACTACGGTGCATATAGCGACAAATTGAGCCACTTGCATTTTCATCTTGCTCCTAAGTATGTTGATGGCCCGGACTATGGCGGAACATTCAGAATGAACCCGGGAGAGGTGTATCTGACGGATGATGAGTATAACAAGATGATAGAAGACATACGTGCAGCTATCGAAAAATAAGTGGTTCGATAGATTGTTTAACAAAGTGTTTTGTGAATTTATTGTTGGATTTTTTTAATATTATACGTTATGAATAAACCAGTGGTTATCACAATCAGCTCTGTTGTGACGGTAGCATTGCTTGTATTAGCCGGTTGGCTGTATTGGCGGTTCTGGTTCACTTATGCAGAGGGTACCGATAGCGGTGAGCTGAATTATTTTTCTCGACAAGGCGTTATCTTCAAGACCTATGAGGGTAAAATTGTTCAGAGCGGTTTGAAACGGACAGCTGCAGCGCAAGGTGGTGTGCAGTCCAATGAGTTTAAGTTCTCTGTTGAGAACGAGGCAATAGCCGACTCCTTGATGCACTGCACAGGCAGGCAAGTGGAGTTGCATTACAAGAAATACAATGCTTCATTACCTTGGCGTGGAGAAAGCGTGTTTGTTGTGGACAGCATTTGGTCGGTCAAGTAGTTTAAACAATTGCTCTATAACCTATGGTTAAGGATAATCTAATTCGGTATTTTGAGGATGCTGTCAGGATGAACTGGACGTGTCCTGCCATGTCTGATTACGGGCATCAACGAGTCTTTACTTATGCCGATGTGGCTGAGCGAATAGAGAAGATTCATATCTTGTTGGCTCAGTGTGGTATAAAGAAAGACGACAAAGTGGCGTTGCTCGGCAGGAATAGTTCTTTCTGGGCAATGACGTATGTGGGTGTCGTTACCTATGGTGCGGTGATTGTGCCCATTCTTCAAGACTTCAAGCCGAGCGATGTAACGCATATTATCAACCACTCAGGTTCGCGTGTCCTCTTTTCGGGAGACGCATTGTGGGAGGCGCTTGATATCAATAATATGCCTGAGCTGATGGCAGTGCTCTCGTTAACTGATTTTTCTGTTCTTGCCGTACAACATCGTACTCTCTCTGATAAGGAGTACAAGGATGTGGAGAAAAAAGCTCGGCAGGAGCAGAAGAAGCAAAAAATTGCAGACGAAGACGTTGTTCTGCCACCGCATGAAGTGCCGATATTGGACGTCAAGGACCTTGAACCGGAAACCATCGACCTACTGTTTAATGATAAATTCGAGGGCGATTTTCATAAGGACAAGGTAAGGTATGACTATCGTGACAACAAGGAAGTGGGGTCTATCAACTACACTTCCGGTACAACGGGTTTTTCCAAAGGCGTCATTACTCCGCTGAATGCTTTGGCAGCTATTGTTCAGTTTGGCATTAGCACAAAGATATGCTATAGAGGCAGTCGTTTCCTCAGTTTCTTGCCGCTTGCACACGCATACGGCTGCGCTTTCGATTTTCTATGTAACTTCTGCGCGGGTGGCTACACTTGCTATTATGGCCGTCCGCTTGCGGCGCAACTGCTGATGCGTGCGTTCTCGGAGATTAAACCGACAACGATATTCACTGTGCCGCTTATCATTGAGAAGATTTATAAGAAGATTATTCTTCCATTATTAACCGACAGCCGCAAGAGTTGGGTGTTTGCCGTGCCAGGTCTGTCGGATGCTGTGTTGCTTTCAATAAAGAAGAAACTGGTGGCTGCTTTTGGTGGTGAGTTCACTCAGGTCATCATTGGCGGTGCTCCGCTTAACACTGAGGTTGAAGCTTTCTTTAGCAAGATTCATTTTCCGCTCACCGTCGGATATGGTATGACCGAGTGTGCTCCGCTTATATCTTTCTCGCCGTACAATGAGTTTATCCCATCCTCTTGCGGCAAGGTGTTGCCGCTGATGCAGGTAAGGGTGAATACTCCTAATTCCGAGGGAGTAGGCGAGTTGGAAGTGAGAGGTGAGAATGTGATGTACGGGTACTACAAGAACGACTCGGCAACGCGTGACACCTTCTCCGATGACGGGTGGCTAAAGACAGGTGATCTCGGAATGGTTAGCGACGAAGGCGTTATTTTTATTAAAGGAAGAAACAAGACGATGTTGCTTGGTCCGTCAGGACAGAATATCTACCCTGAAGAATTGGAGGCCAAGCTTGACAATATGCCGTATATCACAGAGTCACTTGTGATGCAGCATAATGATACCCTTGTTGCACTTGTATATCCGGATATGGAGGCGGTGGATACGTCACACCTTACTGACCAGCAACTGCATGAAGTGATGGAGCAGAATAGGAAGGAAGTGAACTCACAGGTGGCATCGTATGAGCAGATAAGCACCATTAGAATCTATCCGCATGAGTTTGAAAAGACACCAAAGAAGTCAATAAAGAGGTATTTATACAATCCTTTGATGGGTGTTTAGCAGAGAAAAATATTACGAAAAATAAGAAAAATGCTTTTTTTGTTATTTTTTTTATGTGATAATATATGTATATCAAAAAAAAGTAGTAACTTTGCCCACGGTTTTCAGATATGGACGCGCGATATTCATATCCATGAAGACTTAATGTTTAATTAAACAAGTTTACTAAAATGAAAAAAGTACTTATGGTTTTGGCAGTTGCTGCTTGCACTGTAGCATGCTGCAAGAAAGCAGACAACAAGGCTTGCTGCGAAGAGCAGGCTGCTCCTGCTGTTGAGGAAGTTGTAGCTCCTGCTGAGGAGGCTGTTCCTGCAGAGGAAGCTGCTCCGGTAGAAGAGGCTGCTCCTGTTGAGGAGGCTCCTGCTGCTGAATAAGCAACACGCTCAAAACAAAGTGTGTGGTCCGCCTAACTATAAGGTGGACCTTTTTTTACCAATTACAGAAAGACAACATGAACCTCTGTATCGACCAAGGCAACAGCAGAACCAAAGTGGCAGTGTTTACCGATGATGGTAAGCTGTTCAATCACTTTATTTATAAGTCGTTTTCATCTGACGACGCGGGGAAAATATGTGATTTGTATAATATAGAAAATAGTATTCTCTCGTCTGTGGTGAATATCGAACCGGCGGTTTTGAACACTTTGCAGCGGAAGACCAAACGTTTTGTTGTGCTTGACCATAGCACTCCTGTTCCTATACGCAATGCGTACGATACTCCTAACACACTTGGCCAAGACCGTCTTGCCGCAGCTGTAGGAGCCAACGCTATTAAACCCAATCAGAACCTGCTGATTATTGATTCAGGCTCTGCTATCACCTATGATTTCGTTAGCGAAGACAACACTTTTGTGGGCGGAAATATAGCCCCCGGAATGAAGATGAGGTTTGTTGCGCTTAAAAACCAAACAAAAAAACTGCCTCTTGTAGAGCTTGGAGAGAAGCAACTTATTCCTCTTTTCGGCAAGAATACCAACGATGCTATACTTGCCGGTGTTGTGAGGGGGGTTAAGTATGAGGTGGAGGGCTATATGCGGACTTTGCAAAAGAGAGTTGGGAATTATACAACTTTCTTAACCGGAGGTAATGCGGCGTATATAATGGCTAACGTGAAGCTGCCGATGACATTCGAGAAGAATCTTGTTCTAATTGGTCTAAACAGAATATTGGAGTATAATCTTTCGCTGTAAAACGGCGAAAAACAAGAGGATTTCTTCGATGTAACACTCTGAGGGTCGTTGTTATGTGGTGAAAAAACTCTGACTTTGTTATTGTGTGTATATAATTTGTTAAAAAAACGCAAAATACTTGATTGTATTTGGCGTTTTTTTTTGTCAAGTCACGAATTTTTTGTAACTTTGCAACTGATAATGTGTTTTTTGCTCGGTGTTAGTGCCGGCGGTTGATTATAGTAGATGAGAAATCGTTGTATATATTTGCTGTTGGCGATGTTGTCTGTATCGCTCAATCTTTCAGCACAAAATAATACTCACTCCCCGTTCTCTCGTTATGGTTATGGCGAGATGAATGATAATGTTCCGGGAGCGTATCGTGCTTTGGGCGGGGTTGGTATAGGTATGCGTGAGAGTAGAGTCATTAATCCTTCTCAGCCGGCTTCATATACTGTAGTGGATAGTACCACGTTTATGTTCGACCTTGCTGCCTCGGCGATGTGGAACAATTACAAGGACAATACCGGTACTCGCAACAGAGGCAACGGAAATCTTGAGTATATAACTATGCAATTTCCTATATGGAAACAGCATATAGGAATGTCTTTGGGCGTTATGCCATATTCTATGGTAGGCTATAACTTCTCAGCCGCTGATTCTATTCACTCTGATTATCACTACGTAATGGCATACGAGGGCACAGGAGGTGTCACTGAGGTTTATGGCGGTCTGTCGGCTAATCTGTTTGATTGGTTTGCCTTTGGTGCTAATATTTATTACATGTTTGGCAGGATTAACAATAGCAGTGCTATTGCCTTTACGGAAGGTCTGCGTTCGGTGACGGAGATTAAACGCATTCATGTGAATGACATCCGCTTGCGCTATGGTGCGCAGTTGTTCCACACATTCGAGGGGCATTCGTTCTCACTGGGAGCCGTGTTCGAAAATAAAAGCCGACTCAACGGAGATGTGGCTTTGTTGGAAACATCATCGTCGGACACGATATCTTCATCAACATTGCCTTCCGACTTCCCTATGACTTGGGGGGTCGGCGCAATGTATAAGTGGAATGGTAGGCTGTTGCTGAGTGCCGACTATATGCGCTATTGTTGGGCGTCTGCTGATTATTTCGACTCATCGCTCAAATTGCAGGACAGGCAAAAGATTTCTATTGGTGTGGAATACACTCATCGACCCGGAGGCAGGCGATATATTGATAATATGCCATGGAGGGTCGGTTTCTCAATGGCAGACCCATACGTGTCTGCTGTAAAAGGAAAAGAATTTACGGTGTCAATAGGAACAGCTTTTCCTTTGCATAATGTTGCAACTGTCTTTAATACTACCCTTGAGTATGGTCGCCGCGGTTCGGCGAACATGTTGGTGGAGAACTATTTAAGGTTTACGTTTAATGTGTCGGTAAGCGAAAATTGGTTCTTCAAACGCAGGCTCTGATATAGTTTGGCACGGTCTTTGGCTCTGTATTTTCGTGCAGAGCACAAGTTGAACTTCTTAGCAATATAATTTCGCTCTGATAGCGTTGGAATATTAAATCTCTAAAACAACAATATTATGAAAGCAAGAACTTTGATTATTATCGCTCTTTGTGCAGCATTGCCCGCATTGGCATGTGCTCAAAAGAAGAAAAAAGGCAAAGCACCTGAGCCTGTTGTAGAGGAAGAGGTGTCAATCGTTACAGAAGACTGCATCATGTACACTTCGCTCTTCCACGAGTCGGCAAAGAACAAACAGTATGCTGAGGCGCTTGAACCTTGGTTGGCAGTTTATAGCACTTGCCCGGGATACTCGAAGAACGTATATGCCGATGGTGTGAAAATTGTTCAATGGAAGATTTCTCAATACCAGCCGGGTACAGCTGAGTACAATGAGTGGCGCGACAAACTCATGCAACTCTATGACAAGCGAATCAAATATTTCGGCACTGACGCCAAATACCCTAAGGCTTGGATCCTTGGTCAGAAAGGTGTTGATTATTGTACGTACTATTCGGAAGACGAGCTTGCTCTGACTGCTTATCCTTGGCTGAAAGAGTCGGTTAGCGAACAGGGTGGCAAGGCTCCTGTTAAGGTAGTTGCACAACTTGCAGAGGTGTCGCTCGGACTTTATAAGTCAGACGTTGCTAAATATGCTGACCAGTATATCTCTGACTATCAGCTCTGCGCGGATGCATATACGGCAATGATTAACGATCCTGCTAACAAGAACGCTGAGGCAATCAAAGCATATAAGGATAACCTTGACCAAGTGTTCGCAAGCAGCGGTGCTGCTGATTGCAACAAGCTGGACGAGCTTTATACACCGGTTGTTGCTGCAAACCTTGAGAACCTGGATATGCTTAACCGTATCATGAGACTTTACCGTAAGGTGGGATGCACCGAGAGCAACGCATATTTCGCAGCAGCAGAGGCTGCACACCACTTGTCACCTACTGCAGAGTCAGCTGCAGGATGTGCAAGCATGTGTGAGAAGAAAGAGGAGTGGAAAGATGCTGTCAGTTATTATGACCAGGCTACCGAATTGGCAGAGGAAAACGATGATAAAGCCGAGTATCAGTATCGTGCAGCCAGAGTGCTTTACGACAAGGTGAAGAACTACCCGCAATCTCGCCAATACTTGCGCAGGTCGCTTGAACTCAAGCCGGACCAGGGACGTTGTTACCTCGTTTGGGGATTGCTGTACGTTTCCTCAACTCCTTATAGCAAAGAAGAGTATGGGGCCAAAGCTGCTATCTTGAACAAAACCGTTTTCTGGGTTGGTGTTGATAAGTTCGTCAAGGCTAAGCAAGTTGACCCGTCAGTTACTGATGATGTGAATAAGCTTATCGCTACGTACTCGAAATATTTCCCGACCAAAGAGGAACGTTTCGACTTACCGGCAGAGTTTAGCGGTTCAACATTCACCGTTGGTGGCTGGATAGGTGAGACCACGACTATCAGATAATGTT
This sequence comes from Paludibacteraceae bacterium, assembly GCA_017450435.1. Classification (GTDB taxonomy): domain Bacteria; phylum Bacteroidota; class Bacteroidia; order Bacteroidales; family Paludibacteraceae; genus Colicola. Next base: position 24,889 of record JAFSTO010000074.1, read on the forward strand.
TGTGAATAATATTCATACACATATATCTACGGGCAGAGACACCGCTTGTCGGTGTCTCCGCTTTTTCTTTGCTTTGCTGTTGGTATGTGTCCTCTTTTTTAGCTCTTGTGTTCGGCATGATAAGAAGTTAGCGGCAGATGCCGTTGACAATAGGGCTTCGATGCCTGTGCTTGATGCAAAGAACGTTACATCTCTGATATCTGATTCCGGCATTGTTCGATATCGTATAACAACGCCATCTTGGCAGATATACGATAAGGCAACTCCGGCGTATTGGGAGTTCCCTAAAGGAGTTTATTTAGAGAAATTTAACCCTGCTGACTTCACGGTTAATGCGTTCTTAGAGGCTGATTATGCCTACTATAATAAAGATGATGAGATGTGGCATCTGGTGGGCAATGTACACGCGTTAAACCTTGAAGGAGAGCGGTTTGATACACCTGAGCTGTGGTGGAGCCAGAAGGATAAGAAAGTGTTTTCTGACACGATTATTACAATCACTAAGTCTTCGTCTATAATAAAAGGTATCGGATTTGAGAGCAATCAGGAGATGACCAAATATTCTATTCGCAAACCGACAGGGACTATTCCTATTGAAGAGTAAACATTAAAACATAAACAATGATGAGCATCGTTTGTGATGCTCATCATTGTTTATGGCATACCCCATTTATGTAAAGGCTTATATCCTTAATCGGCTGTCGGACCATTTGCGGTTTATATCCGACACCGGAACATTACCTTTCGTTCTTAAAGACAAGTGCTCCTTCGTGTAGGTCAACAATAACCGCATTGTGGGTGTTAATCTTTCCTGCAATAATCTGCTTTGACAGTTCATTAAGTACGAGCCTTTGTAGTGCTCGTTTAACGGGTCGTGCACCAAACTGCGGGTCGTAACCCTCATGCGCAATAAACGAGATGGCATCATCGGTAAAGCGCAGGTCGATATCTTGCTGCATCAGCATCTTATGTATATTACCTATTTGCAGACTTACGATGTCGCGTATCTGGTCTTCATCAAGCGGTGTGAAGAGAATAGTCTCATCAATTCTGTTGAGGAACTCGGGGCGAATGGTTTGTCGTAGCAGTTCCATGACTTGTTCGCGTGTCGCGTCAAGACCTACACCTTTTTCTGTATTCTCCCGGATGAGTTGCGAACCGAGGTTGCTGGTGAGAATAATCAGTGTGTTCTTGAAATTAACCGTCCTGCCTTTGTTATCGGTCAGACGGCCATCATCCAGCACTTGTAGCAATACGTTGAACACGTCAGGGTGAGCTTTTTCTATCTCATCGAAAAGTACCACAGAGTAAGGTTTGTGTCGAATAGCTTCTGTCAGTTGTCCGCCCTCGTCGTAACCGACATATCCGGGAGGCGCACCAATCAGACGTGTGGCGCTGAACTTCTCTTGGTACTCTGACATGTCAATACGTGTTATCATGTTCTCATCGTCGAACAGGTAGTCGGCAAGTGCTTTCGCCAGTTCGGTTTTTCCGACACCGGTTGTTCCGAGGAAGATGAACGAACCGATAGGTCGTTTAGGATCTTGCAATCCGGCACGTGAACGGCGAATGGCATCACTCACGGCTTGTATAGCTTCGTCCTGCCCGACAACACGTTTGTGCAGTTCCTCTTCAAGGTGAAGGAGTTTGTCACGCTCAGACTGTTGCATCTTAGAGACGGGGATACCTGTCCAGCGGCTTACTACTTCTGCTATATCGTCAGCGTCAACTTCCTCTTTGATAAGGCTTTCTCCACCGAGTTGGTGCAGGGCGTCCTGAGCATGTTGTATCTTCTCTTCACACTCCTTCAGTTTGCTGTAGCGTATTTCTGCTACCTTGCCGTAGTCGCCTTCTCTTTCTGCAGTATCGGCTTCGTGGCGCAGTTGCTCCATACGCACTTTCTCGTCTTGGATGGTCGCCATATAGCCCTTCTCTTTGTTCCACCTCTGTCGCATAGCGTCAGCTTGTTCTTTAAGGCTGCTGAGTTGATTGCTTAGCGAGTTGAGTTTCTCCTTGTCGCCTTCACGCCTGATAGCTTCGCGCTCAATCTCTATCTGCTTGATTTGTCGGTCAAGATTATCAAGTTCTTCAGGTACGGAGTCCACCTCCAATCGCATCTTGGCAGCAGCTTCGTCAACGAGGTCAATAGCTTTGTCAGGAAGGAAGCGGTCAGAAATGTAACGTGTGGAAAGCTCGGCAGCGGCAATCAGGGCGTTATCCTTAATACGCACGTGGTGGTGGTTCTCGTAGCGCTCTTTCAAACCACGCAGGATGCTGATGGTAGCTGCCTCGTCCGGCTCGTCAACCATTACAGTTTGGAACCGACGCTCAAGGGCTTTATCTTTCTCAAAGTATTTTTGATACTCCTGTAGCGTGGTGGCACCTATCGCGCGAAGGTCACCTCGTGCAAGGGCAGGTTTGAGGATGTTGGCGGCATCCATTGCACCGCTGGTCTGACCGGCACCAACAAGGGTGTGTATCTCATCGATGAACAAGATAATCTCGCCGGCTGCTTCTGTTACTTCGCTTATTACACCTTTCAAACGCTCTTCAAACTCACCTTGATACTTGGCGCCTGCTATCAAGGCACCCATGTCAAGAGAGTAAATCTGTTTTTGTTTCAGGTTTTCAGGTACATCGCCACGGATAATACGGTGTGCGAGACCTTCAGCAATGGCGGTCTTGCCGACACCGGGTTCGCCTATCAGCAGCGGGTTATTCTTCGTGCGCCGACTAAGAATCTGCAGAACACGGCGGATTTCTTCGTCACGACCGATGACGGGGTCTAATTTGCCGTTCTTGGCACGCTCGTTCAAATTGATGGCGTACTTGTTCAAATTTTCTGTCTTGTTGTTCATAGCACTATATTTTTAAAATTTATTTCATCTTGTTTCACACTTTCCGCAGTGTGTTTTGTACTCTCAAAATCACTTTCTGTGCCAAATAACAGTTAACTGACAAAATGTCAGTCGAGCATACATATATGTTATTTTACCAAAAAATAGGGATTGTGTAATTGTTGCTAAATGAGTAACTTTGTAATGAAATAAAAGTGGCAGATATGTGGTATAATTTATCCACTTATTTTAACTAACAGAAAAAAATATTATAATGAAAAAAATACGGATTAGTTTGTTTTTTGTTTTGATTTTCAGCTATTCATCAGCATTGGCGCAGGATTCTCTTCGTGTCAGTGCTACTGATTGGCAAAATCTCCTTCAGCGGATTGAACGTTTAGAGCAGTTGCGTGACTCAGTATCCCCAAATGTTATGATTTCTGATGAAAACAAACGTACACGGCTTGCTGAACCACAGAGTGGGGATAGTCGCGAAGATAAGCGTACAAAGGTTTTTCAGAGAGAACAGAGTACAATGGATAATGCAGTTGAGCTCGGGCACGGCAGACATCGTTTGACCATAGGCGGATACGGGGAAGCTACAATGAAGCGTTGTTTTTACTCCAACAACTATCTTCGCTATACTTCGCCTGACAAGTACAAGAATGACCAATACGGCGAGTTTGACTTACCGCATGTTGTCGTATATTTAGGTTATGACTTTGGAAAAGGGTGGAGTATGGGTTCGGAGATTGAGTTCGAGCATGGTGGAACGGAGTCAGCAGTAGAGATTGAGGAAGAGGAAGGTGGGGAGTACGAGAGTGAGGTTGAGCGTGGCGGAGAAGTGGCGTTAGAGCAGTTCTGGATTCAGAAACGTTTTAATCGTTATGCAGTGCTTCGTGCCGGTATGATTATTGTGCCACTTGGCGGCACTAATGCCCACCATGAGCCTAACCGCTTCTTTGGAGTATATAGGCCTGAAGGTGATAACACTATTCTGCCGTGTACTTGGCACGACATTGGATTACAGTTTTCAGGAAGGTGGAGATGGCTTGCTTACACAGCTCAGTTTCTTCCAGGGTTGGAAAGTGACTTGTTTGGAGCGAAGAATTGGATACACTATGGCAGTGCATCGCCGTATGAGTTCAAACTTGCAAACACGTATGCAGGCTTAGGACGACTGGACTTCTTTCCGTTGAGCAACAGCGGGTCGGATGCTTTACGTATTTCGACAAGTCATTATGCCGGAACATCGTTCCATCAGAACCTTACACCTACAACAAATAGTAAGTATGACGGGGTGTTAGGTCTTATACATCTTCATTCCGTTGACTGGAACTACGCCGACCATCATGTTATTTTCCGCGGTGCGGCTACTGTGGGACACCTGCATGATGCCGATATGATAAGCCAATTTAACAAACAGATGTCGAAAAATTCCGTCTCTAAACGCCAGAACGTGGCAGAGTGGGCTTATTCTGCCGGCGCTGAGGTCGGGTATGAATTCTTCCATTTTAATAATGTGCTGCAGCAGTTGAACCAGCAGTTCTATCTGTGGGTTAGATATGATATATATGACTCGCAGGCGAAGATTTTCGGCAATCGCAATTATTGGGCAGGACGGCAGAAGGTGTCATGCGGCTTTAACTATTTCCCACTACCGGAAATTGTTGTGAAAGGTGAATTCGGGTATGGCATATTGAACCAAAACCCATATACAGAAACTACGTATAAGAACGAGCCGTATATTGCTCTATCAATCAATTATAGCGGGTTCTTCAAACTGTAATTTCCGAGTGAAATGGTATATCATAAGTACATTTAATCATAAAAAATATACTACACTATGAAGAAACTTTTTTCTTATGCTTGTGTGTTGGCAGTAGCCGCACTTGGCATGACCGCCTGCAATGGCGGCAACAACACGCCGGATACACCGGCAGACGCTAATGAAGAGGCGTACAAGAACATTATCACCCCTTATGTTGACAACACCGTAATCGCTACCTATCGTTCGCTTGGTGATGCTACTGTGGAGTTGTATGAGGCTGTTGAGACTATGTTCGAACATTTTGAGAAAGGCTCTCTGACAGAGGCTGACATTAAAGCCGCTGCTGACGAGTGGGTTAAGGCTCGTCGTTATTGGGAGCTATCGGAGGCGTTCCTTTATGGTCCTGCCGGCGACTATAGTATCGACCCGCATATCGACTCGTGGCCGCTTGCTAAAGATGAGATGGACGCACTGCTCGGTGATGCAACGAGAATGCAGCGTATAGAGGAAGACGGAGCTGATTATGTGGGCAATTTCCTTGGTTACGGACTGCTCGGCTTCCACGCTATTGAGTATATGCTCTATGCGCCAGACAACGCTGATAAGAGCAATGTGCGTTACCACAGCACTGCTTATACTCGTCCGGAATTGGTATATACCCTTGCCGTTACAGAAGACCTGATGCTGCAAACGCTTGTGCTGGAAGCATCGTGGGCAGGAATAGACAACGTTTCGAAAGAGAAGAGAGAGCTGCTTGAGGAAGCGGAACTCGAAAACCGCGATTTTGCAGCCGGCTATGCTTCGCTAATGAAGAACGCTCAGGCTCCATACAGCACATACAAAGCTGCTGTTGAGGAACTGGTACAAGGCTGTATTGATATTGCAGATGAAGTGGGTAACACTAAGATAGGTACGCCTGCCAATGCTTCGTCAGAAGAGGACCGTAACTATATTGAGTCTCCGTATGCGTTGAACTCTATTGAGGATTTCCAGGACAATATCCGTTCTATTCAAAACGCTTATCTCGGAAGCAATGCCGGTGACGCATGTCTCTCAGATATTATCAAGCAGAGAAACGCTGACCTTGACGCTCGTTGCCGTGAGGCTTTGGAGAATTCCATCAAGGCTATCGCTGCTATTCCGGAGCCTTTTGCTGCTAACGCTAAATCATCGGAAGCACAGAATGCTGTGAAAGTGGTAGGGACAGATCTTGTGGATGTATTGGAGGAAATATATACTGAAGTAGGAAAATAAGTTTTATTTAATAATCCAAAGCAAGGGTGCGGCACAATTATTGTTGCACTCTTGTGGAGGTTAATAACCATTAACTATTATGTCTAAAAGATATTTGTTCTTATTGCTATCAGTTTTGCCGTTAGTGTTCTTCTCTTGCAAGACTACTGAACCTACTGACGAGCCTACTGATGAGACGAAGACTTTACCGGCATGGTATTATGCCGGTGGTGAGTTGGGCACCTCTTATCTTTTTACGGCTAACGCCTTTGAGCAGCCTACAGCATCTGTTGAAAATGGTCACTGGATGGAGGCATTCAAACGTGGTGAAGCACTTTTTGAGAAACAGTTCGTGGCTAACCCAACGGGAACACGTTCCGGTCTCGGGCCTGTATATGTGCGTGCATCGTGTATTCATTGCCACCCGGGTTATGGTCATGGCAAGTCGGTACAAGCCGGCACATATAACACCACTGCAATTGGCAATGGTACACTGCTTGTTATCTACGACAAGACTACGGAAAACTATTGCACTTGGGTAGCAGGTATGCCTCAACTACATGCTGTTGCACCCTTCAAGGCACCTTTGGACGAGTCGAAGATTCAAGTGGAGTGGATTGTTGCTAATGACGGTGCACTCAAGAGTCCGTTCCCTGCCGATGGTGAGGCATTTGAACTTCGTTATCCTGAGGTGACGATGCCGGCAGATGCAGTGTACGGTTATGAGACCATCAACCCGTCCAACTACGGTGTGAAGCTTGAGAACACCATCGGAATCTTCGGAACAGGCCTTACGGACGCTATCCCTGACGACTCTATTACAGCACAATGGGCTCGTGAAGAAGAAGCTTATAAGAAAGGATATCTGAAGAACTGGAAGAGCGAGTGGTTCGAGGGCGGACAATGGAAGACTTTCTACACCAATTCTCGTCAAGGTGACGGCACACCTTACGTGCGTCGATATACTTATGCCATGTCGCGTGGCCCGCTTCAGGATGCTGCCGGAGCTAATGCTATTTGGAACATTACTAACGTTACACGTTCCGACAGGCGTTATCACTACCTCGACTTGGCAGGTGTCAACTACGCTACCATCTCTTCAAAGGATCCTGAGGTACAGGCAGGTTTCCCGGATTATATTGAGAAGATTGACCCTGAGCACACACATGCAGAGTGGTTTACCGATGATGTTGAGGCAAATATCTACGCATATCTTACTTCTACTGATTTGCCTGTTGAGATGACGGATGATGAGTATAAGGACTTTATGGTGTGGCATCGTGGATTAGCTGTTCCGGCTGTGCGCGATATCCATGACAAAGACGTGCAGCGCGGTCGCGAGCTCTTTAATCAGATTGGTTGTGCACAGTGCCACCGTCCGTCATGGACCACAGGTCCGGACTACCTGCAAGACCCGAACAAGTTCTTCACTCGCAACAACGACCTGCCGCGTTATCCCTATCAGACCATCTGGCCTTATACCGACTTTGTTCAGCATAAGCTCTTTATGAAGAACGATATCCGCACCGGTTGGTGTCGTACCACTCCGCTTTGGGGACGCGGACTGCACCAAAAGTGTACGGGTGACGACAATGAGGCAAGACTGCATGACACTCGAGCTCGAAACGTCATCGAAGCAATCATGTGGCACGGATATAGCGAGGAGAGTGATGCCTTCGATGCTACTAAACAATTCTACGAACTGCCGAAGGCGGATAGAGATGCCATCGTCAAGTTCGTGAACGCTATTTGATATGAGAAGTAAATATTATCGTATAACGGCTTTTTCAGCGATGGGCAGTATTTTGATACTGCTCATCGCTGCTACGATTGTAGAGAAGATTTTTGGTACTGATTTTGCGGTACGTTGGTTTTATACTGCTCCGTGGACCATCGCTCTTTGGGCAGTGGCTGTTGTGGCGGGAATGGCGTATATTATCCATGAGCGCAAGTACAAGCAGATTAACGTTTGGGTGTTTCTGCTACACTGCTCTTTTCCTGTCATCTTGGCGGGTGCAATGTTGACGCACGTCTTCGGACGCGAAGGTGCTTTGCATCTAAGAATAGGGGAGTATTCGTCGTATTTTTCGGCACGAACAGGAGAAGAAGAGCAGATGCCGTTTGCGGTAATGCTTGAGGACTTTGATGTCATCTGTTATCCGGGAACAAAGACGCCGGAGGATTTTGTCAGCAAGATTCAAATCATAAGCCGGTCGGCTTTCACGCAGACGGAGGAAGACGGAGGCGTGAAAAGCTTTGTGTCCTCGTTTGTGGAGGGGTTCAAAGGTGCTGCCACTTCGAAGGACTTTGGGGCGGAGAGCACAATCGGGTTGTCTGCTTTTACGCCTTCCGCGATGATGCATTTCTCTCAAGAGGAGATTGTCGCTTCCGGAACGGTGGCTATGAACAAAATCTTTCGTTATAAAGGCTGGCGTTTGTATCAGTCGCAATACGATGAGGACATGCAGGGCTGTACTTTTCTTGTTAGCTATGACCCTGTCGGCATAGCTGTCACTTATGCCGGCTATTTGTTGTTGCTTGTGTCGGTATGCCTGTATCTTCTTTTTGGTCATCGGCATCATTCCCATGAGGCTCATCAGCGACATCATCATCGCCATACGCATGATTATATCGGAAGAACAAAAAACACTTCTCACCTGTCAATGTCGGTTTTAGCTGTTTTAATCACATTGTCTATCGCTCCTTTTGCGGCTTCTGCGGCTCCGCAGGCTCTGCAACAACCGGTGGCTGAGACATTCGGAGATTTGCTTGTCGAGTATAACGGTCGTGTGTGTCCTATGTCAACCCTGGCAACGGATGTGACGCTCAAGCTATATGGCAAGCCGTATTGGAAGGCGGAGGACGGCACACGCTACACTGCTAATCAGGTGCTGACAGGACTGCTATTCTATTACGATGATTGGGCTGAGGTGCCACTCAAACACTCGCGTAAGCCGGCGGCAAACAAAGAGCGTGAGATGGTTCGGCTGATGGTGGCCAACGGCTCGCTGTTTAAGATATGGCCCACCGCTGACGGTTGGCTGGATATCAATCTTTACACTAAGGATAGGCAGACAACAGAGACAGGACTGCCGCAGGAGGAACTGCTCTTCCGCACCTATGCGTTGCAGTATGTGGCGCACGACTTGATGCAAGGCAAGAATGTGGCGGCAAACGAGACGCTGAAGAAAATCAGAAAATACCAGATAGACTGTCTGACTGCCATAGAACAGCAGTCAATCGCTGCAAATGAGTCGGAAAAGAGGGAAACGGTGGCTTTTTCCGAACGTCGTTTCCAAACGGAGCAGCTGTTCCGCCAAATCAATTACACAAAGCCGCTTGCCATAACAATGATGATGCTGGGACTGTTGTTTTTTGCCGTCTATTGTTTCTTACGTGCGAAAGGCAGGCATGTGCCCCGATGGCTTGGGTATGTGATGGCAATCGGACTGATTGTTGCTTGGCTGTTCCTTACGGCAATGCTTTCTATGCGCTGGTATGTGAGCGGGCATGTTCCCATGTCTAACGGCCACGAGACGATGCAGACTCTGGCATGGTTTGCAATGCTGTTATCAGTGTGCTGGTCGCTTAGAAGTCGTTCGGTACTACCATACGGTTATTTAGTTTCAGCGATGGCACTGATGGTTTCAATGATGACAGCTTCTAATCCGCAGATAACTCACCTGATGCCTGTGTTGCAGTCGCCGTTGTTGAGCATGCACGTGGGGGTGATAATGCTGGCGTATGCATTTCTTGCTTTTGTGATGTTCAATGCTATTGCAGCGCTGTTTATGAACGAGTTGGAACAGCATAGGATGAGGCATGTTAGCGAGAAGCTACTGCGTCCGGGCGTTTGTTTGTTGGCTATCGGTATCTTCCTTGGAGCTGTGTGGGCCAACATCAGTTGGGGACGTTACTGGGGCTGGGACCCGAAGGAAGTGTGGGCGTTGATTACGCTTTTGGTGTATGCTGCTCCGCTACACAAGCGTTCTTTGCCCGTGTTTCAAAATGTAAGGTTTTTCCACATTTACACTATTGTGGCGTTCCTTTCGGTGTTGATTACCTATTTTGGTGTAAACTTCTTTCTCGGCGGCATGCACAGCTACGCTTGAGTGATAATTATTAGAGATTAACAACTTCATCCGTTGACTACCGGTCAATAACTTCAATCGCTGAAGTGCAGCCTGCGATGAAGTCAGGATTAAGGTAGGATTGTTCTATTATATCAATCTGACGTATATCTGCCTCAGTGAGAGTATAAGTACCTGAAGACAGTCGTTCTTTGACGGCTGTCTTTATTTGTTCCAAATCATTGAGTCCGAGGTCTTGCAGATTGGTTACCCGTTGTCTGACAGAGGCAACGGCGTGCCGCCTGAGTTTCTCCTGTGGCGGCTTGAGTGCGGCTGTCACGTTGTCAAGGTTGCTGCAGAGCAGTAGCGTGCCGTGGACAATAACGGCTGACTCGTTTGTTGCGCATCTTACTATATAGCAGGCGTTGCCGGATACTTTTTTTCCACCGGCAAGCACGTCGTTATTAGCAGTAGTGACAGCATTAATACCAAGCTCTTGAAGAACAGATGCAATCTTGTCAATGTATTCGTGAAATATATGTTGCGCTTTGGTAGCATCTCCTTTTCGGATGTAGGATATCATCAGATTCCCTTCGTCGGAATAGACGCAACCTCCGCCGGACTTACGTCGGTACATTTCAACACCATGTGCCTCACACCACGGGATATTCACTTCTGCGTGCATATCTTGGTGGAGACCGAAGATAACTGTAGGTCGGCTCTGCCACAGCATCAGATACTCGCCGGGCTGCGTGGCGAGGTAATTTTCGGCGGCAAGAAACCAAACCAAACGATGTGGCAGTGCAGGGTAGGTAACTGATAGCATTGTTTTGTTAAAGACTAAATGATACATGGTAAATGCACAAATGGTGCATGCTCATACGTGCAAAGGTAGCGGAAAATGAGTGTTTATACAAGGTCTGAACGCTAATCTAAATGAAAAATGCATTTTTTTTGCATTTTTTTTTGAAATAATTTGCACATATCAGAAAAAAGCAGTACCTTTGCAACCGCTTTCGAGAAATGGCAGTCGTCTCAGTAATGACCTTGCTGAGTGAGCTGCGAAAAGGGAAAGCGACTGGTGCTGTAGTTCAGTTGGTTAGAATATCGGCCTGTCACGCCGGAGGTCGCGAGTTCGAGTCTCGTCGGCACCGCAGAGGTTGAAAATCAACAAGTTACGCTTGAGACGCGTTGAAATCGACCCAAAATCTGCCCAAATGACTTTCACGATTGTGGAAGTCATTTGCTGTTTATAGGACATTATTATCTTTTTTTCTTGCCGCAATCAGAAATGGTTCGCGGTAAGAAAAAAAATTATTATGTTACAGCAAAATTTCGGAGCTCTGAGGAAATATGTTCCGGCAGAACTCAAACACAATTCCAAAGGATGGTACATCGAGTACTACCGCCTAAACCCCATTCTTGATGAGTACGAACGCATTCGGTTGATGATGAACCGTGAACGCAAACGCTGCAAGACACTCACAGAGTTCAAACTGCACTCCGAGATAGTGGTATTAACAACCTCCTGCGTGCAGGTGCCAATGATTTGGATGTTGTACAGATAGTTGGTCACAGTGATTTAAGTATGACGTTCCGTTATGCTAATCACATTGACGAGAATCTGATTGAGCGTATCAATAAGATAGCTCCAGAGTTCTAAAATCTTGTGCCTGAGCGCACAAAAATCCGTCTGCTTGCAACCATGAGCGGACGGATTTTTTATGTCCATGAGGGCGGTTGGGGGGAACAAAAAATATAAATCCTCACAAATACCTGCAAATCAATCTATTATCTAAATTTAGTACGGATTACGCAAATTAGGAACAAAAAGGGTGTTTTTGTTCTATCTTATTGATATACGCTAATTGTAAGAATACGATTTGCAAGAAAAGCGTACAATTTTAGAACGCGCAGTTCTACAGTTGTGCGGTTTTTCCGGTGATTAAAATCGTAAGTTATTGAAAAATAAGCCAGATAGCAGCGGAAGATAGCAAAATCTTCCGCTTTTAGCCTCTCAGGAACCCCAACCGCCATGCGTAATATGGCTCTAAAACCGCACTTTCGAGCGGAATATGCAGTCAACACGTTCAACAAAAAGCGAAAGTCACGCACATAAATTAGGACGAAAGTCTCACATTTTTCTCGCGAAAAAGTCATCACGCGCACACCGAAATAGGAGGTCTAATAAGGTACACGAATAACATCAAAAGTCCATCTATAATTTACACCTCAAACGTCTGCTATTTTCGCTATGAAAAAAGTCTCCTTTCTTCTCACGTTTCAAAGGTCTCCTAACATCTTCTCAAAAGCCTAATGAGTCATCCAATTTTTTACGCAACAAAAGTCTCTATTTATCGCGTGCGCTTATAGTTTCTCTTGCGCTCACGCGCTCAATAGTCTTCTAAAGCGCCATGCTTTTATCTATACAAGAACTATCGCACAATCGCGAAATTGAGCGGTAGTTGACAATCTGAAATATCAAGAAGAATTAATACGATTTAGATTCCAATAATATAGTAGCGGTATTTAGACCACAGGGCATAACGTCCCAGTTGCCGTAATAGGAAACCTTGCCGCCTTTGAGGTTGGCGATATTGGCATCTTTAAACTTACGCCAGACGATACCGCGGCGATCCATCTCAGCCAAGTAATTGGCAGCAAGCGAGGTAACCTCTATACGAAGGGAGTTCTTGCCGGGACGGAGGTAGGGGGTTATATCTATATCGAAGGGAACTGCAAAGACTACACCGGCGTCTTGCCCGTTGATATAGATATGCGCTGACTCGCGCACATCTCCCAAACGGAGAATAACACGACTGTCCTTTAGTTGTTTGGTGGAGAGTTTAACCGTCGTCTCATACGCTGCTGTTCCTACAGCGTCTTTCCATAAGTTAGACCAGTATTGTAATCGTGGTACCGAAACGGATTGTAGGGTTTCAAACGAGCGTAAATCCACCGGTGTGAGAGTCCACTTGTTATTGGTAATATCAAGTCTATGGGCTGTTTCTGCCACCTCACCGGCAAGTGAGAGACGGGTAATAGAGCAGCCGTCGGTGGTGATATCCATCAGGCACGATTCGCCGCTATGAAGTGAGAGAAGGATGCTGTCGGTCGTAACCGCCGGATGGACAAAAGCATGGACATCTGCCGGTTGCAGATTGGTAATAAAATAGCGGTAACCGCTGTCCGTGCGTCGGCGGATAGTCTTGACACCGAGGTTTTTCATCGTCTCCGGACGGATGGAAGTCTGCGCCAGCGCGGCACGGTAATCACCATCGCTGACCCAAATGACAGTAGCCCCTTTGGCTTCTAACTCGGCGATGCGGTCGCGCGTGGGTTGAGGCATATGTTTGACTTCGGGCAAAACGAGTGCTTGATAGGTAACACCCGAAGGCGTGATGAGCCGTCCTTCTGCATCCACACCCTGAATAGCCGCGATCATACGGTCGGAGACATAATCGAGGTCATAACCGGCGTTGTAGATGGCATTGACGGCATGGATGAACCGCGGTGCGACCAGGTCCATCTTATGGATATCGAAGAGAAGCAGTCGTCCCGGGTATTCGGACCAGATGTCATAAACCGGCAGATAGACGAGCAGGTCATTATCGGGTTGTCCTTCTTGCAGGGCCAACTGGACGCGTTGCATATAGGCGGTGAACGCCGGAACGTCCCGCCAGATGGTGTTCAGGGGGTTCATCTCCATCGCGGCATAGAAGAGGTATCCTGGCCATGGGGCGGTTTCAGGTGAGTACGCTGTGCCGTGGAAATAACAGCGGTTGACTCCCGCTACCATCATCAGGTCGAAATCGGGTTTGCATTGGCTGAGCGAAGTGCGCCAATGCTCGGTGAGCCAAGTAAAAGTCTCCGCTGACACAATAGGTTTGCCGTAGAAATGCGCCACCGAGGCGGGATACTTGAGCATGGACAGATCAGAGTAATTTGGGCGCGTAAGCGAGTCGGTACGTAATCCCTTGATGCCGAAGTCGGAGAGCCCGAAACCTTCTATCTCGGGTATATCGACGGCAGCGTACATATCCAGCAGGTTAGCCGGCGAACCGTGGGACTGATTGCGTACAAGTGCGCCATGGCTGTGACACCAGTTCACCCATACCTCGGCGAAATTCTCCATAAGCAGTTCGCCCAATGTCTCGCGGTAGTCGCATATAAGGGCGGCATGTTCTGGTGCGTGCTCATTCAAGAACGCCGGAAAATGCTCCTCCAGCCGATAGCCACGCCGACGGGAGAACTCCTCCAATAACGCCGGCGTCCAGTCGGCACCATAGACCTCATACGAGTCGTTGAAGAAGGTATGGGGATACGCCACGCCACTACGGGCAAAAGCGGTATCGAACTTATTGAGGTACCGCTCCACGGCGGCACGATTAAAATGGTCAATCACATAGCCTTCTCCACCCGGC
>JAFSTO010000075.1 GCA_017450435.1 Paludibacteraceae bacterium
AGCATTTGCCGGAGATACCATCGGCTGACGAGATGCAACGTAATGGGGTAGAAATTGACGATTTTCAAATACGTTTGTTACAGAAAATAGAAGAGTTAACTCTATATTTGATAGAGCAGCAACAGACAATAGATGCATTAAGAACTGAATTGGAAAAATTAGGGACTAAATTATGATGAGAAATAGAATACATGGAGTTCTTCTGATAGCTGTGTCTTTAGCAGTCGTTACATCTTGTCGCAATGATGAGATAGTAGGTAGTAATGATATCGTGCGTGCGAATGTGTCTAATCCCGTTTTGTTTGTGGATTCTGTTAATAAATTGTCAATACAATTATCACTTACAACACCTAATGGGAAATTATCCACGCAGTACATGAATAATGAAAGAATCATAACGATTCTGACTTTTGAAAACCTTGATTCAGTCAACTCTTTCTATACTCACTACAAATATATAAAGCCGAATAACTCACTTCAATACTATCATGACTCTGTCAATGATTATTTGCTGACAGGAAAAGATATAGAAAGCAGGAAATGGATTGCCAACGGACCTGGAGATGATGGCACATATCCGACTATTGATGAGCCGGAGCCAGATGAAATGTTTGAAATCGGACCTATGAAAAAGTTGCGATATGTACTGGTGAGTGATACGATATCTAATAAGGCAGGTCAGTACAATATAAAATTTGAAACATCTCCCATACCGAGCTGGAAGCCCTACTGGATTGAAACAGACACCATGGTATTGGTTGTTCCCGATACACTGAAAATAGACTTTATACTTGAATGAAGAAAATAACCAAATACTTATTCCTGTTCTTGATGTTGATATTATCATTTATCGGCAAAAGTCAAGATAGAACAGAATGGAATTTGACAAAAGATGTGTCTTTTGTGACAAATACGGAACACATCTCATATTCAAATATGTATCAATTTTCTCCCAAGTGTTATATAACTGACTCAATACAACTGCAAACAATAATTGAAGATGGCGGAATTCTATTTCATTCTCCTATTTGGACATACAGAGGTGATCAATATACAATGAACAACACAATTATTCTGTATGACGTTAACAATATTCATGATCTTATTGGCACATACGGACTAACTGACAATGTAATATGTATTGATTCAATAGTTGGTGTTCCCAAAATATGTACTTTAACATTAAGAAATGTGACATATACATTTATGGACAGTATTTGCGGAGTCTTAACTGATAGTGATTTATGTGGTATTGCGGAGCCGGATTATACCGTTTTTTCTAGAGGGGGTCAATCTGATGTTTCATCAAATCCTAAATATAGTGAACAATGGGGATTATTGAACCGTATCTATCCAAATTATGACATTAATGCAGAACAAGCATGGCATTTTTCAACAGGTGCAGGAATAAAGGTGGCAGTAATTGATGAGGGCGTGGATTTGGTTCATATTGATTTGGTTAACAACTTGCTACCCGGATATGATTGTACAGATGGTGAAACGGGTGGAACAAATGGTGGATACGGAGTATGTAATGGAATTCCTGACAGTCATGGTACGTATTGTGCCGGAATAATTGGTGCCACAAACAATGATACAGGGATTGTTGGTGTTGCATATAATAGTAAGATAATTCCAATAAGGAAGTCTTATCATTATATGTCCCCCGATAGTACAATAAAATGGAAATCCACAACAAAATGGAATATTAATGCATTTCGTACTGCGATATATACTGCGCATGCAGATGTAATTAGTAATTCATGGGCGTATAGTTCACAAACTGATATTTTGGATAATGTTTTGGATGAGGCGGTTTCAAACGGGCGCAATGGTTTGGGATGTGTGGTTGTATTTGCAACAGGAAACGAAAGTAGAGATACCGTATCGTATCCAGCATCACATATATCTACTATAGCTGTTGGAGCTATGAATAATTATGGAACCAGACGTATAACATCTAATTATGGAGAAGATTTGGATGTTGTAGCGCCTGGTAGCGGTATAAAAACGATAAATGTGAATAATGATTATATTTCACAATCTGGAACATCTATGGCTTGTCCTTTTGTCGCCGGAGTTGCAGCGTTAATGTTATCATATAATCCTGCATTATCATGGTCACAAGTGAAGTCTATTATTAGGGGGAGTGCATACAAGTTACCGGATTACGACTTTGACGTAACTAAAATGGAAGGTTCATGGAATGAAGAGGTGGGGTTTGGGTTAGTTGATGCATATAAAGCGCTTCTAATGAGTAAGCCTCTTTTGAATAGATATATACAGGATACAACATTTGAGAATGGCTCAAACCAAGAGG
Organism: Paludibacteraceae bacterium; assembly: GCA_017450435.1. Taxonomy (GTDB): domain Bacteria; phylum Bacteroidota; class Bacteroidia; order Bacteroidales; family Paludibacteraceae; genus Colicola. The sequence continues at coordinate 2,321 of JAFSTO010000075.1, forward strand.
AATTTGGGTATGAAATATATGCGGGTTCTACTGTTACAAATGACAAAAATACGGGGCCGGTGGTTGTGCGTAGTGGTGCAGATGTTAGTTTTTGTGCTGTTAATTATATAGAGTTGTCTGACGGTTTTTCTGTAGAGGAGGGAGCGTCTTTTGAAACATGTATATTAGGCTCGCCGTTCTCTGTATATGGTGTCCATAACCCAACAATAATGCATATAAATAATCATTCTCCACATGTAGATAATATGGAAATATATTCGTCTATAGATATGTCGTCATTTTCTATCTATCCTAATCCGACAATAGAAAGGCTTACTATTAGCATAACGGAAGAGTTATGCAATGCAGCAATATATAACCTGAGCGGACAGAAAGTGCTTCAGACGGAGCAGACGGAAGTGGATGTGTCCGGTCTGCCGGATGGAATGTATATCTTAAGAGCACAGACGGCAGACGGCAATATGTATCAGGACAAGTTTATCAAAGCAGTCAGATGAAACATATATAATCAAACATCAATCATACAACCATGAGAAAGTTTACATTGTTTATCGCGATGTGCGTGGCGATGGTCGCCATGGCACAGACCGCCGTTGAGATTGAGAACCAAAAGATGGTGCTCACTCACCACGGTGTGACCACCGTTCTTGCCCCGCAGGGTGACGACGAGAGTTATTACTGGGCAAGCATCTCGCCCGATGGCGAGCGCCTTCTTTACGCTACTGCCCGTCATGGCGTGTTCATTGCCGACATGCAGGGTAACGTGCTCCGTTCGCTTGGCAACCTCAATGCCCCGAAATGGCTCGACAACGAGCGTATATGCGGTATGCAGGAGGTGACGAATGAAAGCGGAATATTAGTGTCGTGCAGATATCAATGTATCAACCCCGACGGCTCTGTACGTGACTTGACAGCTGAAGAAACCGGCGAGTTTATCCGTCGTGAGAACAATCGTCGTATTGAGCTGATCCGGCGTCATGCTCTGCGTGCCCCTGCACGTGCTGCTGACGGCACTGTAGGATTGGCAGGACTGACAATCTACCTCAACCCGGGTCATGGCGGCTACGACGCCAACGACCGCAGCTGCTGGACAGTGAACGTACCTGAGCAGTGGAAACACCCTGAGGGCTACTGGGAGTCGAAGTCAAACCTCGTCAAGGGATTGTTCCTGCGCGATATGCTGCAGGCGGCAGGGGCCAATGTAATCATCTCACGTACTACGAACAACTCCGGCGTGCGCGACCTTGAGTATTATCCTAACGCTTCGGCGGCGGAGCGTGCCGCTCTCATCGCCGGCGATGACCGGGACCTGACAGCTATAGCCGAGGAAGCAAATGCTAATAATGTGGACCACTTCCTTTCCATCCACTCTAATGCTCTTAACTCGCAGACCAACTATCTGCTTATGTTGTATCATGGTGAGACAGGTGCTCCAACGGTACCTACATCCGACTTGATGGCTGCTTCGGCAGGAGCAATTCAAATACAGAATCCCTTGACGGTCTGGACCAGTCCTAACCCGCTGCTGCGCGGCGACATCACTTTCTACGGTGATAGTCCTACCGACCCGCTCGCCGGTCTGGGCGTTCTTCGTCCGCTCACCGTACCCGGACACCTTAGTGAAGGCTCGTTCCACGACTACCCGCCTGAGACGCATCGTCTGATGAATGACAACTACTGTAAGCTTGAAGCGCTGCGTATGTTCCAGCATTTCCACCGTTATTTCGGCAGGACTCTCCCGCAGACGGCTTGTATAAGCGGATGGGTGAAGAGTGGTAATGAGAAAGTGGATGTTCTTGGCGAACCGAAGTTTATTTATGTTAAGAAGTCTGACGACCAGTGGCTGCCTCTCAACGGCGCGAAAGTGGTGCTTATCGACGGCAACGGAGCCCGTATAGACTCGCTTATAACCGACAACGAATATAATGGTGTGTTCGCTTTCTTCGACCTCGCACCGGGAACATATTCGGTGGAGGTGAGCAAGCAGAAATATGAGACTCTGACCGAGACCGTTACTGTGGCGGCTGAGCAGATTGCAGGACTGAAGATGAGGCCGAACAATATTCGACTCGATGTGGAGGACTTCCCTGATGGTGGCGGCGATGCTTTGCCGTTGGATAATTATGTTTTCGAGGCAATGGTTGATAGCGTCACCCCGCTTCCTGCAGGAGCTACACGCTTTGCATATCGTAAGGGGTATTTGTATATGCTTCAAAACGGTATTTTGAAACGTCAGGTTGTTGACGGTAAAACATGGGAGACACTGCCTATGCCGGCAGGTGTGACCTTTGCTGATATGGCTTTCACTGCCGATGATTATCTTCTTGCCCGTACTGCTGATACTGACGCACTCAATGTGTATGCCTACGATACACGCTTTTCTTCCGTTTCTCTTTTAGTAAGCAAGCCGCAAGCAGGATTAGGTACTGCAATGGCTGTGCAAGGACCGCTGTGGAAAGTAAAGATTTACGCACCTATGGCAGGGCAGCTCTTCTGTCTTACTTATGATGCCGATGCTAATGATGCTACCACAAGCCTTGTACCGGCTACAGGCATGACTGTGAATGACCGGATAACACTCACTCCCGAAAATGAAATCATATCCTCACAAGGGGCATGGACACGCTATGTCGGCGTCAATTATCACGCAGTACCGGTGCTGAATGCCGGCGCTGAATGCGGTTTTATACTATATGATGGTGCTGCTGTAGCCGTTTCTTCCAAATATCCTTCCGCCGGACTGGGTGCTGCTGCCGCAACATGGTCGCAGGCACTTGTCTGGAGCGAAGGATACGATATACACGTTATTGTGGCTGCTGAGAACGAAGGATTACAGCACTTCAAGACCATCGCGGTGCCTGTTGCCAATATCTATGCAAGCGAGTGCCGCTTTGATAGTGTTGCAAACACCTTCTCTTTCCGCCTGAATGAGAATGCCACCGATGTGCTTCTTTCCGTAGAACGTGATGGCGAGATGGTTGAGTCGCATGTCTGTGGAGCACTCTCGAAGGGCAAACATACTATCAACAACCCGTTTACTGACGTGAGGTTCGATGCGTGGTCGGTATCTGCTGCAGCACGACCGGTTTCTTATCCTGTAATGATTAGTGATAATTCTGAGCAGTTCCAATTCTATGCAGCGCGTGGTGTGGCGGTAGATAAGAACCCGACAAGCCCGTATTTCGGCAGAATATACGTAACAGAGGCTGTCGGCGGACAATGTTCGGATGCTGCAGGTGGCGGTTGGACTGCTCCGTCTTTCCGTACTACAACGCAGGGAGTGTATGTCCTTTCTGCTGACTTTACCGACATTACAAGTCAAGGCAACACCGCTTACAATGGTGATGTGGAGTGGGGTGCAAACGTTGGTGACAACTATCAGTTTGCGTTAGCTAAGCCTACGGTGGCACCTGACGGAGACGTGTTCATTGCCTCATCCTCGTTCACATCGTCCGGTGTGTACGTCATGGATGCTGCTAATCCTTCGGCTCCTTTCCAAAGCGTGTTCAAAGGTAAACGCAGCAAATCAACAGGAGCAGTGAAAACCGGCGCTAAACTCATTCATAACCCGATTATGCACTGCTATGTGACAGGCATGGGCAATGAGGAGGTGTTATTTACTTTCGACCGCGACAATTCTCAAGGCACTGTTTATGGCAGTATCTATCGTTATGATATAGGCACACTTGACTCTCTGCCTTGGACGACTGTTCCGACGCAGAAGGTCTTCGATGACCAGAACACCGGAAGTCACGTGCAGAACGGCTGCGGACAAATAGCGCCTGACGGACACGGAGGATGGTGGATAAGTCAGTATCGCTATAGCAACAGTTATGCCGTACCGGGACTGATACACGTAACTGATGGCGAGGTTGATTTCAATCTCGGTTCGTCAGTTGACTTCGACCTTGAGGATAAGGTAAGCGGTGTTCAACAGGGTGGCATGGCTGTCACCACTGACGGAGCGGTGCTCGCTCTCGGTACTGAACTGGGACAAGTACGGGTGTTCGATGTTACGTACAACAGTGCAGGCAAGCCTCACTTGACAGATAAGTGCAGGATTGATTGGGGTAAAGGGGCCGGAGTGAATATGGCTTTCGACTTCGATGTCGCAGGCAACCTTTATATTGTGTCCAACTCCAACGAACGGCTAATGGTGTATTCCATGCCCAATCAGAATAATGTATATACCACTCGTATTCCTCTGAAGGTCAAAGGTCCTTCTGTAGCTTTGGATAACGTTAGCGATGTGAACGTATATGTCTATCCTAATCCGGCAACCGATATGTTGCATATCGATGGTGATATCACCGCTTACCAACTGTATGCCGTCAATGGTACGATGTTGCGTAGTGAGAGTGTCACCGGCTCTACCACTCTGAATGTGTCGGGACTGCCTGAAGGCACCTATCTCGTCCGCACTGAGGGTGCAATGGGCGCGCAAGTGTTCTCATTCTTGAAAAAGTAAAGTACAAACCTCAAATCCTTAAACACTATGAAAAAACTAATGCTTACAATGGCTGCTATGATGGTTGCTGTATGCACCTTTGCGGCCGAACTGAACATCTATGCCAGCGGCTTGAAGGCCGGCGGCATGAGTGCTGACAAGAAAGTGCAGGTGGAATACTTGCTTAACGCCCCGGCAACGAGTGTCCTCATCGAGGTTCTCAACGCTGACGCGAGTGTGGCACTGTCGGTGCCTCTGACGGACGCCGACCTCCTTACCAAGGGTCGTCATACTGCAACACTTGACCTCGCCACCCTTGCCGAAGGTACTTACGCATGGCGTGTAACCGCTGCGGCTGAGGCACAGACAGAGGTCGAGATGGTTTCTGACAACAGCGCGGCGTATATCCTGTACGCACCGAAGGGTGTTGCGGTTAACTATTATCCTGACACGGAGGATTTCGGTACAGTATATGTCTCAATGCCGACCAATGGCGCCAATGATGGTATGACCGAAACTTCGAAAACACAGCAGATGGGTATCTTTATGTGGAATGCCCTGCTTGAACTGCAGAATGCAGGTAATGCCGGCTACAAGGGCGGTGTTGAATGGGCAGCAGGCAGTCCTTTCCGTGTACGGGTTGCTGAGGATGGTAATGTGTTCGTGGACGGATACAACGAAGATCTTCACGGTGTATGGATGATTGACGGAAAGATGGCAGGTAATTTTGAGAAAGTGCTCACCAACACCGGCAAATGCTATGGTTTTGATGTGGAGAAGTCTGCTAACGGATACAGTTTCTATACAATGGAGGACATTGTGTATCAGAACACAGGTTCGGTTAAGAAGTATGTGGATGTTGAAGTGCCTTATAGTGGCGCCGGTGTAGAGGTTGCAGACATAAAGAATCTGTGGGCACAGACTTGGTCGAATCTTGCCCTTGACGGCAAGGGCGGTATGTTCCTCAGTCAATATCGTGGTACGGACGCAACAAATCTGCCTATTCTGGCGCACCTTTCGGCAGACGGTGTGTTCGACTGGTTCTCTGCAACAGCCAATCTGGGTCTGGCAACGACCACCCGTGGCGCTATGGCCGTTAACAAAGACAAGACCCTCCTTGCTGCGGGCAACAGAGCTGACGGTAACACGGTAAAAGTGTTTACTATAACATGGAACGAAAATGTTCCTGTCCTCACGTTTGCATACGAGACTCCTACCTTTGCAGGAGGCAACAACGATGGTGTAGCATTCGACTATGCCGACAACCTGTATAGCGTCAATTCCGGTAACGAGTTACTGTACGTATGGGCTACTCCCAAGGCAGATAACTCTGCCGTCACTCCTGCTCCTGCCACGCAGGCTATTGTTATAACTAACACTGTTGTTAATGTTACCGGTGTCAGTTTGGATGTTACCACGGCGGATATGAAAGTAGGTGAACAGAAGACTCTTGTGGCAACCGTCGAGCCCGCTGAGGCTACCAATAAGACTGTCACTTGGTCCAGCTCTGATGAGACTGTAGCAACTGTCACTTCTGAGGGACAAGTATCCGCTCTTAAAGCCGGTACGGCCACTATTACTGTTACCACTGCTGACGGTGCTAAGACTGCCGAGTGTACCATAACCATTACCAATGTGGATGTTGAGAGCGTAAGTCTAAACAAGGAGACTCTCTCCCTCTACCCGGGGGAAACCGGGCAACTGACAGCAACAATTGCTCCCGCTAATGCCACTAATAAAGATGTGACATGGGCAACGTCAGACGAGGCTGTTGCTACGGTATCGGAAAACGGACTTGTTACGGCGCAGGCGTCAGGCGAAGCGACCATTACCGTTACTACTGTTGACGGCGAGAAGACTGCCGTTTGTGAGGTTACAATCCTCGTGCCGGAGTATCCTAACGTTATGGCGTATGAGTTGAAACTTGTGGCTAACGATGAAGTGGGCTTTAACCTCAATGCACCTGCTACAGAAGTAAAGGTGCTGGCATACGATGCTGATGAAACAGAGTATGTGGTGGCAACAGTCACCAATGCCAAGGCGGAATATCAGACAGTGAAGATTGATGTATCTGAGCTTCCTGCAGGTGTCTATACATGGGCTGTCGAGGCTTCGGCCGAGTTGGTTGCCGAGGACGAGCCGGTTCTGGTTCATCAATATACCACTCCTTTGATGAAAGCTGCACGTGGTGTGGCGCTGAATAGTGATTATAATAGTCCGTTCTTTGGTCAGTTGTATGTAGCTGATGGCGGTTCGGCTGCCGAAAACTCCGGACTGTATGTGTTTGACCCTAAACTCAACGGCGGTGAACAACTTTATACTACAGGCTGGTCATCATCAATGGCTTCACCAATGCGTTCGCAAGTAGGAGAAGATGGACTGGTTTATATTACTGACTGGTCTGATAACGAAGGAAATATCCGCATATTCGATCCGGGCAATCCAACGACTGACAATGTTGTGTTCGGTGGTACGTTCTCCGGTGCAAATGGTGTATGGAACACCGAGGAAGGGAAGTTTATACATGGTTCAATCTCGTCATGCTATGTTATCGGTAATGGTGCAGAACGCACGCTATATACTTTCGATGAGGATTACACGCCGAGCGAGGGACATACAATGTGTCTGCTTCGGTATGACATAGGTGAGCTGACCGCTCCTTGGGCTGGCGAGCCTTCTGCTGTTGTTTACAACAATGCCGATAATTTTGAGCAGAATGGTGATTCAAAAATCCTTCCGTCAATAGTCGGCGGTTGGTGGATTAGCCAAGACCGTGCAAATGATAGCCAAGCCATTCCTGCCCTTATTCACGTGGCAGCCGATGGCACCGTTAACTACAACTCCAACGGTGCTCACGGTGGTCGCACACGAGGTGCACTGGCCTTTAATGAAGACCAAACCTATTGTGCTACTGCTGCCGACAACGTGATACGTATATGGGCGGTAGAGTGGAGCGATACCGGCGTGCCAACCATGCAGGTGGAGCAGATTTGTCGCACCACTTTCGGGGCTCAAAACTCTTCGTCATGCTATGATATAGCCATCGACCGGGCACTCAATGTGTATGCTTCGGGTAACAATGCTCCGCTTTGTGTATGGGCACTTGTTAAGGAGGAAAACAAGTGTACAACACCGGCTGCCGCTAACTTGACTTTTGTTGTGGAGCAGCAGGATGACGCGTTGGAGAATATTGAGGCACAACAGACACTTCGCGGAGTGTATGATATGACAGGTCGCTATCTCGGGGAGCAGATTGATAACCTGCCGAAGGGCGCATATATCGTTAATGGGGAGAAAGTGATTAAGTAAATAGAGTATATTATGAAACGTTTATTTATTATAGCTCTTACGTTGTTTACAGGCATAGCCCTTTGGGCTGCGCCTGTGAGCGGCGTGGTGCGTGATGCCTCTGGTGAGCCGATGATCGGGGTAAGCGTGGTCGTGCAAGGCACTTCACAAGGTACGATCACCGACTTTGACGGCAACTACTCCATTGAAGTTGCGGCAAACGCGGTGCTTGAGTTCTCATACGTCGGATTTAAGACCAAGACAGAGAAGATAAGCGGCCGCTCCGTTATAAACGTTGCAATGGAGGAAGATACAAGGCTGCTTGATGAGGTAATCATTGTCGGATATGATTCGCAACGCAAAGCTAACCTGACAGGGGCGGTAGCGTCAGTCAGTGTGGAAGAGCAATTGGAAGGAAGACCGATAACCAACGTGGGCAAAGGTCTGCAAGGCGCTACGCCGGGCCTGACCGTTACTCAGAGTTCGGGAAGACTCGGAGAGGCTCCTAAGTTCCGTATTCGTGGTGCTGTTGGCACTCTTCTCAACGAAGGCGGCTCTCAACCGTTGATTTTGGTTGACGGTGTGGAGATTAGTGATATATCTATGGTTAATGCTGACGATATAGAAAATATCTCAATCCTTAAAGATGCCGCCTCTTCGTCTATCTACGGAACACGTGCTGCCTTCGGCGTTATACTGATAACAACCAAGTCCGGCGCCTTAAACTCTAAGTTCGAAGTGAAATATTCCAACAACTTCTCATGGTCAACGCCTACAGTGCTTCCGAAGATTGCTTCGTCATACGTTGGAGCACAGATGGCACTCGAGGCACGTAATCGCCGCAGTCCCGGTACGTCGGTCTTTACAAATGCATGCGGACTGGTGTGGGACGCTACGGATATTGAATATATGAAGCAGTGGGAAGAAATGTATGGAAAAATGAATCTATCGGACGAGATGGTTCTTGACAGGGATTTTGTTATCAAAAGCGGTCAACCGCATTTCTACCGTTCCTGGAACGCAGCAGATGAGTACGTTAAAGACTATTCCTTTGCGCAGCAGCATAATATATCTTTTGGAGGTAGTGCCGGAAAAACGAACTATTACCTTGGCCTGAGTTATATGGGGCAGGATGGTGTGGTGAAGGTCAATCCGGATAAGTATAGCCGTTATAGCGTAAACTTCTCAACGGAAACGGACATTTTCAAGTGGCTGCGTATTCGCTCAAAGGCACTTTATACCCGCACTGACCTGAGAACACCGTTTAATTACGGCTCAACATCGTATGATGCGCTGTATTACCTATATCGTTGGCCGGCTATCATGCCCTATGGTACATACGAAGGGCATCCCTTCCGCAACTCGGTTACAGAGACCGCTGCTGCCAGTATGAACAGTGATATAAAGGACTATATGCGTGTGGCTATAGGAGCAACGGTGAGGTTCTATGAAGACCTCTCGCTCGACCTCGACTATACCTTCAACCTCGATAACCAAAACATTACTCAGCGTGGCGGTACGGTAGGCGGATGGGACTTCTGGGGCGGCTCAATGGTGCTGACTGAGAACTGGGCAGCGGCCTCCAGAAACAAGATTGATAAGTTTATTTATAATCGTCAGTATCATGCGGGCAATGCTGTTCTGCGTTATAAGCACACGTGGAACGACGCACATGCCTTCTCTGCTTTTGCCGGTATGAACATCGAATATAAGGAGATTGACTATGTTAACCCGGAAAAGCGCGATTTGCTGGACCAAAATAAGGCGGAGATTTCTCTTGCCACAGGCGAGAATTTTATCTATGGTTCTCACACTTCATGGGCCATCATGGGCTTTTTTGCGCGTGTTAACTATGCCTACAAAAACAAATATCTGATAGAACTTAATGGTCGTGTTGACGGCTCGAGTCGTTTTCCCACCAATCGCCAGTGGGGTTTCTTCCCGTCAGGGTCGCTCGGTTGGGTGATTTCGGAAGAAGGTTTCTTTGAGACGCTTAAGCCTTGGTGGAGTTTTGCCAAGCTACGCGCATCATACGGCTCGGTGGGTAATCAGGATATCGGAAATAACCGTTTCCGTGCGATAATGTCATCTTACAATACGGGCTGGCTGATTGACGGTGACGACCAGCTGTCGTTTACCCTGCCTACCGCGTTAGCAGACGGCTTTACATGGGAGACAATACGTACTATTGACGCAGGTGTGGATACGCGTTTCTTCAATGATGATTTCGGAGTGTCGTTTGACTGGTATCGTCGCTTTAATGACGGAATGGTAGTCAGCGGAAATGAGGTGCCTTCCACTTATGGAACTACAGCACCTTACGAGAACGCCGCACAGCTGACAACTAACGGTTGGGAACTATCGCTTGATTATCGTCACAGATTTGCTAATGGCTTCAATCTCAATGTGACTGCGTCTCTTGCCGATGCCATTACTGTCGTGACCAAGCACCCGCGTAGCCAAACATCGGTTCTTGACGGAAGCAACTATGTGGGCAAGGTTTATGGGGAAATATGGGGCTTTACCACTGACCGGCTGTATCAGGTAGAGGATTTTGATTCGTCCGGTAACCTTATCGACGGACCTTCACAAGCATACTTTGAGGGAACCAATGGATATGGATATAAGTATGGCCCGGGTGATGTGAAGTATAAAGACCTTGATGGGGACGGGAAGATAACCTGGGGCGACAAGACTGCCGAAAACCCGGGCGACTGGTCTCGAATAGGAAACACTACACCGAGGTACGAATACAACTTCCGCATCTCTGCCGACTGGTATGGTGTTGACCTGTCGCTCTTCTTCCAGGGGGTGGGCAAACGTGACTTTTGGGGAACCGGCACGATGATGATACCGGGGTGGAACTTCTCCGAGGGAACTTATTATGCTCATCAGACTGATTATTGGACGCCCACCAATACCAAGGCGTGGTATCCGCGTATGACGGAAATGAACCAACCCGGACAATACAGCGCGGCGTCATTTAACTTCTTATGCCAAACACGTTATCTGTTGGATATGTCGTATCTAAGGCTGAAAAATATCACTGTCGGATACACGCTTCCTAAACAGGTGCTCAGAAAAATGCACTTCAATAAATTCCGCATTTATGCCAGTTTTGAGAACGTGTGCGAGTTTACGCATCTTGGCAATATGCCGCTTGACCCTGAGACGGAAAATTCTACAGGTGACGGCGGAGCTATGGGATTTGGACGTATATATCCGTTTACAAGGCAGATGTCGTGCGGTCTGCAAATTTCGTTGTAAATAATATATTGATTGAATTATGAAAATGTTTTTGAAATATATTTATGTAGTTGTCTTCGTCCTGTCGTTTGCGGGCTGCAGTTTTCTTAATCAGGAGCCGTATGACGACTTTACCGACGAGGAGTTTTGGCGTACGGAGGACCAAGTACGTTCCTTTATGTATGGTTTCTATACCTCTGTCTTCTCCGGTTACGGCACTGGTACTTCTCATGGTCCGTTTCTTATGGGGCAGACGCTGAACGATGACTTTGCTTCTGACAAGACTCAGATTGATTTGCAGCCTACAGTGGTGCCGGTCAGCGACGGAGCTTGGTCATTCGCAAATATTCGCCGTGCCAACTATGTGCTGGAGAATATAGACCGATTGGAGGCTGACCGTGTTGTCAGGGCTCACTGGAGAGGTGTGGCACGATTCTTCAGAGCTTGCTATTACAGCAACTTGGTCTTCACCTTCGGCGATGTACCTTGGTTTGACCATGTTCCTGTTGTTTCTGCTAACAAGCAGGATTTAGACTATCTGTATAAAGACCGCGACTCAAGGCTTTTTGTCGATTCGTGCATCATGGCGGACCTCCAATATGCTATGGATAGTGTCCGTAAGACTGACGGAGCGCAACAAGTGAACAGGTATATAGTAGCCGGTATGGCATCACGATTGATGCTGCGAGAGGGCACTTTTCTCAAATATCATAATATTGACGCGGATATGGCTCAGAGGTGTCTGCTCTTTGCTAAAGATGCGGCTCTTGTCGTAATGAACTCCGGAAACTATAGTATAGCCCCTTCGTATAATGCACTGTTTACTTCCGACGACCTTGCCGGTAACCCTGAAGTTTTGATGTACAGACATTATGTTGATGGCGTGTTGTCGCATTCAACACTCACTTATTCGTTCACTGAGGCGCAGGCCGGTCTGAGTGCATCGCTGGCAGAGGCGTTCCTTACGGATGACGGACTGCCGGTATATGTGAAAGACCCGCTCTGGACACCACGTAATGCCGACGAGTTCTTTGCAGGCAGAGACCCGAGACTCTCGCTCTGTATCCGACCGCATTATTACCTCAAAGGTACTGATTGCCAGCCATTCCAGTATGCATTGAGCGGATACTCATGGTGCAAGTTTATGGATGACAGTCGTGCCGCTAAACCGGAGGCTACATGGTCAGGCTCAAAAAATGTGACGGATGCCCCGTGTTTGAGATATGCGGAGGTACTGCTCAACTACGCGGAGGCCGCTTATGAGTTGTCGCAAATGTCAGGAGCGTACAGTTTCTCTGACGAGGACCTCGATAAGTCGGTTAACCTGATACGGGCACGATTAGGCGTTAATCTGCCTCCTTTGAAAGTCGTTGGAAACAAACCTTCTGTAAACGGCATGGTTTTTGACGACCCTAAACGTATGGAGATAGAAGTGCGTGCTGACGGAGGGGAAACGTCTCCTATATTGTGGGAGATACGTCGTGAACGAAGGACTGAACTCTGTTTGGAAGGGTTCCGGCTTAACGACCTCAAGCGTTGGCGTAAACTTGACTACCTCTGGAACGACTGCAATCCGGATATAAGATATGGTGCTTATATTGTTCTGAGTGACTATAGCAATCTGGATGCTGAGATTGTACTGGAAGACCCGAATGCTACGGAGGGATATGTGTTGCGTAACACGGGGGCTGCGAGAAACAGACCTGTTGAACGCAATTATATTGCACCAATTCCATCGGGACAGATACATCTGTATGAAACGAAAGGCTATCATCTTTCGCAAAACAAAGTATGGGAATAGTAGAGTATAATTACTTTAACAAAATACTACTATGAAAAAGAATTTTTTTATGTTGTTTGTAGCCGGCGTTGTCTTGGCAATGACGGGTTGCAAGGAGAAGGAAAATGATAATCCTTCTGACGATGGAGGCATGACCGGAAAAGCGGTCATCAATTCTATCAGTATTGCTAATGCGGGAATGTCCGGTGGTGACAAGATTGCCGGTGTGGTGGACAATGAGAATTACACCGTGGTCTTCAGTAACGTTCCGGCTGAAAGCGACTTGAGTGCGGTACGCTTTGAGGCGGGAATGCCCTTGGGGGCAAAGCTTGACAAAGATGTGTATAACTTCTTTGAAGGCAATGACCCGAATGGGAAAACTTACGATGGGCAGGTGTCTGTTATTATTTCGGTGACTGACGCTGCGGGAAAGGTGACAGAGACCAGTCAGGCCTACAAGGTAACCATCAATCTTGCAGATCCTGCTTCAGCTCCTATTCTGGATAAACTGTTGATGAAAGACGAGAATGGCACTGAGTACAAAGCCACTCTTGAGGATGGTATATTAATGCTAAATATGCCTCAGGCTGAGTATGCTGTGCTCTCTGAGATTGTTCTTATTCCCAAGCGTGCGTCTTACCTGTTCTCTGCTATGGGTGAAGATGGGCGTCTTTTGCCGGCCAACCCGGGCAAACTGACTATTTCCTTTATGGGACTTACCACGGAATATGAGATAGCATTTGCAGCCTCATCTGCCATAGGAGTTGATTTCTCTAAGGCTGTAGTACATGATTTTTCTGTCGCAACAGGGAATATGTATCCTGATTATGCCGGAATGATGATTCGCGGTGGTGACTTTGATGGCGAGTATGTGCTTTTGCCGCATCAAACGGCGCCGAGGCTTCTCAAAGTAAGCGACCTGCTTAACAATAACGCCGCTAATCCGATAAACCTGAGCATGACCGGTGTTGACCATGGCACGTTCCTTGTTTCTGCCGGGCGTCTGTCACACGGACATGTGTATCTATGTAACCTCGCTGTTATGAACAATGGTGAGTATCTACGCGTTTATTACTATGATTCTCCTACATCAGAACCGCAGATGATACTTAATTGGGACGGCTCTTTGTCCGATGGCGGCAAACTTGAATCTGAGAGACGCGGTGATAACATGTCCGTTAACCTTGATGCAAGCGGCAACGGGTATCTGTATTTTGCCGGACAGGACGTGTCTCATGGCGCTACCAATATCGTTTTGCGTTTTACTGTTACCGGTTTTACGAATGTATCTCCTTCTGCTGATGTGATTGAACTGCCTGCACCTGCTGCATACTATGGTCAGTATAACCAAGTCGGGCCGAATGAGTATTTGTTCACTTCGGCTTACGTTCCAACCGTTTGGCTCTTGGATGCTGATGGCAACGAGAAGGCTGCGGTAGAATTTGACTGGACAGAGAATGATGCACGACCTAACCACGGTGTTGACCCGCGTATCGTTGAGTTTAACAGAGCACGGTATATGTTGTTTACTGTGGCTAACTCGCAACCTATGCATTGGAACTTCGGACCTGTCTTTTATATCTTTGATATAACCGACGGATTTGACAATCAGAGTGCAATGGTCAAGCTTGGAGAGGCTATGGCAGAGGAGACGTTTGAGCCGGATTGGTATTACTTCCTTACTACGCCGGATCTTGAGTATGGCACTCAATCCACAGCTCCTGCCGCACAGGCTGCCGCATGCGAACTGAACGGGAAACTGGTTATCTTCACGGCTGCGGCAAATGCAGGTTTTGCTATTATTGAAGTACCGATGGCGCAATAGCTAAATAAAGAGAGACGGCCTAACAGACCGTCTCTCTTGTTTTCTGTGTGTTGTGTCACCTTTTCTGTGCTACTCTTAGTTTTGCACTTCGTGCCCGCGGATTGCGCTCCACCTCATCGGCTGAGGCGGTGAATAGTTGCTGCTTGCCGGCAAAGGGCGTGAGGGCGTTGCCGTAGAAGTCTTTCTCGACTACACCTTCGATATTACCTGTGCGGAAGAAGTTTTTCACCATTCTGTCCTCTAACGAGTGGTAGGTGAGAATGGCAAATACTCCTCCCGGGCGCAGCACAGCTGTGCCGGCAACGAGCATGTCGCGAAGAGCGCCCAGCTCATCATTAACCTCGATACGCAGGGCTTGGAAGAGACGAGAGAGGTCTTTCTTCAAATCCGGCTCAACCTCTATCTCGTCGTTACCCGTTGTCTTGTATTTTCCTTTTGCCACAATATCCAGCAGGTCGGTGGTGCGTTCTATCGGACGAGTAGCGCGGCTGCGAACGATAGCAGAGGCGATACGGCGCGACTGACGCAACTCGCCATACAGGTAGAGTATATTGGCAAGTTCCTCTTCCGTGTAACTGTTGAGAATATCTGCTGCCGTCTTGCCACCTTGCTGATTCATTCGCATGTCCAGCGGACCCTCAAAACGGAAGGAAAAACCGCGATGACTGTCATCGAAATGGTGAAACGACACGCCAAGGTCTGCAAGAATACCATCAATAGAGGTGGGACTTTTTTTATCGTTCTGATAATAGTCCAAGTACTGCCTCAGGTAACGGAAATTCCCGTGTACGAACTGCCAACCGTGACCTTCTTTTTCGCGCCAGAACGGGTCGTTCATGGCGTTGTGGTACGCCTCGATGTCCTGGTCGAAGCTGTACAGGGTGCCGCCTGCACTCAGACGTTCCATTATGGCACGACTATGACCGCCACCGCCGAAGGTGAGGTCTGCGTAACAACCGTCTGCACGGAGCTCAAGGCTGTCAATTGTCTCATGTAATAATGCCGGGATATGATATGGCATAAGTTTGATACGTTTTAGCCAAACAGCCCCGCATGGTGCGGAGCTGTTTGTGGTTTGTCTCTTACTTTGATAAAAGTGTCAGGCTTGGATTAGCGAATCTCGGAGCCGAGAGCGTTGAAAATCTTGCCGTCACGGAGGATCAGTACCTGACCGTCACGGATCACCTTCTCAACCTTGACAGCAGCCTCTGCGTTCTCAAGAGCAGTGGGGAGGGAGAACACGGTCTCGATGGTAACATCTTCAGCGGGCATCTCGAAGGTAATAGCAGCGCCCGGAGCGGACTGATGGATCTCAGTGCCGTTTACGGTGCAGCTCATTACGATGTAACCCTCTGCGGGAGTGAGGGTCAACTCTACTTCCTCGCCCGGGATACCCAGCTTGAACGGAGCTGCTACAGTACCGTTCTCTGCCTCTGCGCAGTTGATTGCGAACAACTCAGGAGCCTGGAGTTCTTCACCAATCATAATCTGCTGGAAGACAACGGCATTGCCGTCCATCATCTTGATGCTGATGAGTTCGTCTGCCTCACCTGCTGTGTGGGTGTACACCTTATCGGTGATTACCATCTCGGCATATTCGCCACCGTTGATAGAGACGTTCGGAGTCTTCTTGATCTCGCCGAACTTGATGGTTACGGTATTGCCGGCTGCCAAGCGGAAGTTGAGCAGCGCACCATTCTGTTTAACTTTCAGACCCAGATAAGCGTAGTTGCGCAGACCGTCATCTTTTACGCCGAGAGAGTCAAGCGAACCTGTGATATTGCTTGCGTAGCCGAGTGTGCCGAGCTGAGCGATGATGCCGTAGCCCTTACCGTTCTCCATTACGGCTTTTTCGATATTGATGGACTCGGCGTACTTGTTCTCGAATTTCGCATAATAGGTAGTAGCCTCATCAATGACCTCTGCAGCCATGTCCGCTACAGCGTGCTCGTCAGCGAGGTCGGCGTTGCTGTACCAGCCCAAGAAGGTCGCCAGGTTCTTGCTCTGGTATTGTGCATACTCAGCAGGGTTGCCGTTAACGGCTACGTTCTCCGTACCGAGAACCGTCTCGCCGTCCATGTAGGTAACCACAAAGGAAGTGGCCTTCGCCAAATTGATGGTATAGGTGTTCTCGCCAATAGTAGCTTGTGCTTGCCATTCGCCTTCAACCTCAGTAGCAGTAACCTTGATGCTATCGTTGGTGCTTACCGGCTCGGTCTCGCCCTCATAGTATGTATCGCTGTGCTTAACGAAAGTAACTACCGGAGCGTTAACATAAGAGGTGAGGATTGTAAAGGTACCTTCGTTAATCAGGTGAGTTACAAAGGAGGAAGGCAATGCCTCGCCATCAATAGTTGCTCCTACGAGAGTAACGTCTGCGTGATCAACAGCCTTCGGACGGATAACGGAGACAGAGGTGAAGGTCGGATTCCATTTGTAAGTAGCATCATCAGCGTCACGTACAAAATAGAGAGAAGTCAAACCGTTAGCGGCTGCGGGGAGAACGATCCTGTACTCCAAAGCATCAGAAGTCTCAGTCGCCAGATAGAGCAAGGTCTCTTTGTTCTTGTCAGCGAACAAGCACGGATAGTTCTGTCCATTAGCAGACAGATTGATAACTACGGTGTCGCCCTCAGCGAAAGCGCCTTTGGCAAGTGTGAAACCGAAGTATTTTCCTTTATCCATTTTCTTGTTGGAAGAAAGGTTGGCATCGGCTGTACCGCCAAGGATACCTGTTACGGTTGCAGCCGTACCGCTGGTCAATTCAACTTTGATAATCTCGCCGCTTACATTGGAAGCGGTCAGCACTTTAGCCTCAGAAGCAATCCACTCGTCAGCAGCGTTGAACTTGTTGCGGGCACTGCAGACGATGCTATACTCACCGGCAGCTGCAGGCGTAAAGATAAACTCTGCTGCATTGGTGTTTGCGTCAACGCCGTTTACAGTCCATGCGTAGTCACTTGCGTTCTCAGCGGTAGCGGTGAAAGTAACAGCCTCGCCTACATAAGCTGTAGCCGGACCGTCAACAGTAACTTCGGTAACCGGAGTCGCCTCGTTAATGAGGATGGTATCGCTTAAATCAGCGGCGCAATAGCCACCTCCCGCACCGACAGTCATATGCATAACGAACTGTCCGGCATTCAAAACGGTGATGTTGCCGGATGTGAAAGTATAATCAGTATTTTCTACAGCGGGGGCACCATTAAGTGTATAAGTGGTGGTCAGATCGCCGCCGCTTTGGGAACCAAAATTATAGCTAAACTGTTCGCCTACATATGCAGTAGATTTGGTGAATGCCAAATGTGCTTGAGGATCGTTGCAAGTCTCACCCTTGATAAGTTTAACGGCATATACATTAAAATCCTGATCGTCACTACCTGTTGTACCATGCAGGAAAATAGAATAAGCCGTGTTAGCGTCTAAATCAACAGTAGTGAAGTATGTATTAGCCGCACCTGTTCCAATGAGTGTACCAGTTGCAGAACCATCTTTTAATTCTACATAACGGCTGGAGTGCTTCTCATGGTAAACAATAATCTGTGAACATCCTTCAATAGTAACGGTAATGTTCTTTCCTTTGCCGTTACCTTTTACGGAAAAACAAGGCACGTTAGAAGAAGTTGCCTCGCCGTTGTTGTTCGGGTCACCTGCTTTTTTCGAATTGGTAGAAGCTGTGCCGCCCCATGCAATAGCAGCATGATTGGAATACCCTGCATCAGCGGCATTTGCCTCATAGACGGTATTGAGGATAATTACCTCGTCCGCCGTTGGAGCGTACGCTGCCCACAAACTGAAACTTGCTAATGCAGCAACAGCTAATGTGAATAATTTTTTCATTTTTTTTAGTGTTTTTAAATTTAAACTTTATTAGTAATATGGTGTTTTGCAATATTTTTTATATAAAAACTCTGCAAAATTACAATTTTTAGTTAACATACGCAAGCGAATTGATTGTTTAAATTACATTTTTAGAAAAATTATCCAAATGTTTTTTTGCATCATATACCACACCATCGTACCGCCCAAGTGTAGGGATTGTATTTTTTACTGTCTCTCCCGGACATCTCTGCCAAAATGTCAGTTGCGGGTGCTTTGGCATATTATTTGGCAACCAACAATGGGACGCGTATTTCTTCACGTGGATAAATCATTTATCACTTATAGTAAGTAAAAGAATAACAAAACAACATATATAACTATGGCACAAGGTAATATCGGAGTAACCTCCACTAACATTTTTCCTGTAATCAAGAAGTTTCTTTATAGTGACCACGAGATTTTTCTCCGTGAGTTGGTCAGCAACGCCGTTGATGCTACGCAGAAGCTGAAGACTCTCGCTTCCGTAGGTGAGTTCAAAGGCGAGACCGGCGACTTGAAGGTTTATATCACCATTGACAAGAAGAAAAAGACCCTCACTGTAACCGACAGAGGCATCGGTATGACTGCCGATGAGGTGGATAAGTACATCAATCAGATAGCTTTCTCCGGCGCGGAGGAGTTTGTGAACAAGTATAAAGACAACGCTGCTGCTATTATTGGTCATTTCGGTCTGGGGTTCTATTCCTCATTCATGGTGGCAGACAAGGTGGAAATATTCTCGCAGTCGTATAAGGATGACGCAAAGGCTGTTCACTGGTCATGTGAGGGTAACCCTGAGTATAACATGGAGGATACTATCAAAGCAGACCGCGGCACCGATATTGTTTTGCACATCGGGGCGGACTTTGAAGAGTACCTCGAAGACTCGAAGATTGAGGGGCTGCTGAAGAAATACTGTCGTTTCCTGCCTGTAGAGATTGTTTTCGGCAAGAAGAAAGAGTGGAAAGACGGCAAGCAGGTGGAAACAGACGAGGACAATGTTATCAACTACGTCAACCCTGCTTGGACACGTCAGCCACAAGACCTCAAGGAGGAGGACTATAAGGAGTTCTATCACCAACTATATCCTGAGCAGTTCGAAGAGCCGCTGTTCCATATCCACCTCAATGTGGACTATCCTTTCCACTTGACGGGTATTCTGTATTTCCCGAAGATAAAGAACAACCTTGATGTGCGCCGCAATAAGATTCAACTCTATTGCAACCAGGTGTTCGTTACCGACGAGGTGGAGAATATAGTGCCGGAGTATCTTACTCTGCTTCATGGTGTTATTGACTCGCCGGATATTCCGCTCAACGTCAGTCGCTCGTATCTGCAGTCCGACCGGAACGTGAAGAAGATATCGTCGCATATCACCAAGAAAGTGGCAGACAAACTCTTCGAACTATATCGTGACAACAAAGAAGATTTCGAGCAGAAATGGCAGGATATAAAGCTCTTTATTCAGTTTGGTATGCTTTCCGACGAGCGTTTCTACGAGCGTGCTACCAAGTTTGCCCTCGTTAAGAACGTAAGCGGCGAATACAATACTCTTTCGGAGTATATCGATAAGGTAAAAGAGGCGCAGACCGACAAGGACGGCAACATCGTTATTCTTTACACTCAGGACCCAGACGCCAACTACACCCATATCGAGCATGCCAAAGCCAAAGGGTACGATGTGCTGCTTATGGACGGCGAGCTGGATGTGCACTATATATCGCAGGCTGAGCAGAAATACGAAGGTGAGGAGAAAGACGGCAAGAAGGCAATGCTACGTTTTGCCCGTGTGGACTCCGACCTCTTGGAGAACCTTATCCGCAAGGACGATGCGCAGAAGGTGGAGCTGACTGATGAGCAGAAAGAAGGGTTGCGCAAGGCTTTCGAGGCACAACTGCCGAAGGGTGCTGACGACCCTGCTGCCAAACTTAATTACTACGTCACCTTCGAGGCGGCTTCTGCTGACGCATTGCCTGTCTTCCTTGTGCAGAACGAGTTTATGCGCCGTATGCGTGAGATGTCGGCTCACCAGCAAGGTTTGTCGTTCTACGGGCAGATGCCGGAGCAGTACAACCTCGTTATCAATACTTCGCACCCGCTCGTGCAGTCGCTTGTCAGCGAAATGACTTCGGAGACGGTGCTCGAACCGAAAGAGAAGAAAAACGAACAAGCGAAATCTGATGAATCGAATAAATCTGAGGCGTCAGACAGCTCTGCTGCTGAGGAGATGGTGGAAAAAACCGTTTGGACTCTTGCCGGGCACGACGACAGGATAGCCGAATTGGTTGACCTCGCCTTCCTTGCTTCCGGCAAACTGAAGGGCGAAGCGCTCTCGAAGTTCGTCAATCGCTCGCTCGAGTTACTTAAGTAAGCGCCACCCGCATCAACATCACAATTACCGTCTCTACACGACAGGACAACCGCCCAAGTGTAGAGACGGTATTTTTTATCGTCTCTACACGCTAATCACGCTCTTTGTAATCTCTAAAATATCAATCATGACTACGAGCTTGCTGTGTATATTTATACAAAAAGTTATTAAAACGGCGTATATGCTATCAAAATGTAAAGTAAACTTATCATTTTTTAACTTTTTGAAAGTTTTTCGCACGATTTGTTTGTGAGTTTGAAATGTTTTTCGTAATTTTGCCCGAAATTCGGTTTTTTGGATAAAAAGTTTTCTTATGATAGAAAAGAGTAAAGAAAACTGAAAGATGAGAAAAGATGCTGTATGTGTTGTTAGAAACGATAGATGCCGCCTATAATAAATATCGTCAATGGTTGTTTCTACGCACGGATATTGAGGCTTAACAACGAAGTTTTAACCAAAACCTATTATAATTATGAAAAAACGTTTACTTAGTTATGTGTTCAGTTGTCTGGCACTTGCCATCGGGCTGTTAAGTCCGACTGCATTGCGTGCAGATGAACTGACAGTAAATGACGGAGCAACAGGGACAAATAAATATCTCCCTGTTTATGGCATGTATGTTGATGCGTACGGCAGTCATCAGCAGACAATGTATTTAGCCTCAGAATTGGAGGATATAGGTGTTGGAGGTACTATTTCCTCTCTTACATTCTATTTATCCGGCAGTGCTGCGGAAGAATGGAATGCCGGGCTTTCAGTTAAGTTGGAGGAAACGACTGCAAGTAGTTTGTCTTCCTCTTTTGTCGAGTTGACAAATCCTATTGAGGTGTATAATGGTACATCGTTGTCCGGAACAGGGACGCAGATGGTCGTTAACTTTACTACTCCATATACCTATAATGGTGGTAACCTTGTTATAGACTTTCTTGTTGTATCCGCAGGTACTTGGAAATCGGCATCTTTCTATGGTGATTCGTCAAAGAGTGGCATGGGTCGTTATAATACTGGCTCAGGTTCAGGAACAGCCCAAAATTTCCAACCCAAAGTTACATTCACTTATGAGCCCGGCGGAACGGTTTCTTGTCCTAGACCGAAGGCTCTGGCTGTTAGCAACATAGTCGATACCGGTGCTGACCTCTCGTGGACTGCCGGTGGCGAGGAGACACAGTGGGCTGTGGTTCTTAAGTCCGGTGACAGCGTGGTGGACTCTACAGTTGTAAACTCGCCTTCTAAGCAACTGACCGGTTTGTCAGAAAAGACGAACTATTCGGTATATGTGCGCGCTATATGCGGAGCTGAGGATATATCCAAGGCATCATCTACAGTCTCGTTCAAGACCACGGGAGCCGCTACTGCTCTGCCGTTCTCTACCGGCTTTGAGGATGATGCCGATAATAACAAATGGGATATAGTTAACGGATCAGCTACCAATAATTGGGTTATAGGTTCGGCTACCAACAACGGTGGTTCGAAGGCTTTGTATGTAAGTAAGGACGCTGGTACAAGCAATGAATACAATATTGGTTCTGCGAGCGTTGTGTGGGCATACCGTTTGTTTAACTTCAGCGAGGCAGGCGACTATAGCATCTCTTTCGATTGGCATGGTGTTGGTGAATCTACTTATGATGGAATGGCCATTTTCTTGATGCCTGCCACTTTCGAGCCTGTCGCTGCATCCAGTTCATCAGTATCGTTCGGCGGACTTGGCTTCTCAGCCAGCTCCTCAGCTATTACTCCAAGTGTGACAACAGCAGCAGCTAAGGGTGTGTTTGCATTGAAGGCTTCTGCCGATGCAACATATTCATGGTTTAACCAACAAAGCAGCTGGCTGGAAGGGCAGGCATGCTCTGTCTCGATAACTACACCGGGCGCATATATCCTATGCTTCGGCTGGATGAATGATGGTTCTTACGGTACATCATCCCCGGCGGGAGCGATTGACAACCTTTCTATCAAGAAAAAAACTTGTCCGGATGTCAATGGGCTGCATTTTGTGTCTTCAACGCTTAATACCGCTACTTTTGCATGGAGTAATAACGGCACTGCTGAGTTTGCACTGAAGGTTATAAA
Organism: Paludibacteraceae bacterium; assembly: GCA_017450435.1. GTDB lineage: Bacteria > Bacteroidota > Bacteroidia > Bacteroidales > Paludibacteraceae > Colicola. The sequence goes on from JAFSTO010000075.1 coordinate 25,206, forward strand.
CGGTGCGGATACGTTGGTTAACACAACAGTTTCTGATACCGCATATACGATTACTTCTTTGGAGCCTAACTCGCATTATAACCTCGTTGTACTCTTGCGTGGTATATGTGGTGAGGACGATGAGTCTGACCTTTATCGTGCACCACTCTCGTTTGACACTGAATGCGAATTGGTGGAAATCAGCGGCGACACGCTCAGGTACGACTTCGAAAACGCTATCGTAAATAATAATCCGTTTACTCAGCCTTGTTGGCGTAATTGGGTAGTGGGTGACGACGAAGCAGCGGGACACTGGAGACGTTATACTTCATACGTTCACAGCGGCTCTTACGCCTTGTATCTGAATGCATACAGTACACGTCAAGACGCTATCGCACTGCCGCTTATCAGCATTCCTGAAGGCTTTGAGGTGCAGTTCTATGCGCGGAAGTCGTCGGCTTCTTATTCAGATTCGTTGTTCGTTTATTACAACAGCACGGCTCAGTCGCTTGAAGGAGCAGTATTGCTGGATACTATCGTGCTTAATGCAGCGTATGGCGATTCGCCGTATCGCTACAAGTTGCCGCGTAGTTTTGAAGGTTTGTATGTTATCTTCGTTGGTCATGGTGGCAGCTCCTACGGTTATATAGCCATTGACGATGTCTCGTTTAATGAGGCTCCTCAGTGTACGCCTGTCAGCAACATCGTGATTGGTGATGTTACAACAAACTCTGCAACGTTCTCTTGGACACCGGGTGGCAATGAGTCGGCATGGGCTGTGACGGTGGATGGCGGCGATGAGTTTGCTGAAGAGCCGTACTTCACTATGGAAGGACTGGAGCCTAACACGGATTATGAGATAGAGGTGTCAGTTGTTGCTGACTGCGGTGATGAGATTATGTCCGAACCCCTCTTTAAGACTCTCAGTTTCAAAACCTCTTGCGAGGCTATCTCAGTGGATCCGTATGAGGAAGGGTTCGAGAGTTACGCCGGTACAACGTACAGCTCTAATGGTGTGGCACCCGACTGCTGGAATGTGTATTCAACAGGAACGATTCTGCCTCATGTTATCAATTCCGGCTCGTACTACTATGTTCATACCGGCGAAAAGGCTCTTACGTTCTATGGCAGTGGCAATTGCTACGCCGCTATGCCTCTGTTTGAGGAGCCGCTTAACACACTGCAACTCGGCTTCTGGTACAGGATGGAAAGCACAACATACGGCACTCTTACATTAGGATATATAAAGGCAAACGACGTGGAGATGAACACCTTTACTCCTTTCGCCACGATTACCAGCGCGACTGTGATGACGTATTCTGAACATTCGCTGGCAGCCCTGCCGGATGATGCTTATCGTTTGGTATTTAGGTGGTATTATAGTGGCCAGTACAGTTGCTGCATTGACGATGTCACTCTCAGTAGGCTACCTTCTTGCCAGACGCCATACGGTGCTGACGTTGTTGCTTCAACAACGGAGGCCGTGTTCTCATGGGTAGGCAATGCCGATAACTACTATTTCATGCTTGCTCATGGTACTGACACTGTCTTTAACGACACTATCCACGGTGCTTCATCGTACACCCTTACGGGTCTGACCTCCGGTACCTCATACAGCAACTATCGTGTAACGGTAGCGGGTCTGTGCTCTGATGTTGACCACTCAGACACTGTTCGTTCGACATTCTCGTTCAGTACTCCGTGTGTGGCTATTGCTTCACTGCCTTGGAGCGAGGACTTTGAGAGCTATACAGGCGTGTCTTACAGTAGCACTTATGGTGTGGCACCTGACTGCTGGGATGTATATACAACCAACTCAAACAACGTCAAACCTCACGTTATAGGAGGAAGCGGCAGTTATGTGTTTGTACATGGAGGAAGCCAGGCTCTTACCTTCTATGGCAATGGTTACAACTATGCAGTACTGCCGGAGTTTGCTGATTCGTTGAATACTCTGCAAATCCGTTTCTGGAGGCAGATGGAGAGTGCAAGCTATGGTATGCTTGTATTGGGTTACATTACGGCAAATGATGCCAATATGAACACGTTTACGCCCATAGACACTATAAGTAACAACAGCGGTTCGATGGCTGAGTATATAAGAACATTGGAAGATGTTCCTTCCGAGGCTGCCCGTCTTGTTTTAATGTGGTACTATGATAGTCAGTGGAGTTGCTGTATTGACGATATAGTGATTGACAAGATACCTTCGTGCGTAGGTGCCAGGTCGCTTGTCGTAGTCGATACGCTTGCAACACTGAGCAGCGTCCGTCTGGCATGGACATCTGACGCTTCGTCGTTCAAGGTACACTACGAGTGCACGAACGACAGTGCGCTGAAGGCAGATGTGGTTGTTGATGAGCCTGCGCTCACGATAAGCGGCCTGACATCCGGCACGGCATACGCTTTCAATGTATCTGTCGTGGCTGTATGCTCGGCAGAGGACGAGGCTGCGGATACGCTGAAGGCTGCTGTTGTGGCAACCACTCTTTGTGAGAGGGTTTCCGTTCTGCCATGGCGTCAGAATTTCGATGCTCTTACAAGCGGTATTCCTACATGCTGGGACAACTCCGAAGGCACGACCACCACAGAATCTTACCGTTGGAACTATTTCGCTACAGGATACAACGGAGCCGGTCTAAGATTTAATTCCTATAGCAACACGTCAGGCTATACCAACATATTGGCTACTCCTGAGATTATTCTCCCCGAGGAACCTGCCCAACTTGTATTCTATTGCAAGAACCCGACCGGTGGTAATTTCTCTGTACAAGTATCCGCTAACGGTGGAGCCCGTGCGACATTGCTTTCCGGTCTGACCGGCATATCAGACTGGACGGAGAAGGTAGTTAATCTTACTGACTATGCAGGTGATACTGTTGTGTTCTATTTCAATGCGACAAGTAACTATGGTTCAGGCGACGCATATCTCTATCTGGATGATATACGTGTGCGCCTTGTTCCTACCTGTGAGACGACAGCCGCAGTGTTCGCTATCGACTCGCTTGCTACGCAGAACAGCGTTACCTTTGCATGGAACAAGGTATCGGACGATGCACAGTACCGCGTGGTGGTTAAGAATGGCGGCAACGAGATTGCTACTACCGCAGCATGGCCTGACACTGTTTATACAATAACCGACCTGTCGGCTTCGATGACATACAGCTTCGCTATAGATGTTTATACCCTTTGCGAAGGCGACCAAGTATCCGAGGCAAAGGAGGTTACTCTGAAGATGGCAACGCTTTGCGGTCCTGTAACATTGCCGTTCGAAGAGGGCTTTGAAAACAGTGCTTCCGGTTCGGGCATACTGCCGCAGTGCTGGACCAATCCGTTTGCTGGAATATCGTATCCGTATGTATATAGCTACGGTGCATACGAAGGCAGCAAGTTTTTATATTTCTATGGTGGCGGTAGTTCTGTCCGTATGGCAGTGATGCCTGAGATGGCAGAAGACCTTACCGGCAAACGTCTGCGCTTCTACTATCATTCGAGTGTTTCGTCATCGTCGTATAATTACGGCAATATCATCGTAGGTGTTATGTCTGCTCCTGCCGACACTGCGACCTTCACTGCATTGGCAATTATGCCGCAAACGAACAGCTACGAGGAGGCAGAGATAATGCTGACCGGTGCTCCTGCCGGAAGCAGGTACATAGCGTTCAAGTATGCCGGCGGTACATCTTCATACGGTTATGCTTATATTGACAATATCATTGTTGACGAGGCACCGGCATGTGTGCGTCCTACCGATGTGGCTTTGGGTATAGTAACCGCTCATTCGGCTACTTTCTCATGGACAGGTACGGCTCCGCAGTATGATGCAGTGGTACGAATCAACGGTGACTCGGTGGCTACGGTTACGGTAGATGCCGCGACTCTCAGCATCGACACACTCCGCGCCAACACGCAGTACAGCGTTGTTCTTGAGCTCCGCTCTCTCTGCGGCGGTGAGGACGGCAACTCTGATGTAAGAAGTGCATCGTTCTCTTTCCGTACCGACTGCGAGGCAGTCAGCACTCTGCCTTGGAGCGAGGGCTTTGAGAGCTATACAGGCGTGTCTTACAGTAGCACTTATGGTGTGGCACCTGACTGCTGGGATGTATATACAACCAACTCAGCCAACGTCAAACCTCACGTTATAGGAGGAAGCGGCAGTTATGTGTATGTACACGGAGGAAGCAAGGCTCTTACCTTCTATGGCAATGGTTACAACTATGCAGTACTGCCAGAGTTCGCTGATTCGTTGAATACTCTTGAAATCAGCTTCTGGAGGCAGATGGAGAGTGCAAGCAATGGTGTGCTTGTGTTGGGTTACATTACGGCAAATGATGTAAACATGAACACGTTTACGCCTATAGACACTGTAAGTAGCAACAGCGGTTCGATGGCAGAGTATGTGAAGACATTGGAAGATGTTCCTTCCGAGGCTGCCCGTCTTGTTTTAATGTGGTATTACAGCGGTCAGTACAGTTGCTGCATAGACGACATTACTGTCCGCAAGATACCTTCGTGCAAGAAGCCTACGGCAGTAGAAGTTACCAGTGTTACCACCACGACGGCAACCTTTGCATGGACGGGTGGCAATGCAGACAGCTATCAGTTGTTGGCAGTAGGCAGCGACTCTGTTTCGATAGACACTATCGTCAGCGGCAACAGCTTTACGCTTACCGGTCTGGAGCCCGCTCATACTTACGTTTATGCTGTGGCTGTTACGGGTTTGTGCTCCGAAGAAGACCATTCGAACGCCCTTATTGCCACTCTCAATATCACCACCGAGTGTGAGGCTATAACAACACTGCCATGGAGCGAGGGCTTTGAGGAAATGGCTACAGGAAGTAGCACTTCTGCAGCTCCGCTCTGCTGGGCTCTTATTAACGCTAACGATGGTACATATCCGTATATCTACGTCAATACGAGTAGCAGCTTTGTCAAGACGGGCAGCAAGAGTCTGTACTTCCAGTCGAGCAGCAGCCGCTACGGATATGCCGTACTGCCTGCTATAGACGCAGACCTTAGCAATATGGAGATAGAGTTCGACTTCAAGTCCGAAAATGCTTCAAGTAGCGGCTATCTCTATCTGGGCTACCTGACTTCTCTTGATGAGAGTTCGTTCGTTCAGATAGCGGAATACGAGCGCAGCACGGAATGGCAGCACGGCGAAACTCCGCTGACAGCAGTTCCTGCCGGTGCACGTATCGCCTTTAAGTATGGCGGCGCAAGCAATAACTACTATCTTGGTATTGACGATATCTCCATTCATAGTATGCCTAACTGCCACAAGCCTGCCAATATGACTGTGGACTACACAGCTTATGAGGCTGACTTCGCATGGGAAGGCAACTCCGACAGTTACAATCTGGTTATTTCTTCCGCAGCTGACACTTTGGTTGACACTGTTGTCGTGGCGGCAGAGTATGCTCTTGCTGTAGAGCCGGAGACATATTACAACCTGACAGTGTTTGTTCAGGGTATATGTCCTGCGGAGTCAGACACATTGTCGGAACCGAGCAGTAAGACGTTCCGTTTCACTACTCCGGCTTCCTGCCCTGTTGTAACAAACATTGAGAAGGTGGCTGTTACGGAGAACGAGGCAGACTTTAGTTGGGACTTCGGCGGTGATGAGAACGAATGGTATGTACGCGTTATCCAGACTAACGTAACGCCTGCTGACACATTGTTCAAAAATAATGTAAGCAACAACATGGTTAATATAGTAGCATTGCAGCCTAATACTGCATACTCGATGCGAGTTGAGGTTGTGGCTCTCTGCAGCGCAGATGATTCGTCACACGTAGCTTCGGCTAACTTCACCTTCACCACGCCGATGCCGGCTGCTTACACTCATGTGTTGACGCAGGATGAGGAGTTCGCTCCTGACTTCGATGATGCTGAGGAGCGCCAAAAGTGGGGCTTTGTAAACGGTACAGCTGTTAACCACTTCGTCTTTGGTACAGATGCTAACGCTTTGGTAGGCGAAGCACAATATGGTCTGTATGTCACCAATAATGACAATACCGCTGCTTATGCTTACACTACAAGCAGCTCGTCAGGTTCGGCTGTTTATCGCAATATCCGTGTTAATCTTGACAGTGCGGTTGTTGAGTACTCCTTCTCGTGGATGGCTAATGGCGAGAGCAATTATGACTACGGTCGTGCGCTCATCGTTCCGGCTGAGGCAGATGTAGTGGCAGGTAGCAGCCTCATGATAGGCACTACTACTGTAGCTCCGGGTAGCTCGTATTATACCAATGTACCGGCTAACTCTGTTGGTCTTGCGGATAACACTCTTACCTCTCCGCTTAAGCTGAATGGTATATCTGCCTTCCAGGAAGTAACCGGTACAGTAGTGATTCCGGCATACGGTGACTACAAGTTGCTCTTCGTATGGGGTAACGACAACACAACCGGTACGCAGTATCCGCTTGCAGTAGGTGGCATAAGTCTGAAGCTGACAGGTGGTGTTAATCCGGAGACGGGTATTGATAATATCAATGCAGAAGGCTCTGCGGCCGTGAAGTTCATCCGCAACGGACATGTGTTCATTAAGATTGGTGAACATGTATATGACGCTGTAGGCAGAAAAGTGACGTTAGAGTGATTTTTGTACTTTCTGAATTAGCAAAGGGCGGGACTCGCAAGTCCCGCTCTTTTTGTTGTATAATTATACGCTTTTGATATGTAAAAGTTACAAAAAATAAAAAAATATCGTCTTTGTGTCACTTTTTTAGGGTAAACTGTTGCATTTTGTCATTATTTTTAGTAATTTTGCAACGAGAATGCGCCTATTGGTGACATTGCACGTGTGCAAAATATGCCAAACGGGGCATTTGTCGTGTGTTTTTAGGGTATAACGAGTCTTGTAAGGAGCAAGGCTGATTTTATAGACGAATATGAAAAAACATTTACTACTGCTTGCCATATCTTCCTTTGCTGCTTCGGTTGCAGCACAGCAGTTGACGTTGCCGTATGAATACGGTTTTGAGGAACCTGATACGTTGATGGAGTTTCAGCACTGGGTGCTTAACCCCGGTAGTGACCCGCTTAACGACAGCATTGACAAGTGGTGCGTAGGAACAGCTATACATAGTGCCGGTCAGCGGGCTTTGTATATCAGTAACGATGGAGGCGAGACGACCAATTGTGGCGCTACCACTACCGATGGCACCAATCGCAAGATGGTGCAGTTTGCTTATCGCGACATTCAGTTGCCGGACGGCAATTACTATATCTCGTTCGACTGGATATGTCCGAACATGAAGCTCTATGCCGGCTATGTACAATATACTGATAGTGCCAATGCTCCCGGCTCTGTGGCTACGGATATTACACAATTGGTGAACACCGACGAGATGCCCTCCAGCTTCGTGTCCCGCGTTGGACCAAATACAGGAGCTGACACGTGGCATAACGACTTCTACACGATGCGTGTTACCAACCCGACCAACGGCAAGCAGCGTTGGTACAGGATGTTCTTCGCGTTCGTTAACACAGAGCGCGACTCCTGCCAGACAGGCATCAGTTGCGCAGTGGATAACCTGCAGATTCTGAAAGACGGATGCCAGGCACCGTATAACTTCGAGGGCGATGTGCAGGACTGTGACCATGTGGTCTTCACGTGGAGAGGCGACGCCAGTCGTTATCAGATACAATATCGTCCGCTCGGCGCCGACACGTGGCGCAACCGTATGGTCAATGGAGGGGAGACATCATATACCTATCAATCAATGAATGAGGGAAACTATGATTTCCGTGTCAGAGGTATATGTTTTGAGAAAGACGAACTGGGTAATAATACCGACACAATCTATAGTCCGTATGTCTATCTGAGTAACTTCAATGTGTTCTGCCCTGAGTTGCATTGCGTTAATTATCTCGCGTTGAACGATACTAACGTCTGCCGTTGTACCTATGGTACATCATCCTACGATGGTTACTCAGCATCCAGCAGTAGTGAAGTGGCGTTTCAGACGAAGGGTGTGGTTGACTTCGGCTGGGACAACGTTAACTCACGTCACACTATCTGTTGGGACACGCTTGCCACCGATGAGCGCACTAATAACCAGCTGCGTATGGTGCCTCATGGCTACACTGCCAGTGTGCGACTCGGCAACTGGAACTGGAATAATGGTACGGAGGCCATTACCTACGACTACTACGTGGATATGGATAACAGTATTCTGCTTGTCAACTATGCTATCGTAATGGAGAACCCTACCGGTCACGACCACGAGGAAATGCCTCGTTTCGTTATTCAGATAGCAGACGAGAATGGTAAGGTGATTGATGCCGACTGTGGTGTGGTTGACCTTAACCCGCTTAACGAGGCAGGGTGGGTTCACCTTGGCGGCGCCGGCGATAATGTCGTTTATAAGGACTGGACAACACTCGGTTTGAACCTCGACCCGTATGTGGGGCAGCACCTTCTCATCCGTTTCATCAACTACGACTGTTTCCTGTCAGGCCACTACGGCTATGCATATTTCACTGTTGATTGTGCTACAGCCCGTATCAAGAATACCGCTTGCGGCACGCAGCAGTCGATGAACGTAATCGCTCCTGACGGTTTCCTCTACGAGTGGAGACCTGTAGGTATATCACCATCGATGCCGCCAGTCTTCACCACCCGTTCAGTTGATATAAAGAACACCGACCCCACAAGTTGGGTTTGTACGCTTACTTCCACCGAAAAGGCTAATTGTAAGTTCGACCTTGAGGTTAATACCACTGCTCGTTATCCGCAGGCGGAGTTCCGCTTGGAATACGAACCTGAGGACTGCCAGAACCGTTACCGCGTCTTTAACTCCAGCTATATATGGACTAATGAGGAGGGGCAGCGTCATGAGCATCGTGACGAGGTTTGCGACGAGTTTGAATGGGACTTCGGCATCGGCGAGGAAGGCCGTACAAATGAGGCTAACCCGGGGTATATTTACTTCCCTGAGGAGGGCGGTATGTTCCACCTCACGCTTGATGCTATGATTGGTGTAGGTGAAGGCTCATGCCGTTCTTCGGTTGACACGATTCTTTATGTGCCGCGTTTGGGTGACACCAATATCGACACTACGGTCACTATCTGCCTTGGCGGATACTATGAGTTCCATGGTGAGCGTAAGTTCCTTGAGGAGCCGGGAGAGGCTGATTATTTGTTCCAAGGTAAGGATCCGAAGACGGGCTGTATGTCGAACGACAAGCTGCACCTTGTTGTTGTGCCTAACTCAACAACACTGCTATCTGACACTACTGTATGTTACGGCGAGTCGGTCAGCCACGGCGGACACTCGCGCTCCACAACAGGTGACTTGGTATATACCGTTGCCAATATGTATGGTTGCGACAGCATGGTGGTGCAGCACGTCACTGTTCTGCCGGAGATAGCACCGGAGATAACTTGGCAAGAGATAGACGAGGAGCATGAGTTCGCGTCCATCAACGTTGTTTTCCCCGATGACAGCACTATTGCATACTTTACCTTCGAGGGCAAGCAGTATAACTCTTCTACCGTGCTTACTGACCTTACCGGCGGTAACTACGACCTCGTCTTCTATAACGACTTCGGTTGTGCTGTTACAGAAGAGGTGAAATTGAAGGCAGGTTGCTTGCGCAACATGATTTTCCAGCGTTGGAACGATGTGCTCTCGCTCAAGAATGCAGAGTACAACGGTGGTCTGACTTTCCGCTCATATCAGTGGTGCCGCAACGGCGAGCCGATAGAGGGTGCCGTCAAGTCATATTACTATCAAGAAGGCGGTCTCACTGCCGGTGCTGAATACACCTGCCGCGTTGTGATAGAAGACGGAACGGAAGAAGGAACGCCGGATGAGACATGTACGTTTGTTCCTGATATGACGCTCGGTGCGCCGGCGCTTAGTCCGACACTGCTTACCGATGGCGATGTGCTGACCGTCAGCGTGCCGGAGGACGCTCTGCTCAGTTGCTATACGCCGATGGGTATGCGTGTGTTCGAGACTGCGCTGCAGACGGGAGATAATTATATCAACGCCGACCTCAACAAGGGCGTGTATGTGATGATAATCCGTCTCTCTGACGGCGAGCGCCAGTATAGAGTGGTCAGAAACTGATAGCCGAAAAAAGAATGTATATTGACAGAAGTTGGAAGTAGCATTATGAGAAGTAAGTTGTATATATCTATTCTGCTTGCTGCACTAATGGCAGTGCCGGCAGTTGCAGCACCGGCAAAAAAGAAAAAGAAGGTAAGTAACACCGACCTCCACTATATAGCAATGTGGGGTGGCGGCGGATATTCAGGATTAGTGAACAGTTTTTCCACCGCACAGTTCAATTCGAACATCAGTGCCGGCACAGGAACTCTCAACACTTTCGACCCTCAGTTTGTGGGTGGCGGCGGCGGATTGGTCGGATTCGGCTATGAGATGCATCACAGGCGTTTCATGTTCCATATAGGACCGGAGTTCCGCATATTCTCTTCGATGGACAAACTTAACCATTACAGCCTTGATGCGGATGGTGTAAAACAGCCTGCATCGTATGACGCTGCGCAGGTGGACTATACCACTATGATTAAGCATTACACTTTCTCCAATTTCCGTGAGAATCAAGCTGTGGGGCAGGTGATGCTGCCGATAATGTTTGGTGGTAATTTTGACCGCTATTATTTCCTTGCCGGTGCAAAGATTGGCTATACTGTATTCGACTTTTGGCATCAGCGCGGTAAGCTCACCACCTCTGTGACCGAGCAGATGGGTATAGAGGACTGGACTGACGTGCCGAGCCATAACCTCGTTACTGTCGGTAATCTTGTTGATCACCCTGAGTACTCGGGTACGGCTAAGGGTCGCAATAAGATAGGTTTGAGCGGAGGTTTAGATGCTACTATCTCTGCTGAGTTCGGTATCAACCTGAATGAGTTCTTCCCGGCTGCATGGAACGAGCAGAACGAAGAGAAACGTCACCCGTGGTATATGCGTGTGGGTGCGTTCATCGACTATGGTCTGCCTCTTCTCAATCCGGGTAGCACGGGAGTGGCTTTGGTGGATGCGCAGCCTACCTCTGTCACTACGAACTCGCTCTTCCAATCAGCGTGGGCTGACAAGAAGTTGAACTCGCTGCTTGTCGGCGTTAAGTTCACTGCTCTTCTTCAGCTGAACAAGCCTAAAGTGCCTAATCCGCGCTTCACCGTGGCTGTTACCGACGCATTCACCACCAAGCCGCTTACTACGGCTAAAGTGTCGGTGGCACGTCCTGACACACCTAAGCGCAGACCGCAGCAGAAGGCTGTTAAGAAGGACGGTATGTTCCAAGGACGTTTTGCTAAAGCCACGTATGCTCTCAGTTCCACCGCACCGGGCTATATCAACAGCGATACGGCGTTGTTGCAACATGAGGTGGATTTGCGTGATACGGTACGTTTTGCAATGATTCCTAACCCGAGACTGACAGCCCTTGTGCATGACCTCAATACCGAGCAGCTCATCTCTGCTACTATAACCTTCACTAATGACAGGGACGGCAAGGAGACGAAGGTGACGGCTAAGGCTGACACGAAAGAGGTAATTGCAATGTTGCATTATGGCGATACGTATAAGTTGAAGATATCCTCTCCTAACTACCACGACACAGTGGCAAGTGTGAGTGACCTATACGCTACGGAGCACTATTATCTGCGTCCGATTAAGCGTGTTCGCCGTACGCTCATCCTCAAGCACATGTATTTCCCAACGGATAAGACCGATATTTTACCGGCATCGGAGGGTGACCTGCAGACATTGTATAACTTCCTCAACGACAATCCGAAGATACGTGTTCTCATCACCGGTCACACCGACTCGCAAGGTTCGGATACATACAACCAACGTTTGTCTGAAGGTCGTTCGGCTGCTGTCAAAGCAGAGATGGTGCGCCGAGGCATAGCTGAAGACCGTATAGAGACCGATGGTAAGGGTGAGAGTGAGCCTATTGATACTAACGACACCGAAGAAGGACGTCAGAACAACCGCCGTGTACAGGTGACGGTACTTAATGCTGACGAGGCAGAGGTGGACGTTTATTAAAAACGGAAGCGGCGATAAGTGCACCGTGAAAAAGATGAAACAATCTGTGAAAATACTGCTTAGCATGGCAGTGCTGCTGATAGCGGCACTGCCTGTGACATTGTATTCGCAGATATACTATAGTTGCGATTTCGAAGATGTGACGGAGAACTCACAGTGGGTGCTTAATACCGGAGCACGAGGACCGCTTTGTGAAAGCAAGTGGTTCATAGGTGAAGCCGGTAACTACACTCTTGGCGGTGAGAACGGACTGTTCGTGTCGTCAGACTCGGTGAACGCTGTGTACAAATCCACACAGGCGATGTACGTGGTGGCATATCGTGAACTGACGTTGCCGGTGGGCACTTACAACCTTGACTTCGATTGGCGTGGCATGGGTAACGGCAGTAGTGCACAGATTGTGGTGGCATGGGTGCCGGCAACGCAGGCTACTAATAGTAATAACGCCGGTTCGTTGGCAGCATGGGCGAACAACTACAAGGTAGGTAACTCGCTCTATGCCTCGAAGATATGGCAGCCCGGCAGGGCTACTATTAACGTGACGGCAGCCACGCAGCAGGGCAAGTTGGTTTTCGTATGGTCGTCAGCGCGTGACGTGGCTAAGCCGCCGTCAGGTTGTGTTGACAATATCACTATTACTGCCTCGATGAATTGTGGAGCGGTGGCTAATCTAACATACAACACGGCAAGTGCTATGCTCTCATGGAGCGGCAGTGCTGACTACTATCAGGTGCGCGACTATACGCCTTACGACAGCTCGCTTGTCGTGTATGACTCCGTTGCAACAACATCGCATAGGGTGCAACTCAATTCCGAAGGCACGCATTATTTCTATGTCCGTGGTGTTTGTAACAACGGTACTTCGTTCACGCCATGGGTGAGTACTACTACTTTCGTATGGATACCCGGCAGGCGCTGTATTGAGTATATGGACCTGGGTATCAGTACCAGTAACGCCGGCAGGTGTTATACCGGCGATTTTGATACATTTATCAAGCAGGAATTTTTTGGTCACCCGCAACAGGGCACGTTGGAGAAGGTGGATTTAGGTCCGTCATCAGCTGAGAGTATGCACACACTGCATACTGACCTTAACGAGATTGACCCCACCACCACTATCGATGGCGGACTGAGTACTGTGCCTGATGGAGAGATTGCCTCTGTCAGATTGGGCGCATATACCGGCAGCGGCAAATCGGCTCGTGTTGAGTATAAATACACTGTGCAAGCCGGCATGTCTGACCTGCTTGACCTTAAGTATGCCGTTGTGATGCAGTCCGGCGGTCATAGTGCCGAGCTTGACCCGAACGGGGAGGGAGATATGAACCCGACATTTACGCTGAATATATTAGACGGGAGCGGGAAAAAAATCGACGGTTGTACACAAAAGTATTTCGTGGCGGGTTTTGGTGACCACAATGCTTGGCATCAGGAGGGTGATTGGTTCTGGTGTAACTGGTCCACGGTGACTGTTTCTCTTAGGAAATATGTCGGACAGACTATCACTATCCGTCTGACTTCGGCTCGTTGCTCTTATGACACTCACCCGGCATATGCTTATTTCACTATGGGGTGCCGAGGCGGTAGTCTTGAAGGGTTGGCGTGCGGCGACTTCGCCACTGACCACTTCACTGCTCCGGAAGGCTTTACCTACCGTTGGTATAAGGAGGATAACCCGAGTGTGACACTTGATACGGCACGCACTTTCCATATTGACCCGTTGGACGCTGATATTTATATGGTTGAGTGTCATGACCTTACCGACCCGACATGTTACTACACTCTTACTGCCAATCCTAACCCGCGTTTCCCGTTGGCACAGGTAACATATAACGTTACTTCAGCCGATTGTCAAAACATCGTTGACTTCAGCAACTCGTCATACGTTCGCGTTGTTAACCGTTCCAGCGGTGAGACGATGTCGGAGGAAGAACCTATTTACGACATCTTCTATCACTATGGTGACGGCGAGGAAGAGTGGGTGTCAGGCTCAAGCAACAGACACGTCTATCCCGTAGAGGGCGGCACCTTTGAGTGCTATGCCGTGGCTTCAATGAACGATGGTGTTTGTCAGGATACTATCCGCTATACTATTACGCTGCCGGACCTTCTGCATACAGGCTCGCAGGATACAGTGCATATTTGCGAGGGTGACTCTGTGCAGATTCTTTCCGGCGAGTGGGTTAAGCGCGACACTGTTTATACCACGTACGCTGCGAATAAGTACGGTTGTGACGCTCCATACGACCATTATGTGATGGTTCACCCTGTGTCATACGATTCCACGGTGGTAGAGATGTGTGAGGGCGGATATGTTGACTTTGAGGGCAAGCGCTATACAGAGACGGGTAATTACACCGTCAATCTGCGCACTATTCATGGTTGCGATAGTGTGCTGGAGCTGAAGTTGACCGTCATTCCTCGCCTTGAGGTTACGATGGCTGATACTATCGAGGTGTGTGCTGACGATAGTGTTATCCCGGTGCCTTACACTATTCTGAAGGGACGGGTGAGCGAGGTTCATGTGTTGCCTGACAGCTTAGGATTGGCGCGCGGTTTTCAGCCGGATTATCCGTTTGAGGCAGAGGACTATATAATGGTGCCCGTTCCGGAACATCTGCACCCGGGCTTCTATCGTATGACAATCACGTTAGGAACGCCGGATTGTCCTTCTGACCCTAAGAGTATAGTGGTGAAAGTGAAGTATTCCTCTGCTATCATTGCACAGAAGAACGATATTGTTGCCCTCTTGAATGAGAATTACAATGGCGGCTATCTGTTCTATGGTTACCAGTGGTTCCGTAACGACCTGCCCATGCCCGGCGATACTACATCATACGTTGTTGTTACAGATGCTGACCAAGGGGCTAAATATTATTGCATGCTTATCAGCGACGACGGCACAGTGATAGAAACTTGTCCTATATGGTACACTTCGGCACGCACTGACTTGGAAAATGTATCCGTTCTGTCTGTCACCCCGCAGGTGGCGCAACCGGGGGAGACGGTGATGCTGAATGCCGGCGGACTGATAAAAGTATATGATTCGCTTGGAAGACAAGTGGCGGAATATAAGAAAACAGCAGCGGGAAATACGGTTATCAGTGCACCTAATCATGCCGGATTATACCTGATTGTTGCGGGCGACAAAGTGGCGAGGATAATAGTGAGATGATGAAAAGCAGTCGGAGGAATATCCATCATTTAGAATTTGCGCAGAGCACTATACATATTACTACTTACAACATGCACGGTGGCAACAGCTACCGCGCAGTTTCATAAGACTACCGACGGGCGGGTTAATCACTTTGTGACGTTCTCGTTAGCCGGCGGCGAGGCAAATTATTTTACATCCTCTCGGGCATCTGACTATGCTCCGTCGCTCAAAGACAAGCTTGGTGCAGACGGAATTTTTATGCTGTCTTACGAGATGCGCAAGAACTGGTTTATCTTCGGTTTTGGTGCTCAGGCAGACTACAACTATACCCGTCAGCAGGTGGGCGACTTTACCGAAATCTTCGACCGTAAAGACCGTGAGGATGAGGAAGTCCATTATGCATATCGCTTTTCCGACTACACTGATGAACAGCATGTGTTGCACGTGTCCGTGCCGCTCTATGTGGGTGCAAACATAGGATACTTGTTATATGTACTTGCCGGTGCAAAGGTGTCTATTCCGCTTCTTTCGCTTCATAAGACCACAACAGACCTTTCAACAGATGGTACTTATGTGCGCTTTATCCATACTATAGAAGACGCACCTTCATACGGGTATTATACTGTAGATGAGTACTCGTACTCGTCATCGTTTGATGCACCTGAGATAAAGATTTCACCTTTTGCCGAGTTCGGATTCCGCATCCCTGTAAGAAGCCGCTCAGGCAGGGTGGGAATGCGGCTGGGGTTGTATGCCGAGTACGGACTGCCATTGTCAATCAACAATAAACACTTGCTTGTTGACTATTCGTTTGTTGACAAAAACCCGTTCACGCAGAACAAGGAGCAACTTCGTTCATCTATTGTGTTTAATTCCCCCCTTAACACTGATATTCTTTCAAAGAAACTCTCGCAACTGAGTGTCGGCCTTAGGTGGACGGTGCTAATCAACGTAACTCCTCCTGAGCATATTTGTATGTGCGATAGAGATTTTTAGTGGAAAAATTGGCGGAAGATGTGTAATTTTTTGTGAAATTGCATAATTATTTGCATGTAATAAAAAAAAATACTATCTTTGCATGTTATTTCACTAAATGAAAACCGTGAGAAGCATATTTCGCCAAGTCTCGTTAGCCTCACGTTTATGTGCGGTATTGTTTTTGTCCGCGTGTTGTATGTTATGCAATGCGCAGACCAAGCGTCAGATAAGAGACTCAAAGAAGAACTTTATCAGTTTGAATGTGTCCGGCGGATATGCATCGCTACTCAATGATGAGCCGGTTCTGAAGAATAATGGTATGGCCGGTGCTGCATTGGGAGTGGGGTATCGTTTTTATTACAATCATTTTATTTTCGGTGCGGGGTTAGAAGGGCGCTATAGTTTGTATGGTGTTGCGCCGGTTGATGATCGTATGACCTTCTCAATGATAGACTCGGAGGGCGATCCGTTCACGATGAACGCCGTTATCAGCGACAGGCGTGACGTGATGCATGCCGTTGATTTGCAGATTCCTTTGCAGATTGGCGGAGAGTGGGGACACTGGTATGCAATGGTAGGTGCAAAGTTGGCGTTTAATCTATACGGTACTGCTCGAACCACGGCAAACGTCACTACTACTGCTACTTATGACCGGTTTGCCGATGACTTTCAGGACATGCCTAACCACTACCTCTATAACGGACAAGATATTTTGTCCGACAGACAGGGCGTGTCGTTCAACCCGCAGGTGTACGGGACAGTGGAGTTTGGCTATCGTTTAGGCAAGCTTTATACCGGGACCGGTGCGGATATTCCTAAGTCGAAAACAAGATACTATATCGGTGTGTTTGCCGAGTTGGGTTTTTTAAACCTGCATAAGGAGAACGCACAAGGTGCTCCGGTTGTCTCTTCTATTAATCCGGAAGGTGGAATGACTTTCTCTATCAACCCCGTGTATAACACTACCACCTACAAGGATGCTGTGGTGCGTAACTATATGGCGGGTGTGAAATTCACCGTGCTCTTTGAGCTGCCTAAGCAGCTGAAGTGTGTTATTTGTGATGAGAGAGACCGACGCAATAGAAGAGGATTTTAACGTGTACTATTCATGGTGTGGTATATTCTGTGAATAATTCCTTTCATTTTTATTCATTTTTCTTATAAAAACGCTGTTTGAGTTATCAAAATGACATCAAATAGTGTTTTTTGCTATCTTTTTGTTTGTATAATTTGGTAATGAGCATTTTTTTTGTTAATTTTGTACCCAAATTGGCTAAAAATTACGCTTATGAAGAAGATTTTACTTTTTTTAGGTATTAGTCTGTCTGTTGTTTTTGCTGCTCAGGCAGCCACCAATGTGGTTTTTCAAGAGGGTTTTGAAGGTGGTGCTTTGCCTGAGGGTTGGACGCAGGAGTATGTTTCTCTCCCTGTTTCATTGGGTTATGACACGGTTGCTTTTTCATGGTCAGTGGAGCAAGCAGACAGCGGGTTGATGTACCCTTATGGTGCTCATGGTGGTACGGCGCGTGCATTTGCGCGTAATAACACAGGTAACGAGATGCGCTTTGTTACTCGTTTGGTGACTCCGGCGATGAATCTTAGAGGCGTGTTCCGACCGCAAATCATCTTTTCACATGCTGAGATGGCTAAGTCAGGCATGTGTGATACGCTGCGTGTATATTATAAGACCGGACCAAACGACTATTGGCATCTGTTCAGCGATGGTACGTATTTTCGTGAGTCGGTGTGGAAGACTGACACTCTGTCGGTTATCAGTCCGAGTGCTGCTTACCAGTTTGCGTTTGAGATAACCGAGAACCTTGGTCGTGGCGTTGTGCTGGACGATATCATCGTGCAGGCTACTCCTACTTGCCAGGATGTGGAGAACATTGTTGCTTCGCAGGTGCATGCGTATGATGCTTTGGTGACATGGACGGCTATCGGAGCATATAACTATTTCCAGCTTCTCCTCTCTCCTGAAGCAATTACGGATTTTGATAATATCGACACCACTGTTGTGAAGCTCTATGACGAGCTTTATAACACCGGTGCAGTGCTTGAGAATCTTATCCCGGAGACTTCTTACCACGTGTATGTGCGCTCTGATTGCGATGAGACAACCAGCGGATTCACCAATTGGGTGGAAGGTTCGTTCCGCACGTTGAAGGTGGCTTATCTGCCGTACTATGAGAATTTCAATAGTGCAATACCGTTTGATAACTACACCAGCTTCGGTATGGCAGACGGTTGGTCGTACGGCAATGACTTTGACAGCTTCATTGCTCCGCACGTCTTAATCAATGGAGCGGCTTCTGTCAATTCCCATTATTCGGTTGACTCTACTGCTTTCCTTTCGCTTAGTGATGCAGTGTCTCTTCAGCCTAATCCTGTGACTGTCGGACATTATGTATATGTTGCTTCGCCTGAGGTTGTGGCATCGTCGCTGCAGGGACTGGAGGTTAGCTTCTGGGCTACAGCGTATAATTATGTATCGGTGGGTACTGACATTTACGAGGCTTCGCTTCTCGTGGGTGTGATGACTAACCCGGCTGACTTTAATACATTTACACCTATTGATACGGTGCATGTTGAGTCTGCATATCTCTTCAAGCATTTTACGGTCTCGCTCGCTGATTATGCGGGTAGTGGCAAGTACGTGGCACTGGCTACCGACTTTGGTAAGCGTAACTTGATTACTGTGGATAACTTCTCAATGAAGATGGCTGATGTGCATGTGCCTACTCATGTCAAGGTTAGCAATGTCAATTCTGCCGGTTTCAATGTGTCGGCAGACCTTAACGGTGCCACATCATGGGAAGTGAGGGTCGCAGATGTGTACAGCCAAGACGGCAATGTGCCGACAGCTAATGTGCTTTATTCGCAAAGCGGACTGACGGCGGGTAATGTTAAGATTAGCGACGCATCGCTTGCCGGCAAGGTGGTTACCGTTTATCTGCGTGCTGCGAAGAACGGAGCGCTGTCTGACTGGTCATTCCCCGTCACACTGCGTGTTCCTACTCAGATGCCTGAACTGACTGATGAGAATAACTTTACTATCAGTTTTGAGACATCCGGTGGAACGCAATATCTCAATACTCTTAATAATGTGCTTCGTGAGGCTCCTGCGTTGGTAGGACCTTCGTCGGTATTCTATCCGGTGACCTCTTTCGATGCTGACCGCAATAGTTATCCAAAGCTGTCGAACACTGCGCCTAATTATAGTGGTACGCATGCTGTGCTGTCGGGTGTGGACAGTTGGTTTGCACTGCCAGAGACGCAGAATAACATCTCCGAACTGAAACTCGTCTTCCGCTACGCTTCTCCTGTAGCCTCGCAACCTGCACGTATAGCTGTAGGCGTGATGACTGACCCATACGACCTCTCTACCTTTGAGCAGTTAGCGGAGTTCTCTACCTCGGATGTTACTTATCGCCGCGGTTTAGTGTCGTTTGATGAGTATCAGGGTGCAGGTAAGTATATAGCTTTCCGTTCAGTCAATGCCGGTGTGGCCTCCGTGGGTTCGTCAATATTGCTGGATGAACTTGTGGTAAGCAAGTTAGGCGTGTGCCGTGAGCCGAGTAACGTGCATGTTGCCGCTCACTCTAATTACGCAGACGTAACGTGGAACGGCGGCGGCATGCAGGCATGGATTGTGGCATATAGCAAGTCACTGACTTTTGCCGATGCGCAGAACAGAGATACTGTTTATACGCCGTCATATACCTTCTCTAACCTTGACATGCGCACCACTTACTACTTCACTATTGAGGCGATGTGCAATGGCGAGGGTATAGGATTAGATGGTGTTGTCTATGACTTTACTACACCTCGTGGTCTGCCGTTTGAGGTATCATTCACCGGTTCTATTCCGCAAGGCTGGACACGCTCGTCATCCTCGGTGAACAATGTCTTCAATGGTAGTGAACTGACAACAGGGGGGGGAAGTTACGGCTGGAGTTTCTCTAACTCTTCATACTATGTCCTCCCGCCGCAAAGCGGATATGTAGCTTATTTAAATATATATGGTTCGTCATGCCATTATTGGCTCATCTCTCCTGCTTTGAATGTGGACGTACCGGACGGTGAATCTATGGAGTTGACATTCGACATAGGTGTCCACGGTGACTATTCGTCTTCCACAAGCGCCTATAGTACCCAGGGTGGTCCGGACGATAAGTTCATGGTTCTCGTTTCTGAGGACGGCGGCAACACATGGCAGCGTGAGAACGCAGTTGTATGGAGCAACGATGGTCATGGAGACTACGTCTTCAATAACCTCTATTGGGAGGGCGCACAAAGCGTATCTATCGACTTCTCGAAGTATATAGGTAAGACGCTTAAGTTCGCTTTCTACGGCGAGTCAACAACAGCTAATGAGGATAACTACATCAGTATTGACAATGTGTTGCTTCGTGTTCGTGACGAAGCTTGCGGCGGTGTGTCGAACGTGACAGCGGTAGGCCTGACATCAACTGACGGTCGTGTTAACTGGCAACTGGGTGGTATCAACCCGCACCCGGCTTTGGTGGAGCTGTACACCAACTCAAATTTTGCAGAATCGTCACTCCTAAGAAGAGACACCGTGCAAGGTACGAATATCCTTTATTCCGACCTTACTGCGATGACTCGTTACTACGTGCGTATTAAGCAGATGTGTGATAACGATCCTACATGGACGACCACTTCTTTCCATACCACATGTGAGTCGATGACTCCTGCTGAGTTCGATATTGAGTCGTTTGATAACGAGGCATCTATCGACTGCTGGCATACCGGCTTTGCGTATAATAACGGCAGTGGCTCACAGCCTGACCGCGTATCGGTCACCGGTTATGGTGCCGTACTGAAGATAGAGAAGAGCTCTACCTCTGAGACGGCATCTGATGGTGCATACGCCATCTCTCCGGAGCTGTTGGTGGGCGACACTATCAATAAGTATCAGGTCATCTTTGACGCCTGCACCTATTCGCAGAGTGCTACCAACGTGGCGCGTATAGTAGTAGGTGTTGTAACTGACCCGTCTGACGCCGGCAACACCTTCGAGCGTATGGCGGAACTCAAGCTTGAGTACGCAGCCGACTCCGCTCACATGGCTACCTACGTCATTCCGTTGGATAACTATATAGGTGACCTTGACGGCAATTTCGGACATTACTTCATGTTCCTTTCCGAGGCAGGCGCCGACTCTACCAACTACGTATATATTGATAACATACAGTTCGAGTTGGCACAAGGCTGTCACCAGGTTGTTGATCTTGCTGTTCGCGATGTTACAACAGAGAGTGCCGTTCTGCAGTGGACAGGTAACGGCGAGCAGTTTGAGGTGGCAGTGTCAGAGCAGCTTGTCAAGGCTGATAAGATGCCGTCAGTGCTTATGTACAGGAATATTGTAGATGCTGCAGACGGCATCAATACGTACACAATGTCCAATTTGCAGGCAACCTCCACATACTATGCCTACGTACGTTCAATCTGCGGCAGCGACACATCACGCTGGTCAGCAGGACGTGAGTTCAAGACTTCGGTTGGTGTGCCGTTCTATGAGAACTTCTCGGAATCCACCTTCACAGAAGATGTTTGGCAGGTTTTGGGTCTCTTGTTCACAGGAGATTCGGTTCTTGGTAAGAACATGTCTCCGATAACAACAACTTATGACCCATGGCAGATAGCCACTCCTACCAATCTTTCAAATCTGAATATTGTGGGTTTGAGCGGCTATGCGGCCAGAACGAATTCTTGGGGCTCATCTCATAACAGTTGGATGATATCGCCGGAGATTGATTTGTCGAAGAGCAACGGAGCTGAAATTACCTTGTCGTTCTTGTCAGCTGCTTCACCGTATAGCTCAAGCGGTTCATCAACGGCTGTAGGTGTTGACGACAGATTAGGAGTAATCGTTTCAACAGATAATGGCGCTACATGGAGAAGAAGCGATTCGTATTTCTTCAACATAAGCTCATTGTGGAAAAACGCGCAGCGCTTTACTGTAGATTTGTCTGAATACGGCGGAAAATCCATTCGTTTTGCTTTCTATTCTGAATCAACACAAAGTAATGCAGACGTTTGGATATATGTTGACTCAATCGCCCTTGTGTCAAGCAACACAGAGTGCGGCGGTGTGCGCAACTTGAGTGCATCTTTGGTTGATTTGACTGATGTTCGGATAGACTGGCGTGCTGTAGGCACACCTGACAGCGTGCGTATTGACTTGTCACAAGACCCTGCGTTTGCCACTATTGAAGACTCGCTCGTGACCGACACTAACACTTGTGTCTTTAGTGATTTGTCGTTCAATGCCACATATTATGTACGTGCTTCGCAGGTGGGTTGTGACACGTCGGCTGTTACATCTTTCCGTTCGGCAATCAGCATACCTTATATAGAGCCGTTTAGCGGTACAACACGTCCTGAAGCTTGGAGTGCGTTGACGGGCTCGGTTAGGGCTGCCTTTAATGACACTCTGCCGGTGGCTTCTAACAACTCTCGCGGCTGGCGTATGTCAACAGTTTCAAACGGACTCACGGGCAACCACTTGCTGGGTGAGATATATGCCGGCTCAGACCAAAACATGCAGTGGCTTGTTTCGCCTGAGGTGGTACTTGCAGCCGGTGATGCGGACAATGTAGGACTTGTGTTCGACCTTGCTCTGACCGGTCACGGCAATGCTGCCGCAGCTACGAACTTATCTGACCAAGTGTTCTATGTGTTGCTCTCGTCAGATGGTGGCAACTCATGGAGCGAGAGCGACGCATGGCGTTTTGCAGAGGATGATGATGCGTATATGAAGCTCTCGGATATATCCTCCACCGGCACAAGGGTGACGATTGACTTGACCGGTTATAAGAACGAGCGCGTATGTGTTGCGTTCTATAAAGAGACATCGTCTATAGCAATTGATAATGACCTGCATATAGCAAATGTTCAGTTGCGTGTACTGGGCGAGGAGTGCGATGAGCCGGAGAACCTTGCGGTTTCGGACATAGCTCTTCACTCGGCAGTGCTCACATGGTCGGGCAAGAACGATAAGCCCTCTGTTGTTGAGTATTCGTTGAATGCCGACTTTACCTCTGCCACTTCTGTTCTTGTCTCTACCGGCGCTACTTACACTTTGTCGGGTTTGGCAAGCGGAACAACGTATTATGCTCGCGTAAAACAGATTTGTGCCGAGAACTCAGAGAGCGGTTATTCCAATGTGGCTACGTTTGCCACTCCTATAGGTCTGCCGTACATAGAGCCGTTCAGCACTCTGTCTAACTGGAAACGCTATAGCGGTAAGTTGGCTGACGTCTTCGCCGGTACAGCATTAAAATCTACAACCCAAGGTTGGAAGGCTGATGCTTCTCATAATGAGATTTTGGGTGAGCCGCATATCTACTGCGCGCGCTCAAACAGCAGTGTTTGGTGGCTTGTGTCGCCGGAGATTGACCTTGGCTCAGCAACCGACGGCTTCGTAAGTCTGTCGTTTGACATGGCTGCTACGACCAAGTATAGTTCTGACGTAGCTCCCAGTATTGATGCTAATTCGGAGTTTGACGTGCTGGTGTCGCTGGATGGTGGTGCTACATGGGCTGACTCGCTCTGCTGGCGCTGGGGCGTGAATAATCCGAATGCTGCGTTCGACTTCACGGCTGTGCCCAATGGTGCGGGTGATACTTATCTGATTGACTTCTCACGTTTCGTCGGAAAGAAAGTGACGATAGCATTTGCATTGAGAGGTTCGACAGGTAGCTTGTGCGTGAATATCAATAACCTCCGTTTGGAGTCTCTCTCCTCTCGCTGCTTTGGTGTAACCGGCGTTAATTTCGGCAGTGTTGACACAGCAGCCGTGCTGACCATACTGCCTAACGATGAGGCTTCGAAGTGGGAGGTAGCTTATGCACCTGCTGGTACAGAAGTAACATCTATGCCGAGTGTGATAAGCGACACTCTGACCTGCACCATCGGCGGACTGGCTTTGACTACCAATTATGATGTGTATGTACGCTCAATATGCGGTGAAGGTGATACATCAGTATGGTGCGGACCATACCGCTTCACCACTCCGCAGGGTATTCCTTACTCTGATGCATTGAGCAGTCTGGGTAGCTGGTCACGTTATTCGGGTATCCCTGATTCAGTGTTCGCAGGTACTCCGCTGGTAAGTGTTACCTCAGGCTGGACGGCAACTACGAGCATAACCAACTTAGGAACACCGCACCTGTATTGCAACAGACACCCGTCGCAGAACTATTGGCTCGTATCACCGGAGATCAATCTTACTCAGCAACGTGGTGACAAGGGTATTTATCTGAGCTTTGACCTTGCTTTGTCAAGCGGGTATGACAATACAACCGCTCCTACCGTTACTAAGGGACACAGTTTCCGTGTTGCTATATCAGAAGACGGCGGTGCTACATGGTCTGCTGACGGCTGCTTCTTGTGGTCGGACGAGGAGGACGTGCAAGCCGACTATTCGTATAGCGCTATACCTGCAGGTAATGGCATGGCTTACCACCTTGATGTCCGTAAGTTTGCCGGTAAGAAGATTAGGATTGCCTTTATTGAAGGTGCTGCTGCAACGGGTTCTTCTACTGTACATATTGCTAATGTAGAGTTGGCTGAATATGATGTGTTGTGCTTCGGAGTGGATGCCGTAAGTATTGATGCCGGTGGCAACAGTGCTACCGTCACACTTACCTCAACGGAGCCTGCCGGAACGACGTGGGAATATGCTTTTGGTACTACGGGCTTTGTGCCAAGTGAGAACGATGTTGTTGCTATTAGCTCAACCTCTTTCAAACTGTCAGGTTTGTCAGGACAGACGTCTTATGACTTCTACGTTCGTTCTGTCTGCAGTGAGACTGACAAGTCGGTATGGAAAGGTCCGTATCGCTTTACGACACTTGAGGCGGCTTACTTGTTGCCGTTCTTTAATAGTATGAACTGGGGTTCATCGTTTAATAGTGCTTGGAGGCGTTATATTGTTACAGAGCGGGCTGATGGCAGCTTGTCGCTCTCAACCAGCACTTCCGGTTGGAAAACAATGACCGGTGGTAACGGTTTCACTGACTCGCACGTGGCAATCAATACATATAATGTTAACCGCTATATGTTCACCACTCCGTATATCAGTCTGGAGGAGGCTAACAGCGCAGAGCTGACGTTCGACCTTGCTATGACGCAGTATAATCAGTCTTACGCTCCGTCGGCTGAGTCCGGTCACTCATTCTATGTACTTATCTATGAAGAGGATGGTGTGAGCGGCGAAGATGGCAGCTGGTCAATATATGACGGTTGGCGCTGGTCAGATGCCGGTACGGCAGATTACCAATATACTGAAATACCGGCTACGGGAGAGACTTATACTCTTGACCTCTCAGCTTATTTGGGTTCGGTAATACGTATCGGTTTCTATGCTGTCTCTACTATTGATTCTTATTCCGGTGGTGGCGATATCGATTTGCATATACGTAATGTGAAGGTTGACACTGTTGCCACGTCAGGTGGTAGCACTTGTTTTCCTGTTAGAGGTATGAAGATTGACAGTTATAGCTACACTGATGCAACGGTTATCTTCCGTGCTCCGTACATTGACCAGATGCGTCAGTTAGAGTATAAGGTAGTGCCGGAGTACAGCCTCTTCAGTAGCGTACCTTCGCAGTTCTCGGATACTAATGTAGTAACGCTTACCAATCTGTGGCCGTCGTCTAACTACGAGGTTTATGCCCGTTTGTTGTGTGCTGACTCGACGTGGACGGAGTGGAATGTAACCAAGCCGTTCGTTCTGCGAACCAGCGAGTGCTCTGTTATCACCGGTGTTGAAACGGTGGAGACATCGTTCAATGGCGCAACAGTTCGTATGATAACTGACGCTCCTGAGGCAGCTGTTTCTTATCAGGCTGTTTTGGTTGAGAAGAATGGCCTGCCCGATTACTCGAAGCTTGTTACTTCAAACACTTATCAAGTGACCATCGAGCGCTCGTTGGCACCAAGCACTGAGTACGACGTCTATGCTCGCAAGATTTGTGTTGCAGGTGATACGTCAGAGTGGTATGGTCCGTTTACAATCATGTCGCCTATCGGTGTTCCGTATTTCGACGCTATGGATTGGTCAATATTCAGCGACTCCTGGACCCGTTATTCCGGCGAGTTGTCAAATCTGAGTGAATCTACGTCAGGATGGCTGTGCGGTGCATCACGCAGTGGTAACGGTTTTGATGACAACCATGTGTATATTAACACCTATTCGAGCTATCGTTACTTGTTGGCCTCGCCGGAGATTAGCCTCGATGGTGACTTCACGGATGTAACACTGTCGTTTGACCTTGCTCTTACCGATTATAACAACGCCAACGAACCTGAGGGATATAATCAGGACTTCTACGTCCTTGTTTCTACCAATGGAACGTGGTCGTTGTCTCAAGGCTGGAAATGGTCGGAGAACGGTGGTGACTACCTCTACTCTGATATTCCTGTTAACGGTGCTACGTATAACTTAGACCTTACTCCGTACATCGGTCGGTCGGTTCGTATAGGCTTCTATACCGTTTCGAGAAGCAACGATAACGACCTCCACCTGCGTAATGTCAGCATCACTGAGGGTGGCGTTTCAGCATCTTGCCTTGGTATAAAAGATATAACGGCAACACGTGCTACGCTTAACTCGATTGACTTCAGTTTCGCTTTCCGTGACGATTCGCAGACTGCCCTTCAGACTGCAGAGTATGAGGTATCTGACCGTCAGGATTTCATGACTATTCTGGGCACCGGTATCATCAAGTCTGCTACGACACATACCATAACCGGCTTGCAGCCGAGCAGTCTCTATTACGTTCGCATGCGCCAGATATGTGACGGTGGAGAGACCTCTGCTTGGACGCGCGGTGTGGCTATGAGAACATCTTACGGATTGAGATATAAGGAGGAGTTTGCTTCGGTAGGTGATTGGACTTTCGTTGACGGAGTGCTGTTCGATGTTGTTTCAACCTCTGTTCAAGCGACCGACTACAAGAAATCCGGCTACTGGTCGCGCAACACTTCTACCGGTACGTACCTTAACAAGCCGCAGATAAGAATGAACATCTACTCAAGTAATCGGAATGGTTGGGCTGTATCGCCGGAGATTGACCTTACGCCTAATGTAGGCCAAGGACTACTATTCGCTTTTGATGCCGCTATGTGTGCATATTATGGTCACGGGGCACCGGCTGTTGCCAATGACGATAGGTTTATAGTAGCCGTCTCCACTGATAACGGAGCAACATGGTTGCGTAGCAATGCGTTCATTTGGGCTAACGAAGGCGATTATGACTACCTCCTGTCAAATCTCAATGAGCAGTATAGCCGCATCTTCCTTGACTTCTCGAAGTTCGCCGGACAACGTATTCGTGTGGCATTCTATGCAGAGAGTCTTGAGTCAAATGCCGACAACTGGATTGTGGTAAGCGATATTGACTTTAATGCCGTACAACGACTTGAATACAGCGATGTAGTGTGCGAGTTTGCCGACTATGCAGACCACGGATTCGAGTTCACGGCTGAGCAACTCTCGCTGGGCGAGAATAAGTTTACCTATATCTCTCCGGGCTTTGATAGCATCGTTGTTATCAATCTGTTTGTAGAACGTACTGCATCTGACACCGTGAGAGGTACATTGTGCGAAGGAGAGCTGTTTACCGACTACGACTTCAACCTGCAACCTACGGTATCCGGCTACTATAGACGCGTGGTGGAGAAGCCTAATGGGTGTGACTCTATCGTTGTTGCAGACCTGACGGTTATTCCTAAGGCACGACTTGATGTGGAAATGGATGCTTGTGCCGGTACGTCTGTCACAATCAACGGCAAGACTTATTACAACAACGCTGTTGCCAAGGACACTCTTGTCAGTCCTGTGACGGGATGCGATAGTATCGTTACCTATTATATCACATTCTCTGACATGGCTCGTCTCACCTCTGAGATAACGCGTATAGTATGTGTCGGTGAAACTTATAACGATGGTTTGTTCCGGCAGAATCAGCCTGGTGTTTACACCAAGACCACCACGTCTTCTACCGGTTGTGACTCTACCGTAACATTGACTCTCTATGCTGCCGACGCTTTGGGCTTTGTATATGACACAATTGCAGTGCAAGACCTGCCATACGTCTTTAATGGCGCGACGCTCATTGAGAAGAACTCAGAGTTAGGTGACTATGTATTTGATGTTGATTCGCTCTCCACTTGCGGCAACGCCGAGCTGCATGTCTATGTGGCAGGTAATACCGCCCTTGATAATGTGAAGGGTGAGAGCCTGTATGTTTCGCCTAACCCGGCAAGGGTCGGACAGCAAGTTGTGCTGATGACAGACCTCAATCTGTTGCGCAACGTAAGACTGTCGGTATATGATGCTGTCGGACACCTCGTTTATACGAGCACTGACACTACCGGAGTGGTGCCCGGTTTGCCGGCTGCAGGATATTATACCATCCGACTCACGCATAGCGGCGGTGAGCAACATGCCAAACTCTTGGTCAAGTAAGACTATGAAACGAATGTCGGCGTGGAATTTTCCACGCCGACATTCGTTATGGCACTATCCGTCATGTCTTTTGGCACAATGTTTGCCGTCTTTGAAAAAAGATTTTGTAAATTCCTGTTCATCCTTTTGTGGATGTTCTCTTATTACATTCAGTTGTAGTTATGTGTGGCTTATGAAACGTTGTCTTTTATATGTTTTGATGTTTGTTATGTGTGTCAACCGTCTCTCCGCTCAGACGGCCGATGAGGCTTTGAATGCTTTTCTCGGCAAGTTGGAGAGTACAACACTGCGCTCTGATATATCTTTGTCGGTAGCTGATAATCATAGTCAGCCTTTTACCTATAACGGCACTTTGGAGATGCGCGGTGAGTTGTTTCATATCAACGTGTTCGGGTCGGATGCGGCCTTTGACGGGCATACGCTTTATATCTATTCAGAGGATACGGATGAACTGACTCTGAGCACTCCGACTCAGGACGAACTGACAGAGGCAAATCCTATACTTTTTGCGCGTGCTCTAAGGCTGAAGTCGAAGGCAAGGTACGCTGTGGCCAATAAAAACACCCAAGTCTGTGCAATTGATGTGATACCTGACTTTAAGGAAGCGGGGATAAAAAAGATTGTCGTGATTTTTGACAAGACAACCTTACTTCCACAGAGAATAGAGGTGCAGGAGGAAGGGCAGAGGATTAAGCTACTTTTCAAAAAACCTATATTCGTAACAGCTGCTCCGGTGTGCACAATCTCTCATCCGGATGCAACGCTCATTGACCTGCGTTAATCATTCGGGCATGGTCATCTGCGCGAAGATTTATTCTGCCATACGGTTCATTATTACGCACTCCGCGCGAGTAACATGTTTCTTCCCTGCATTGTATTCTCATGAACTATAAATCAGCATGCGCCCGTCTGCTACTGCTTCGAACTGCAAATAAATCCGCTGTTTCCCACTGATAGCTAATTAAGCGTAAGGTTCACGATAGGTGCAGCCTTCTTTCCAACGTGAGCAGCCGTAGGCGGTGTTTCCCCTAATTATATATCCTTGTCGGCAGACCGGACAAACCATGCCCACCTTACTTGCCTTGACCTCATGCACAACCTCTTCAGTCATCTGCTTGAGTTCGCTAAGGAAGGTGGCGGCGTCCATCTCACCACGTTCTATTTTTCTGAG
Source organism: Paludibacteraceae bacterium (assembly GCA_017450435.1). Lineage (GTDB taxonomy): Bacteria > Bacteroidota > Bacteroidia > Bacteroidales > Paludibacteraceae > Colicola. The sequence continues at coordinate 55,025 of JAFSTO010000075.1, forward strand.
TTTTTTCTCCCATTGTCCTGTCAGTTCGGCTGACTTGAGCAGTGGTGATTGAATGAGGGCAATGAGCCGTTCGCCGTTGGGGGTGGGGAAGAGCGATTTCCCCTTCTGAAAGATATATTGGCGTTGGAATAGTTTTTTTATTATCTCTGCCCGTGTGGATGGTCTGCCTATACCATTGTCTTTCATCAGGTCGCGCAGTTCGTCATCGTCAACCAGTTTGCCGGCGGTCTCCATGGCTCGCAGTAGTGTGGCTTCGGTGTAAGGCTTAGGCGGGGTGGTCTGTCGTTCAACAAGTGATGGTTGATGAGCGCCGCTCTCTCCTTTGGTAAACTCCGGCAACGTTGTAGAACCTGCGGCAGCCGACGAGTCAGAACCATCGGATTCGTCAGAGGTATCAGAGTTGTCAGATGTCGATTTGGCAGAAGCGAACACCTCTCTCCAACCGGGGGTAAGTACTTCTCTGCCGGATGTGCGGAACGGCACTTCGTTAGTAGAGTCATTGCCTTTAACGCAGCCTGTAACGGTGGTCGTCGCCACCTGACAATCGGGGTAAAAAGCGGCTATAAATCGCAGTGCAACAAGGTTGTACACTTTTTTCTCTTCTTCGCTCAGTGCTGCCGGGGCTTGACCGGTGGGGATAATGGCGTGGTGGTCGGTTACCTTGCTGTTGTCGAACACTTTTTTTGATTTGGGCAGTTTTTGTGGCTTGCCGGTGCGTTGCTGCTCCTCGCGCATCAGTTCGCGCAGACGGCTTATCTGCGGGAAGTGCGACTCTATACCTTTGAAGATTGCGGGTACTTTGGAATATTGGTCGTCAGGCAGGAAGGTGGTGTCAACGCGAGGGTAGGTGGTGGCATGTTTCTCATACAAGGACTGTATGAGTTGAAGAGTCTTGTCTGCGGAGAAAGAGTATTTTTTGTTACACTCCACCTGTAGCGAAGTGAGGTCGAACAGACGCGGTGCACCTTCGGTGCTTTTTTTCCGTTCTACGGATGTGACGGTAAAAGGTAGTGCCGACAGCCGTTTTACCAGTTCTGCGCCCGCAGAAGCATTCTCGATTGGCTCTATGCCTGTGTTTTTTGCTTGCAGTTCGGAAAGAGTGGGAATGTCCTTGGTTTTTCCTCCTTGTTCTTTGTTTTTTGCTGTTTTCTTCTCTTCCGCCTCTTGCAGCTTTTGTATGTCTGCGAGCAGCTCTTCTTCACTTTTCTTCACCACAGCTTTGAAAACCACCCCTCGATAGTCGGTCTGCAGTTCCCAGTAGGTGCGTGGCACAAAACGCGTTATCTCGCGTTGACGGTTGACGATAAGGGCTAATGTGGGTGTCTGTACTCGTCCGACAGAAAGCGGCTGTTGGCGTTGCCGGTCCTGGCTCTTCCCTGCTGTTGTGATGTTGTTTCTTTGACTATTTTGATACTTGAGGGTATAGGCACGTGTGCAGTTCATTCCTAACAGCCAATCGCCTATGGCGCGCATCAGCCCGGCTTCGTAGAGATGACGATATTCTGATTGGTCTTTGAGTCCCTGAAACCCCTCGCGTATGGCTTCGTCGGTGAGAGAGTTAATCCATAGTCGTTGTACCGGACACTTGACCCCCACTTTCTGCATCACCCAGCGTTGTATAAGCTCTCCCTCTTGTCCGGCATCGCCGCAGTTGACTATCATGTCGGCGGCAAGCATGAGGCGGCGTATCGTTTCAAACTGCTTTTTTACGCCTTGGTCGTCCATTACCTTGATACCAAAACGCTCAGGAATCATTGGCAGTGAGCTCATGTTCCATCCGCGCCACTGTGGTGAGTAGTCCTGCGGCTCAAGCAGGGTACACAGGTGACCGAAGGTCCATGTGACCTGATAGCCGTTGCCCTCCATGTATCCGTCGCGCCGCTCATTGGCACCAAGAATACGCGCTATGTCGCGTCCTACTGACGGTTTCTCCGCAATGCATACAATCATGAGTAGTTCTAACTTTTCAAATGTATATTGTTCGATTTTGACAAAGTTACAAAGATTTTATGAATTATGCAAGATATATTAGGAAAAAACGGCAAAGTGTAAAAATTGACGCAAAAATATCAAATAATCTACAATTACGTCCGTTTTTTTTACTACCTTTGTGCTCGTATTTTGGCTATGTATGCTAAACACAGTCTTTAATTAAACAAAAATCAATATTTACAAATGAAAAACAAACAATTTTTCTTCCGCGTCTTTTGTCTTGCGGCGCTCCTTGGTGCATGGGTTCTTGCAGAGGCAAAGGTTATTACCGGAACGGTGACCGACCAGACGGGTGAGACAATCATCTCGGCGTCGGTGTTAGTGAAAGGTACCACTATCGGTACTGTGACTGATTTTGATGGTAACTACATGCTTGACGTGCCTGATGATGCCACGATTCTTGTTTTCTCTTACATTGGTCTGCAAACTCAGGAGGTGCCTATTAGCGGCTCCGTTATGAACGTTGTGTTGATGGAGAACAGCGAGGTGCTTGAGGAGGTGGTAGTGACAGGTTATGGTACCACAAAGAAGCGCGACCTTGTTACCTCTGTTGCTTCTGTTAGTGCAGACCAGTTGAAGGATATTCCGGTGACCAGTGCTGCCGAGGCATTGCAGGGTAAGCTCTCCGGTGTGCAGGTAACTACGACCGAAGGCTCGCCTGATGCTGACGTGAAGATTCGTGTACGTGGCGGTACGTCGCTCACTCAATCAAGTGACCCGCTTTACATCGTGGACGGATTTCCCGTATCTTCTATCGCTGATATAGCTCCGTCAGACATAGCTTCGATGGATGTACTCAAGGACGCAGCTGCTACCGCTATCTATGGTGCACAGGGTGCTAACGGCGTAATTATCATCACAACGAAGGATACCAAATCGTCTGATGCCGAGAAGATGACTATTCATGCTGACTATAGCGGCTACATGGGGTGGCGCCGCATGGCAAAGAAATATAAGATGATGGACGGCGAGGACTATATTCGCACTCAGTATGAGTTCGCTTATATGGATGGCAAGGGCTCTGATGACAAGATGCTCAATAACTTTTATAAGATTTACGATACTCAGCACTATGACGGAAAGGCTAAGACTCATGGCACTTTCACGCAGGTGATAGACGATTGGCGTGCTATTCGCTCCGATGAGTCTGTTTTGACAAAAGTTTTCCCTCATGCTGATATGGACTTATACCACAGGTTTAAGGACGCTAATGGTGATATAGATTGGCAGGAAGCCGCTTTCGGAGGTAATCACCTTAACTCCAACCACACCTTCAATGTGTCGGGTGGTATGAAGTCGGCAAACTTTAACTTTTCTTACAACCGTGTTGACGATGAGTCAATCATGTACGGCTCCAACTACAGCCGAAACAATCTTTCTCTGAAGACTAAATTCCAACCTATTAAGGGGCTTACCATTGCTGCTACAGCTCGTTATTCTAACACAAACGTGCTTGGCGCAGGTACAAACTCAGCGCAAGATGCCGGTTCGACTAACGAGGGTCGTCTGCGTAACGCCGTCAGCTTTGTTCCGCTGCCGGGTATTGAGGCTTATATCAAAAGTCTTGACGAAGACGATGATACCGACCTCGGTAACCTCTGGAACCCGATCATTGCTATCAATGACAGCTACAAGAAGAAAATCGACAATAAGCTGACGTTGAACGGATACATATCATATAAGTTCGCTAAATACTTCACCGTACGTGCTGAGCTGGGTTATGAGAACCGCACTGTTACGCAGGACCGCTATTACGGTAAGACAACCTTCTACGCTCGCCAAGGCGATGGTAATGCCAATGTGGGACAGGGCTATGGCCATTCGATATCTACCAACGACCATACTTCGCGTCTGAAAGAGACAAACACCTTCGAGTATGCGCAGAAGTTTGTAAACAAAGCACATGACTTTTCGTTGCTCATCGGTGAGGAACAGACTATTAACAAAGGTGAGATTCGTACCACTTACGGATATGGTTTTGATCCGGCTTTGTCAGGAGCAGAAGTGTTTAACCTTCTTGGTCAGGCGCAGAAGTCTGCCATCAGGACATACGTTGACCCGACTGACAACATGCTGTCGTTCTTTGCACGCGCAAACTATAACTATAAAGGTCGCTACTATCTGACCGCCACGTTCCGTGCCGATGGTTCTTCACGCTTCACCAAGGGTAACCAATGGGGTTTCTTTCCGTCTGTTGCCGCAGCTTGGCGTATGGTGGATGAGTCGTGGATGGAGAATGCGCAAGACTGGCTGTCAAACCTGAAGTTCCGTCTGTCATACGGTACGGTGGGTAACAACAATGTTGACCTTGGTTATCTGCACTTCGACTACCTTGCTTCGCAGTCGGCTTATATGCAGGGAATGAGTACTATACTAACCGACGGCCAGAACGGTACAAGCAACTATCTTATTGCTGCTAATCCGAACCTGAAGTGGGAGACAACGGTGACTCGCGACTTCGGTATTGACTACGGTTTCTTCAACGAGCGGTTGAGCGGTGCTTTGGACCTCTATTGGAACAATACCAAAGACCTTATTCTTCGTTATCGTTTAGCTACGGGTGGATATAACTACCAGTATCGTAATATCGGTTCTACCGACAACAAGGGTGTTGAGTTCTCTATCAAAGGCGTTATTCTCGACCATCGTAGCAAGTCGCTCTCATACGGCCTGACCGTTGATGCGAACATCTCTTATAACCACAACACTGTTGTTGACCTTGGTGGTATGGACTCATATCAGGTCAGCTCAGCTTGCTTCTCTACCTATTATTCTCAAGGCTACGAGTTTATGCTGACACCGGGCTCAATGATTGGTGACGTTTATGGCTACAAGACCGATGGCTGGTACACGGCTTCCGACTTCGCTTCATATAACAAGAGTATCGGTAAGAGCGGCGGTTGGCATGATGCTGACGGAAATGCGATAAACACTCCTCTCGGTGAGGCATATCCGGGTATGCCGAAGATAGTGAAGAATGCTGATACCGATGGTGACGGGGTGGCTGACGGCTATGAGCTTGAGAAGATTGGCAACACAATGCCTATCGTCAACGGCGGCTTTAATGTCGGTTTCTTCATTGGTGGCGACAACTGGGGCAAGATTGACCTTGCTGCTAACTTCACCTACTCGGTTGGCAACGATGTTATCAACATGACAGCGCTCGACTATTCGTCTCTCTGCAGCTCTACCAAGAACCGCAACCTGCTTGCTTCAAAAGGTTTCGGTAAACGTTATTCATTATTCGATGCTGACGGTAAATTCATGCCTGTTGACGGTGTTTCTTATACGGGCAACGACCTTACGGGAGATGCCTTCACGGCTATGGCTCTGAAGGTGGATGAGGCCAACGCAGGCGCTACGACAGCCAACCCGTATTGCGGCTCGCTTGTTCTGACTGACAAATATGTGGAGGACGCATCGTTTGTTCGTTTGGCTTCGCTTAACCTGGGTTACACTATCCCTACCAAATGGGTAGAGAAAGCGCATATCTCTAACCTGCGTGTCTTCTTCTCTGCTACCAACCTCTTTGTGGCAACCAAGTATTCGGGCGCAGACCCGGAGGTGGATACCCGCTCGAAAATCAACCCGTTGGCAGTGGGCGTGGACTTCTCCGCTTTCCCGAAGAGCCGTGGCTTCAACTTCGGTGTAAACCTCTCGTTTGAATAAGGAGTAAGACCAACATAATTGAATAGTATAAACAAGCTTAAAAAACAAAGATATGAAAAACATTAAATATATAATAGGCATTTCGGCTGTGGCACTGCTCAGTTCGTGCAAGGGTGACGGCTTTTTGAGCAACGAGTCGCCTTCGGCAATGGACGCCTCAACCGTCTATTCCAGTACCATTAATACTGAGCAGGCTATCTTCGGTGTGTATAACCTAATGGGGTCGAACAACTCCTATCGTAATCGTATGGCATGCGGCTTTAATGGTCTGAATACCGATATAGAGTATAGTACCAAGTCTTCCAGTACTTCTGCCGGTGAGCCGGATTTGATGCTGTACGATTGCACGGTGGCTAATACACGTGTGTCGAATGCCGGCGGCTCGGATATCTGGTCATACCTTAATACCATGATTGAGCGCTGCAATAACATTATAGAAGGTCTGGAGGAGTACGGCAATGTGGAGCAGCGCGACACAATGGCGGCATTCCTCGGTGAGGCGTACTTCTTGCGCTCGTTTGCTTACCTGGAGCAGGTTAAGTTCTGGGGCGACGTGCCTGCACGTTTCGTTTCTCTGGCCAAGGATGAGAAAGGTGTTGACGCCGTCAAGTCTGATCGTAACGAGATATATGCTCATTTACGTACCGACCTGCTACGTGCAGCTGAGTTGCTTCCGTGGTCGCAAGAGCGCGTAGGTAGTGCGCAGAACAACGTGGGACGTGCTAATAAAGCAGCAGCTCTCGCTCTGCTCGCACGGGCTGACCTGATGTATGCCGGCAAGGCTGTGCGCCCGAATAGCATACAAGACCCGAGCGGATATAAGGTGGACTATAATGTGACTGATGCCGGACTGAGAAAAGAGATTTATAAAGAGGCTCTTGATGCTTGTGCACAGATTATTAAGCACGACGATTACAAGTTGGCTTCTGACTTCGCTACACCGTTCAAACAAATCTGCTCGGATGTCACCTCTTACAAAGACATGGAGCATATTTGGGTTATGCCGTTTGCTGACGGCGCTCGCGGACAAGTGCTCAACTACAATGCACCGAAGATTTCGTCCAACGGACAGAGTTCTCTTCCCGGTCATCTCCCCGGCTACGGTAGCGGCGGTTCATCTAACGGACATATTTGCGTGTCGCCGGCATTTGTATATGCTTTTGATAAGGATGACAAACGTCGTGACATTACGTATGTACCGGGTCAGTGGGAGTATGACAATGGTAGCGGCGAGTCTTCAACAGACTCTACTCGTCTGCTTATATTCCCTAACCACCACTTCAATGATCTTAAGCTTTATATGAAGCACAACCAGATAAACAACTTCTATCTTGGCAAGTTCCGCTTTGAATGGATGGCTGACGGCAGAACTCTCACCTCTACCGATGATGGTATTGATTTCCCTGTGCTTCGTTATGCTGACGTGCTGCTTATGTTTGCAGAGGCATCAATCGGTGGTATCAGTGGTGATGTGCCTGCTAATGAGACGGGCCTTGACCCGTTGGCTGAGTTCAACAAAGTGCGTACTCGCGCCGGTCTGAAAGGAATTTCAGCACTTTCGATGGATGCCATTATGAAGGAGCGTGCTTTCGAGCTTTGCGGCGAGTATGTTCGTAAGTATGACCTCATGCGCTGGGGCAACCTGAAAGAGAAGGTTATGGAAACGGCGAAGACGGTTCGTGATATGGGTAAAGCAGACTCACGACACGCTATGAATTTAGGCGATTCTATCTTCTACAAATATCGTTTTGATGCTGAATTGAACGGATATGTGATGGATAGTATTTATGGTCTGAACTACGGCGAAGTGTCTCGTCCTGCTTATTTCAACAAGGCTACAGGATGGCAGGCAAAAGAGTTCTTCTACTCTGAGTCAAAAGGAAATATTCTCAGCGAGAGCAATTACCCTATCTATTCATCGGAGGAGAAACTTGAGTCTCGCCAATATTGGCCTATCTTCTCAACCAATATCGCAGCTTCGAATGGTAAGCTGTGGAACAACTATGGTTACGGAGAATAAAGCGTAACAAACACGTACACATGCGTACAACCGTCAATGGCTGTACGCATGCGTACTATATATAAATATATGTCTAAACCAATCCGGTTATGTATATTCGAGGAAAGTTCTTTTTGTTTGGCAGTTTGTTCTGTGTGGCTGCCATGTTGTCGTGCAAACCTTCTTCTGAGGTGAGTGATGACACCACTGACGCCAAGTTGGCTGCCGCTTGTGACTATATACAAGGTTGCGGGGCAGGAACAATAGGTGGCAAGAACGGTACAGTGTATATTGTCACTACTCTTGCCGACTCCATAGACGAGTCGGAAGACAAGCCTGTTGCGGGCACGCTGCGCTATGCTGTGGAGCAAGGCGAGGCGCGAGTGGTGTTGTTTAATGTGGCAGGAACTATATACCTGAAGAAACCTCTTAACATCACACGTGGCAACATTACTATTGCCGGACAATCAGCCCCCGGAGACGGTATCTGTATCGCTGATTATCCTATTATCATCAAAGGGGTGGAAAATGTTATACTACGCTTCCTGAGAGTGAGAATGGGCGACCGCTCAAGAGAGGAGTATGACGCCTTGTCTGTGAATAACTGCAAGAACGTTGTCATTGACCATTGTTCGTTCTCATGGTCCACCGACGAGTGTGTCAGCTGCTACGGCAACGAGAACTTTACCATGCAGTATTGTTTTGTGACAGAGTCGCTCCGTAGTTCGGTGCATGGCAAGGGTACTCACGGCTATGGTGGTATATGGGGAGGAACGAATGCCACATTCCACCACAATCTTATTGCGCATCATGATAGCCGTAACCCTCGTTTCGACCATGACTACGTCAATCACACTCATCGAGGACCGGTTGATTTTGTCAATAATGTTGTGTATAACTGGGGCGGCAACTCTGCCTATGGCGGAGAGAGTGTCAATACTCCAAGACAAATCAATTTCACAGCCAATTACTTCAAGCCGGGTCCGGCAACGAATAGCAAGGTGAGTGCCCGTCTTGTCAATCCTTGGACGTCGTGCGACAATTGCACGCACACTTTGTCGGGTACGGTGGTGCCGCCGAGTCTGTATCTCGCCGACAATTATATGTTCGGGTCCCAAGAGGTGACGGCAGATAACCGTAAGGGTTCCACTACAACGCAGGGCTTGGTCAGCTCACCTTTCAGCATGTCGGTCGAACTGAAAGCCGAGACGGCAGAGCAGGCTTATGAGACTGTTCTTGCCAAGGCCGGCTGTTCGCTCAAGCGCGATGCAATAGATGAGCGCATCGTCGGTGAGGTGAGAAACGGCACAAGTACGTGCAAGGGTTCCAACGGCTCTAAAGGGGGACTGATAGACACGCAGGCTGATGCCGGTGGCTGGCCTGACTATACCGGTACACGACAGAAGGATACTGACGGCGACGGCATACCCGACGACTGGGAGACTGAGCACGGACTGAACCCGAAGTCTTACGCCGACAGCAAACAGCAGACCCTCGTCGCCGGCTATTCAAACCTTGAGGTGTATCTCAACGCCATTGTATCGCACCTGTACTAACGCGGTTCTGTGTATCGCGCATTAATGCGCGATACCACGGGCAACCCCTACGGGCAACCCCAAGCCGAAATGCATCGCGCATTAATGCGCGATAACAACCAACAACCAACTTGTCAACCAAGTCGTCAAACCCAACCTATAATCGAATTTTAGCAAAACAATGGCGAGAAAGCATTATCTGACAGCAGACGGACAGTGGAAGAGCGAGTGTAACCCGTATCTGCAACACCGTGCTTCAGGGCATGATTATTCGCAGCCGGGTACGTATATGATAACCCTTTGTACCAACCGACGTGAACCGTTGTTTGGCAAGGTGGTAGAGAAATCAGGTGTTGTTGTTTTTGAGCCGTCAGCCGTGGGGCGCATGGTGGAGCGACGTTGGTGCGGCATAGGTGAACATTCGCCTGAGATAACCATACAGGATTATCAGCTTATGCCCGATCATTTGCATGGTATCTTGTGGGTGCGCGAGCCGCTCGCTAAGCCGCTTGGGCAGGTTATCCGCGGTTTTAAGATGGGCGCCACAGCGGCTTATCGCGCATTAATGCGCGATAGCAACGTGGGCAACGTGGGCAATGTTGGCAGAGGTGGCAAGGGTGGCAATGATGGCAGTGCTGGCTATGATGGCAACAATGGCGGAGTGGAAGCGGTGTGGCAACCGAAGGAGGGCTATGCGAGTCTTGATAAAGAGCAGAGAGCGGCGGTGGCGGCTGAGTCGTTATGGGAAAACAATTACAACGACCGAATCTCTTTCACTCGTGAGCGGCTGGAGGTGCTTCGCACTTATATACACGACAATCCGAGGCGTCTGTGGCTCAAGAGACAAAACTCAGAGTATTTCGCATTAATGCGAAATGTAAGGGTGGAGACGACTGCCGGCAGCATGCTTTTTTCCGCTATGGGCAATATGGCATTGTTAGAAACTGCTGATAAGCAGGTGGTGCAGTGTTCGCGGAGTATGAGTGGTAACCGCGCATTAATGCGCGATGCGTTGTGCCAAGCCATGGAACGAGCGGAAAAGGGAGCACTGATTATCAGTGCCGCTATATCGAAGGGTGAGAAAGAGATTTGTAGGGCAATAAGGGAGGCGGGTTTTGCCTTGGTTGTCTTGATGAAGGACGGTTTTCCGGCGGCAGATAGTCCGCATAGCAGATACTATAAACCCGGTGGATTATATTTCGAAGCGTGTAGCAAAGGTCAGCTTCTTCTTTTGGAGCCGGAAAGAGACACCTTTCTGCTTCCTGACATACGTTTAGAAGTGGAGCGTAAGGCACCGCTTGCGGCACCGAATAGCAGTCGATATAGGTTTCTTGCATTGAATAGCATGGCGTGGAGGATAGCTGAGTTTTGCAGGGTGTGTCAATAATTACACATTTTTCGGCAATATTTTTCAATATATTGTTTGTGTATTTCGAGAAAATGTAGTAATTTTGCAAAGTGAATGTGACAAATGCGGAAAATGGGCAGAGCCATCTACTTGTTACGCTCATCTTAAATCAACTAAAATAACTTAATTAACCATATTAAATTTTATTAAACTATGAAGAAATTTTTCTTTTTCGCAGCTGCTCTTGTTGCAGCGCTGACAGTTAACGCAGAGGTGAACGTTGTTCTTCTCTCAGACGTAGCTAACTATCTTGATTTCCAGGCTGTGAGTGCTTCTAATCCTAACTTGAAAGATGTTGTTGTAACCAGCGTTGCTCCTTATACGTTGGATAATGGTACTAAGCTTGTCGGTTTCCTTAAATCCGATGAAACTGAGGCCGCTAACACTTGGAACCTGAAAGAAACATACAACACCACTCTTCCTACTCCGTCATGGGATGGCGTTGACTCGCTGAAAGTTGGTTCTATGTTCCGTGCAGCTTCCGGTACAACTATCGAGCTTGGTGCGTTTACTACTACAGCAGCTGGCAAACTTGTTGTTTACTATCAGCCGAACGGCGATTCTGAGCGCGGTGTTGAAATCTATGTTTATGATGAGCCTGTTGCAGGTACTAACTTGACAGGTAGTGGTGCAAAACTTGACGGTATCCGTCCGGCTTACGCTGGTGAGATCAATCTTCCTGCAGGTTCGTATGATGCAGGTGACGTTGTTATCAAACTCGTCACCAACACCAGCAATATCTTCGGTGTTCGCATTGAGAACCTCGGTGGCAACGCTGTAGAGAACGTTAATGCTGACGTTAAGGCTCAGAAGATTATTCGCGATGGTCAGGTTGTTATCCTTAAGAACGGTGTTGAGTACAACGTGCTTGGCGCAAAGTTCTAATTGGATAGTTTGAGTCTTTCCTTTGCGAAAAACAGGGAGTCGCCTTTATGACGACTCCTTTTTTTTCTAAAGATTAAAGGAAGGAGTCGGATATAATCGGAATAATCGGAATAGTCGGAATAGTCGGAATAATCGGAATAATTGGAATAATTGGAATTATCGGATAAAATCGGATTATTTCGGATTTAACAAAGATAATCATTTAATTGAAGATATCATGAGGAAAACTGTTTTTTCTTTTCTTGCAGCTCTGTTGCTTTTTGCACCGATGTCAGCTAAGGTGAAGGTTCACACCATTGGTGATTCCACCATGGCTGATTACGACGAGTCCACCACCGACAAGCGTGGTTGGTGTACGTATCTTGGGTCGTTCTTCGACCCTCAGTTTGTTGAGGTGAATAACCGTGGTAAGTCGGGTGCTTCGTCCCGCACATTCTATGACCAGGCAGCCTATTGGCAGTCGGTCAAACAGCAGATGACAGCCGGAGATTATGTGCTCATTCAGTTCGCTCATAACGATGAGAACAACAACGGCCTGGATGTGGTGGAGTACAATACCTACTTGACGAATAAGGGAGAGCAGCCTCTTACCGACCTTCGTGGCACTTGCCCTAACACTACATATAAAGAGTTTCTGCGATTGTATGTTGACGAGACACGTGCACTCGGTTGTACGCCGGTGTTGGTGGCTCCTATCTGCCGCAAATACTTCTCCGGCAACTCTATTCGCCGCAACGGTCAGCATGACCTTGGCGATAAGTTCAGCAAACTGGAGAATGGTGTCTTGTTAGAGAACCAGTCTGTACCCGCTACTGATCATTCGATGGACTATGTATATCAGATGCAGCAGGTGGCACAGGAGAAGAACGTCACGTTCATTGACCTTACATCTGCTACTCGCGACCTTTATTTGGAGTATGGTGAGGCGCAGTGCACCAGTCTGCTCTTTTGCCAAGGTGATAATACCCATACAGCGACCCTTGGCGCTAACCTGATAGCACGCCTTGCAGCGCAACTGCTGTCTGATGCAGGGGTGTTGTCGCAGTATATTGATATTCCTACCTCTATTACTGCCACTCCGGCGGCTCTGTCCATCGGTGATACTTATTCCGGCGTACAGCAGAGTCGTGAAGTGCTGCTCACCGGATTTGGTTTGGAACCGGCTGCGGGAAATGTCAGCATTTCGGCAAGTGAGAACCTGCTTATATCTACTGATAACGAGACTTTTGCCGCAACAGCCCAGGCTGCTTACGAAGGGAGTACTCTCTTCCAGCGTATCTATGTACATGCCCTTTATTCGGAGGGTGGCAATAAGGAGGACTCGTTAGTCATCACTTCCGGTTCGGCACGTATTGTAGTGCCTGTTACGGCAAACGTGCTCTCTCTTGCCGGTGGTACTGCTGTCAGTGCTCATTGGGCAATAGATGCTAAACCGGTTCCTGCTCCTGTCGTCACCGGACCGATAAGCGCGGAGATGACGTTAAGTAACATGGTGGCGTGGGATACTAAGTCTGAGTTTACTGATGGTGACGCTTCTGATGTACTCATGGTTCGCTTCCATAACGCCGATGCAGAGGGCGTGAAAACTAATTGGCCAAGTACGGAGATTGACGAGAATGCAGCGCGTTATATTGACTTCGCCGTTACGGCTCCTTCCACTATGGATGTACGCCTTACGGGAATATCAATGATGCTGGCAGCGCACAGCACCAGTGCTATGTGTTGCCATATTAACACCGGATTTGGAGACGATTTAAACGGCGTTCAAACGATATTTGAACGAAAGAATTTCACCAATAAGACCATAGAACATCTTGCCCTCACTCCTATTCTTACTATTCCTGCCGGTGAGACACTGCATGTACGTATTCTGCCTTGGCATGAGAACACATCAGGCAGCGGTAAGTATATCTGCGTTAAGGATGTCCTAATTGAGGGACAGGCGTTTGAACCGAGTGATAATACCGCATTAGAGGGGACTGTTCAGCAAGGTACTCCGAACAAAATTATTGTTGAAGGTCAGGTCGTGATAGTAAGGGACGGAGTTAGATACAATGCTCTCGGTGTCAAACTCTAAAGCAGGTTGGATGTTATATATTAGAAATTGTGGCTGTTTAACAAAAAATGTTAGACAGCCACAATTTGTTTAATAGTATATACGTTATTGTTCCGCTTGTAAAGCATTCTGCATCTCCTCGTCTTTCAGAATAAATCGCTTGTAATAGGAAACGAAGAGCGTTGTTACCGGCAGTGCGATAATCATTCCTATCACTCCGAGCAGCGAGCCCCAAATAGAAAGTGTAAGCAACATCAGTGCGGGGTTCATACCTGTTACTCCGCCCATAATCTTCGGCGTCAGCACCATGTCTTGTGTTGTCTGTACCACCACAAAGACAGCAGCAATACTTAGCATTACAATCCACAGCGGTCGCCCTGTCTCCACCGACTGAAGGATACCGAGCAGTATGCAGAAAGGTATGCCGAGTGCCTGCATATAAGGAACGAAGTTGAGAACGCCGATGATAAGACCCATTACTATACCCATAGGCAGTCCGATAATCTGAAAACCGATAGCGAAGAGAATACCGACGATGGCGGCTATTGATGCCTGACCGCGAAAATAGGCACTCATGTTCTGCTCGAAATCTGTCATCAGTGTCTGAGCCTTGGCACGGTAACGGATAGGTATGAGGCCGGGCCACGACTCGGAAATCTGCTCATGGTCGATGAGGATAAAGAAGATATACATCAGGCAGACGAACACAACAAGCAGTCCGCTGAGCATATTCATTCCGCCTGACACCCATCCCCATAGGGTAGGCGCAATCTTCTGCAAGGCTGCTCTCACATCATCGCTATGTATCAGACTGTTTATATCCATTGAGGCAATAGCGTTCTCCAAGTATGACTCTATTTCCGGACTGAGCCAGTCTGAGGCGTTAAAATTAGTAACAAATTCCTGCACATATTCTGACAATGTGACCAGCTCTTTGCCAATCATAGGTACCACCAATAGTACTGCCCCGACCAAAACACCAATCACCACTACAAGTGTGGTAATGACAGAGAGGGTTCTGTTCTTCATGCGGCATTTGTATTGGAAGAAATTTACAAGAGGTACCATCTGATATGCTACCAGCAGACTGATGCAGAACGGTAATAACACTCCGCTAAGACGGCGTATGAGAAAATACAATGCGACGAGCGTCAACACTGTTATGAAGCCTCGAATGAGATTTTCTCTTGTGTAGGGTGTTTGCATAAGAAAATGAGCTTAGCTGTTACTGATAGTTTTATTTATTCTTCAGAGCAATCTTATACGCTTCTTCGTAGTACTTGAAGAAATGTTTCCACTCTGCTTTTTCGGCAATGTATGCGGCCCCTTCCCGTGCTTTATCTATCATTTCGGGTGACATAAGCGCATATCGGTATAGTGCATCGGCGATGTGAGTAATCATCTCGTCCCAGTTTGAGTCGGTGCGTGGCACTACTTCTACGCCATGTTCTATGTCGGCTGTCATGCCGGGCAGTGCGGCTACCCATTGTCCGAAGCCGGACAGGTTGGTGGTTATAGTAGGCACGTGGAATGCGGCTGACTCAAGCGGTGTGTAGCCCCACGGCTCGTAGTAGGAAGGGAACACTGTCACGTCCATCCCGATGAGCAGGTCGTAGTATGACAAGTTGAAGATTCCGTCGTCACCGTTGAGATATGATGGCACATATACTACTTTTACTTGTGACGAAGGAGTGTTCCACAAGCCGAGTTGCTGGAAGGTGCGGATGACGGGGTCAGCCATGTAGTTGCATAGTTTATGTGTCGTCCAGTGGTCGTCTTTGCCAAGCACGTGTTTCGGTCCGCTGTGCCAACCTGGTATCATTATGTATGCTACGATGTTGCGCTGCGGATTCATGTCAGCAAGACGTTTGATGCTATAGAGGAAGGCGTCTATTCCTTTGTTGCGCCATTCGAAACGTCCTGACATACATACGCATATCGCCTCGTCCGGCAGTTTGTATCCGCATACTTCCTCTGCAACGCGTCTTAGTGCTACACGTGCCGTCTTTCTCTTCTTTGCAAATGAGGTGCCTTTGGGCACGAAGTCCGGTTCAAAACCGTTAGGGGTGACGATATCCGGCCGTTTGTCAAGCAGTTGTTCGCATTCCCTGGCCGTCAGCTCGCTGACGGTGGTGAAGCAATCGGCGGCATGAGCGGCCTCGCGTTCTGCAGAGTGTTTGGAGACCATATTCAGTTCCTCAGCCATCTGGTTGCCGTTATAGCCGTGGAAGTAGTCATACAGCGGTTTGCCGTTGCCGGCTATTGAGCGACCTATACAAGTGGCATGAGTGGTGAAGATGGTGCCTATTTCCGGACAGTGTTCTTTGAGGTAGAACACGCCAAATGCCGTTTGCCATTCATTGAAGTGTGCTGCTACAGGCTCGTTGCCGCAGATGTGGCGTTTGAGGCTGGATATAACCTCACCGGCATAGTATCCGAAGAGCGACGACTCGTCATAGTCGCCATAGGCGGCGTGTGAGCGTACGCCGAACCGCTCCCACACGTGAGCGTAGATGCTGTCTTTCTTTGGGTACAGACTGCGGAAGTCGATTAGTACTGCCATCGGTTTGCCCGGAACTAACCACCTGCCGGTACGCACATGCAAGCCTTCATGACCGGCTGCTTTGCGCCAGTCTTTTAGGACCTCGGCATCCTCCTCAAAGGTGGATGCAGGGGCTGCTCCGAAGATAGCCTGAAGGTCAGGGCCGATAAATACTACTTTGTCCTTCGCCATCTTCTGCATCGAAGCGGCACGTGTGCTGAGAACGGCGTAGATGCCGCCAACGCGGTTGCATACCTCCCAGCTGGTTTCGAAAATATACATATAGGTTGTGTTGTTATTTGTTTCTTTTTTTGATACCTTACTCATATACGGCTATAGCCGTTATGCCTGTAAGAGTATTGATGTGCTCGGGTAACTCTGTGTCGTGGTTGTTGCTTGAGGTGATGAGCGAATGGGTGTATATACCTTTACTGTTTGCCCATAAGACAAGGTTATTATTGTTGTCCACGGTTACGGTACTGACATCTGTGGCGTCGTCCAATGGCTGAATATTGCTGCCGTCGATATTACTAATGAAGAGTCCTGTAGAGGTGACAAAGTAAATCTTTCCCGCAACACGGTCAAGCGCAAAATGGCGAATATCTTTGTCTGTAAGGATACTGCCGACTGCAGGCATCGTCCCGCTTTTGATATCGTCTTGTGTAAAACGGTATATGCCTTTGCCGTATGCGTAGAGCCATACTCCGTTGTGTAGAGCCAAGCCTGCAGAGCGTCCGCCGGCTGCAAGACCATAACCCAAGTCGGTGGCGTTGGCATAAACCATTGCTGGATCGCCGGCGGTGAAGGTCTGGGCAGGACGCAGTGCTGTGTGGTAGATATTGTCACCGGCTATCCAATAAATCTCGCCGTCTTTGATAAGTCCTCCCTCAAACCCTTGTCCGCTACCCGCTTGGGCGTTGCGAATTATTTCCTGTCCGGCAGAACTGAGACCCGTCAGGTGAGCTATAGTGCCTGATGTAGTGGTGTCTGCATTGAAGATATACACGTTTTCTTCATCTACTAACAGTTGTCTTGGCAGAGACAGTGTTTCGTCGCTATATGTGCGGGCAACAGGATGTTCGTATGCTACGGGGAATATTCGTTGTGTGTACAGAGTGTCTTTCTTTGCGAGCAGAAGAGACGGGGCATGCTTGTCATTAACGAAAACAGTGTCGTACATTGTCCATTCTGTCTCACCAAGGTCAAGGTGGCATGAAATGGGAAAAGACGAACCGTGTTCGCGGAAATAGACGGTCACTGATTGTGAGGCAGTGTCGCCGCTGACAATAGTGGCGCAGGAGGGGAATGACCAACTGTACTTGAGCTTGTAAGAGAATGGATTGTAACAGTCGGCAGTAAAGGTCACCTTGGTGAATACATAGATAGTACTATCGCTCTGACTGATATTTGGCACCGTATCATGGACCCGTATTGTAGCAGAGTATGTACGCGACTTCTTGTTGTCAACCTTTAGAACGACTGCATAACTGCCCGGTTGTCGATAGATATGTCGTGGCGATTTGCTTGTAGAAGTACTGCCGTCGCCGAACGACCACGACCATTCCTCACCCTCGGAAGTGTTGTTCGTGAAAATAACGCTCTCGCCGGCACGAGGCTCGGCCGGACTAAAGGTAAATGACACATCGTCTTTCTTGCAGGAAGCAAGCAGTGAAAGTGTCAGTATTGTGAAAAGTAGCGGTATGTAGCTAACAAAAAATCTTTTAGTCATATATCTTTTGTCTTTTATTTCTTGTTCCTTGTTCCTTGTTCTCAGATATTGTCAATTTTGTGCTTTATTTGTTTCCATGCTTCATGACTGCTAAGGTCAATACGACAGATATCATTGTCGCGCCTGAACCATGTCATTTGTCGTTTGGCATAGTGGCGTGAGTTCTGTTTGATGAGTCGTGTAGCTTCGTTGAGGTTGATTGTACCGTCGAAATAATCGAACATCTCTTTGTACCCTACAGTCTGCAGGCTGTTCAAGTGTCTAAGGTGATAGACGCGGTGTGCCTCATCTTCTAATCCGTCCTGCAACATCATGTCCACGCGTCGGTTGATGCGGTCGTACAGTTCTTCTCTGGGGCGGGTTAGCTCCAATTTGATTATATTGAAAGGTCTCTGTTTGTGTGTGGCAGTCCTGAATGACGAGTATGGCTGACCGGCCGCCATGCTTACCTCAAGTGCGTGTATGAGGCGTTGTGGGTTGCGGTTGTCTGCCATAGTGGCGAAGTAGCCGGGGTCGTATTGTTTAACTTCTTCTTGCAGCCAGTATAAGCCGAGTTCTTGATATTGTTGAGTTATCCTGTTGCGCAGTTCAGCAGGTGTTTGAGGAATATTGTCCAACCCTTGGCATACGGCATCAATATACATCATTGCTCCGCCCGCCATCACCAGCGCATCGTGTGAGTGAAACAACTCGTCTAATAGTGCTATAGCATCACGCTCGTACATGCCGGCGTTGTAGGGGTCTCTTACACTTTTTGTTCCGACAAAATAATGCGGCACAAGTGCTTGTTCTTGTGCCGTAGGAGCTGCTGTGCCAATAGGCAGTTCTCGATATATCTGTCGGCTGTCGGCGTTGAGAATAGGGCTGCCAATATATTTAGCTAAGCTGATGCTCAGCTCAGTCTTGCCCACACCTGTCGCACCGCATAGTACGATTAGAGTTTTTTTCATGTGTTAGAACATTGTTCCGTCATCGAAGCTAAGGTCTTGGAAACCCTCCATATCCAGTTCGTCGGTGTCATACGAACTGTCGCCGTAGAAATCGTCCATGTCGAGATCGTCAGTGTTGCCGCCTTTGGCGGATGTGCCTGCAAGCGGATCTTCTGTGCGGAGCTGCTTGGGGGCCTTGCCTTTCTTTTCCACTAATTGTACCCCTGTCATGGTGCCGGGTTCAATCTGCGCAAGCGAGCCGAAGAAGAAACGCTCGAACATAGGGTCGAAGATATATATCAGTCGCTGCTTCTGCTCTGTCAGCAGGTCAGACAAGAGTGTGTCCTCCATCGTCATGTTGTCGTACTCAAAGCTCTTGTCCATAGGAACAAGTGTTATTTCCTGACCTTTCTCCCAGCGGTCGTTACAAATGAAGAAACTCGTCATCTGGTCGTCCGGATAACCGGCGGCTGCAAGCAGAGCTTTGTGCAGGTCAAGGAACGAGGCGTCAGCATCAGCCTCAAATGTCAGTTTGAAGTCTTCCACTTCATCGCACATGAATGTAAAGCGGTATATCATTTTTGCAGTGATAAGTTTTTGGTGATAAGTTATGAGTGAAATTCGTGATGTTTAAGCAGCGTTTTTACATCGCATGCATACCAACATACAAAGGTAATATATATTTTCGGAATACACAACTTTTTGAAAAAAAACAAAAAAAATGCGTTCGAAATTTGTCTGAGTCGGAAAAAAGCAGTACCTTTGCAGTCCGTTTTGCGACTTTTTCGCAAGATTGTATCGTGCTTTTGTCAGACGTCAGACGTCTGATAGCCGAAAGTTTAATTATTAACTTATTTATTTACATTTTATTATTTATGTTAAACCATTACGAAACCGCTTTCATTCTTACTCCCGTTTTGTCTGAAAGCCAGATGAAGGAAGCGGTTGACAAGTTCGAGAAACTTCTCACAGAAAATGGTGCTTCCATTCTTAATCGTGAGGAGTGGGGTTTGAAGAAACTTGCTTACCCCATCCAAGGCAAGACCACGGGATTCTATGCCTTACTGCAGTTTGACGCAGAACCCTCGTTGGTAGCTACTCTCGAGACAGCCTACAGGCGTGATGAGCGTGTTGTCCGCTTCCTTACTTTCCGCCTCGATAAGTATGCTTTCGAGTACTCACAGAAACGTCTTAATGTTCAACTTAAAAAACAAGAGGAGGCTTAATCATGGCAGCAGAACAACAACAGGAATTCCGTTATCTTACGCCTCAGACGCAAGAGACGAAGAAGAAAAAGTATTGCCGTTTTAAGAAAGCCGGCATCCGTTACATCGACTACAAGGACCCTGAGTTCCTCAAGAAGTTCCTCAACGAGCAAGGTAAGATTCTTCCTCGCCGTATTACCGGTACTTCTTTGAAGTTCCAGCGTAAAGTGGCACAGGCTGTTAAGCGTGCTCGTCACCTCGCTCTCCTGCCATACGTTACTGACGGTATGAAGTAATTATAACCAAGTGTTTCACCTTATTAATTAAACGAATTGAATTATGGAAATTATCCTCAAACAAGACGTCAAGAACCTTGGCTATAAAGACGATATCGTTAAAGTACGTGATGGTTACGGCCGTAATTATCTTATTCCTAACAAGATGGCTGTAATTGCCAGCGAGTCTGCAAAGAAGCAGCTGCAAGAGGAGCTTCGCCAGCGTGCTCACAAGCTTGCCAAACTGTTGGCTGATGCTCAAGAGTTGGCTCAGAAACTTGAGGCTGTGCAGGTTAAAGTGGAGGCTAAGGCTAACGAGAATGGAGCAATTTTCGGCTCTGTAACTACTGCTCAACTGGCTGAGGCTCTGGAGAAAGCAGGGGTCGTTGTTGACCGCAAGGTTATCACTATTCCTGAGGCACCTAAGGCTCTCGGCGAGTTTACAGCTGAAGCTCGTCTGCATAAGGAAGTAAAGGCAACTATCCATTTTGAGGTAGTAGCTGCCGAGTAAGACAAAAGATGAAAGTCGAAAGACAAAAGAAAAAAATTGTAATTATGAAAAACGGTATTCATCCTGATAACTATCGCGTTGTAGTTTTCAAAGATATGTCTAATGGAGACCAGTTCTTCAGCCGCTCCACAGCTGCTACCAAGGACACTATCGAGATTGACGGCGTTACCTATCCGCTCTTCAAACTCGAAATCTCCAACACCTCGCACCCGTTCTATACCGGTAAGTCAAAACTGGTGGACACTGCTGGTCGTGTGGACAAGTTCATGTCACGTTACGGCAACCGCAAGCGTGCTTGATTATTCATTCTTACAAAAAGCCCCGATACATCGGGGCTTTTTGTTGTCAATACAAATATTCCGGGTTTTTATTCAGGCTAATCAGAAAACATGCATTCTGTTTTTTTAGAAAAGCCTTATATCTTTATCCTATGCGCAAACAACCAACTATTATTCGTGTCAAGAGTAATGATACTCTCGGTGCCGTTCTTGCCGCTCATCTGGGTGGTATGTCTCAAACCAGTATCAAGCAATTGCTTGCTCGTCGTGTTGTCAATGTTGACGGTGTGGTAGAGACACGTGCAGATTTGGCTGTTCCTGCCGGAGCAGAGGTGGTGATAGAGCAAGGCAGAGGAAACAATGCTCTCACGCATCCAAAGCTACGTATGGTTTATGAGGACGACTATCTGATTGTCGTGGAGAAGCAGTGCGGACTACTGACTGTAGCGGCTAACCCCGGCGGCAGGGAGACAACTGCTTTGTCTATATTGAAAGACTACGTGCGTCGGGAAGACAGACGTAACGGGGTTTTTGTGGTGCATCGTCTCGACCGTGAGACCAGTGGTCTGCTGGTCTTTGCCAAGACACAGGAGCTGCAGAACTATATGCGCGAATGGTGGCACGACCTTGTGACTAAGAGAACGTATGTGGCTGTGGTGGAAGGACGTGTTGAAAAAGACAGCGACACCATCACCACATGGCTCACTGTGGATAATAAGACAACAATGGTGTACTCCTCGCCGGTGGACGATGGTGGTAAGAAAGCCGTGACACATTATAAAGTGATTAAGCGAACGGAGAATGTTCAAGCATGCGAGACGGGGAAAGCAGACTGCGCCGGACAGGGATATTCTCTACTTGAACTGAATCTTGAAACAGGCCGCACTAATCAGATACGCGTTCACATGGCGTCCATTGGTCATCCTGTGGTGTCAGACCGCAAATACGGTTTTGCAGACTCGAATTCTGCTTGCCCGTTGGATCGTCTTGCTCTGCATGCCCGTATTCTGGAGTTTACACATCCCGTAACTGAGCAGACGGTACATTTTGAAACACCTGTACCACGTAGTTTCCTTGCTCTTTTTCATTAAGTTTTTTTTAAGCAAGTATATTGTGATTGATACCCATTGTCATATTGATGATCCTGTTTATGCACCTGAGCTGGATGTCTTTATCAGCAGACAGCAGGCCGCCGGAGTTTCTGCTATCATGGTGCCCGGTGTTACTGCCGGGTCATGTGAATCGGTAGTCAGCGTATGCTGTCGTTACCCTCGTTACCTGTTTCCTGCTCTGGGGTTGCACCCTGAAGAGGTGCGCTCTGACTATGAACAGCAGCTTGCTGTTATAAAGCATTCAGTGGATGAACTGATGCAAGTTCGCTCGGAAGAAGACAAACCACATATAGTAGCTATCGGAGAAGTGGGGCTGGACTATCATTTCTCTACGGAGTTTAAGGCAGAACAGCATGACGCTTTTCGTGCTCAGTTGGGGTGGGCGGCTGAGCTTGACTTGCCGGTAATGGTTCATTCGCGCGATGCTACTGAGGATACATATAATATAATTAAGGAATGTTCGGCCGTGTGTGAAAAGAGTTACGGTCGTCCGTTACGCGGGGTGATGCATTGCTTTAGCGGTAGTTATGAGACGGCAATGATGTATGTGGCTATTGGTTGGAAACTCGGAATAGGGGGCGTGATAACCTTTAAAAACAGTAAATTATCAACCAATCTGTGTCCGCCGGACGGACGGAGTGCCGTCCCGCTCTCATCGCTTGTGTTGGAGACAGACGCACCTTATATGACACCGGTTCCGTATAGAGGACAGACGAATGAAAGCCGATATATGTCTTATGTCGCGGAGCGAATAGCTCAGGCTTATGGTGTTAGTTACGATGATGTAATTACAACGACAACAGCAACGGCAAATGCGCTTTTTATCGAAAAATAGCAAAAAAACAAGTTTTTTCGGGTAAATGTATTGCTATGTCAGATATTTTTTGTAATTTTACACTCGGTTTCGTTCTTGCCGCATTACGTGGTCAGTAATGGAGAGATGCTCGAGTGGTTGAAGAGGCACGCCTGGAAAGCGTGTAAGCGCCGAAAGCGCTTCCGGGGTTCGAATCCCCGTCTCTCCGCAAGGATTTGCAAATCAGCGTGCCATGTTCGCTTGGCAAAGTGATTTGAAATATTATAAATATTATTAAATTTAGAATAAAAACAACTAAAACTTAAAATCATAGAACAATGAAAAAAGTATTTGCAACCCTTACGGTTCTTGCGATGCTCGCATTTGGCGGCGTTGCTGTAATGGCTCAAGATGAGGCTGCTCCTGCAGCTGCAGAAACAGAACAAATGGTAGAAGAGGCAGCTCCCGCTGCTGCTCCTGTCGAGGCTCCTGCTGTTGAAGAGGCAGCTGCTGAGGATGGCGGTTTGGTGGCTCTCCACAAAGCACTGAAGACTAAGTTTATTGAAGGTGGTGCCGGCTTTATGGCTGCTACGTTCCTCTGCTTGGTATTCGGTTTGGCTCTCTGCATCGAGCGTATCATTTATCTCTCACTTTCAAAGACTAACACCAAGGCTCTTCTTGCTAACGTTGAGGCAGCGCTGAAGAGAGGCGGAATCAAGGAAGCTCTTGATGTTTGCCGTAATACACGCGGACCTGTGGCTTCTATCTTCTATCAGGGCCTGAGCCGTTATGACGAAGGCGTTGACGTGGTGGAAAAGACAGTTGCTTCTTATGGCGGCGTTCAGCTCGGTTTGCTGGAGAAAAACCTCTCTTGGATTACCCTCTTTATCGCAATCGCTCCTTCTATGGGTTTCATGGGAACCATCGTTGGTATGATCCAGGCATTCGATAAGATTCAACAGGTAGGTGATATGTCTGCAACAGTCGTTGCCGGCGGTATCAAGGTCGCTTTGTTGACCACTCTTGCAGGTCTTATCATTGCTATCATTCTGCAAATATTCTACAACTATATCCTGTCTTTGGTAGAGGGCCTTGTTAACGAAATGGAGGATAGCTCTATCTCTCTGCTTGACCTTGTTGTACGTTACGACGCAGAGCAGAAGAAGTAATATAATTAGTTGTGGCTGACAGCTGATAACTGACAGTTGATAGCTGAACATTTAACTCAATTCAATTAACTAATTATTTTACGACAATGAAAAACTATAATTTGATATCCAGAGTAACCCTGTGGGTGTTGATGGCATTTGGCATTATTGCTACAGCTGTCTTCTTCCTCGGCGGCAATCAAGCCGAGGGTTACGAGGTGGCCGGTGATATTCTTGACGTGCCCAACTTTACAAACTTGTTCCTTGCAACAAACTATATTTATTTCTTCCTTGCTTTGCTTGCTACTCTGTTCTTCGTATGCGCAGGTTTTGTCAGCAAGTTCCAGCAGGACAAGAAACGCGCTCTTTTCTCATTGGGCGTGGTGGTAGCATTCGTGTTGCTCTTCGTTATCTGCTGGTTCCTTGGCAGTCCTGACAAACTTGATATTATCGGTTATGAGGGAACAGACAACCAAGGTTTCTGGGCACAACTGAGCGACATGATGATGTATGCATGCTATATCTTGGTATGCGGCGTTATATGCTCTATCGCGTGGGGAGCAATCTATACACGTGTGAAGAAATAAATCAACGTTTAACAAAAGGAAAACAAGAACTATGGCTAGAAAAGTTCCGGCAATCAACGCTTCGTCAATGGCGGACATCTCTTTCTTGCTGTTGATATTCTTCCTTATCACAACCTCAATGGATGTGAGCCAAGGTTTGTCGCGCCGTCTGCCTGCACCGCCTGACCCTAACCAGAAGGTGGAGGATATAGAGATTAACAGACGAAACCTCTTCGTTGTTAAGATTAACTCGGCCAACCAGCTTCTCGTACAAGGTCAAGAGCTTAATATCAAGCAGCTTCGTGAGAGAGCTAAGGAGTTTATCATCAACCCCCATGACGATCCAAACTTGCCTAAGAAATTTACAGAAGACATTCCCGGCTTGGGAATGGTAACTTATACTCCCGACCACGTTATCTCTGTTCAGAACGACGTCGATACCAAGTATCAGGCTTATCTTGATGTCCAGAACGAGTTGGTTGCTGCTTACAACGAACTCCGTGATGAGTTCTCAAGGCAAAGGTGGGGAAAGGTCTTCAACGAACTGGAGGAAGACCAGCAGAAGTTGGTACAGAAAGTGTTGCCGATGAAGATTTCAGAGGCTGAACCTAAAAACTACGGAAAATAATTATGGCAAAGATTCGTAAATCAGAAAAACGGGAGATGCCGCAGCTTAACACGTCGTCTCTGCCTGACATTATCTTCATGTTGTTGTTCTTCTTTATGACAGTAACGTCAATGAAAGAGGTTACATACAAGGTTCAGATTAATAATCCTCAGGCAACAGAGCTGACTAAGCTCGAGAAGAAATCTCTCCTTCGTTATATCTATGTAGGTACTCCTACACGTGAGTTGCAGAAGCAGTTCGGTGCAGAAACTCGTATTCAGCTTGACGATGCTTTTGCAGAAGTTAACGAGATTGAAGACTACATCGTAAACGAGCGCTCTGCTATGAAAGAGCAGGACCAGGGTTTCATGACAGTTGTTATCAAGGCAGACAAAGAGACACGTATGGGTGTTATATCCGACATCAAGCAGGCTCTTCGTCGTGCGTATGCACTGAAGATTTCATACGCTTCCACACCGAGAACCAACTACTAAACCTGCGCGTTTACGCAGCATTAACGAGGCTGCCTGACATACGTTAGGCAGCCTCGTTTTATAAATTGGATAATTTCTAAATAACTCATCCTTATTTAACAATCCGCTACTGTGTCTGTTTTATTCCCTAAGGTAAACAAAGCCCCTGAGTGGCATTGGCGTCCTATCTATTACGACCCGAAGAAGGACGAGATGGACCGTAAACTGCGTGAACTGCAGCAGCGCCGCGCCGCAGAGGAGGAACACTCTGCAAAATCGAATTCATCCGACGAAGCCGTCTTGTCTGAAGATAAGATGCCGTCACGACCATATACACCAACCCTGCATCGTGGCTCGTTTCGTGAGTCGCATGAGGAGAACATGTCGCCTATGCAGCGTGCTTCGCGACAATCGAAAGCTGCTTTCTGGATAGCTCTCCTTCTGATGCTCGCTTTTTTATATTGGTTGTTGTAACAATCTGTTTCGGGTGACGGTGTTTCGTTTAAGACTCTGTTTGTTTTATTGATTATCCGTTTTATTATCGTTGTGGACGTTATTCATCTTTTACCTGATAGTGTAGCCAACCAGATTGCTGCGGGCGAGGTTATCCAGCGGCCGGCATCGTGTCTGAAAGAGTTGGTGGAGAACTCGCTTGATGCGGGTGCAACCACCGTGCAGGTTATCTTGTATGATGCCGGCAGGACGATGATGCAGGTGGTGGATGATGGCAAAGGTATGACAGAGACCGATGCCCGAATGGCGTTTGAACGACATGCTACCTCTAAAATCCGCACTGCCGATGACTTGTTCTCATTGCATACGATGGGGTTTAGAGGAGAGGCTTTAGCTTCGATATGTGCCGTGGCGCAGGTGGAACTGATGACAAGACGAGAGGAAGACGAGACGGGTACAAGGCTTGTTATTAACGGTTCGCAGGTGGAAGAGCAAGAGCCGTGTTCGTGCGCCAAGGGGACAAGTATAAAGGTGAAGAACCTGTTTTTTAACGTACCTGCAAGACGGAGGTTTCTAAAAACAGATGCTACGGAGCTTAGAAATATCCTCAGCGAGTTCTACCGTATAGTGCTGGTTAATCCGCAATGTCATTTCGTTCTCACTCACCAGGACGAGTTATTGACAGACCTTCCTTCGGGCAGTCTGAAGAGCCGTATAGAACAGGTGTTTGGTAGAGGACATCAAAAGCAGTTTACTGCCGGATTAGTGGATATAAGGTGTGAGACAGAATTGGTGAATATCTACGGTTATGTCGGTAAACCGGAGATTGCCTCTAAGCAGGCACAGCAGTATTTCTTTGTCAATAATCGCTTTATGCGTCACCCCTACTTCCACAAGGCGGTGATGACTGCCTATCAGGGAATGTTGCAGGCGGATATACAACCACCATATTTTATTTATTTTGACATCAATCCTGAGGCGATAGACGTAAATATACACCCGACGAAGACCGAGATAAAGTTCGCTGATGAGCAGTCTGTTTGGCAGATACTGCTTGCGACTGTAAGAGAAGCTTTGGGTAAGTTCAACATCGTTCCATCGCTTGATTTCTCGGACAATTCGCAGCTTGATATACCTGTCGCTCGTATAGGGGCTTCTCCTGTCGAACAACCGCAATCTACTAATAACTCGGGTTATAACCCTTTCAATCAGCCATCTCGTTACACTCCTGACTGGTCTGGTGGCGGTTCCGGTCGTGACTCGTCCTCTGTTTGGTCGGAGCGACGTGACAGAACAGAGTCGCATGTGGCAGGTTGGCAATCGCTCTATCAGCCGCTCACGGAAGAAAAGACTACAGTAGCGGAGAGTACATCGGCAGAGCATGTGGCATTGTTCGGTGTGGATATGTCGGAGTTGACACCACTGCAGGTTTCACAAAGATTTATAGCATTATCTGTGCCGGAAGGACTATTACTCGTTGACCAGCATAGGGCACATGTTTGCGTGATGTTCAGCAAGATAAGCCTACTTCTAACCGACCATCGTCTGCCTACTCAGCAGCTTCTTTTCCCTGAGGTGGTAGAACTGACAACAGACGAGATGCAGGTGATGCAGGAGGCTAAAAATGAGCTTGAGTGGTTCGGCTTCGAGTTGTCGCAGTTCAGTCCTACAGCGTTTTCCGTGGATGGCGTGCCTGCGTTGTTAGGCTCGGAGAACGTGACGGAGGTCATTAGGCATATTCTTTTCAGTATCAGTGATGCCGGCATTTCGGCTCGCGAACAGTGGCGCAGACATATAGCATTGGTGTTAGCCGGTGATGTGGCTATTCCGGCGGGTCGAACAATGAGCGTGGAAGAAATGAAGGACTTGCTGGGCAAGTTGTTTGCTATACCCGAGCACAATTATACACCTGACGGAAAGAGGGTGATGAATATTCTTTCCAACGAAGCAATGATGCGAATGTTACAATAACCAACTGAGATGAAACGTTTTTTATATATATTTTTCTTAGCATGTCTGTTTTTTGGATGTGCTGCTCGACGGGATAATGCCACTATTGTTATTCTTAGTACCACAGATACTCACTCTCAAGTAGAGCCGTTGGCTGCGGATGCCCCGCGTAATGCAGACATGGGCGGTTACGCCCGTCGGCTGGGATTGATTGAAAATGAACGAGAGAAATGTCCTAACCTGTTTCTTTTCGATTCCGGCGACTTCTCGCAAGGAACGCCGTATTTCAATTTTTTCCGGGGAAGAGTGGAGATTGATGCTATGAACAGAATGGGGTATGATGCTGCTACATTAGGTAACCATGAGTTCGATAATGGTCTCGATACGTTGGCAATGTTGCTTCGTCTTGCCCGGTTTCCATTCGTGTGTGCCAATTACGATGTCAGCGGTACTCCGCTTGAAGGGTTGGTGAAGCCGTATGTGGTAATAGAACGTGGCGGTGTTCGTGTAGGAGTGTTCGGACTGGGGGTGGCTCCTGATGACCTTATATCTGCTAAGAACTTCGGCGGCATACGTTATCTCGAGCCGCTTGATTGTATCAACCGCACGGCAGCTCTGCTTCATGAGAAGGAAAAGTGTGACTTGGTGGTTTGCCTTAGCCACCTTGGCTCAACGGGTGAGGGCGTCAAAGGACATGAAGACGAGCGTGACATGACGCTTATTCCGCATACTCGTGGTGTGGATGTGTTCCTTGCCGGTCATTCGCACCAAGTGCTCAACGAACGACTAACGAACGCAGACGGCAAGGAAGTGGTGTTGCTACAGTCCGGAAAGTCCGGTGTGTTCGTCGGAAAGTCGGTAATAGAGCTGAAAAAGCAAGCGCAATAATTAACGATTGCAAATAATATATTAAATATCTTGCTATATTCACAAAAAAGCAGTATCTTTGTGCTTTATTCGCTTTTTGTAGATTTTCTTATGCAAATTGATATCGTCAAATGCTTGCATAAAGTTGTCTTATTGTAAGTATTAAATAGGAGTTATATTAAATCAAATAATACATTACTTCATTATTTTCTTATGCACCAGAACAGCGACAACCTCATTCCCGTGTACTGCACCAACACCGGTGAGTACTACAACGTTCCTCGCGGTAGCAACCTTCTTGAGATTTACAAGGCGATAGGCGTCAAGCTTAAGTATCCCGTCGTAGCTGCGATGGTGAACTACAAGCTTGAGGACCTGGGGTACTACGTGTACAAGCCCAAGAACGTTGAGTTTGTCGATTGCAGTAGTCCGGCAGGTATGCGTTGCTATGTGCGTACGTTGTCTATGGTGCTGTCTGCTGCAATACATGAGTTGGTTGAAGGTGGTGACCTGCGTATAGAGCACCCTATATCCAAGGGGTATTACTGCAAGGTTCTGAAGGGTGAAGAGGAAGTGTCACTGACAGAAGAACAGGTGGCGCAAATCAAGCAGCGTATGCAGGATATCATAAAAGCTGATATACCTATTGTGGCAGAGGAGAAACAGATGCAAGAGGTGATGAAACTCTTTGAGAACCGAGCGGACGGCGTGATGGGACTCTTCAAGACGTTCGGTGCACCGTATATGCGCTATTTTAGAATGGGCGACTATATTGACTATTATACGGACGTACTGATGCCGTCAACCGGATATCTGAATATCTTTGACCTTGAGCCTTATTTTGACGGAATGCTCCTCCGTATCCCTAATCGCGCTTGTCCGGACCATTTGGAGGATACTATTCATCAGGATAAGATGTTCGGTATTTTCAGCGAGTATGTAGGTTGGAATCATCTTCTGAAGATGTCGAACGTGGGGCAGCTCAATAGTATATGTAAGAGCAAGTCGGCGTTTGATATGATTAAGCTGGCAGAGGCTCTGCATGAGAAGAAGGTGACTCAGATAGCCGATATGATTGCTAATCGTCCGGGTGGCAGACCGCAGTTCGTGCTTATCAGCGGACCCTCATCGTCCGGCAAGACCACATTCTCAAAGCGTCTTACTATACAGCTTCTTGTCAACGGCATACAGCCTGTCGTTCTCTCAATGGACAACTATTTCGTCAACCGTGTCGATACACCTAAGGATGAGAACGGTGAGTACGACTTTGAACATATCAACGCTATTGACCTGCCGCTGTTCAGACAGCAACTGCAGGATCTTTTGGACGGCAAGGAAGTGTCGCTGCCAACCTTCAACTTCGAAGACGGTAAGCGTTACTTCCTCGGAAATAAGTTGAAGATTAGCAAGGATAACGTGATTATTATCGAGGGAATACACGCTCTTAATCCGGATTTGATACCAAATATACCTCGCTCGGCAACGTTCAAGGTGTATGTGTCGGCACTTACTACTATCAATGTGGATAACCACAACTGGATACCCACAACCGACACACGGCTCATCCGCCGTATCGTTCGCGACTTCCGCTACCGTAATTACTCCGCTCGTGAGACAATAGCTCGCTATGAGAGCGTGATACGCGGTGAGGAGAAGTGGATTTATCCATTCCAAGAGAATGCAGATGTGATGTTCAACTCTGCTCTTATCTTCGAGTTGCCTGTTCTGAAACGTCATGCCGAGCCGATGCTTTCCGCTGTGCCTAAGTATTGTGCAGAGTATGCTGAAGCACATAGGTTGTTGAACTTCCTTTCGTACTTTGAATCAATAGCAGACAGGGAAATCCCGCCTACGTCTATGTTGCGCGAGTTTGTGGGTGGCTCTTCGTTCAGATACTAATAAGAAACAAATTACCCGAGATGGGTTGTTGTCAAATGAAAATGCGTAGATTTGTGATATTATTGAGTGCGATATTCGCAGTTATCGCTCTGCAAGCGCAGACTCGTGCGGATATCTATGCCGAGATGGAAGAGAACGTCACGTTCTACCAGGATTCTGCTATCACTCGTCTTTTGCAGGATTTATCGACCGGGGCAGAGCGAGAGTTGGTGCAGATACAAGGGTATCGTGTGCAGGTTTTTTCTTCCAATCGTCAGCGTAGCGCCAAGGATGAGGCTTTTGCGTTGGAGAAAAGGTTGCAAGACGCGCAGCTGCAAACGTCGGTATATGTTTTATATACACCCCCGTTCTGGAAGGTACGGTTAGGCGATTTCCGCACACAGGAGGAGGCTGTGATGCTGAAAGAGGAGATTTTGAGACGCCTGCCGGAGCTGCAGGGTGACACCTATGTTGTACGCGACAAGATTACAGTAACAAAATGAATTTGCAAGAGTTTCATTCAGACCCGACTCTTAGTGCAGAGCTTGAGCAACAGGTGCAGAGTGTTATAAACGCTTTAGGGGAGAATGTGCGTCGCCCGGGGCTGCAGCGCACGCCGCATCGTGTGGCAGAGGCTATGCAGTTCCTCACTAAAGGCTATCATGAAGACCCGGAGGCTATTCTGCGCTCGGCATTGTTTGAGGAGGATTACAACCAGATGGTTGTGGTGAAAGATATAGAGTTCTATTCGCTCTGTGAGCACCACATGTTACCATTCTTCGGAAAGGCTCATGTGGCGTATATACCTAATGGTAAGATAACAGGACTTTCGAAGATTGCTCGTGTGGTGGATGTTTTCGCCCGTCGCTTGCAAGTACAGGAGCGTATGACAACACAAATCAAAGATTGCATTCAGCAGACGCTCAACCCGCTCGGGGTGATAGTAGTGGTGGAGGCAGAGCACCTGTGTATGCAGATGCGCGGAGTGCAGAAGCAGCATTCGCTCACCGTCACGTCTGATTTTACAGGGGTGTTTAACCAGGCCCGTACACGTGACGAGTTCATGAGTCTGATAAAGGGCTGACCGTTTGACACTTTTTAAAACTATAACACTATGAATAGTAACAAAGAATTGCAGGTTGGCGGCCTTACTTTCGTTCCTTTTATCACGGAGGATATGATATCGGCGCGTGTGGCTGAATTAGCAGCAGAGATTGAGAAAGAATATGAAGGCAGTAACCCGTTGTATGTGGTTATTCTCAACGGCTCGTTTATGTTTGCTTCGGACTTTTTGCGTCAACTGAGTGGCGCTGTGGATACACAGTTTGTGCGTCTTGCGTCGTATAATAATACTGAAAGTACCGGTAAGGTAAGACAGATTATAGGACTTGCTGATACTGAGATTGAAGGACGTGAGATAGTGGTGATAGAAGACATAGTTGACACCGGCACCACAATGCACTACCTTGTGCCGGACCTCTTCAATAAAGGAGCAGAGTCAGTGGAGTTGTGCTCACTGCTGTTTAAGCCTGACAAACTGCAGTTTACTGACGCAACACCCAAGTATGCAGGTTTCGTTATTCCGAATAAGTTCGTACTCGGATACGGACTTGACTACAATGGAGCAGGGAGAAACTTAAAAGAAATCTATAAACTTAAATCATAAATAGTACTTGTATAGTACACTTTGTAAAAATTAGTCTGTTTTTATGCGTAACATTATTCTTTGCGGTGCCCCGGGATGTGGTAAGGGGACGCAGTCAGAATTTATAGTGGAGAAGTATGGCCTGACCCACCTCTCCACGGGTGACATCATGCGTGCTGAGGTTAAGTCAGGCAGCGAACTCGGCAAGTTGATTTTTTCTTACACCGGTGTCGGGCACCTTGTTCCGGATGATGTGACTATTCGTCTGTTGGAGCAACATCTTGATTCGCTACCTAAAGACACTAAAGGGGTTATCTTCGATGGTTTCCCGCGCACCTTGGCGCAAGCCAAGGAGTTAGAGAGTCTGATGGACCGTCGTCCGGATGACTCAACAGCTGTTTTGATTGATATCAACGTTCCTGAGGATGAGATTATCCGTCGTCTTATAGAACGTGGAAAGACGTCCGGCAGAGCTGACGACAACCTCGAAACAATAAAAGAACGTTTGGAAGTTTATCACGACCAGACACGTCCGGTTGACGCGTATTACGACTCGCTCGGCAAGTACGCACGCATCAACGGACTCGGCACCA
This sequence comes from Paludibacteraceae bacterium, assembly GCA_017450435.1. Taxonomy (GTDB): domain Bacteria; phylum Bacteroidota; class Bacteroidia; order Bacteroidales; family Paludibacteraceae; genus Colicola. The sequence goes on from JAFSTO010000075.1 coordinate 88,123, forward strand.
TACCGGAGATTTTCTCACGTATATGCGAGGTACTTGATAAACTGTATTAAATAAATCGTACATCGTACATCTATAAATCGTAAATTCTGTGACAAACTTCATCGACTACGTTAAGCTCTATTGTCGTTCAGGCAAGGGTGGGGCAGGCAGCAGCCATTTCCATCGTGCGAAGTATGTCCCTAAGGGAGGTCCTGACGGAGGTGATGGCGGCCGTGGAGGACATGTCATTCTGCGTGGCAACAGGAACCTTTGGACACTACTCCACCTCAAGTATCAGAAACACGTCATGGCGGGCGATGGCGGTCATGGAGGCGAGTCACGCTCCTTCGGTAAGGATGGTGAGGACAAGGTGATAGAGGTGCCTTGCGGTACTGTTGTTTATGATGCCGAAACTGGCGAGTTTATTTGTGAGGTGAAGAACCACAAGCAGGAGATTGTTCTTCTGCGCGGCGGTAGAGGCGGACTGGGTAATTGGCATTTCCGCACAGCTACCAACCAAGCACCTCGTTATGCGCAACCCGGTGAGGAACGGCAAGAGCGTTCGGTAATTCTGCAACTAAAGGTGTTGGCTGATGTCGGATTGGTGGGATTCCCTAATGCCGGTAAATCCACGCTACTATCTGTAGTGTCTGCCGCTAAGCCGGAGATTGCCGACTATCCGTTCACTACGTTGACACCGCAACTTGGTATAGTGCGTTATCACGACGACCGCTCGTTCTGTATGGCAGACATACCGGGAATTATTGAGGGAGCTGCAGAGGGCAAAGGTCTCGGACTCCGCTTTCTTCGACATATAGAGCGTAATTCGGTGCTCCTTTTCCTTGTACCGGCTACTACCTACGATCTTGAGGGCGGTATAGGCACGCCTGAGGCTGTTCTTCGGGAATACGAGATACTGTTGGACGAGCTTCGCAAGTATAATCCGCAGTTGCTAACTAAGGCACGTATCCTTGCTGTTTCCAAGTGCGATACTATGGAGCAGGCAGCGTTGTCGTCACTTCGTCAGTGGTTCGATACAAATCCGTTATATAACCCTGATGCTGCGGCGTTAGCGCCAGAGTGGCATAATGACGAGGAGGAAGATGCCGGCAAGGTGCCTGTGTGTTTCTTCTCATCACTCGCTCATCAGGGATTGGACGAACTGAAAGACGTCATCTGGCGCGAACTGAATAAGGAGTGCAATCAGGTGATTGAGATTTCTCATTCGCCGATAGATGTGGTAAAGATTGAACGTGAGGAAGAACCTTCCTCTACAGAGGAAGATGAACCGCATACTATCTACATGAATGAGGTGGACGAGGAGTGGGATCTCTCTAAGTACAAGGGTATAGGTTGGGACGAATAAATGTGAAGTAGACAAGGCGTTCCTCAAAAATGAGATATTGAGAGCTTAGGCTATTGATATATTTTTACCAAGGGTGAGAGTTAATCCTAAATTACGAAACATAATAAAAGACGGTCAAAAGCATGACCGTCTTTTTCGTTTCTTTTTGTTGATGCGAACAACTCCTTATATTCAATTATTTGTATAAGTTCAATACGTTGGTTGAGTCGGTATCAACAAAATAGTACTCGGTGTCTTCACCGTACCATTTGAACTTGTATAACGTCATTTTTTCGAATATCCCGTCAAATCCGCATATAGCAGTGTAGTAGGTATGTCCCGATTCAAAACCGAGATATGATTGTTCGCTGAAGTCTGTGTTTTCTGTTGCGTGAACGCCGTAATACACTTCAGCGTATGCAGGATACCGGAATTGATCATATGTCCATTCAAGAATCATATTTTCAATTGACTCGAAATCTTCTTCCTTGGTCAGTTCTGCACTGTCACGGGTAGTGGCGATGTACGGAAAGTACTGAAGAATATTGCCGTTTGAATCTACGGGGTAGATGTAGTCCCACACACCTTTTATTCGGTATTCAAAATGCACATCAACGATACCCTCTTCCGTTGTTTGTATCTCTTTAATGTATAGTTTGCTTATTGGTTGTAACGTCTCAGGGTTGACGGCAAATGCGTATATCCAATATTTCTCATCAAAAATCAATCCTGTGAAGAAATGTTTAATGGAGCCGTACTGTAATGAGTGGCTGGCAAAGGGAGCAATATTAAATTCGCCTTTCTTGAGCAGATGGTTTCGCCACTCCATATACTTAAGGTTGGCAGAGTCCAGAGCAAGCATCATGAATTGCTTGGGCTGTGTAAACGGGTCAACATCCGTCGGGTTGTTTTTGTCAACATGCTGTATGGCAATGAGGTAATAACTCTCGTGGTTGGTGGAAAAGTCACACTCCACATATCCTGCAGACACCACTTTGGGGGTTATCGTTATTTCGATATCCTTGTCAGTCCAGGTGGCTTCAGTCGAACAACTGCATATAATGAAGCCGAGCAGCAATATAATGATATGTTTGTTATTCATATTTCTTCACTTCTTGTTCTTCTTCTATTATTAGTGATTGCACGGTATAGATAAACCGCAGTGCGCATTTGATATGCGAGCCGTAGTGCCCGAAGTTGTACTGAATATTGGCGTCTTTCCACCTTGCTTTGGCGTTAGAGGCGTTGGTGTATGGTACAACCTCATCATCCATTGAGTGCATTATATACACGCTGGCCTCGGGTGACCAGTAGTATGATGTGATGGAATTGATAGTCATTGCCTTATATAGTTCTGCCACTTTTCTTGACGTCTGGTCCATTCCTTCGGGTTTAAGTACATCGTGCGTGTGATATGTGCCAATAAGCGCATTAATCTGTGCAGCAGTGTATTTTTTGCTGTTCACCCAGTTGTCCATCTTGTCGCAGAGCCAGTCTTTCATCATGTCGTTAAGTTGCATATTCAGGTTGTTGCCAAGAATCATTCCTTGCAGCACAAGCGGAACGGCCACCGGATAGCGGGCGGTGTCAGTATTGACAAAGCGCTCGTAGGTGGCTTTCACGTCGTATGGTCCACCACCGGCAAAGACGCGGTGTATTTTTATATAGCCGTCTTCGTATGAAGGATCATTGTACTCTGTTTCTATCAGGTGCTCGATAGCCATGGTTGTCGCGCCGCCTTGGCTGTAACCCATCAAGTAGATATCGTCATTCTCAGGGGTCATGTTAACTGTTTTGAGCCATTCGCGAACATAGATATACATGTCTAACACATTGCGGGCTGTTTGGTCCATCACTAAATACGGGTGCACTTGGTCGGCGGTGATGCCGTAGCCCATATAATCGGGAATGATAAGTCCGTATCCGAGTTTGACGAGCACTCCTTCCAACGAGAAACTGTTGCTGGGCGCCTCGGCGTTGGAGCATACGGTATAGTGACTGACGAGAATCAAACGCTTTGGTCTGCGACCTGTCGGAAGCATCACTTTGCCGGAGAGTGTGATGGGATTCCACTCACTATCAAAACTCGGATATGTTCCCACAATCTCCGTCACTCTGTTTTGATTGCCGTACTTGAGCAGTTGTTGCAGGAGATTGGCACCCGTTGTGCTATTGGTGTATCGTGGAGAGAGTGTGGTATCCGACGATTCGGCATGCTCTGCCGCTGCGTAGGCGTTGACAGGAGTGCCGTCGGGCAGATAACAATCGTCGGGAAAGGCATTGTCAAGCACGGTCTCACGCTGACCGATTACTTTGAACGACAAGCCCTGAGCCGAGTTGTAGTTTTGGAAGTCAATAAACTCATCTTCTCTGAAATGACAACTTGCCATTAGAGGCAGGAGTAGGAGAATGATGTGTATTTTAGTTTTCATATCTGTTATTGCTCTGAGTTTATGTTGTTTATGTGGAGTTACAATCTGCTATCGCTATACGATGTTGTTCAGAACCGTGCACCAATGCTCACGTTGATGATTCTTGACGATGCCATGAAGATGGTGTTTGCATCTTTCAGTGCGTACATTCCGCCAAAGTCGAGTGTGGCGAACCAGCGTTGGTAGTTAGCACTCACTCCTATGACGGTGAGGTTGAGGGCTGCTCCTACATCGGTCTTCTGTCCCTTGCCGTTGGTTTCCGTTCCGCCATTGATATCTAATCCGACACCGAGGCCGGAATAGAGGTTGACGTAAAGAGTGTGTAGGTAAGTGAACCGGATGGTAGGCATGAGGACAAGGTTGTAGAAGTAGTGACCGCCATCTCTTTTTAGTTCCTTGCCGGTGCCGTCGCGGGTGACATCTTTCCAGTTTACTTCACTTACATCCATCATGCCGCCGTATGAGAACCATCTGTTGTGGCGACGTTGATACTCAATCCATAGGTGTTGGTTGTGCCGATAGTTTTCGTGGTAGGTGAACCGGTTGGATGCGGGCTGGTTGGTGATAATGTAGGTAGGGTTGTGCCAGATGAGACTCTCAAAGAGCTGGTCACCCCAACCAATACGTATCTCGTTGGGCCACAATTCACGTTGTTCTGCTACCTCTGCCGCTGCTGTGAGCGATATAAGGCAGAAGGTAAGGATGTATAATAGTTTGTGTTTCATAATTCTTGTGCCCATCTTTTTAGAAACAGGCTAAACTCGTCCGGGTCTTTGCAAGGAGGATTTTGTTCTTTTTGTGCCACTACAGTGAAGAAGTACTTGGCATAGAAAATGTTATGCTGTCGTTGTTGGGTATATTCGTGTATGGCGGGGCATGGAACGCCTTCCGTGTCCCAATTTGTGTAGTCGGCGAGTGACTGTAGTCGGAGCAAAATGAGTTGGTTATGTTTGTCGTTTTTAGTTTTTCCGGCAAAAGGCACAGGCACGCATACTGCCAGTCCGACTGTTTCTTTGCCGTATTTGACGGTGTCGTTGACCGGAAAGGCTGTTCCCCATGTGCTAACCATCTTATTTTTCTTAGAATATGTGAAGAAACCTCGTTTGCAGTCTTTGCCTATCAGTTGCACTCCTGTACATAGCTGTGGCAGAGAGTCTGCACTATTCACCGTTTTTTTCCCAAAGGCTGCTGTATCCGTTTGCTGCATGGTATTGCCTGTTGGTTGTGAAAGAAAGACCTCAGCCATCACATCGCGGTGTCCTGCATATAAGGTGTAACGTGTGGTGATGTTGTATCGCCACCCGTCAGGAGCAAGCCACAAACTGTCTTCCACCTCGCAAACGGTGCGTTGCGGACCATTCTCCACGATACGCTGTGTGCGGGCAAGAACGTCGTCGAAGTGCGTCATCTTCTCGCCGTTAAAAGGCTTGCAACTGCCTACACCTATCCAGCCACTCACTCGAAGGATGTCGTCGCCGAACCCTTGACGCAGTTGTTTATCAGTAGGGTACCATGTGCAGGAGGCAAGCTCCAAGCGTGGAGTCTTTTTGGCATATACATCTATCGTCTGTTTCTTGTCAAAGTAGATGCGGTACGCCATTAACTCCGATTCAAACGCCACTCCGTGGTGGTGCATGGACTGGTAGGAGTCTTCACCGGGGTAGAACGTCTGTTGCGACACCGGACGCATATAAAACGACTTGCCCTCTGCCTCGTGATATATGTAGCCCTCTTTCGGTGTTTTGGATTTCAGAAACATCTCCGCATAGACCTTAGGATTCTTTGTTGTCTTGTAAGCCACACTACCGCTTTTAGGTACGTTGCAGGCAGTAGTGAGAAGAATACTTAACTGCAGAAATATTATGAATCGTTGTTTCATGTTTATGATCAATTAATAATGTTTGTACTCCTCGTTTGCAAAGTTACAAAAAAAACACCAAATACAAAAGTATTTGGCATTTTTTTTATATATGATATTTACGTAGCGAGTAGGTGATAAGGCGTGATCGCAGCGCAGCGGTCTCACTTTTTATTTCTCAATCGTTACGTTTTCTACGGTGTTAGAGAGTACGAGTGGTTCGCCTTTCTCTGCTGTAATATGTAGCCCGCTGACAACGAGCCCGTTAGTCTGGTTAAAGATAGCGCCTTCGGTAGCAGTCATGGAGATGTTGCGAAGTGTAACGTTTTCTATCTTCTGTTCGGGTAGTCCGTTGAAATAGATGGCTCGTTTGGTGCCTTTGCAGATGACGTTTTCGATAACGATATTCTTGAAAGCCGGTGTTGTCTCGTCCGGCTGTGGTATGGCTCCTGCCATGCGTGCGGCTATCTCTTCCTCTGTCTCTTCCCCTGCACCTTTGCCACCGTAGAAGAGGTCGAATACAAGACCTTCGTTGGGTATGTCGGTCATAGTGATGTTGCTGACAAAGATGTTTTCTACAACGCCGCCTCTACCTCTTGTTGACTTGAAGCGCAGTCCGACATCCGTTCCGATGAAAGTACACCCGTTGACGTTGACGTTCTTCACTCCTCCGGACATCTCCGAACCGACAACGAATCCTCCGTGTCCGTGATAGACGGTGCAGTTGTTGACACATACATTCTCTGCCGGTATGCCTCTGCGGCGTCCGTCTTCGTTCTTACCTGATTTCATGCATATAGCATCGTCTCCGACATCGAAGGTGCAGTCGGTGATGATGACATTTTTGCAACTCTCAACGTCCACTCCATCGCCGTTCTGCGAGTACCACGGGTTGCGTACCTGTAGGTGTGACATAACAAGGTTCTCGCAGCAGAAAGGATGTAGGTTCCATGCAGGGGAGTTTTCAAAGCAAACACCCTCAAGCAGTATGTTCTTACATCCGATGAAATTCAGCATTACCGGTCTGAGGAACGAGCGTATAGCATCCCAGTCCTCTTGTGTGGCGTTGTCCGGCAAGACGGGCACGTTCTGATCCTGACAGAGCGATGCGGCATATAGTGAGGCGGAGTCAGGATACCATACGTCTTTATCTGATACAACGCCTGTCTGCAGTTTCTTCTTCCACTGCGAAGCCGTCACTTTGCCTTTTTTTAGAGGCCGCCACGAATAGCCGTTACCATCGAAGGTTCCATATCCGCAGATAGCTATGTTCTCGGCGTTGCGTGCGGATATGGGTGACTGGCAACGTTTGGTATCCAGGCCCTCGAATGATGCATCAAGAACGGGGTAGAGAGTGAAATCATCAGAGAAGATGACAAGCGAATTGTGCTCCGTGTAAAGACGAACATTGGATTTGAGTTCGATAGGACCTGTCACATATACTCCGGCGGGTATGATGACTGTTCCACCTCCGGCGTTATTGGCGTCGTCAATAGCATGCTGTATAGCTTCGGTGGAAAGGTTGATGCCGGCGGGGTCGGCGCCATAATCCAGTACGGAGAACGATTGTTCGCTGATGACGGGCAGGCGCAATGACGGCATATCAAATGGCGCGGCTGCGATGATGTCGTCAATGTGTTGCTGGCAAGTGCGTTGGTACTTGAGCGGCTTTGAAGAGCAGCCTGCAAGAAGAGCAAGGGCTGCAAGGTAAATGAGTGTCTTTTTCATGGAGACAAGTTAATTATTGTGAATGATATTTGGCACTATGTTGCCGCAGACGTGCAGTCTGCATCTTGAATCGTCTGCAAAGATAGTACAAAATATCGGTATTAGTGTGTATTATTTGACGGAAAATGTGTAATTAGTGCACAAATATATCTTCCGGATAGGTTATGTTGGTGAGGAAGAGTCCTTCTGCCGGCATTGACTCTCCGGCGTTAGAGCGGTTGTGACTATGTATGGTGTCTTGAAATTGCTCTATCGTCATTCGGTGTCGCCCAACTTCCATTAGTGTCCCGACTACAGCCCTTACCATGTTTCTAAGGAAACGGTCGGCTTCGATGGTAAAGACCCAGTGCTGTTCGCTGAGTTGTTGCCAGCGGGCTTGTTTGAGGTGGCAGATGGTTGTTTTATTGTCGCTGTGTGCTTTGCAGAAGGCTGCGAAGTCGGTTTCGTTGATGAGTAGTGTCGCTGCTTGGTTCATCAGTTCGAAGTCCGGCGTGTGAAACAGCCTTGTGGCGTGATTGGTTAGAAACGGGTCTTTTTGTGTGATGACGTGGTATTGGTATGTGCGTGAGATGGCATCAAATCTGGCGTGGGCATCATTTCTCACGTGCACTATGCGTTGTACTGCAATGTCCTGCGGTAAGACGCCGTTGAGCCGGAAACCGAGCGAGCATAGTGCTTCTTCTATCTGTGGGTTATGCTCACTGAACATGTCGTTGTCCGGCAGGTCAGCATGTGCCACCATCATGGCAGCGTGCACGCCTGTGTCTGTTCTGCCGGCTGCCACTGTGCTGACCTGTTCGCGCAGTAACAAACGAAGAGCGCCCTCAAGCGTCTCTTGGACGCTGAGAGCGTTGGGCTGATACTGCCACCCGTGGTAGCGGGTGCCGTCGTAGGAGAAGTAAATGAATACTCGCATGAGGCCTTTATTCTTTGTTGCGCACAGCCTCCATTATCTTCTGTTCTATCTCGTCAGCGAGGTCGGGATTTTCGCGGAGCAGGTTCTTCACCGTCTCTCGTCCTTGCCCGAGACGTGTGTCACCATAGGAGAAGAATGAGCCGGATTTCTTTATCACGTTGTGCTCAACACCAAGGTCGATGAGCTCTCCTACCTTGCTGATTCCTTCACCGAACATAATGTCGAACTCGGCTTTTTTGAAAGGAGGCGCCACTTTGTTCTTCACTACTTTGACCTTAACGTTGTTTCCAAGCACGTCGTCTCCGTCTTTGATGCTGCCGGTGCGGCGGATGTCAAGTCTGACGGAAGCGTAGAACTTGAGTGCGTTGCCGCCTGTCGTTGTCTCGGGGTTGCCGAACATCACGCCTATCTTCTCGCGCAACTGGTTGATGAAGATGCAGCAGGTGTTGGTTTTGTTGATGGTAGCGGTCAGTTTGCGCAGTGCTTGTGACATCAGTCTTGCCTGTAGTCCCACTTTGTTGTCTCCCATCTCGCCGTCCAATTCTGCCTTGGGCGTAAGTGCTGCTACTGAGTCCACTACTATAAGGTCGATGGCGGCGGAGGAAATGAGGCGGTCAGCAATTTCCAATGCCTGTTCACCGCTGTCGGGCTGTGAGATAAGCAGGTTGTCAATGTCAACACCAAGCCGCTCCGCGTAGAAACGGTCAAAGGCATGTTCGGCGTCAATGATGGCTGCTATGCCGCCTTGCTTCTGCACCTCAGCGATGGCGTGAATAGCGAGAGTGGTCTTGCCTGATGACTCAGGACCGTAAATCTCTATCACCCTTCCTCTCGGGTAGCCGCCTACCCCAAGGGCGAGGTTCAGTCCTACAGAACCGGTGGGAATGACGGGTATATCTTCTATCTGTTCGTCTCCCATTCGCATGATAGCGCCTTTGCCGAGAGATTTTTCAATATCTGCCATTACATTACTCAGGGCTTTGAGCTTGTCGGCAGGTGCGGTTTTCTTTTCTGTTGCCATTTGTTTGGAGTGATTTTTGATTAGTTATATGTGGTGCAAAGGTACAACTTTTTTACGAATTATGCAAGTAAAAACGACAATGTTGCGCAAGATTGCATCTGTCGCAATGCGGCCGTCGGGCAGTACATGTGTATCTGCCGTGTAAGAGTATCCAATGGTGTGCTTTGGGAATAAGGTCAGCGGATATGTGTTTGACAAGTTGTTTTTCTGTTTGCAGGGGTGAACGACTGCCGGTTGTCAGTCCTATTCTTTCAGCTACACGGAAGATATGTGTGTCCACTGCCATAGTCGGCTGCCCGAACAGCACGGCGCACACCACGTTTGCCGTTTTTCTCCCTACGCCGGGAAGTGTGGTCAGTTGCTCCACGGTCTCAGGTACCTCGCCATTAAAGTCGCTCATTATCTTACGGGCTGTGGCACTAAGGTGTGCCGCTTTGCTGTTGGGATATGAGACTGAACTGATATGTTGTAGAATATCGTCAACAGTGGCCTTTGACATCGCTTCTGCATCGGGATAGGCTTCAAACAGTGCCGGTGTGACCAGATTAACTCTTTTGTCTGTGCATTGTGCCGATAGCATGACTGCTACAAGCAGTTGAAAAGCGTTTTGGTAGTGCAGTTCGCTCTCAGGAGACGGCATCTCCTTTGCCCACTGTTGTAGGCAGTAGTCGTAGAGAGCCTGTGTTTTCATCTTAGCCATAAAGCAGTATAATAGTGCCTTAATTTAGTTAATGAGTTTTTTCTAAACATCAGCGAAGCGCTCATTTTCAGAAAAGCTGTTAAATAGTTTGTTTCTCCCTATATGCAAGGGCGAGTGTTCGCATCAGTGAGCTTACCTGTTGTTGTGTGGTTAAGGTGGCGCCGGAGATAGGTTGTTTGCGTAGTCGAAGCAGCATTATGTCGTAAAGGAAAGTGAGACATGCTTTCATATCTGACATGGCAGGTTCGTCGGTTTTGGCTTTGAACGCCGTTATCTGTGGCAACAATGCCAACCACGCGGCTTTGTATGTGGCATCAGTGGCGTACAACTCACTATGCAGCTGTTCCAATTCGCTTAGTGCCACCAGACTGACCTGTGTGTGCCCTTTAACTATTATACCCTCACCATAGAGCATATCGCGAATCTCTGAGAGGAAACGGTTGGTGCGGACATCTTCGCTGTCGCCCATAGCTCGGACGTAGTCCTCGGCCTGCCAAAGAAGGAGGATATGTTCAACAATGTTTTCTTTCTTAGTTATCATATTCGATATCGTCAAGGTCATCTTCGTATTCGTCGGAGATGAACGAAATAATGTCTCGTCTGTCTTTTTTCGTGGGGCGTCCGGTGCCTCTGTCTCTAATGCCGCTCATTGCGCCTAATCGAGCCAGTTCAAGCAGTTCGAGTTGGTCTTGTGAGGTGATGTTCTCCATATATTCCGGAACAAGTTTTGCCCCGAGTCGGTTCTCGCTTAGTTGCAGAATTCGGTAGGTGTAGGTGATAGGACCTTTTCTGACGCTGAAGATGTCACCTACGTGAAAGGTCTTGGCAGGTTTGAGGTCTGTGCCGTTCATTTTGACTCGTCCTTTCTTGCAGGCGTCTGCCGCTATAGTGCGAGTCTTATAGATTCGCATCGCGAAAAGATATTTGTCAACTCGTTCTTCGTTCATGGTTGTGATGGTGTAAGTCGGTTGTCTGTCATCGCTCATAACTCGTCACTCTCTTTCTCACTTTCCGTTATAGAGATTCATCGTTCTGTCTATTCCTTGCAGGCAGAACGATTGGATTATCTCCGTACACAAGTCAAGCCGTTCCTTGAGTTTGCTCTCTTCTTCGGGTTGCCACTGCCCGAGTACATAGTTGATTTGTGCGCCTTTGCTGTAGTCGGCACCTATACCGAAACGTAGTCTGTTATAGTTGGGCGTACAGATACATTGCTCTATGTTCTTCAGACCATTATGTCCTCCGGCAGACCCTTGTTTACGCATTCTGATAGTGCCGAACGGGAGGTTCAGGTCATCAACCAGTACCAGCATGTTCTCAAGAGGAATCTTCTCTTGCTGAAGCCAATACCTCACAGCAGTTCCGCTCAGATTCATAAACGTTGAAGGCTTGAGTAGCACCAACTCGGCGTTTTTTACGCGGCATCGGCATATAAAACCATACCGCCGGTCTTCCCATGTGGCACCGAGCTTACTGCTTAGAGCATCAACGATGCGAAAACCGATGTTGTGACGTGTTTGACGATACTCGTCACCGATGTTGCCAAGACCGACTATCAGATATTTCATTTTTATGGGTTTAATGTTATAAAGGGAAGTAAGATATTAAAAATTACGAATTACGAATATGGTATTCGTAATTCGTAATTAGCCTCATTGGTTTGGTTGTTCTTGCTGTAGTTGTCGGCTTAAGCCTGTTTTGAGGCACGTGTAGCCCTAACCTGTGCAACCATCTGTCCGGGAACGTTCATAATCTTGTAGTCCTCGAAGTGCAGGTCGCAGACTTGGATTTTCTTACCGAGTCCGAGGTTGGTCACATCTATAACAACGCGGTCGGGCAGTTTAGTGTAGATGGCGCTAACCTTGAGTTTGCGTGTCTCCAGCGACAATTTACCGCCGGCTTTAACACCCTCTGCAAGACCGGTCAACTGTACAGGAACCTCAACGGTTACAGGTTTCTCTTCGTTGACAGCAAGGAAGTCAATGTGGAAGATGAGCTCTTTTACGGGGTGGAACTGCAGCTCTTTTACAACGGCGTTGTATTTCTTGCCGCTAATCTCCAACGCTACAACCTGTGTGTCAGGCGTGTAGATGAGCTTACGAACATCGTTGGTCTGCACGGTGAATGTAACGTTTTCGCCGAGACCATAGAGGTTGCAAGGAATAAGATCTTGTTTGCGGAGAAGTTTGGCGGCTTTTTTGCCGTAGTCGGAGCGGAGTTCGCCCTTCAGTTCGAATGTTTTCATTTTATTTTGTGTTACTTAATATGGGGCAGTTTTGCAGGTGTGTAAGACTTGATAACAACATAATTTTGTTGTGAATTGTCTTCTGTGTGCCTGTTGTGTGGCTGCCCGTATCCCATCACACGAAAAAAGTACTTCGTACATCTGTCCTCGTACTCAGTCTCGTTTGGCAATACCTTGTACTTCGTACATCTGTCCTTCGTACTTCTTTTGTTGTCTAACCTGGAATCGAACCAAGATCTTCAGAACCAAAATCTGACGTAATAGCCTTTATACCATTAGACACTGCTAAATGCAATAAATGCTTTTTTTCAAAAGCGGCTGCAAAGTTACAACTTTTTTCTGATATACACAAATTTTATTAAAAAAAAACGTTATGCGATTTTTTTATATTATATTTTTGTGTATTTGAGGTAATTGTTGTATCTTTGCATAAAAGTTTGAATAATTGTATGATTGAGGTAGATAAGAAACAAGTCTCTACGTTGATGAAGAAGAATGGGCACAGCGGTTTGTGGATGCTTATTCTTGTTGCGGTTCTGTTGGAATCGACTGCATGTATTCAGTATTTTTACACGCGAAATGTAGTTCGCCAGGAAACTATTCGTCGTGCAGAAAGCGAATTGCGCCGTGCAGAGTTGGAAATCAATGTTGTGACAACCCAGGTGGAAATGGCTGTGAAAATGATGGCCTATTTGGCAGAGAGGGAGTTGCAACATCCTGATTCGATGTTCAGTATCACTCGTATGATGGTGGAGCAAACACCGAATATGGTGGGAGCGGCAATAGGGTTTGTGCCTGACTATTATCCCGACAAAGGCAGGTTGTTTGAGGCATACAGTCATGAGGAGGAGAATAATGATAAGACTCGTATCCTGACTCGGCAAATTGGTAGCGAGGAGCATAACTACCTGTCAATGGAGTGGTTTGAGAACGGTATGTCGATTGACAGCTGTTGGTGGTGCGAGCCTTATTATGACAATGCGGGAGCAAAGCAGACGTTGGTTAGCTGTTCTTATCCTATACGTGATGCCTCGGGGCGTATTGTGGCTGTGGCTTTGGCGGATGTGGCAATAGCTCACTTGCAGCGTGTGTCAGAGTACCTGAAGGTCTATCCTGAGTGCTTCTATTCAATCACTTCAGGCAAGGGAAATCACCTTGTTGAAGCACCGGATACGTTGCCCGGACGAAAGTACAGCGTGTTTAGTGAATTTATCGAATCTACAGGATGGGATATTGCAATCATCATTCCGGATGATGTTATTTATGCTGACCTTCGGAGAATGGGGCGTTTCGTTACCATCATGATGATAATCGGCTTGCTGCTGCTGTTGTTCATAGTGTATCGTTCTGCTGTCAACATATTGAATTTATTTAAGATAAGCGGTCAGAACGAGCGAATGGGGAGCGAACTCCGTATCGCAAGCAAGATTCAGGAGTCAATGCTGCCGAAGATTTTCCCGCCGTTCACCAACTGCCGCAATATGGAGATGTATGGCTCTATTATCCCGGCAAAAGAGGTTGGAGGCGACTTGTATGACTTCTGTGTGCATGACAAAAAGTTGTTCTTTTGTGTGGGAGATGTGAGCGGTAAAGGCGTACCTGCATCGCTTGTAATGGCGGTTACGATGTCACTGTTCAGATATATGACTGCGCATGAGGCGGAACCGGCAAGGATAGTAACGGAGATGAACAACACTCTGGCGGATATGAACGACAGTAATATGTTCGTCACTTTGATTGTATGCGTGTTGGATACGGAGAATGGTACACTCAGGTATTGCAACGCCGGACATAATGCTCCGTTGCTCTGTTCGCAGGGGGACCTGCGTTTTCTTGACGTGGAGGCTAACCTTCCTTTGGGAATTTTGTCAGGTTTCTCGTTCAAGTCACAGCAGGTGACAATCAGTCGCGGTGATACCTTGTTCCTATATACAGACGGTCTGACAGAGGCTGAGAATATTGAGAAAGAATTATTTGGTGATGATAGACTAAAGGCTGTTTTGGCAAGTGATAAGTTTGTGGAATTGTCTGCTAAAGCGCAGGTGGAGAAAGTGAGAAATGAGGTTGGCTCATTTGTGGGCAAGGCTGAGCAAAGCGATGACCTTACGATGCTTAGTGTGCGTTATTTACAGGTGGATGAGTCGGATGACTCGCTAAAAGATGAGACGCTTCGTTCCTCGCTTGTTATGCGCAATGATATACAGCAGATTCCTACTCTTGCTGAGTGGGTTGATACGCTATCTTTGCCGGACGCCTTGAATATGACTATTAACCTCGCGCTTGAAGAGGCGGTCAGCAACGTGATGCTCTATGCCTATCCGGAAGGAAAAAGCGGTAGCGTCCTGATTGATGCTACTAAAACAGAACATGATGTGACGTTCGTTATTTCAGATAGCGGTAAGCCTTTTGACCCGACTCAGCAGAAGGAAGCGGACATTACACTCTCTGCCGAGGAGAGAAATATAGGAGGCTTGGGAATACACCTTGTAAGGCAGATAATGGACGAGATAAGTTATGAACGCAAAGATGATAAGAATTATCTTACTCTTGTGAAGAAACTTTCATAGTCACCTTGAAAAGTACATAGATTTTAAAGGACGTTTAAATAGAATCCAAAACACATTTATATAAAAATGAAGACAACAATCGAACAAAACGGCAATCAGTATATTGCGCGTTTTTCAGGCAGGTTAGATACTGCTGCTGCGGTGCAGACCACAGAAGATATCAGGCCTCTGCTGCAAGTGGCAAACGGCGAGATTGTGCTCGACTGCGCAGAGCTGGAGTATATATCTTCTTCCGGCTTGAGAATTTTTCTGACAATAAGGAAAGAAGCGGCAACGCATAATAGTAAGGTTATTGTACGGAATATTGCTGCCGACATAAGGCAAGTGTTCGTCATGACCGGTTTTATCAGTTTGTTTGAAATTCAATAAGTACTGAGCTGATGGATTTGCTGAGCCAATTTATTCTTGACGAGTATAGTGAGTCATTGCCGCAAATGGAAAAACTGCGGGACATTGTTGTCCGAATGCTTTCTAATGCTATCGAACAGAATGGCATAGAGGTGACCACTGTGTCTGCTCGTGTTAAGACAAAAGATAGTCTTCGCGGGAAGCTGGCTATAAAGGGAGGTAAGTATCACTCACTGTCCGACATAACCGATATTGTCGGAGTGCGGGTTATCACTTTTTACACTGACGATGTTGACCGTATAGCAGCAATGGCAGAGCAGATATTTGATATTGACTGGCAAAACTCGGTTGACAAGCGCCGTCTTCACCAGTTGGATAGCTTCGGCTATAACTCGTTGCATTACATCTGCCGCTTGCCATCATCGGTATATAAGGACGCTCAGTATCCACTGCTGAATAATATTCCGTTTGAACTGCAGATTCGTACCACTCTGCAACATGCCTGGGCAGCTATCAACCACGATAACGGCTACAAGTCGGGGGTGGAAATCCCACGCGAGTATATGCGACAAATGAACCGACTTGCGGGAATGTTGGAGTTGGCTGACGACGAGTTTAGCCGTATCCGCACAGATATAAACGACTATCGCAGACGTGTCAAACAGCTGCTTCAAAACGGTAAGTTGGACGACCTCCAACTTGACGGTGAGACTTACCGCAGTTACCTTGAGGCTAAGCCTTTTGACAAGTTGAACAAGCGTATTGCAGCCATTAATCAGGCTGAAATACAACAGGTGCCGCTTAGCGAATATTTGCCTATTCTGCGTGCATTAGGTTGTAAGACCATAGGCGATGTGGGTAGAATGGTTAAGGAATATGAGGAACCGGCATACCGGCTCGCACGGCATCAGTTGGGCACGACCGACCTTGATATAATATCTTCCTCGCTCGGATTGCAGAATGTTTGTATAGCCTGCCTGCTAAAACAAGGGGCCGGAAAAATCGGACTTAAACGCTTATATGAAGCCCTTAACGGAGAAAACGACCAAAACGATGCTTTAGCTGAAATGACTTATTCGCAGGCTGCCGCTATTTCGTTAGTGTAATATCTGTTCGCACAAATAATCAACTGAAATTAGTTTTATGAACCCTATTCACATTGATATCAACGACTACGTTCAGTCGGGTGAAGGCGCTAATGGCGCAAGTTATAACCACAAGACCGATTCGTCAATTCTGCTCAAGATGTATTTCCGTAACTTCGAGTTCGCAGCCCGCGAGTTGGAGGTGGCGCAGAAAGTTTACGCCGCGGGTATCCCGACGCCGGAACCGGGGGACCTTGTTACTGACGGGGAGCGCGTGGGAATACGTTTCCGCCGTATGGAGGGTAAACGTTCATACTCGCGTGCATGCGGAGACGAACCGGAACGCACGGAGGAATATGCACGGGAGTTCGCACGGTTGTGTAAGAAACTACACAGCACTCATGTTGATATAAAGCAGTTTGACAGTGTTAAGGACAGGCTGTACAAGATGCTTGACGATAATCCTTTTTTTTCTGCTGAGCAGAAAGAGAAGATTCGTGCGTTTATTACCGCTGCTCCGGATTCGGACACGGCTATTCATGGCGACCTGCAGTTTAGCAATGGTATTTTTACGGAGAAGAATGGCGTCAGAACTCCGTATTTCATCGACCTCGGCGATTTCTGCTACGGATATTATATGTTCGATATAGGTATGGTTTACCTTTGCTGCTGTCTCAATGATGAGTCTTGGACTCAAGAACAATATCACATGTCCAATGCAACGGCGGCCCGCTTTTGGGATGCTTTTGCGTCGGAGTATTTCGGGGCTGAAGCTGATATGGAGAAGGTGATGCGAGAGGTGAAAATCTACGCCGGGCTGAAGACCTTGATAATAGAGCGGGACACTCATTGCCCGATGCCGCAGTTTAGGGCGATGTTGGAAGGAACGGTGTATTAAGTAGCGGGAAATAATTTACGGATGTCTGACAAACACCCTTTACATATATCTAAGGAGCAAGTGCAAGAGATGCCGCTTGCTATTTTTGACGGTGAGACAATAGTTGTGGAACATCTCAGTCAGGTGCCGGAGGCGATGCGTTATCTCAACCGCCAACGTGTTGTCGGTGTTGATACAGAGACACGACCGGCATTCCGCAAAGGCGAGCATTATCCTGTGGCTTTATTGCAGATAGCAACGCTCAAACGTTGCTATCTGTTTCGTTTACATTTATTGGGCTTACCGGACAGCCTTGCATCTTTCTTTGCTAATTCCCGTATCACGAAGGTGGGGCTGGCGTTTCGTGACGACCTTGCGGCTTTGCGGCAACGTACACCCTTTGAGCCGGACAACTGCGTTGATGTACAGTCAATGGTTTGCAGGTATGGCATTTTCGAACTCGGACTGCAGAAACTGTTTGCTTTGCTATTCGGGAAAAGGGTGTCAAAGTCGCAGAGGCTGACCAATTGGGAAAACCTGGCACTCACTCCGGAACAAGCGCGTTATGCTGCTACGGACGCATGGGCTACATTGCTTATTTATAAGAAGCTATGCGGCATGAAACCTCTGACGAAACGTGAGGTGGAGAATCTCAAGAGAGAAGAACATGAGCGGCAACTGCAACATCAGCAAGAGGTGATAATGGGCAGTGAGAATGCACTGAATAATAAACACAGGACAAGAGAATAAGGCAGGTATGACTGATATTGTTTTAAAAAAGAAAAAGGAAGAGTCGCTTTTGCGTTTCCATCCTTGGGTGTTCTCAGGTGCAATACAAAAGGTGGTGCTTGACGCACATGGCTCTACTTCGGTTCCTGAAGAGGGGAGCGTCGTTGCGGTAAGAAGTTGTGATGGTGCTTTGTTAGGCGTCGGACACTGGCAGATAGGCAGTATAGCCGTTCGTATATTGGTTTTCTCCAACGACGAGACTCTTCTGCAAACATTCGTAGCAGGGGTGCCGGATTCTTTCTTTATAGAACGTCTTAAACGGGCTTATCAGGTAAGAATAGATGCCGGGCTTGTCAGGGAAGATAACACTGCTTATCGTCTTGTGCATGGAGAGGGGGATTTCCTGCCGGGTTTGGTAGTGGATATATACGGTGCGACAGCAGTCGTCCAAGCTCACTCCGTTGGAATGCACCAATGTGTGGATGCTATATCACGAGCTCTGTTGAAGGTGGTCGCCGGGCTGAAAAACGTTTATTATAAGTCTTCAGCTACTTTGCCTTTTAAGGCACCTGTCCCTGTCATGGAACGAGAGGATAGGTATATTATATATAATGGGAAGCCGGCTGTAACGCAACCTTCTGTGACGGATGAGGATTGCATTGCTGTAGAAAACGGATTACGCTTTGGTATTGATTGGCTGCAAGGGCAAAAGACAGGTTTTTTCCTTGACCAACGGGACAATCGCGCATTAGTGGAGTATTATTCAAAGGGGAAAAGTGTGTTGAATATGTTTTGCTACACAGGCGGTTTTTCCGTTTATGCCTTGCGAGGCGGTGCTCTGGAGGTTGACTCTGTGGATGTATCGGACAAAGCGGTACGGATAGCTGAACGTAATGTACTGCTAAATTTTCCTGATTGCAAAGCGCATCATGCTTATGCGGAAGAGGCTTTCCGTTTCTTCGCAAACCCGCCGGCTGCAGAGGGTGGAAAGGAGAAGAAATATGACCTTGTCATTCTTGACCCGCCGGCATTTGCCAAGCATCGTGATGCCGTCAAAAATGCGTTGCAAGGCTATAAGAGAATTAACGCAAAGGCATTTGAGAAGATTAAGAGCGGAGGCGTTTTGTTTACTTTCTCTTGCTCGCAGGCGATAGATAAGGAGATGTTCCGCCTGGCAGTGTTCTCGGCTGCCGCAATGAGCGGAAGACGCGTGCGTATCTTGCACCAATTGCATCAGCCTGCCGACCACCCGATAAATATCTATCACCCCGAAGGAGAGTACCTCAAAGGACTGGTTCTATATGTGGAATAACGGTTAAATCGTGGGTGAAGCGGTTATGATAGACTCGTTTGAACAACGTAGTGCATTTTTTTTGCATTTTTTTTGCGAAATATTTGGTCAGTTCAAAAAAAAGCAGTACCTTTGCACCCGCTTTCGAGAAGGAAGCACTAATCTTTGAAAGTCTGCGGAAGTCATGACGTGAGTAACTAAATGTTTGCATTTGTTATCCAAGCGTCATTAAGACTCTCGCGATTTCAAGGAAATCGCGGAAATAGCTCAGTTGGTAGAGCACGACCTTGCCAAGGTCGGGGTCGCGGGTTCGAGTCCCGTTTTCCGCTCACACTTTGGAAAAGCTTGTAATGCAGAACAGCGGTTCTGCATTTTTTTCCGAAAAGACAATTTGAACAGTGGACATTTGAGGAGCCGGAGTGATGCTTAAAGGCGTTATAACGAAAACGATACTCTGAGAATGTGAACCTGTAGTTGCCCTTTGCCCGAATGGCGGAATTGGTAGACGCGCTCGTTTCAGGTGCGAGTGTTTAACCACGTGCAGGTTCGAGTCCTGTTTCGGGCACCAATGCGCAGGTGGTGAAATTGGTATACACGCTACTTTGAGGGGGTAGTGGCCGCAAGGTCGTGTGAGTTCGAGTCTCATCCTGCGCACGAAAGTGATGTAATCGCAAGATTATGTCACTTTTTTTGTATCTGTACACGCTGATTGTGAAGTGTAGTGAAAATGACAATGTTTTCCGCGATATTGTCAACCCTGCATAGCAATTTGTTACTTTTATCGCTGTTTTTGCATTATAAATACAACTTTTTGAAAATTTTTTAAGAAAAAACTTGTTTATTTTAGCAATTTTTTTTAAATTTGCAAAATTTATGTAATAATTTACATACACATATAGAAAAAAGTCCCCGCCTAAACTACTACAGGGCAATAGAAAAGTATTATTGTTCGTAAAATCAAAATGAGGTATGAAGTATATGAGTAAGTTATTTTTCAAGCATTCATCCGTTATTCGGATTCTTATAGTTAGCATGGTGTTGTTTACCGCGCCACGTATGTTCGGTGTGGGTTGGACACCGACGGATGCCGGTTTGGTAGTGAATCTGGAGCAGGGCGAACGGTTCTTGCTGTCGGTATGGGTGGATAAGAACAGTAACGGCACAGAAGAAGACGGCGAGGAGTTCTTCGTTAGTAACTATAACCGCTATTCGGGTGGATATTTCAGCTATTCGGCGGGTTCGTTTATGAAACTTCTCCCTGCCACAGAAATAACAGAGATGAACGAATGGTCGGTGGGTGCGCCGTTGAATCGTGGTAATAAAGCGTTGGGCGGTATTGTTTATACGATTTGGAACGACGGTAAGACACTGAAAACGAGTGATTCGTTTAAGTTCCTGGGTGACCTGACGAGTGATTACAACGATGCAAAGGCCTGTGATGTCGTGTTCGTTGTTCCTACCGAGCGCGGTGTGCCTACGGTAGATGGTCGTGCCGGTCTCTCTTCTTTTGACCCGCTAGCCCCGAGCGGTACGTTGGGCCGAGGCACGGCTCCTTTTAACGGAAGGATGGGAACGGGTTTCCTGGGCATGACCTACCGCGAGGTCTATATGTTCGAAATCCCGAAAGCCAACAGTCCGCAATCCTATACCAATGCAGGCTTGGTGACTTTCAACACAACGCTGTCGACCTGGAATTTAAGTTCAGGTGCAGGCGAGATAGCAAAAGGTAAAGCAGCTTATGCTTATGCGGATAGCAAGCACGATAAGACCCCTCGTACGATCTTCCGTCTCTATCTCTTGGATGATCCTATTAACAGTTGCAGCAGCTATTTCTTTGCAACGGACGAGCAGGACGATGTGCGCTACCGCAAGAATGAAAACGACCCGCAGAAACCGTCCGATAGTACTGCGGTTAAGAGAATCTACACGATGGATCGCCTGATGTGTATGAGCCGCGATGGCAGCACGAAGTATTACCGGACGGATCTGATGCATGTGCCGGCGCCGGACAACACGTATTACTATGTAGGTTATAACGACAAGTATAAAGACGATGACGGAGAGTCAATGGGAACGAGTGGTGCTAAGTCCCACTTCACCAACATACGCGAACTGCCAATGAAAGACCTGTCGGGGTTCAAGGCTCCTGCAGGTGCATACGGACAGATGGTGGTGGATACGACATCGGCGGCGGATAACTTAGGTGTAAGTTTTGAGCCGGTGGGATACTTCCTGAAAATCAAAGAGACGGGCAAGAACATCCGTCTGCACAAGACAGGCGACAACACATGGACGTGCGAGGAGATGTGGACGATCAGCGGTTATTATGCCAGTTTGCATATTCGAACGATGCTGATGACCGGTTCAGAGTTCCGTGAGGACGACGAGGGTGCACCTATTGAAGGCTGGAGTAAATGGGTGCGTGGTGATAGCGTACCGACGAGTGACGGCAAAAGTATCGTTGGTAAGTCCGGTTATGCACAGATTACTGTCAATAATACCGACTCGAACGGCCATATGGTGTTTATCTTAGGAGATAACACGAAATGGATTCGGTATGACAACAACGGATTCATGGGGTTGGAGATGCCGTTGCAGTATCCCTTATCCGGTGAAAATAAGGTGACAATCATGGCACCGCGTATCAAACCCGAATATACCTTCCTTGGCTGGACGAAGAATGCAGATGGATCGGGAGATACGTTAAAGGTGGGAGATGAGTTTACGTTTACGGAAGCCGGCGAAGTAAAACTCTATGCGCAAGCGCGGTATGACGGCACCTTGCAGATGGCTATTTCGTTCATGCAGGGTGGCAAGCGTTACTTCCTGACTCACCCGGGTCGCGAGGCACCGCGTTATGCTCGTGCACGCCATTTTGATTATTGGGAGAACACATGGCAGGGTATGGAGAATGCGGAGAACGAGGATCCGAACTACCTCAGTACATATGAACTACGCTGTCCGATAGCCGAGATCAAGCGAAAGGACGGTGATATACCTGATCTGGATATTAAGGAGCATGTGTTAGGCCCGCGCCACTATACGATGAAGGGTTATACGGATTCGCTGACGTTCTATGAGAATTTTACTCCGGCTAAAAATGAGTATATCGGTTTGTATTATGAAGAGGCGTTCAACACTATCCTTGCGAACAACACGTGGGCTGGTTTGTTTACGACGACGAGTAAGGCCACCGAACTCAGTTGGCCGAACTACAAAGTGCCGTATATAACGGGCGTCAAAATCAAATCCGAGCGATACGTGGAGGAATATGATCCTGTGAACAAACCCGACTCGCTGATTCTGAAGGTGCGCGCCAACAGGGATAAGTCTTACGTCAAATACGATCCTGTGCGTAACCAGTTCAACGGTCAAGCCGATTCGGCAAGTGCTACCACGTTTGACGTCTCGGCAGTGATTGTAGCCGACGAGCACTATATCATCCTGCCAGACACTTCGGAGGTGTGGCGCGACTCACTTCTGTTCGATTTCCATAGGGACGAACAGCAACGCGAAGCGATATGGTCGAAACTGATCGGCAAGCAGCTGATGGCTGTGATGATTGTGGATGGCGATACGGTATATTTCCACCCGAGCCGCGATCCGCGCAAGAACATCAATGACCCGAACAACTTGTACCTGTCGCCGGACTTCCGTGTGACGCAGAACTTTGAGTTGATCCGCGACAGCCGTGTGAGCGGCTCGATAACCCCGGGCGACAGCGCCCGGATGGAAGCAACCGATCACTATTGGCACTACGATATAGTAAGCGGTCAGAGCAGCCCGATCAATGTGAAAGACGCCGGAGGCAACTATATTGATGTCGTCGATACGTTCCGTATTACGCTCAGTCAGGGCGCTATCAGTAAGATCAAGGAGTACCGCGGCCGTTGGAATAGAAATGCAGCGGGACTGGAGATAAACAAAGACGGTTCGCGTTATCGCGACGTGATTGTCCACACGAAGACGTATCACTCAGGAGACACACTAACGCGAACGGTACTCAAAGCAGCGAAAGAGAGATATAGTTTTGGTCCATTAGCAGGACAGACTCAACAAATCAACTTCCTGCTCACGCGTGAGACGTACCACCAGATGCTGGATAAGGATGGTAATCCGGAAGGCGAAAACATACTGTCCGTCGATACACTGACTTCCGGATGGAAGATGAAGGCTACGGGGTGCGGTTTTGCCAAGGGTAAAGATACCTACTACAAAGTGGCAAGTGCTGTAGGAAGTCTGGTCACCTTGAATGTCGAGAAAGAGAACACATCCGGCATTAACTACGACACGCTTGTTATCTCCACCATTTTTGTGAACGAAGTAGACAGCGTTTTGACAGTGCCCGTACGTGTGCCTTTGGTGCAAGCTGCATTGGAGGGCGACGAACTGATCTGGTCGGCTGTATATAACAAGCAGCGGTACTACATCATGGCAGGTTCAGACGGACTGATTGCCCGCAAATACAACCTGAAGGACAATACGCTCTACAAGGAGGGAACGACAACCCACCTGATCAAAGGCATGAAGAATGATGCGAATAGTGACAAGCAGTATATCACTCCGTGGCAGTATGATTATCACCCTATAGCGGAAAAGCAGACGGATACGCTGATGCTGAAAACCAAGCTGCCGGGCGGTACAACCAAATACTTCTGCATCACAGGCGAAGGATCAAGCGCAAGAGGAGTATTGGGCGCCACGCCATCGCTGTTGATATACAAGTACGTCAATGTCTATGCGAACGACAACACGAACTTCGAGGAGCAGGTACGCATCCGATATGGTGCAGACGGATGGCTGAAGTTGACGGGCGTATCAGGCACCGTGCCGACCATCGAGTTGACGACTACCGAATCCGAAGGCACAGTCTTCTCGTGGGGCTATCTGCATGACGAGTACAGTCTGCTCAACAACGGCTCGTACCCCAGCCAAGAGAGCGTAGAGTTCGGCTATAACCGAGTAGCTCCGGCATCCGTGCAGACGCTCTATAAAGCCCGGCACGAGTACTCGATGCTGGTGGATAACACGATGACCTACCTCTGCCAGAGAGAACAGACACGTATCGACAGCCTGACTTCCGCCTCTCGGGAGTGGAAGACACAATACAGGATCGACACGATTCGTGACCATCGCGTGGCAACCCTGAGCGCCTTGAATAACACCACTGTCGATTCCACACTGACTACGACCATCACACCCGTCGGTACCAGCCCGATGAATGTGACCTATGGTGGCGAGTACGTGAATATTGTGGATACATTGCGAGTAACCCTCTCGTTGCAGGATGGTGCTCCTGCCTACCGATTCAAGGACGGATGGAGTAAGTTCACCAAGATCAGCGACGCGAACCTGAAAATCCCTCTGATACGTCGAACCTACCACGAGGAGCCTTATAACGGAGTGGAGTGCTCTGTGGAGGGCGATGAGGATATATACACGTTCCCTGCCACGATTGTTGCATCAGGCACCGGCAAGAACGACACACATACGTTCACCTTTCACACCACGAACAATACAGGTGCGCAGGTGGTGAACGTATATGGTGAAGTTGCTGCGACCAGAAAGACCTCATCTGTCGATTTGACCGGCGCGATGAATCTGAAGAACCACTCACTCGCCCAGGTTAGTCTGGCGGACGAAAAGGGTAATATACCTTCGTGGTGCGTACTGAGCGATACGACAGCAAACACCGTGACGGTCAAGTGTACTGAAAGCGGTATCCGTTCGTCGCGTATCGCCTATCTGTACTTGGCATATATCGTGATGATCGATGCAGTACCGCATTTCGTTAACTTCCGCATCACGATATCACAACAGAGTTTGTTCGAGTATGCTAACAACCAGCACCTCGTACACAGCGCCGGTGCGTCGGGCGACGACTTGCGGCCTGACGGTATGCAGCAGGTGCATGAGAACAGACGCATCCTTTATTACTACCCCGAGCAGGATGTGGAGTTACCTGTTCGCGAACGCGCGTTCTACGGCTGGTGGCGCTGGTATCGCGAGGGCAAAGGCGATATAGGCGACTCGGATGTACCGGATTCCCTGTGGCGTGTGTTCCCGCGTAATATCGGTAAATACAACTTCCCCTATCGTATCATCGGTGACTCGGTAGATGATGGCGCGGGCGGTAAGAAACTCGTGACGATGGGACGTTACACCGTGTTCCACTATCCGTCGAAAGACTATGGCAACAAGAACGACCCGCCATCCAAGTCAGCACGTGTAGCTCCGCCGGTCACAACGCTGGGCGCAGAACGCAAAGATACCGTTACGTATGCCGTCGATATGAGTAACTACTACGACAACCTGCCTATGTCCCTTAAGAATAAGAACAATGTGGATATAGAAATGATGGATACGATGACGGCTATCATCGAGCCCACGCTATCTATCCGCGAGGTGTTCGAACTGCATCCGTGGACAGAGATGGCTGCTAAGTTGGACGGCTACAAATACACCGATGCAACCAGTAATGGCAGTGACTCGTACATGAATGCCTACATGGAGGAGCATGAGGTCATGGCTCCTATCGGCAACCGTCTGCTGCTGCGCACCGAACAGCGCTATAACTACGAGAACCTCACGAAGCATGGGCACTCGGAGTCGTTGCTGGGTTACTACATGCGTGATGACAACTGGAGTACAAGCGGATGGGATGCAGCTCGTCAAGACTCGATGATCTGGTGCGGCGGATGGGATGCGGACTGCCGGTGGTTCAGTTACAACACCATGACAAAGACATATGCTGCATGTACGCACAGCATATCCACCGAAGAGGACTTCCTTGTCGTGCCCGCACGAACAAGTATATCCGAAGGACATAAGTTCGATACCATTTATTACTTCCTAAGAGCACGCAGTAAGAGGACAACTACCGTTGCAGGCAAGGATACAACTGTTGACGGAGGCAACTGGTTCAACATCTGCCGGTACAAGATCATCTATCATCAGAAAGACCTGTACGGCCCGAAGGAAGAAACGGCACCCAAGGGTGAAGTCAAGGCACTGATCACCAATGACGAGATAGAGCAGAACTACGAGGTACTCGAGCGCCTGAACTTCGATTATAACAAACCCGGCACCGGTTACACCATCTATCCGCACCCGCTGCCGTGGGCGGACGCGTCGTACGGCTACACCTATCCGGAGACCTCCGACCTGCCGCACAACCGTTACCACGATCAGTCGGACTTCCCGAACCACGGTGAGTATGGTCTGATCAACCGTATTCCGTACGACCAATACTGGCGTAAAATGGAGCAACACGGCGGCGCAGCCAACGGCTATATGATCTACTGCGACGGTATGGCTTCTGCCGGACAGGTGGCAGCCCTCTCGCTGAACACCCAACTGTGCGAGGGACAGAGTATGTACTTCTCCGGCTATGTAGGCAACCCGAGTAGTCAGACCGGTAAGTCCGATCCGAACTTCATCTTCAGTGTGCAGGGATCGACCGACGGCTCGACATGGGAAGATATAACCTCGTACATGACCGGCGATATCAAGCCGTCGAACAACTGGTATCAGATCTATTTCCCGATCAACCACAACCGCAAAGGTGGCAAGACGGAGTATTCGCACTTCCGCGTGCAGATATTCAACGTGGCTGCTAACTTCGACGGCAATGACTTTGTCATCGACGACATGTGTATCTTCGCTACCAAGCCGCCGTTGCTTGCGTACCAAGCCAACACCCAATGCGTTGAGGACAGCAGGAACGACTCTATCACGCAGGTGGTGCTCCGTCTGGACTACAAGGGCTTTACCGATAAGAAATACAACAACGCTAACGTATATTACACGATAGTGCAGTCCAAAGCCGGCAGCGCGGATACGACCTTCGTCAAGATGGATGACGGTTACTTGCATGAAGCTACCATAGCCGGAACGCCGGATACCATCTACGGCTATATCGAGGTGCCGGAAGCTGGCTATATGCCGATTGTGGGAACAGACTCTATCTACCCCAATATGGGTACGCTCGTCGCGCGCTTTGAAGCGAACGCTGCACATAAGACAGGCTACATTTACGAAACCTTGGACGGCGTGTCACGTCCTGTACTGTACGTGATCCATCAGGCGAAGATGGCTGCTAACAAGAAGTACAACGTGCATATGGCACTTTCCTACAGCGACATGCTGCGTAGTATATGCGCTATGACCAGCGAGTTGAAGGTCACCAACCGAATGATGCTGGAACTCAACGGCGAGGAGCAGCAGAACCGCGAGGAAAACGTGTGCCCGAACTCGACCTACACCCTGAGCATGCGCGTCAAAGGTACACAATATGTTGAGGGCGCTGCACCGCTTGACCTTACAGGCTCGTGCGTCAACGACTGGCTGCTCTACGGCGACACGGCGGAGGCGTCCAGCTATGTCCGTTACGGTCATTACTACAGCGACATCGTCAAGGTGGTGAAGGATATTCTGCGTGCAAATGATCCGTCGAACACCAACCATTTTGCGCAGAACCTGTCGGATGTGAACCGCAACGTGATGGTTCGCATGCAAGGCGCTATGACACTCAAGCAAAGTATAGCAGCATACGACCTGCTCGCAGATATGGTGAACAAGGGCTACCTGACCTTGTATAAGTCGAAGATCGATGCCACCGTGATGACAGGCAGTGAACTTGAATACGTTGTATTCCCTATTATCGGTTCGGGTTCGAAGGAAATGGAGGATGCCGGCATCGAGGTATGTCCGCAACCGATACACATCAAGCTCACGCCCAGCGGCTCTACATCCGCTCCAATAGTCATTGGCGGCATCAACCGCGACGAGACACAACTGTCGCAACCCCTGGTGCTCCTTGCCAATGAGCAGAACGCCAACAAGCAGATCACGATCCACATCGACGACATACAGGCGGACCGCGCTATCCACTCCGTCAGCCTGCTCTCGACCGATGATCCGAACTTCCTCGAGGGCTCGCACACATTGAACCTGTTGCCCAACAAGGTGTACGGCGAAGGGGCTTATTACACCCGCGGCGATGATATCCTCTTGCGTCCCGCAAGCGCATCCACGTATCACATGCGCCCGGGATACAACTATACGTTCATTATCACCATGCAGACGTCGGTAGGCGCCACAACGCTCGGTGGCGGATGTCCTGTTGGTACGATCCCGTTCACCGTATCCGTTGTGCCGGATTACCTGCGCTGGGATCCGAAGAACAACGAGAGCAACCGCTGGAACAACCCGGGGAACTGGGTAGGCGTAAGCGACGCGAACGAGAAGATCCACGACAATGCACACTTCGCACCGCTGGCTACATCGAACGTGATCATTCCCACCCTGGATCCGGGACTGCCTTACCCCGAAGTGCCTAACCTCGCGGATAAAGCATCGTATGACTCGATCAAGCAAGTCGGATTTGAGTACAACAAGTGTAATGTCATCCGCTTCATGCCGGGTGCAGCTATGGGACAACAGCAGCGCATGAACTACAACAGGGCGGTTGTTGACCTGAGCACGCCGCACGAGAAGTGGGCACTACGCGCGGCACCGGTCACGGGTATGCTCAGTGGCGATATCTTCATGGCGAACGATGATCTGAGTGATGTGACCTCGCCTTGGGAGGTCGGCTACTTCGATGCCGAAGGACGTAACAAGAACACCGGCAACGCATCGTTCTGGCTCTCGGTATATAACACCGCAACCGTCGATAAGGGTAACGGTCACGACGTCAAAGACTCAGCGCGCACTGCATCCGCCGAGTGGTCGAAGGTAACGAACGGTATGACACTCTCCTTGCCGCCGGCAAGCGGATGGGCAGTCTATACCCGAACGACTTCGCGCAAAGATGCTATAATACGACTACCTAAGAACGACGACATCTATTACTACTACAACCAAGACGGCGATAGGATGGACGACATCTACGAGCACAATCTGCAATACATGCGTGATACATGCGCAGGGGAGGTCGGAGGTAGCGGCAAAGCCGGTAAGTTGGCATATCCCAACGGAGCATCACAAAACTACACCCTCAAAAACGGCATGGCGTCCACGATGTTCGTATTCGGTAACCCGACGATGGGATATATCGACATCTGGGGATTCATGGATGATAATCCGGGTCTATCGCGCGAGTTTGATTATATTACTTATACAAAATCCGACGATACGGGTTCGTATATAACGGTACCGGAATCTATTGCAGTTGCTACAGTAGATACTATTACGGAGAAGAAGCGCTACTTGCCGCCTATGCACGCGATAGTTCTCAAGGCAACATCCGGCACTTCGCTTACGGTGACGCTTGACTCCAGTCGTGTGGTTACCTCGGCAAGGGATGATATTGTTAGTCCTTCGTCAGCACCGAGCCGTATGAGTGCGTCGGGACGCAGACAGGGTTTCATGACGGTGACGGCGATCAATCCGCTTACGTCGGCAAGTAAGTCGCGTCTGCTGATCGGTCAGGGATACCACAATGCGGTACGCGATGGCGAGGACGCCATGCTAACTACGATAAACATTAACGAGTACAACTCTTCTGCACCTTCTACACTATTCAACATCTATGCTTCGGAAGGTGAGTACGGACTGAGCGTTGATCTGTTGGACGAGATAGTGAACGTGCCCGTATCGTTCTATAACATGAGCGGGGTTCCGTTTGAGCCGGTAACAGAATTGTGGTTCACGGGAGTGAATAACATCGACGACGAGCTGGTATTCTACGATGCGCTGACCGGTAGTGAGCAGACGATTGTCGATGGTATATGCATCAAGATTCCTACACCGGAGCAGAATCACGAGAAACGGTACTATATCCGTCGTCGCGGCTTTGATCCCAACGATCAAGGAACCTCGATTGCTACAGATATTGATCCGGCAAGCCACTATGAGATGGATGGTGCTACGGCTGTGAAGATAATCAAGGACGGACATGTGCTCATCCTACGTGACGGGCATGTATATACGATGTTCGGACAAAAACTGAGATAATCATGAAGGGAAGATTGACTACATATAAATGGTTGACAATGGTCTTGCTGCTGTGTTGCAGCACCTTGTCGCATGCGTTCACCTACGAGCAGCCTACGCAGCCTGCATCGTGGGAAAGAACGATTACATTCAGTGATGACGTTCAGCCGTCATACAACTTCCGTTCGACTTCGTCGTACTCGTCTATAGTGGGTACAACCTCATATATGTCTGATGGCAGTGGTCCGATCATTTCACCGCGCAGAGCCAGAATGGCTTGGGGGGCGCCGAGCGATGATGATAATCCTGTAGGTACAGTGTCGAATGTACCCATCGGAGAACCGCTCGTACTGCTTGTACTGGCTTTGCTCTATATTGTATTAAGGAAAAAGCCTACCCCCAACCCCTCCCTGAAAGGAAGGGAGATATAGAGGATTTTGCACGGCGAAGCAAATCGCTCGTGCAAAGCGAGATAAGAAATGTGCTAATTATACATGGCAAAATGATATAGTTTCCATTTAGAAACGCAATTTTTTAGTAACGAAGAATCTCTCTGTCAGTCCTGTGGAGGGTACCGGAACAGGACTGACAGAGAGACGAAAAAAGTCCGACAGCAATGCAAGATGACAAAAAAAACGGGAAAGGCT
>JAFSTO010000009.1 GCA_017450435.1 Paludibacteraceae bacterium
ATATTAGTTGATTATAAAACTAATATGATATTTTAAGCGGACACTAATGATTTACCTTTCAAAATCTGCCATGGAAAGAATCATTTTAAGCAAGAACTCACGTAAATCTTTGGCTGTAGTTCCTAACTTTTTTGTCATACGGTATTTAAATTTTCCAAATCCGCTTTTACTATATATGATAGTTTCTGCTTGTTCATCATTGCTGAATGGGAAATTCAGTAGAACGAGAATGCACAAACGTATTTCTTTTTCATCAAGCACTTCTACGGCCTTTAATTTATTAGCTAATAATCCAAAATGTTCATTGATAAAATAGCACAATTCGTCAAAATCGTTCCAATGTATTTCCTTTTGCCAGTTATGTGAATGGCGAATGGCTTCACAATGTAATTCTATATTATCAAGCATTTGCTGCTGGCGAAGTAAGGTTTGTTGATTGTAATTGTCTATTTGTTGGCTAATAAGTTGTTGCTGTTGCTGTAGTTCGGCTTGTTTTTTTTCTTCTTCAAGAGTTTGGCGATACTTTTGTTCTTGTTGCAGTCTTATCTCTTGTATTGCCACGTCTCGTTTTCTTGAGATAGATTCGATGGATTGTTTATGCTTGACTTTTGAAATCCATGCAATGCCGCCGATAAGGCATAATGAGAAAACCCAAAAAACAATGGTTGCATAGTTAGGGTTGCTGTCCATTTCCTGTTTCAACAAATCAACGGCTTGGGTAAGTTTATGTCGTAGCGGAGTAAGAACATATCTATTTATGTCATCGCGTTCTTCCGAGCGTCTTTTAATTTCATCATCGTCTATTTCATCATCGTAATACGTAAGGATATAAAGCATGTTCCGCCTTTCTTGTGCAGAAGCAGTTGGTAATGACATAACATAAGAAGCGTACAAAAGAGCAGAGTCATATTGGTGTAAAAACTCGAATGCTTGTGCTTTTATGACATAATAACTCGGTTCTTGCGAATGAAGTTTAATACTTTGATTTGCATAGAACAACGCAGTATCATATTGCTGAAGATTAAGATTAAGTCTTGCTCTTGTCATATTGACAAGCGAGATGGTGTAAGGGTCGGAAGTGTTTTCTTCTATCTGCCGGAGAAGCAACTGTGTGGAGTCCGCCTTCTTTTGCTCAGCCAACTCTAACGCCATACTATACAATGCATAATAATACATTGTCGTATCGCCTGCCGTCATGAACTGCTTTGCACATTCTTCGAACATATCATACGACAACGAGAAATTACCATCAAGGTGGCATATTTCGCCCATATTACTATATATCCGTCCGAGGGTGACGTGGTCGGTGAAAAAAGGATTGGAAACAGGCTTTAAGATATACTATGCCCGGGTGGCGTCAATGAAAGTCTGCATGGCGGCAGGATAGTCGTTCTGCCGCAGCACCTGCTTGCCGTAGCGGTAGCAGGCACGGACATAATCATCGGGGCGGAACAGTCTGCCGCACAAATTGTCCGGCGCAGAGTAGGCAGTAGCTAATCTTGCGCTGTCATCATAACACTGTCCTTCGCTACGCAGACTATCCGCCTCGCACAATACACTCTGCGCCTCGCGCATGCGACTGCATGAGGTAAACACAAGAAGCAGGCTGGTGAGATGTAAAAGACTGATATGGAGGGTTTTTGCCATGATTGTTTGGCTATTCTTGAGGAGTGTGTCTATTTGACTGACAAATGGATTGCTGATGGTGGAATGACAATACCGACACGGTCTCCATCGTCCCACACATCGGAAGTGGAAACAAACAGGTCATATCCCTCATCGGTTCGGATGGTGAGGGCATAATGATTGCCTTTGAAAAGAATATAATGAACTTCCCCGGATAGTACTCCGTCTTCCTCATGGTCTTGCAAATCAATCTCAGTGAACGGCACCTTAACAATCACTTTGTCGCCTGCAGTAAACGTTGCTACTTCGTCCTGATTAACCTCCCACTCTGTCTCAATGAAACGCACTTTACCATTCTTTAGTACCTCACCTTCAAACTCGTTGAACAGATAGCGCTCTTTACGCATAATCTGTATATCCTCAGGTTTAACCAACATTCCTACTCTTGTGCCCGGAACAAACTCATGATAGTCTTGAACAAGGAACTCATACCCGTCGTCGGTCATTACGGTCATCTCATAATGCACGCCCTTGAAGATACTGCTTTGTACAACACCATACCACTTGGTGAAATTACCTTTTGGTACGCGGTCGTCTTCATCCAAATCAGCCTGAGAAGCGGCATCGGGTCCCTTGTCACTTTGTGCTTTGTCACTTTGTACTTTCCATATATATATATCTTCCGGACGGATTACCACGTCCACGGGGATGTTCTCGCCAAACCCTTCGTCGATACACTCAAATTCCTTTTCGCAGAACCGGACTAAGCGGTCATGTATCATTGTCGCACTGAGGATATTACTTTCCCCGATAAAATCGGCGACAAAGCTATTCTGCGGTTCGTTGTATATGTCAGTAGGAGTGCCTATCTGCTGTATTTTTCCCTCGTTCATTACCACCACTCGGTCGCTTAACGTTAGCGCCTCTTCCTGGTCATGTGTAACATAGATAAAGGTGATACCTAATTTCTTGTGCATCTCCTTCAGCTCAAGTTGCATATCTTTGCGCATCTTCAGGTCTAATGCCGCTAACGGCTCGTCAAGAAGCAACACCTCCGGTTGATTAACGATGGCACGTGCAATAGCCACACGCTGCTGCTGACCACCGGAGAGCGAGTCGATGTTACGCTCCTCGTAGTCTGTCATACCTACAGTCTTCAAAGCTTGTTTAACCTTTTTAACAATAACGGCCTTATCCATCTTCTTAAGCTTCAGACCAAAGGCTACATTGTCGAACACGTTGAGGTGTGGAAACAAAGCGTATTTTTGAAACACGGTGTTCACCGGACGCTTGTGAGGCGGGGTTTGAGTAATATCTTCCCCCTTCAAAAGAATATCCCCCGATGTGGCGACCTGAAAACCTGCTATACAACGAAGCAATGTTGTTTTGCCACAACCGGAAGGACCTAATATTGTTACAAACTCGCCTTTCTTCACCGAAAGACTTACATTGTTGAGAGCGAACTTGCCGTCATCGAATTGTTTGCTCACATTGTTTACCTCAACAATGTATTCGCTCGTGGGCTTTGTTGCCTGAGCGGTTCCTTGCGGAACGAAGTTTGATTCTTGCATTTTTACTATGGAACAGTGAAATAAAACATAAGTTTGACTTGAAACGCATTGCAAAATTACTCTTTTTTTGTGATATAGCCAAATATCATTGTATTTTTTTGGCAGTTGATATACACACACTATAGATTCATTTCTTTTTATAGCTTGATTGACGATACTTTATTTTTCGATTTTCCTTGCGTGAATAAGCAAAAATATGTACTTTTGTACAAAAATCTCAGTATCATGAAGCGATTTTATATTACAGCATTAATCTTATTACCTTGCTTGTGTCCTTTAGCATGGTCGTACACCAATCCTATCCTTTATGCGGATTACTCCGATCCTGACGCTATCCGCGTAGGTAAAGACTATTACATGACCGCCTCGTCGTTTAACTGCTCTCCCGGCCTGCCGATACTGCATAGTACTAACCTCGTGGATTGGGAAATAATTAGTTATGCACTATCATACTCTATTCCCGGTGGAGCTCCTTTGTCAGCAGATGGCAAGAACTACATAGGTTCAGCCAAGCGCCCGTCACCCGTGCAGCATGGTAATCAGGTGTGGGCGCCATCAATACGATATCACAAAAAGATGTTCTATATCGTCTGGGGTGACCCGGATGTCGGCATTTATCAAGTGCACTCATCATCTGTTTATGGTCCTTGGAGTGAACCGGTACTGCTGATGGCGGGCAAGGGATTTATTGATGCGTGCCCGTTGTGGGACAACGATGGGAAATGCTATATTGTTCACGCCTTTGCCGGAACACGCGCAGGATTTAAGTCTGTTATATGCGTGATGGAGACCGACGAAAGCCTGACGAAGGTCATTACTCCATCGCAGGTCGTTTATGACGGCCATGATGATGCACCAACATCAGAAGGACCGAAGTTCTACAAATATGGGGGATACTATTATATATTTCACCCTGCGGGTGGTGTTGCTACCGGTTGGCAGCAGGTGTTGCGTGCGGAGAATGTGTACGGCCCATACGAGTGCCGCAGAGTGCTGGCTCAGGGAACAACAGACATCAACGGACCGCACCAAGGAGCGTGGGTGACAACTACAAAAGGAGAGGAAATGTTCCTTCATTTTCAGGATGTGGGTCCGCTCGGACGCATCCTGCATTTGCAACCGATGTCGTGGCACAACGGTTGGCCTGTTATAGGCAGTGATAAGGATGGAGACGGCTGCGGAGAGCCGGTGATGATAAGTAATGTTAAGGAAAAAGGAACAGCACAGAACAATACAACAGATGCAGATAACCGGCCTGCAAATATTCTTCTAACCGCGGACGGGCTGTCTTTGGGACTCCAATGGCAGTGGCAGGCACAGCCGGATGCCAGGTGGTTTTATGTAAACAAAGCAACAGGTAGTGTCCGTCTCTATTCGGTGTCGCAGACGTATGCAGATGGTTCATTGCGCGAATCAGATGATAACCTATGGCACAGGAAGAACCTTCTACTCATGAAGCCGGATGCGGCAAACGAAACGTTTACCGCCCGTGTCCGCCTTGTGCCGGATAGTCGTTATAGCGGTGAGCGAGGCGGAATAGTAGTCATGGGGCAGGCATACGCTGCCCTGCTGCTTGACAATACTCCACAAGGGATGTATTTGCGCCAAGTGGAAAATGAAAAAGCGCACCTTGACGGTAAGGAGACGGCTTGGGCTGAACTGCCTGCCAACCGGCAGGAATATTGGCTGCGCGTACGACTTATGACAACGAATGAACAACTGCAGGGAACAACCGACAAGCAGGTTATTGCAGAGTTTGAATATAGTGTTGACGGAACGGTTTTTATGTCCGTTGGCAGGCCTTTTGCAGTTCGCCCGGGACAGTGGATTGGTGCAAAGGTCGGGTTGTTCTGCTCGCGTCCGCCGAGGGCTATTAACGACGGCGGTTGGTTGGAGGTGAAAGAGTTTGTCGTAGAGAAGTAAATCACAGGCTTCAACAAAAAAAAACGACTGTTCCTTTTGAACAGTCGTTTTTTTTTGTTGTTGAAGTGTACTAATCACGGTTATTTGCTTATGCGGCTTTCTTACGCTTGTCTTGCCAGTTCTGTATGCCGTAGGCAATAGGCGAAGCGATAAAGAGTGACGAATAAGTACCGATAATTACGCCGAGCAATAGTGCGAACACGAAGCCACGGATTGATGCACCGCCGAAAGCGAAGATTGCTACCAACACAACAAGCGTTGACATTGATGTGGAGAACGTACGCGAGAGGGTTGAGTTCAAGGCGTGGTTGATATTCTCCTGACGATCGCGTTTCGGATATAGACGGGTGTACTCACGGATACGGTCGAAGATAACGACGGTATCGTTGATAGAGTAGCCGATAACGGTCAGGATAGCAGCGATGAAAGCTTGGTCAACCTCCATAGAGAACGGCATGAACTTCCAGCATAGCGCATAGATACCCATAATGATTAGCGAGTCATGTGCCAAAGAAACAAGAGCCGCTATGGAGAATGCAAAGTTGCGGAAGCGGATAAAGATATACAACGCCACAATAAGCAGGGCGATAATGATTGACCAAACGGCTGCGGTCTTGATGTCGTCAGCAATGGCAGGACCCACCTTTTGTGAAGATATGATACCTACCGTATCATCCACCTGTGTAGAGAGGAATTGCTCTGCTGTAACACCCTCTTTGAGGAATGGCTTAGATGCCTCATAAATAAGGTTTTCAATAACAGGGTCAAGGTCCTTGTCTTCACTTTGTATGCCGAGGTTGGTGCTTATACGCACTTGGTTATCACTACCAATGGTGATGACATTCAGGCCAAAGGCCTCGCCGGGGAAAGCTGCTTCAAAGGCATCATTCATGGCAGAGCGCACGGCTTCTGTGCTGACCGGCTGTTGGTAACGAACTACATAGTTGCGACCACCGGTGAAGTCAATACCACGGTTCAATCCCGGAGTAATAAGACCTATGATACCACAAAGGAGCACAATACCTGAGCAGAGATACGCAATCTTGCGGACACTAATAAAGTTAAAGGTGGTGCCTTGGAACCAGTTCTTTGTAATGTTGGTAGTGAAACTGAGCTCTTTAGCGTTCTTTGAGTTGACATAAGTGTCAAGCATCAGGTGGGCAAGGAACACAGCTGTGAGGAAGGTGGAGATGATACCTATGATGAATGTTACAGCAAAGCCCTTGATCGGTCCTGTTCCGAACACCGCCAATACTATACCGGTGAGAAGTGATGTCACATTGGCATCAACAATGGCTGTGATAGCACCTTTGTAACCGTCGGTGACTGCTGTACGCAGGCTCTTTCCAAGTTTCTGCTCCTCACGAATACGCTCGAAGACGAGCACGTTAGCATCAACGGCCATACCCATAGTCAGAACAATACCTGCTATACCCGGCAATGTAAGTACGGACCCGAAAGATGCGAGGATACCAAAGAGGAGAATAACATTGCATATCAATGCTGCATCTGCTATAAGGCCCGGTACAAGACCATAGTAGAATATCATGTAGAGGAGGATGAGGCAGAAAGCAATGATAAACGATATGAGACCTGCACGGATAGACTCTTGTCCGAGTGACGGTCCGACAATATCCTCCTGTATGATACGTGCAGGAGCCGGCATCTTACCTGACTTGAGCGTGTTGGCAAGGTCCTTTGCCTCATCAACAGTGAACTGGCCGGTAATCTGTGAATTGCCACCCTGTATCTCGTTTTGTACGGTAGGATACGAATATGCGAAACCATCCAATACTATAGCTACAGACTTGCCGATATTATCTTTAGTAATACGAGCCCAAGCCTTAGCACCTTCAGCGTTCATTGACATTGATACGCTGGCGTATGCAGAGGTCTGCTGGAAGTCTGCTCTTGCGTCAGTGATGACATCACCTTCGAGCGAAGCACGGCCGTCACGCTGTGTCTTGAGTGCTATAAGCTGATATACCGACTCTGCGTCATCAACAGCCTTGACGGTCCACACAAGACGCAACTCGCGCGGCAACACTTGCTTGGCAATGGTGGAGTTGAGCATCTCCATTACCTTGGCGGTGTCGGTATAATGAACAGTACCTACCACCGGACCGCGGTAAGCCTGACCGGCTTGGTTAACTGACGGATTGAGAATGAAGAACAGCGGATTAGCTTTCTTATAGTTCTCAATAGCCTTAGCGTTGTCAACAGCAGCGTCAGTGCTGTCAGCAGGAGTGGCAATATCAGCAAGCAGATTATCTACAGTGTCGTCACCTGTCTCTGCTGCGGTAGTTGCGGCTTCTGAAGGCTCGACAGCTGCCTCCTCGGTCTCTGCCGGAACAACGTCTGCGGTAAGTTTGCTGTACTCGTTGTTGATTTGTGCAAGCATCGGCAGCAGTTCCTGTGCCTCGTATGTCTCGTAGAACTCGAGGTTGGCGGTTCCTTGTAACAGCTTGCGCACACGCTCGGGTTCTTTTACACCAGGTAACTCGATGAGAATACGTCCGGGTTGGTCAAGGCGTTGTATGTTAGGCTGTACAACGCCGAAACGGTCAATACGGGTACGAAGCACGTTGAAAGAGTTGGTAATAGCACCTTCAACCTCTTCGCGTATAACGCGCTCTACCTCGTCGTTGGTTGAGGTAAGAGACACTTTGTCTTTAAGCTCAAAAGTCGAGAAGACAGAGGCTAACTGTGCATTCGGATCAAGCTCTTTGTACGACTGTACAAAAAGAGTGACAAAGTCTGCCTGAGAGTTGTGCTGTTTCTCTTTGGCAGCCGCCATTGCTTTTTGGAAGTTCTCTGACGTGTTGTAGCCGGAGAGCGCATTTAAAATGTCCGGGACGCTCACCTCCATGGTTACGTTCATACCGCCTTTAAGGTCAAGACCTAAGGCAATCTCTTTTTCACGACATTCTTTCAAAGTGTAGCCAAACCACACTTTTTTTGAGGCAATAGAGTCAAGATAAACGTACTCTTTTGCCTTGTCTCCTCCTGCGTATTCTTGAGCCTTTTTGTCATAGTGGCTCGTGACGAAGCTGAAGGAGAGGTAGAAGGCTGCCACTAATGCCAGCACGACAGCCAACGTTCTAACAAGTCCTTTGTTTTGCATTGTTGTATATAATTTTATTTTTGTTTACAAAAGCATTTCGGGCATAATACCACAAAATAGCCTGCAAAGATAGCATATTTTTCCGACATGTACAAATTTTAGCATAAAAATCGCGCGTTTATTAGGTGTAGTTCAGCTTTTTTACTACCTTTGTGCTGTAAAATCAGTATTGTATTGAGTAAAACCATTCAGCCGACAAGCCTGCAATTATGTCATCAAACACTATGCCTTTGTATCTTGCTCCGATGGAGGACGTTACCGACCCTGCTTTCCGTTTATTATGCAAACGGTTCGGTGCAGCACGGGTATATACGGAGTTCGTTAATGCCGATGCTCTGGTGCGTGATGTGCCTGCCACGATGCGTAAGCTGCAAATAAGCGAGGCTGAAAGACCGGTAGCAATACAAATCTATGGCAAAGATGCAGCTTCGATGGCAGAGGCTGCAAGAATAGTGGCAGAGGCAAAGCCCGACTTTATTGATATTAACTTCGGATGTCCTGTCAAGAAGGTGGCAGGCAAGGGAGCCGGTGCAGGACTGCTGCGCGATGTTCCGAAGATGCTGGAGATAGCACGTGCAGTAGTAAAGGCAGTGACACTGCCGGTAACGGCAAAAACACGACTTGGATGGGATAATAACGACCTCTTGCCAAGGGTTAACCCGCTTGGTCTGAGTAGAAGCGTTGCTCTATGGAAAGATAAAGAGGGTACGACCGCTGCAGACAACAAGTCACTCTTTATTGTTGAGTTAGCGGAAGCTCTGCAGGATTGCGGAATACGCGAACTGACTATCCACGGGCGCACTCGTGCGCAGATGTACACGGGCGAGGCCGACTGGACGTTCATACGCGAGGTGAAGAACAACCCGCGTATGCATATCCCTATTATCGGAAACGGCGATGTATGCAGCGGGGAGCGGGCTAAAGAGTGCTTTGAACGTTACGGCGTGGATGCTGTAATGATAGGCCGGGCTACTTTTGGTCAGCCGTGGCTGTTCGAGGATATCGCTTACTATCTTAAGACCGGGCAACAGATTCCGCCCCGGTCGATGTCGTGGCAGGTTGGCATACTAAAAGAGCACGTTGAGCATGCAATAGAGTGGATAGGCGACGAGCGTAAGGGGATTGTTCACAGTCGCCGGCATTTTGCAGCGTCACCGGTATTCAAAGGGTTGCCGGATTTTCGACAAAAGAAGATAGCCCTCCTCAGAGAGGAAAAAAAAGAAAACCTTTTCCGCATGATGGATGACATAGTAGCAGAGTACGATACCATCACAGGTAACGTCGCTGACAATAAATGAGGGTGTGCCTAAACAGACACACCCTCTAAGATAATAATTTTCAGAATTCTCTTATAGTGCCCGGAGTATAAGTGCGGTTTGCGGTTCCACCATAGCAGAGTCTGTAACGGTCGGCATCACACCATCCCCGCTCGAACTCAAGAACTCACCATCTTTTGCCACTATGGCATAATCGATATCTCTTGGGATGGCTATTTCTACCGGTTCACGTTGAGCATTAAGAATGACGACAATATCTTTCCATTCATCTATATTCTCAAGTTCCTTTAGTCTGAATGCCACCACGCAGTCCGGTGCTTCAAGGAATTCTAAATGTTCAGCCACAGCCTCTGTTGTGCCGAGTCGAAAAGCAGGATGTGCCTTGCGTAGGGCAATCAGATGGCAGTAGTAGGAGAACAGGTCTTTATTCTTGGCCTTCAGGCTCCAGTCAATAGCGTTGACAGAGTCAGGGCTACAGAAAGAATTGTGTACGCCTTTCTTGTTGCGCATTATCTCCTCGCCGTTCCATATAAACGGTGAACCTTGCGAGGTGAGTACTGCTGTTTGTGCAAGTTTGTCAAGCCGTTCCATCTCACCTTCTTGTAGAGAAATAGATGCTTTAAGACGGTCGGTTAGCATCATGTCATCGTGACAGGATACGTAACTGATGCACTGATATGGTTCGGCAGCCCATGGCTCTTTGGAGTAATTAACTTTACTCATATCTATCTGTGGGTGAGCCGTGCATCCGGCTATGCCGAAACGAATACTCTCCTCGTGCCCCGGTAGCGCATTGAGGAAAGCCGGTTGACGATCGTCAGAGAACGGGCCTCTGAGTGCATCACGCATTTCATCGCAGAACGCGCCTATTCCGGGCATCTCTCTTACATTAGCTTTCATAGCAAGCAGTTCGCCGGCATAGAGAGGCTGCTCGGCGGCCCACCCTTCACCATAGAGCAGTATTGTGGGGTCAATGTCGTCAAGCGTGGCTCTGACCTCGCGCATTGTTTCTATATCGTGAATACCCATCAGGTCGAAACGGAATCCGTCAATATGATACTCTGTCGCCCAGTAACGAACGGACTCAACGATAAACTTCCGCATCATAGGTCTGTTGGAGGCTGTCTCGTTGCCGCAGCCGGAGGCGTTGCCAAGGCTGCCATCATCACGTGTCCGATAGAAATAGCCGGGTGCCGTTTGCGTAAAATTGCTATGGTCCACATCATAGGTGTGGTTATATACAACGTCCATCACTACTCTTATTCCCGCGTTGTGTAAAGCTTGAATCATCTGCTTCATCTCTCTTATTCGGCAAGCGGGGTCGTAAGGATTGGTGGAATACGAGCCTTCGGGGACGTTATAATTGATAGGATCATATCCCCAATTATATGTTCCGCCGACAGCGGCACCGCTCTCAAGAACCTGTGCTTCTGTTGTAGCACCCCGTTCATCGATAGAACCGAAGTCGTATGACGGCAACAATTGAACATGTGTAACCCCCAGTTCTATAAGGTGGTCGATGCCTGTTCGCTCGCCTTCAGGACTGAGTGTTCCGTGCTCGGTGAGAGCAATAAACTTGCCGGGGTGTTGTGCTCCTGCCGACGGGTCGATAGAGAAGTCGCGGTGGTGCATCTCGTAGATGATTGCATCTTTGCGTTCTCCGAAGAACGGTCTTCGGTCTTCGCTCCAGCCTTCAGGGTTAGTGCTATCCATGTCGATGATAGCGGCTCGTTTGCCGTTAATGCCAACCGCCTTGGCAAAGAGTCCCGGAGATTCGGTCAACTGATAAGAACTATTGGGTTGATATACGGCAAACGTGTAAAACATTCCGTTGAGGTCTCGCTTAACACAAGCTTTCCATGTGCCGTCTTTGCTCCTTTTCATCGGGATTTTTTCTGTGGCTTGTTCTGTCTCGGCATCTGCATAGAGGTTGAGTGTAACCTGCTCTGCGGCGGGACTCCATACGGCAAATTGTGTCTGTTTGGGACTATAACTCATCTCTTCAAGAGAGCCTTTTCTAACGGGGTACTCATCCACTGACTTATAGTCCGGGGTTGAGTTGGTGCATGCTGCAAGAAGCAGACCGAGTGTCATAACGGTAAATTGTGATTTCATGATTAGAATGTTTTTATAGATACAAAATTACAGTTTTTTTTTTATTTACACAAGCAATTTGTAAAAATCGTTTGTGTGAATGTGGAAAAAGTTGTATCTTTGCATAGGATTTAATACAATTAAGTTGTATGTTACGTAAGATACGCATAATATTGGCGGCACTGGTGTGTACATCAGTGACGCTGCTTTTTTTAGGTGTAGGTTGGCGCGTGAGTGTTTGGCTCAGCTGGGCTGCCAAGATACAGTTCTTGCCGGCGCTCATGTCTGTTAATATCGTGGTGCTACTTGCGTTAATTCTTCTGACACTGCTCTTCGGACGTTTATATTGTTCTGTAATTTGCCCGTTAGGCGTTATGCAGGATTTTTTCGGATGGCTCGGAAAGAAGACGAAGAAAAACAGATATAGTTATTCTGCCGGGAAACGTTGGTTGCGCTACAGTGTATTGGCTGTGTTCGTGTTGTGTCTTGTTTTAGGTTTTGCTCCCGTCACAACACTTCTTGCACCATACTCAGCATACGGCAGGGTGGTTAATTCGCTGTTTAAGCCGCTATATGATTTGCTGCTCAATTCGTTGGCACACATTGAAGCAGGGCATGACAGTTATATGTTTTCCGAGGTGGAAATTTGGATGCGCAGTGTAACTGCTTTTGTTGTGGCTTTATTGACGTTGCTCGGATTAGGAGTGGTGGCATGGCGCAATGGCAGGACATACTGCAATACCATCTGTCCGGTGGGGACGCTACTCTCGTTTGTGTCGCGTTTCTCCGTGTTTAAGGTGCGGTTTGACAAGGAAAAATGCAAGCAGTGTTCGCTTTGTGAGAAGAACTGCAAAGCCTCGGCTATTGACTATAAATCACGCAGCATTGACTACTCACGATGTGTAGTGTGCGGTGATTGTATAGATAAATGCAAGTTTGATGCACTACACTACGAGGCCGTTATCGGGAAGAAAATCACGAGTGATGATAAGCAGAGCGTAACAGGAAATGAGCCGGGTGACGAGTCTAAACGTGCGTTTCTGGCGGGTGCTGTGGCTGTGTGCGCCTCGGCGGCTGTGGCTCAAACGAAGATAAAAGTAGATGGTGGTTTAGCAGTGATAGAGGATAAAGTGGCGCCTCATAGAGATACGCCGCTCACACCGCCGGGTTCGTTGTCGTTGGCAAATATGGGGCGTCATTGTACAGCCTGTCAGTTATGCGTATCGGCCTGTCCGAACAACGTGTTACGTCCGGCAACCGAACTGACACGCTTCATGCAGCCGGAGATGTCGTATGAGCGCGGATGGTGCCGACCGGAGTGCACACGTTGCACTGAGGTGTGCCCTACCGGGGCAATAAAGAAAATAACCAAAGAG
Organism: Paludibacteraceae bacterium; assembly: GCA_017450435.1. Taxonomy (GTDB): domain Bacteria; phylum Bacteroidota; class Bacteroidia; order Bacteroidales; family Paludibacteraceae; genus Colicola. The sequence continues at coordinate 12,992 of JAFSTO010000009.1, forward strand.
GAAAAAACCGCCGTTCACATCGGGCATGCTGTATGGATAAAAGAGAACTGCATTCCGCTTACCAACGGTGATGAGTGCGGACATTGTGCAGATGTCTGTCCGTCATGGGCAATACACATGGTGGAACATGTTGCGGCAGACGGCAAAAAAGTCAAGGTTCCTGCTGTGGATAAAGAGAGGTGTATCGGCTGTGGAGCATGCGAAAACCTCTGTCCGGCACGGCCTTTCAGTGCAATATATGTAGAGGGACATAAGAGGCATAGAATAGAGTTATAAGCCATAAGCTATCAGTTATCAATTATGAACAGACGTGATTTTATCAAACATAGTATTGGCGCAGCAGTTGCTACAAGTGCGTTATTGACAGCGTGTACAAAGAAACGGCAGTCGTCATCCAAGCATATACGGCAGGACAGTGCGTCGAAGGGTGAAATGACGCTACGTGTCAATCATAATAGCGGTGACAAGGTGTCGCTTTTAGGTTTCGGCATGATGCGTCTGCCGGTCATGGCAGGTGGTACGGCTCGAGAGAACCCTGACGCACCCATCGATCAGGATGCTGTGAATGAAATGGTTGATTACGCGCTTGAGCACGGTGTAAATTATTTTGACACATCGCCGGTTTATTGTCAGGGACTGTCAGAACAAAGCACCGGTATTGCTCTCGCTCGACATCCGCGTAGTAGCTATTTTATAGCGACCAAGATGTCTAACTTTGATACTGCCGCATGGCCGGAAGAAGAGTCGAAAGCAATGTTTGAAAGGTCGTTGAAGTATCTGCAAACTGACTATATAGACTATCTGCTACTTCACAGTGTCGGTGGCTCGGCAAGAGGGAAAAACAGTCTTGAAACATTCAATGGTCGCTACATTGACAATGGTATTTTAGACTGGCTTGTGGAACAGAAGCGCATAGGAAGAATTCGCAATCTTGGCTTTTCTTATCACGGAGACGTAAGCATCTTCGATATGCTCCTTCGCTGGCACGACGAAGGGCGTTATCATTGGGATTTTTGCCAAATTGAGCTTAACTATCTTGATTGGAACTACGCCAAAGACATCAATCCTCGTAACACTAACGCCTCATATCTATACGCAGAACTGCATAAAAGAGGTATCCCTGCTGTTATAATGGAACCTCTGTTAGGCGGCAGGTTGGCCAATCAGCCGGAGCATATCACTCGTCGATTCTTAGAACGTGCTCCAGAGAGCAGTGCAGCAGAGTGGGCACTACGTTATGCCGGCACTCCCGAGGGAGTCCTGACAGTGTTGAGTGGTATGACGTACATGGAGCACCTTGAAGAAAACGTGCGCACATTCTCGCCTCTCAGACCGCTAACAGATGAGGAAAACAGGTTTATGTTGTCAATAGCTGAGGAGGTCTTCAGCCTAAAAGCCATACCTTGCACTACATGCAACTACTGCATGCCATGTCCCTACGGCTTGAATATACCGATGATTTTCTCACATTACAACAAATGCATAGCAGAGGGCAACATGCCTTCCACTTTGTCCGACCCTGACAGCAAGGCTTATCAACGTCAGCGACGAGCGTTCCTTGTAGGCTATGACAGACAAGTGCCCAAGCTCAGGCAGGCTGACCACTGCATTGGTTGTCACCATTGTGAACCACACTGCCCGCAAAGGATAAACATCCCAAAGGAAATGAAGCGCATTAGGCAGTATGTGGAACAACTCAAGAGAGAAGGCTGCTGACCGGCAATGTGTCGGGTGGCGCTTACCATCTCTCTGAAGATTACAGGCACCCGACGCTCATCGTATATCAATAACAACAAAAGAGATGACCTTTGCCGGCCATCTCTTTTGTTATTATAACATATATGATGTTATCTTTATTTTGCTGCCTTCTTTGATTTTGCAGCTTTGAGTTCCTTCTCAAGGTTAGCTATTTCCTTCTCCTGGTTGTTAATCGTCTTCAAAAGTTCGTTCAGTTCCTCGTTCTCAATTGTGGTTGGATATTGTTCTTCCACTCTGAGCAGGAAGTCGGACAAGATGTTCATATAGTTGATAAATGCATCGTATGCCGATTCGTAATTGGTGTTTTCGGCGTTGATGTGGTTCATGAACAAGAAGTGGTAGTCCGCTTGCAGGTTAATCCAGTCTCGTCTTAACGCTTTGTCAGAGCACAGCCTAACGCGCTCCCCTACAGCATAAAGCTTATTCAGAGCTTCTTGCTGCAAGTCATTGCCGTTATACTGAGAAAGGTCCTTGCTTTCACCGCACCAAGTGGTGGGGAAAGGTGATGAAATAACGTCATCGCCGCCCTTCTTGGCAGCTTCTGCCGGTGTGACAAACCCGAGCTGACGCTCCATTGCGTAATATGGCAGGGCTCTGAGGAAATCGAAGATACCGGTGCCGGCGTTCTGGCGGACACCGAAGGTCTCTGCTCCCACCCAGATGTTTACCACGGGCTCTTCGCCTTCGATAGCAGCTAACTGATTAGCGTATTTCTCTGCGTCTATAGGGAAGTTGTACCATGCGGGATCAGAGAAGTGGAAGCTCAACTCATCAGACAGTGCCGTGTTACGCATCAGCAACTTGAGTGACTTGCCGGCGGTGGAGCAATACACGTAGTTCGGTGATTTCCATGAAAGCAGGTGTTTGGCACCTTCAATCATCGCTACCTTGTAACCGAGTTTTTTGAGTACGTCGGCTATCTCGTCCGAATATAGCAACTCGGTATTGAACACTGTTTGAGGCTTTTGCCCGAATAGTTCGACAAGCAGTTCTTCGCCTTGCTTGAGTTGCTGTTCAAACTCGTTCATGTCATATTCAGCAGCGAGTGACCCTGCAAAAGGCATCAACACAAACTCTACCGCTTTGGTCTCTGCCAATTCCTTGAGTTGGTCAATCACCTCCGGAGCGAACTGCTCACACAGGCTGATGGTTTGGCCGCTGACGGCTATTGCGCAGTGGAACTTACCGCGAGAGAGGCGTACCATATCCTTCAGCGTACTAAGCAGTGGCAACCATGAGGTTTGTGACATCCATGATATCTGCTCCTCGGTGAGCATATCATCGTAATAATAATGGTCCTGACCGATGTCGAAGAAGCGATAGCGTTTCAGACGGTAAGGAGCCTGCATTTGAAAGCAAAAACAAATATTTCTCATAAGATTAGAATTTTAAAAATGAAACATTATAATCGTCAATGTCTTTCGGCAAGAACCTTGTCGTAGATGGCTCTTACTTTGAGTCCCGCATCGTACCATTTGATGTTATTTACTTCTTTCTTTCCGAGTTCGGAAAGCGATTTGTACATAGCCGGATACTTGACAATAGCATAGATAGCGTCCGCCATTGCGTCGATGTCCCAATAGTCGGTTTTGATAGCATGTTGTAGAATCTCTGCACAGCCGGATTGATGAGAAATGATACTCGGGCAGCCAAGCTGCATCGCCTCAAGAGGGGATATACCAAACGGCTCGGAAACAGACGGCATTATATAGCAGTCTGACTCGGCAAGCATCTCCTGCACTTGACGACCGCGCTGGAAGCCGGGAAAATGGAAACGATCGGCTATGCCGCGCTTGGCAACGAGGTCAATCATCTTGTTCATCATATCTCCCGAACCGGCCATCACAAACCTTACACCCTTTGTCTTTTCCAGAACGCGTGCTGCCGCCTCAACAAAATACTCAGGTCCTTTTTGCATTGTTATTCGACCGAGGAATGTTACAATCTTGTCTTTGCGAGGCGTCTTATGATATGATTCCACGTCCGGCAGGGGCTCTACGGCATTGTGTACAGTGCTGACCTTCGCAGGGTTAATACCATATTTTTCTATTACCGTGCGGCGTGTGAGATTACTTACACACATAATATGGTCTGCCTCATCCATGCCGCGTTTTTCTATAGCGAACACTGTGGGATTGACGTTGCCGCGAGAACGGTCAAAATCCGTGGCGTGAACATGTATTACAAGCGGCTTACCACTGATGTGCTTTGCGAAAACTCCGGCAGGGTAAGTGAGCCAGTCGTGAGAGTGGATTATATCAAAGTCAAGACTATGAGCAAGAACGGATGCAACTGCTTCGTAATTGCCTATCTCCTCAATGAGGTTGTCAGGATAGCGTCCGGAGAATTGGACGCAACCCAGGTCGTCGGTACCGATGCGACGATAGTCGTAATGAATACCGTCACGCAGGTGAAAATACTCCTCCGGCGACATCTTACCCTCCATCCTCTGGCGTACATAGTCGTAGTTGTTCTCTTTCCACACAACCGGCACGCTGTTGGCACCTATGATGCGCAGGAAAGACTGGTCTTCGTCACCCCAGGGCTTGGGAATGACAAAGGTGATTTGCATATCCGGTTGCTCCGCCATCCCTCGCGTGAGACCGTATGAAGCGGTACCCAAACCTCCGAGAATGTGCGGCGGAAACTCCCAGCCAAACATTAGTGCTTTCATCTTATTAAATTACGATTAAATAGTTACGAGTTAGTGTTTTTCGCTTCCGTTTCAAACTTCTTTACGGTGTTGCACATTGATATAACGGCAGAAACCGACGGTGCATAAGACATCGCTCCGTGTCCTTTATACGGCGGGTTGCCGTCATAAATTTCGTTGAGCGTACCGATACAAAGCTCTGACATCTCTTGTTCGAAACCAATCAGCGCACGTTCCATAAACCCTATTCCCGAGTGGTTATATACCCTCATGTACGCAGCGGCATAGGCGGCTATGGTGAAGGGCCATACGGGACCGTTGTGGAAATTATGGTCGCGCTCCTGCTGGCCGCCTATATAGACGGGGCGGTAGTTGCCGGACTTAGGTGAGATGGTGCGTAAGCCGCGAGGAGTGAGCAGTTCTTTGGTGCAAATATCCACTACAGCTTTCTGCTGTTTCCTATCCAGCGGCGAGAACGGCAACGATGCTGCCCATATCTGATTCGGACGAACCTCTTTGTCGTGGTAGGAGTCGATGACGTAGTCGTCAAGGTAGAAGCCGTTCCAGAAGGTCTGCACGAAGGCGGTCTTCGTCAGCTCTGCCTGATACTCCATCAGGTCGGCTGCCATGTCTTTGCCAAGTGCACGCTGAACAGAAGCGGCAAACATCATGGCGTTATACCACAATGCGTTGATTTCTACTATATAACCCGTTCTGGGTGTTACGGGGCGACCATTCTCCATAGCGTTCATCCATGTGGCGGGACGCTGAGTGCCATCTGTCCAAAGAAGACCATTGGGGTGAAGGAACAAGCGGGGGTGGCTGTTCTTGCGAATATAATCAATGACCTTCAACAGTAGTTCTCCGTATTTTTTAGCTGCTTCATCTATGCCGTAGAACTTGGCATATTGCTGAATACATCTTGCAAACCATAGTATAGCGTCCGGCTCATCCATGTCTCTAAGTCGAATGTCTTCGTAGCGTTTCTCAAGGAACGCCTGCATCTCCGGTACAGCGGTCTTATCCATTATCGCCTCCCAATACTCCGGTCTGCCGATACCAAGTGTGCAACTTGGCAGGGAGAAAAACTCCTCGCGAGCTGTAGCCTTAAACCATGGATAGCCGGCAAGAAGGTAGCATTTGTCACCCTCTCGTTTATAGAATTGGGCAGCAGAGTTCTTGAGCGTCGCAAACATATCTGTGCGGGCGTGCCTGCGCTCCAGTTCTTTCTTCCATGTGGAGGTCAAGCTGCGAGTATTAACGGGAGAAATGCCGGCGGAGAAGATAACCGATTCGCCTTTCTTGACCGGCAACTCAAACCAGCCCGGAACCAGATTGTCTTCCTTATATTCAAATCCGCGCTCTTGTTCTTTTTGATACTCTATTCCTTTGTACCACAACGGGTTGTGAGTGTATTCCACTTTCTTTGAGAACTGCATGTATAGTCTCGGGAACTCCGGATACATCTGGCAACTGCCACCATTCTCCTCCTGTTGCATGTCGGCATTGGCGCGACTATTCTCGTGCGTCAGTTCGTTAACGCTGCGGAAAGCGAGGAATGGGCGAAAACGGAGTGTGGTTGGCGAATGTGCCTCAAGCAAAGTGTAGCGGATAAGCACACGAGGCTCGAAGCTCACTAACATACGCTCTTTCTGCAGTATGACACCGCCTACGCGATAAACAGTCTTCGATATAACCTCACAGTCGAACTCACGGATGTACTTGTGACCATTAGGGAAAAACGTGTTCGGACCGTACTTGTGAATACCGAGGTTGAACTCCGCTCCGTGTTGAATAACAGTCTCGTCAAGCGAGGTCAGGAGAACGAAATTGTCGTCCCCCAATTCAGGCAGAGGGAGAACCAACTGCCCGTGATACTTACGTGTGTTGCAATCAACAAGCGTAGTCGAGTTGTACGCACCGGAACGGTTGGTGCGAATCATCTCTTTTCCCAACGAACGCTCAAGATTTGCAAGCAAACGTTTGTCAAAATTCAGGTAACTCATGATTTTATTGTGTTGTGTATTAGATTCGTTAAGAATAGTTCGAGTGCAAAGTTACAAAAAAACCACCAAATAAACAAAGTATTTAACTTTTTTTTTAAAGCTTATGTAAAAAAGAACAAACCACACACCTCCGACAAAGGTAGAGACGGTGTTTTTCACCGTCTCTCAAGGACCACAGTCTCTATTTTTCATTTTCACTGATTATCTTACTCGGTATCTCATGCTCATAACCGACAAGGTGTTCGCGCAGACGGTGTATTCCCTTGTAAACTGATTCTTTGTTGATTGACAATAAATGTGCTATATCACTTGCGTCAAAACCCAATGTAACCAGCATAAGCAAGCGACACTCACCTCTTCTTAGACCATTGTGCTTGTCTTTAAGAATTTGCAGTTTGTTGTTATATAAGCTATTGAACTGCACCATCACCTCATCCCATGTTTCCTTATCCATTACGGCAAGCTCGTGTAAGATATTCTTGATGTTTGCGGTAAAGTAATCTTTGTCTGAACGCTCAAGTGCTATTCTTATCTCGCGTGTGATACATAGTCTTGTTTTTAAAAACAGTCGTAACTGTTCTTGCTGGTGTTCCAGCTCTTGTTTCATCATTTCCACTTCTTTCCTGTGTACTTCGGTTTCACGTAAGGCTCGTTGCTTTTCAGCATTTGCTTCTGCTATACGTAAGGCAGCAACCTGCTCTTCTTCTGCAGCGTGATGACGCTGTCGCTGAACGTACAAACTAATAACCGCCATAATAATCACAAATACTGTTATAATACCAACTATGAGCAGCCAGAGTTGCTGTTTCTCTGTTTGTAAGCGCAAACGTTCCGCACGTTCCTTTTCCGTATCATAAAGTCGTGTTATTGCGTAAGTTCGACTATTAGCATCGTTGCAAAGCTGTTCCACTCGCTCTCCGTACATCTGTATCAACTCGTCATACGCCCGCTCAGGCTGGTTTTGATAACGGAGTAATTTACTATGGCAATAACGATATGTCTGTGCGCTCCATGTGCGATAAATGGTGTCTGTAGCAAATATCTCCAAATACTTTTCTGCTTCTTTAGAAGAGTTGTGCTCTATGAGATACTCTACCAAATACCATGCATATCCGGCACATTGCAGACTGTCACACAAATATTTGCATGTCTCATATAGTGCCAAGCTGTCAATCTGTGTGGATGACTCTTGTTTATGGTAGAGTGCTGACATGTACAGTATAGGCGACTTGGCAAGCTCTGCCTCGTATAATGCACTGTCAAACAAATGATAATAGGTTGTGTCATTATGGTCGGCAGAGAATGAATGGGTGGCTATATCTCTATAGCACGCACTAAGATGCACATGGTCATTGGTCATCCGAAAATAAGGCAACGCTTGTTTCTCATATTCCATGGCTATTTGATATAGAGTATTGCTTTCCGAACAGCCTGCCAACATATAATATATCATGCCGACATATTGTTCGGCACCTTGCATATAACTTATATAGTCTTCTGCTTGCTTTAAATATTTGGTAGCTCCGCTATAATCCGTCTGAATATATTTTTTGATACCTTTTAAGTATAATGCTTCACCGAGGTGTTTATATTGTTTTGTGTTGTTGTAGTGACTTATTATTTCGTCAATGACAGAGTCGGAAAATAATTCTGTGTCGCAAAACCCTACATAGCCACTACTTCTTACCAGGGCATGCATGTGTAAAAATTGCCATCGGATGTGTGAATTTTGACACATTCCTACGGTATCCATATCCTCTAAAACACTCAAAACACTATCAGGATTATCCCAAACAAGGGTTTCAATGGGCAAAAATGTGGTTTCTGCCTGATTGCCCGATTTTGAACAGCTTGTGTAAAATACTGACAACAAGCAGATTGATGAAATTAGAATTTCTTTAATGGCGATTTTTGTTTTGTCCATGTCTTGATTATTTTTACAAAATCGTGATATTGATTTACAATGACTTACAAGGGCGGTTTTCGCCGTTTTTTTCTTTTTGTCCAGTAGAAAAAAAATCGCATTTTGCCGAAGTGTCAGTTTTTACCACTACCTTTGTATGTCATTTTTGAAGACAAATATACAATTTTTTTCTTTACCCACAAAATTATTAACAATTAAAATTTAAAGTGTATGAGTAAAAAGTTATTTTATTCTGTGTTGGTAGTATTTTTTGTTGCGCTACCAATGTACGCTTTTGGTCCTCTACCGAGGATTATCTACCTACACAAGGTCAGTATGTCACCCCACCCACCGGTTCCTCCTATTCGACCTTTGGATTTAGGTGATGAAGCTGTTATGCTTTTCTCGGCAGAATTACTGGACGATGAAGTACATCTTGTTGCTCTTGATGCTGCTGAAAATGTAGAAATTACCATTTTACGCGGCGATTCTGAAATCTATTCATCATTAGAAGATTTTGTCGGGATGGATGAAGAGTTTAGTATCAGTACTCTTGGCTGGCAAGATGGAGATTATTCTCTCTGTATCACTTATGGAGATGTAACACTATTGGGTTCCTTCTCTTTGGGTGACAATTAATTCTTTTCTCTCTTCGGCATAGCAAGTCTATGTCGGGGAGAGTTGTTATCGGAAAAGTTGAAAGTTTAACCTTATTAAAATTTACAACAATGAAAAAGATTCATTCATTAATTCTTGCTTTTATCGCAGGAGTCGGACTCTGCGCAAACGCCACACAGAGAACCGTCGGGCAGTTCTCTTTCGACGATGCTTACACACTCACTAATGCCATGTGTATCTTAGACGACACCACCGTCTGGTATCAGATTACTATCGATAATCCAAGCAGCTCATTTATCAGATGGGGAGCAGCTGGAGAAATAGAAACGAAAAACGGCAATAGCAGTAGTATATTGGTTCGCTCGAAAGGACCGGCTAAAGGACGGGTGTATTATTACTACAACCAAGGGGACTGCGGCTCACAAGCGTATGGTCTTGACATATATAAACATTTCAATCCTAATACCTCTCCGTATAACCTTGTGATAGAGGGACCGGATTGTGTGGGCGACAGCGAAACAGTGGTCTTCTCTGTCGAACCCGTACTAACTAAAAATATCAATTCAGGCTTAGGTATTGACACCTATAGCTGGCGATTTATATCACAAGCCGGAACCACTTACGTTGATTCCGTTTCATACAAATCCGGCGACGGAAGCGCCATCACATTCACAACGGGCAGACTGACAGGAAACGAACAGATTGCTGTGCAGGTAGGACGGGCTAACGAACAATACATCATTGTAAAAGACTTAGGCAGAGCTGCGCCGAGACCTGATGTTCCGACAGATACATGTGTAGCATCAGGTGATAAGCAGACAATAAGAATTGAAGTCAGAAACAGCTCTGACAGTCTGGAGTACACATGGACAGCACCTACCACGTGGGACATCAACAGAGTAAGCAAAAACGGCTCGGTAGTGGAGATTGAAGCCAATGGTAAAGACGGCGGAACAGTGACGGTAATGGCAGCCTTCAAATCGAACTCAGGAACATGCGGTAGTGCCAGCCGTTCTGTTATAAACATCAACCGCTCGTGGGCAAGCGGGATAGATATAACACCAAAAACAACATGCTCGTTCAACGGAGACAGCGCTCTCACTTTCGTATTGGATAAGGACAAGCTGCCAAGCACGGATAATATCACTTGGGAAATCCCTACCACTTGGTCGCAAAAGGAAAACAAAGGCCTGCATAGTGCCACGTTGGAGGCTTTTCCGCTCTCTTCCACCAATTACACTGACACTCTGCGAGTATGGACTGACAACTGCGGTGGTAACGAGCAGTTTGCATATGTGCATATCGCTCCTGCAAAAGCGGCTCCTGTCTCTAACCAAGGTTGTCTCATTGCCGGGCAGACCGACACCTTCAGTATTACTACAATGGGTGTTGGACCTCAAGCGATGAGTTATACATGGTTTGTTGACGGCAATGTTGTTAGGCAGACCGGAACAGACACGTTGATTCAGACACTTACTGCCAATAACCACCATGTAGCAGTAAGAGCAAACGGAAAGAACGGCTGTAATGCTGATACCATGCAGATTGCTTTGTCGTTCAAGCCGGCTACTCC
>JAFSTO010000076.1 GCA_017450435.1 Paludibacteraceae bacterium
GAGTACGGAGCTAACATCAAGCCGATTGATGAACCTCAGCAGACGGGACGCACCTTCAGCGGATGGCAGAACGTACCGCAGACCATGCCGGCTGCTGATGTAACAGTAACAGGAGCATTCGACATCAACTACTACAAGGTTTACTACATGGTTGAACAGAATGTCATTGACAGCATGACTGTTGCCTTCGGAGACTCAGTACCTGAGGTAACTGCACCGGAGCGGGAAGGATACACCTTCACAGGATGGAGCGAACACCCGACATACATGCCGGCGGAAGACCTCACTATTATCGGCGAATATGAGATTAGTTCACCATACACGACACAAAGGGAAATAACCATCTGCGACAGTGAATTACCCTACTCCATCACCTACGACGGGACTACATATACGTTCAATAGCGCCGTTGACACAGCTCTTATTACCAAGTGCAAAGACTCAACAGTCGGCAGAGACAGTGTATTACTATTCACATTATCGGTTAACAACGGCTACATGATAACAGAAACGGCAGAGATAACTGATGGTGACAGCTACGAATGGCACGGACAGAGCCTCACTGCTGCAGGCGTATATTCAGACTCGCTAACCACCATCCACGGCTGCGACTCAGTAATAACACTGCTGCTCACAGTGAAAGAGAAAGAACGTTATAGCATTCTCTGGGTAGTTGACGGCGAGATATATGTCAGTGACTCCTTGATTGCCGGTGACACTATACCATACGTAGCAGAACCGACCAAAGAAGGCTACACGTTCTCAGGCTGGAGTGAAACTCCTGTCACGATGCCTGATTCGGCAGTGACAATAAGCGGAACATTCGTTCTGAACGATTACAGTATTACCACAATAGTAACCGGCGGTGAGGGTGTCATCACCACCAAAGGCGTCCAGACCTACCTGTCAAAAGTCAGCCTTGAGGTAGAACCCGAATACGGGTACACGTTCAAATACTGGAGTGATGGCAGCACCGACAACCCGCACACCATCGTTCTCCGCAGCGACACGACGATGACAGCTTATCTGTCTATCTCCCGCAGCGGCTCATGTGGCAGCAACGGTGAACTGACATGGGTATATGTACCTGATGTCACCACACTCGCCATTGACGGTTATGGTGCTCTTACTGACAACTACACCTATGGCATCGAGTCAGACGATGCAGCAGAGACGCTTGTACTGAAAGCCGGAATAGAAGTTCTTGGCGACAGCGCCTTTGCAGCTCTCACCTCACTTAACACCGTTATCGCCCGCCACGAAGACCCGATATCGCTCGGCAGCGGAGTGTTCGCTCACAACAATATGACGCTTTATGTACCATGCGGTTTTGAGGATGCTTATCGCAACGCCGGATGGGACGAGTACTTCAGCACCATCACCTGTCAAGCATCTGCAGTCATTGTAGGTCAAGACACCGTAGCTGTGGACTCGACAGGCATCATTGACGTACGTAATGACGGAAGCATGATACTTGACTTTGAAGAGCAAACGCTTACGCTTATCGACCTCAATCTCAACGATGACGGCATAACCTCTGACCTTGAATTTATAACACTTGAGGTAGAAGGCAACGCTACAGTGATTGTGCCGGAGTTTGGTATCATGTTCGGCGGTGATGAGATTGTAATACAAACCATTGACAGCGCATGGTTCAAGGTCAGCGCACCTCAGCCTGTGGTAGGCAACGGCCATAACCGTTTGGTAATCAAAGGTAACGTCAGCTTCAGCGCACACGGCTACACTTCAGCCGGTGCTCCATCGAGATTAAGACGCTTGGAGCGCGACTCTATCATCTACCAAAACGCAGCTATCAGCGGTTTTGCAGAAGTAGTGATAGACGAGAATACCGAGTTGCTTGCCGTGGGTTACAACGGCGAAGAACCTGATACTATAGGAGTACACAACTGCCACTACCACGCTGCCGAAGCGGCATACGGTGAGGTGGATGTTGACACGCAGTCGTTCGTACCTGCCACATCGCTTATCTTTGCCGACTCGAACTTCTACACCGATTATATTGATGGTAAGATTACACTCGTTGATGACAGGCTTCACGACACCCATGCCACCGGCAGTCAGAACCCATATTACTATGACCTGCTTGGCAGACGCGTTGACAAGCCCACATCCGGAGTATATATACATGGTGGTCAGGTAGTTCTGATAGTTAAATAAAGCACCTTACCAAGCGAGGCGGGCTCACGTTGACAAAGTGCCCGCCTCGTAATAAAAAAAATTTGTATCATGCTGCTTTTAATACTTTTGAGTATATTAACTCAACTCAATTACAAGCCTCTGCATACCGCCGGTTACCGCGGAGACGGTATAACGATAGCCGTTATTGACGGTGGTTTCTATCGAGCTAATGACCCTGATATATTCCCGCAAGACCATATCATAGGTGTATATGACCTGCTGGAAGGCGACAGCCTTGCTTCAAAAGAAAACAAGGGCATTTTCGAAGACCCGAAAGACTATCACGGAACATGCTGCCTTAGCACAATGCTGTATAGCGACACCATGTTCACGGGTACCGCACCTGACGCCAACTATATTCTCATACGTACAGAGGATTACTATAAGGAATATCCGCATGAGGTGGAACGTCTGATACAAGGCATGCATCTGGCCGACTCACTCGGGGCTGACATTGTAACCATATCACTTGGCTACTCGCTGTTTGACGATAGTACAAACAACTACACCTACGCAGATATGAACGGTCAAGGTGCCGCTCCCCAAGCCGCGCTGGAGTTGGCACGACACGACATCATCGTGTGTGCTGCTATGGGCAACGATGGGGATAAGGATTGGCACTACTTGAGCACACCTGCCGATGCAGACTCCATACTGAGCGTAGGGGCAGCAGACCAGAACGGCAATATATGCCCGTTCTCCTCCTATGGTCCGACATCAGATGGTCGCGTCAAGCCGGAGGTGGTGGGTTGGGGCGGCAACTGCTTCGTGTATAATCCCGCCTACATCGACCCCAATACCGGCAAAGAAGGTATTCTCGGATTAAGCAACGGCACCTCATTCTCCACACCGCAGATAGCAGGTCTGATGGCATGTCTGAGACAAGCATTGCCGAATATGAGCGCAATGGAACTGAGACAAGCCGTTATCGAAGCCACTACCTACTATCCGCAATCAACGCCACAAGAAGGCTACGGAGTGCCGGATATAGGATATGTCTTCAACGGGGTAAGACAAGCATTAGAATACATAAATAACAGCAGAACAACCAGGACTAAACTCTTGCTTAACGACGGACAAATCGTCATTGTCAAAAATGGCATGCGCTTCACTCCGCTCGGCATAAAAGTACAATAACTTCAAGCGCCACAATGAGTTTTTTTCGCATAAAAAAAACAGCCATACATGAGACATGGCAAATAAAATCACTTTTTTCTTGTGTATGTTAGGAAAAAGCAGTACCTTTGCACTCGGTTTCAAAAAAGGAAACATCATATAGGGAAGTCCTGTACGACCAGCTCCCTCTGAATTCCCCCAGGTCTTGACCGAAGCAAGGGTAGGAGGTTGTAGCGGTGCGATACAGTAAGCTTCCCTTTTTTCATATATATGCTAACCACCTTTCTCTACCAACATATTGTCCACAGTCTGCCCTTCACTCCCAACAGCGGTCAGCAAGAGCTTATAAGAAAATTATGCTCGTTCCTTACCCTGGAGTCAGCAGCTCCCACCTTTGTTCTACGCGGTTATGCCGGAACCGGCAAATCATCCATTGTAGGTGCCTTGGTTAAGAGTCTCGGGCACCTCAACCGCAAAGTGGTATTACTTGCCCCTACGGGCAGAGCAGCTAAGGTCATTGCAGCATACTCCGGCAAACAGGCATATACTATACACAAAAAGATTTACCGTCAGGCGCAAGCCGGCTTCGGGAGGTTCTTCCTATCTGACAATCTGCACAAACATACTCTTTTCATCGTAGATGAGGCCTCAATGATATCAGACGTCACGTCTTTCGACAGTCCCTTTGGTTCGGGCAATCTGCTCAAAGACCTGGTGCAGTATGTCTTTTCCGGCGCTGACTGCCGCCTACTTTTGCTTGGCGACACAGCCCAGTTGCCTCCAGTGGGGCAGAAAGGTGCGCCGGCTTTAGACGACAGCACACTCCGTCAGCTGGGGCTTGATGTCAGTTCACACCTGCTGACAGAGGTGGCTCGTCAAGCTCTTGATTCCGGCATTCTGGCTAATGCCACTCACATCCGCTCGTGCCTTACTAACGGTCAGATTGATTTGATGCCTACATTCACCTTGTGCGGATATAATGACATCTGTCATCTCAGTGTCAATGATTTCACCGAGACGTTAGAGCGTTGCTACGGAAGAGACGGTGTGGAAGAGACTGTTATACTAACTCGCACCAACAGGCGAACGAACATGTACAACAACGGCATACGTGCCTCAATTCTACTACGGGAGGACGAACTGTCAACCGGCGACCGGCTGATGGTGGTTCGAAACAACTACTCTTATAGCATATCATCACATAGTAATGACCAAAACGGCAGCGAACAGACGAATGAAGAGACCGACTTCATAGCAAACGGAGACCTGTTCACTATGCGCCGGCTGCGCAACACACGAGAGATGTACGGACTACAGTTTGCAGATGCTATCCTCACATCCGATGACTATGAAAACGAAGTAGAAGCTATTGTTTGTCTTAACACTTTATATACCGAGACTCCCGAAGAAAACAACATCTTATGGAGTAATCTGTTCACACAGATAGCCGCTGACTATCCTGAGATACGCAACAAGAAAGAGCTGCGCGAAAAAGTAATGGAGAGCCCCTATTACAACGCTCTCCATATTCGTTTTGCCTATGCTGTCACCTGTCACAAAGCCCAAGGCGGGCAGTGGCAAAATGTGTTTATTGACCCCGGTATGGTCAGTGATGACCGCTTAGGCGAGGAGTTCTATCGCTGGCTATACACGGCTCTTACCCGTGCAGTGAAGCGTGTGTATCTTATTGGTTTTCCAACTTCTTCTCCATCATAAGCAGTTCGTCTCTCAGTCGGGCAGCCTCCATAAAATCGAGGTCCTTAGCCGCCCTAAGCATCTGCTTACGTGTAGCATCTATCGCCTTCTTCAGTTCCTTCTCGGTCATAGCCTCAATGATAGGAGCCTGTACCGCCTCGTACATCTTCTTTACCTCATACTGCACATTCTGCTCCTCCGCCTTCGACAGTGCAGCGAGCGGATTCATGCTTGACGTCAGTCCGCCTACAGCGTGCGGTGTGATGTCGTGTTTCTCGTTATATGCCTGCTGAATAGCACGTCTGCGAGCCGTCTCGTTGATGGTATCGCGCATAGCGGACGAGATAGTGTCGGCATACATGATAACCTTGCCGTTGACATGTCTTGCCGCTCTGCCTGCTGTTTGGGTAAGAGAGCGTCGGTCGCGAAGAAAACCGTTGCTATCGGCATCCAGTATAGCCACGAGACTTACTTGTGGCAGGTCGAGTCCTTCGCGCAAGAGGTTGACACCAACCAATACGTCATACACCCCTTTGCGCAGGTCCTCCATTATCTGCACACGTTCTATCGTATCCACGTCTGAGTGTATATAGGCGCATCTGACACCGTATTTACGCAGGTAGTCGTCCAGTTCCTCCGCCATACGTTTGGTGAGCGTAGTTACCAGCACACGTTCGTCCTTCTCCACACGTTGTTGTATCTCCTCCAACAGGTCATCTATCTGGTTCTTTGACGGGCGCACCTCTATCTCAGGATCAAGCAATCCTGTAGGTCGAATCACCTGCTCAACAATCACTCCCCCCGACTTCTGCAACTCGTAGTCCGCCGGCGTGGCACTGACAAACACCGTAGAACGCTCGTCACGGAAGACGGCTTCCTCCCATTCGTCAAAGGTCATAGGTCGGTTATCACGGGCAGCCGGCAGGCGAAAACCATAATAAACAAGGTTATTCTTACGCGCAGCATCTCCTCCGGACATAGCACTTATCTGAGGAACGGTGACATGGCTCTCATCAACCATCATCAGCATATCCTTCGGAAAATAGTCCAACAGACAATAAGGTCTTGACCCCGGCTCTCTGCCGTCGAAGTAGCGGCTGTAGTTCTCCACACCTGAGCAGTAGCCAAGCTCCTGAATCATCTCAAGGTCATAATTGACACGTTCCTCTATACGTTTTGCCTCAATCGGGCGGTCTTCTTTTTGGAAATAGATGATTTGGTCGGCAAGGTCCTGACGTATCTGTCCAATCGCGTTCTCCACACGGGCTTTAGTGGTGCAGAAAATAGACGCCGGGTAGATATTAAAATAGTCGAACTCGTCGAGCACGTGATTGTCAATAGGTTCGAAGGTGTATATCTCTTCTATCTCATTACCCCAGAAGACCACCCTCAAACAGTAGTCTGCGTATGCGAGAAAGATATCCACCGTGTCACCTTTAACCCTGAAAGCTCCCCGATGCAGGTCCACATCGTTTCGAACGTACTGCGAGTCCACCAACTGTCGCAGAAAGTCGTCTCTCATCACCGGCACCTGCTTATCGATAGTGATAGCGTTCTGCGAGAAATCCTGCGGGTTTCCGATGCCATATAGGCAGCTCACCGACGAGACGACAATCACATCTCTGCGTCCGCTCAATAATGCAGAAATGGCACTTAGGCGCAGTTTCTCTATCTCCTGGTTGATGCTCAAGTCCTTCTCTATATACGTGTCAGACTGCGGTATATACGCCTCCGGCTGATAATAGTCGTAGTAAGAGACGAAATACTCAACAGCGTTCTCCGGAAAAAACGCCCGCATCTCGGCATATAGTTGGGCAGCAAGCGTTTTGTTATGGCTCAGAATGAGTGTAGGTCGGTTAACCTGCTCTATCACATTCGCCATAGTGAAGGTCTTACCAGACCCTGTAACACCAAGCAACGTCTGTGCCTGAGCACCCTCGCGGATTCCGCTCACCAATTGTGCAATTGCCTCCGGTTGGTCACCCGTAGGCTTGTAACTGCTATGCAAAATAAACGACTCGTGCATCGGTGGAAAATATTACTAAACGGGATTGCGTCATGCAATCCCGTTTGTTGTTTTGTTACTAAATGTGTGTTAAGAACTCGGAAAGAAGCACCGTGTTCATAACAAAAGTTAACACTCCTTACTTAGCGTTTATAAGGCGCAATTTAGGAGCCTTGAGCGGAGCTTCTGAACCGTCATCGCTAACTTCGAAATCACTGAGATATGATGCCACATCACCTACAAAAGCATTATAAGAAGCCACTCTACCTGCACCGGCCTCTTCTCCGTTAGTTGCATGCTCGTAAACGCTCTGAGTTATAATACCTGCAACAGTTTTCTCGTCGGTAACCTCAATTATTTGCTCAACAATGTTGAAAGACTTGCTAAGGTCCACCTTCTCAACGAAATCTTTGAATTCATCACGAGTACCGAATTTAGCATTGGCCTCCGCCTCGGCATAACGCTCCTGAGCCTGCTCTTCTGACAGCATACCCTCTGCTACATAGTTGTCAAGCATTGCCTTATAATCAGCAAGATTTTTGTCCATGAACGCTTTATACGTCTCACCCAGCTCACCGGCTATGAAATACTTATGCTCATTTTCAGTCTCATACATACCCACCCAAAGCTTTGGTTGAGCCATCTCTTTCTTGTGATAATCAAACCAAGCAAGGATTCCGTCAAGTGCCTTTTCTTCCGATTTAAAGAGCTGTCCGCCTGCTACTCCGTTCACTTTCCCATCTTCAACGTTTAACATCATTTGAAGGGCCTCCTCAGGAAGCACAGAGTCAACCCTCGTAGCGAGTTCTGCCGGATACATATACACATATTCCTCACCTTCGACCTTAGCGTACTTAAGATCAAGCAGTGTCTTCTCAGCTTCTGCGGCGGTCTTGCCTTCAATGGAGCGGACAACGGCAGGAACAGATGATTTTGAGTTCTTAGGATCAGTTGGGGAGTTACCTTCACAAGCGGCGAAAGTCATACCAAGCAGCATGGCAGCTGCGAAATAAAAATAACGTTTCATAACAAAAAAAATTGGGTTGGTTAATAAATTCAGGTTGATATTTTTAGTCTCTATCAACTTATCATCAATAATATACATTGTTATTATTTAACAAGCGAGCGCAGCAACGGCTTCATATCCACCGCCTCTGCAATCATCTTCTTCAGCTCAGTGAGAGGCACACGGTCCTGCTCCATCGTGTCGCGATAACGTACCGTAACGCAGTTGTCGCTGAGCGTGTCGTGGTCCACAGTAATACAGAACGGCGTTCCTATTGCGTCCTGACGACGGTAGCGTTTGCCGATGGAGTCCTTCTCGTCATAAGTAGTGTGGAAGTCGAACTTCAGGTCGTCCATTATCTCCCGCGCTTTCTCAGGCAGTCCGTCCTTACGGACAAGCGGCATAACGCATGCTTTGACCGGTGCCAGAACCGGCGGCAAGGATAGAACGACACGGCTGTCGCCCCCCTCAAGCTGCTCTTCCTTGTAAGCAGAGCACATCACGCTAAGGAACATACGGTCAACACCGATACTGGTTTCTATCACGTAAGGTGTGTAGCTCTGGTTAAGCTCAGGGTCGAAATACTCTATCTTCTTACCCGAATACTTAGCATGCTGCGAGAGGTCGAAGTTGGTGCGGCTGTGAATACCCTCCACCTCTTTGAATCCGAATGGCATAAGGAACTCAATATCCGTGGCGGCATTGGCGTAGTGGGCAAGCTTTTCATGGTCGTGGAAGCGGTACTTCTCGTCGCCAAGCCCCAGAGCCTTGTGCCAACGCAGGCGGAACTGCTTCCAATGCTCAAACCACTCCAACTCTGTACCCGGCTTGATAAAGAACTGCATCTCCATCTGCTCGAACTCACGCATACGGAAGACGAACTGACGCGCCACTATCTCGTTGCGGAAAGCCTTGCCTATCTGAGCTATACCGAAAGGTATCTTCATTCGTCCTGTCTTCTGCACATTGAGGTAATTGACAAATATTCCCTGTGCCGTCTCCGGACGAAGGTAAATCTTCATAGCACCATCGGCAGTAGAGCCCATTTCCGTTGAGAACATAAGGTTGAACTGCCTTACATCTGTCCAATTACGAGTACCGCTGATGGGGCACACTATCTCTTCGTCAAGGATAATCTGCTTCAGTTCATCAAGGTCCATCGCATTCATTGCCTTGGAGTAACGCTCGTGCAGAGCATTCCATTTCTCCTGATGCTCCAGCACACGGGCGTTAGTCTGGCGGAACATAGCCTCATCGAACGACTCGCCAAAACGCTTGCGAGCTTTCTCAACCTCTTTGTTAATTTTCTCCTCTATCTTCCCAAGCTGGTCTTCAATCAGCACATCGGCGCGATAACGTTTCTTCGAATCACGGTTGTCAATAAGCGGATCGTTGAAAGCATCAACGTGACCCGATGCTTTCCACGTTGTCGGATGCATAAAAATGGCGGCATCTATACCAACCACATTCTCATGCAACAACGTCATAGCCTCCCACCAATAGCGCTTGATATTGTTCTTCATCTCTACACCATTCTGACCATAGTCATAAACAGCGCCGAGACCGTCATAAATCTCCGAAGAAGGAAATACAAAACCATATTCCTTGCAGTGAGCTACAATCTTCTTAAATGTTTCTTCCTGTGTTGCCATATATTTACAAATTACATATTCACCAAATCAAATCTTTGATTTGCACGCAAAGTTAATGCTTTTTTGTTATATAACAAAGAAAAACACATTTTTTTTGTAATACGTAGATTAAAATTTGCGTGAAAGATTTTTTTTTACTAATTTTGCGATATTATATGACACAACAATCGAACGACATATCTCACTCGGTCGGCTTGAGCCGATTTAATAAATTTTTCTTTCTCGGCATAGGTGGAATAGGCATGTCTGCCATAGCTCGTTTTTTCAAGTTACGCGGTGGTTCGGTATCCGGTTATGACCGCACTCCGTCGGCGCTGACACATAGTCTTGAAAGCGAGGGTATAGCAGTCAGCTACACCGACTCGCTGGCTGCTCTGCCCGCAGGTTATGATGACCCCTGCAAGGTACTTGTTGTCAGAACTCCGGCCGTACCGCAAGACTCGGTGCTACTGCAATGGTTGCAAAGCAAGGGATACATGATGATGAAACGCGCAGAGGTATTGGGACTTTTGACGCGGGACATGCGCTCGCTTTGCGTAGCAGGTACACACGGCAAGACGACAACCAGCACGATGTTAGCGCACCTGCTTCATAACAGCGAGGGAAGAATGTTGAGCGATGTTCCCGCTTCAGCCCCTAAGCAGCAACAAGGCAATGGAGTCAATGCGTTTTTAGGAGGCATATCAGTGAATTACGGTAGCAATTTTCTACATTCTGACAGTAGTGACATCGTGGTAGTTGAAGCTGACGAATATGACCGTAGTTTCCACCACCTGCGTCCGACAATGGCGATTGTCACCTCCACCGACCCTGACCACCTTGACATTTACGGCTCGGCTGAGGCGTACAGAGAAAGTTTTGCGGTATTTACCTCGCTGATTAAACCCGGTGGAGTATTGCTTCGAAAAGCCGGAATAACACTTGAAAGCAGATTACAGCATGGGGTACGCGAACTGACTTATGGCGTTATTGACGCCTATCGGTCAGCCGACTCAGACTCACAACAGGGCACAAACACAACACTGCCGGACTACTATGCAGATAACATCGTAACAACTGACGGAGAAATACGTTTTGACTTTCATGGTCCACAGGTTTGTGTGAGAGACGTAAGACTCGGTGTACCTGTGTGGGTTAATATAGAGAACGCGGTGGCCGCCATGACAATAGCCCTGCTCAATGGTGTAACGGAAGACGAGTTGCGGGAAGGGATGGCAAGTTTCAGAGGCACCTTACGCCGCTTCAACACACTGGTCAAGACGGAGAACACTGTTCTAATTGACGACTACGCTCATCATCCTGACGAGTTGAGGCAGTCCATTTGTTCGGTGCGCCGCTTGTACCCCGGCGCCACACTGACAGGCGTCTTCCAGCCGCATTTGTACACACGCACACGCGACTTTTACAAGCAATTTGCGGCATCGCTATCACTGTTGGACAGGTTGATACTGCTACCTATCTACCCGGCTCGCGAGCTACCTATTGACGGCGTTACATCCGAGCTTATTCTCAAAGAGGCCACACTTGACGACAAAGAGCTTTGCGACAAAACAGAACTACCTGAAAAGCTGAGAGCAATAGCCGTTAACGGACGTGATACAAAGCATAAACAGGTTATAATGACATTAGGCGCGGGAGATATTGACCGGCTACTGCCGGACATTGTGCAACAGATTGAGAAATAAAAGACACGTGGAGAGATGGAAACAAATACTGAAGGGAGTATGCGCGGCGATAATCGGCGTGTATGTTGTGTTCTGCGTCTTTTACTTCTCTCAGAGTCGTCTTAACCCCACTTGCAGCAGTTTTGACATTCGTTTCTCCGACAGCCGCCGGCGCAGTTTTGTGACGGAGACAGAGATGCAGCAATTCATTCGTCGAACGGGCATCAAGCCGGAGACCGAGCCCATCAGTTCTCAACGCTGCCAACAGATAGAAGAGCAGGCACTGCAACATCCTATGATTCGCACAGCCAAGTGTTACGCCTCGCCCGACGGCGTTGTGCACCTAAAACTATCACAGCGCATTCCGGTAATGAGAGTATTAGGTGCGGACAACTACTATGTAGATAGCGACAGAAAGATAATGTACCCTCGCACCACAACAGCCTCATACGTTCCGGTTATCACTGGTCGCGTGCCGCAACATTGGGCACAAAACGAGTTGTTCGACTTTATACAGTGGTTGAAGGATGATAGTTTTTGGGGAGCACAAATAACGCAAATCAATGTCGTTGACCCGGAGCATATCGAGCTCATTCCACGCATCGGTAGCGGCACAATAATGCTTGGGAACATCAACGACTATCAAGCCAAACTAAAGAAACTCCAGACACTTTACACCGAGGGGTTTTCCAAGTTCGGTTGGAAAGAGTACAAACAAATAGACCTTCGTTTCAAAGGACAAATTGTATGCAGGTAAGAAAAAAAAATGTTCAAACAACGTTCAAAAGTGTTAGCTTACATCATTAGAAGGTATTAAAATCCGTAGAAAAGACGAGAACCATGGCTAAAAAACAAAATACCAAACAAACAACCGACCAGCTGCCGTTAGTAGCAGTTGATATGGGCAGTCAGAGCTTTAAGTTCGCCGCAGCAGAACAGACCGACAGCTCCTATCCTTGTACCTTACGCATATTGGCAGTGGAGAAGTCTGACAAATACAGCGGAGTGGTGCACAAAGGCGTTATTAAGAACACGACGAACGCCAGCTATCGTCTTCGCGAATCGTTGTTGCTGATAGGCAACCGACTGGGCAGGGCTCGCGCTGACGAACTGCCGACAGCCTTCACCCTGTATGGCGGCAAATCCATGAGGGCTGTTGATATTACAGCCAAACGCTCGCAAGGGACCTACATGCCCGTATCGCAGAAAAAGATTGATGAGATGCGTGAGGAATGTTTTTTGAAGGCAGCCAAGCTGAGCGCAGGAATGACGGGTTTAGATGCCCGCCTATACAGCTTGAGTTTGGACAATACTGAATACAGCAGTCTGCCGGCAAACGCCCGTGCCACCCATATCGAAGCACGGTTCTCCACGTTCTATGGTATGGACGAGCTAAAGGATAAAGTACAAGGAACGTTTGACCGTGCAGGCAAGTCAATAGAAAAAGCATTTGCCCGTCCTGAGGCTCTGCTTGAAGCATTAGCCACAGAGGAAGACGAGTTAGCCGGAGTGTGCATCATTGACATGGGCGCAGAAACAACCACCATAAGCATATATAAGAACGGCAGATACCTCACCTGCCGCACCCTACCCTTTGGAGGTTCAACAATAACTGCCGACATCGAACAGTTAGGCATTCCGACAGATCGTGCCGAGAAGCTGAAACTCAAGTACGGCAACGCCGTAGCACCGACAACGGAACAAGATGGTACCGTACGCATTCCGGCTCGAAACGAAGGTGAGAAAGACGTATTTGTAAAACTATCGTTTCTCTCGAAAATAATAACATCCCGTCTGAATGAACTGATGGCTCCAATCTTCCGCGAGCTACAGCGTTACGAGGACGAGATTGCCACGGTATATCTGACCGGCGGCGCTTCGATGATGCAAGGAATGGTAGGCTACGTACAGCAGCACACCAAGCTTCGCGTGGCATACGGTTCGCACGCCGAATGGTTGGCAGAAGGCACACCGGATGCACTGAAAAGCCCTGAATATTCGGCACTGATAGGAGCCCTACTACTCGGCGCCAAGTATCGTAAGAATAACCCCGGCAAAACAGTTGGCGACACGCCAATCAAGAAAGGATTCTTAGAGCGGATAGGAGACTTGTTCACTCCTCCTGCCAATTAACAGAACCGATAATTAGCAATATAAAGGGCACCTCTTAAAAACAACAGATAAATTAGCAATAGTAAAAACAAAACAATATGGACGAAATAATCCCTATCGAGCCTGATTTCCGCGAACAGAGTCTGATTAAAGTGTTAGGCGTAGGCGGTGGCGGCAATAATGCTGTTAACTTCCTCTATCGCGAGAACGTTAAGGATGTCAGTTTCCTTGTATGCAACACTGATAGTCAAGCCCTCATGAAGTCGCCCGTCCCGGCTAAGTTGCAACTTGGTCCGGGTTGGGGAGCAGGTGGTAAACCTGAGAAAGCCCGCGAACTGGCAGAAGCCAGTCGTGATGACATTCGTAAAGCGCTGGACGACGGCACACAGATGGTGTTTATCACCGCAGGTATGGGAGGCGGAACGGGTACCGGCGCCTCACCTGTTGTGGCAGAAGTGGCACAAGAGATGGGAATCCTGACCGTTGCAATTGTTACCATACCATTCGCCTTTGAAGGGAAGAAAACAATACGCAAAGCCCTGCAGGGTGTAGCTGTTCTGGCAGAACACGTGGATGCAATACTCGTCATTAACAACGAGAAACTGCCGAAAATCTATCCCGACTTCGACTTGCCTAACGCCTTCCAGAAGTCTGACGAGGTAGTGAGCAATGCCGCGAAGGCAATAGCAGAGATTATCACCATCCCCGGCTATATCAATACCGACTTCCAAGACGTATATAACACGCTTAAGAACGGCGGTATGGCAATAATGAACGTAGGGCGCTCCGCTAATCCTGAGCAACGTATCACAGAGGCTATCAACCAAGCGCTTAACTCACCGCTGGTCAACACTACCGATGTGCACGGCGCAAGCCGTATTCTGCTGAACTTCTACTGCTCGACAGAAAACGCCATACGAATGCAAGAGTTAGACCAGATAAACAGGTTTATCGACCAAGTGGGCGACGATGTAGAAGTCAAATGGGGTGCAAGCTACGACGAGAGCTTAGGCGATGAGGTACGCGTAACGGTTATCGCAACAGGCTACAGTGTGAGCAACATCCCCGGCATTGAAGCCCAGAAAGACGAGCCGAAACACGTCACACCGGACATTCAGGTGAAGATTACAATTGATGATGCCATCAAAGGCTTCTACGATGAAAAGACTGAGGAGCCGTCAGAGACAGCCGGACAACAGGAAGAGACACAAGACGAGCAGCAGGTGACAGAGGAAGCAACCACCGACGCTGAGCCGGAGATTATAGACAACGATGAAGTTGTGTCGGCTCAAGAACAGATAATAGAAGAGCAACAGCAAGAACAGCCTATGACCGCGGATAACACCGCTGCATCAACGTATTTTGACTTCGACCTTGATGACGATACCGAGCAGCAGCTTGACTCTGTTCCGGCGTGGATGAGACAACGGTAAAAGCAGCAAGACATGGGCTAACAGAACGATTGAAATGCTTTGACTATACATAAATGATGAAATTACGCAGGATTTTGCATTTTTTCGTCTAAAAATTTGGTCATATCAAAAAAAAGCAGTACCTTTGCACCCGCAATTCAGGGGAACATGTTTGCATAATGGTGTAAACCGGCAAGCAAACGATGGAGGGTATGTTCCTCGCGAATTGTACGGTGCCTTAGCTCAGGTGGTAGAGCAATGGACTGAAAATCCATGTGTCCTTGGTTCAACTCCAAGAGGCACCACAAGAAAGAGGCTGTCTAACAAGTTTTGTTAGGCAGCTTTTTTTGATGTACACCATCAGCGAATGGATGTCTGTAAGAATTTGTGAATGGTAGTCGTATTTTGATTGAAAAAAATAGGCTTTCTTGCTGTTTTTCAACAAGAAAGCCTTTGTTATATGACAAAGTTTTTGTAACTTTGTGGTGAGAAAAAAAACATATAACGATGGCAAAGTTAGCAATAAAATCTGAA
>JAFSTO010000001.1 GCA_017450435.1 Paludibacteraceae bacterium
ATACCCATTGGTCCGTTATATCCACAAAGTAGTTCGGATTGAACACTTGTTCCGACAAGTTCAAATTAAAATCCGTTTCCGAAATCACTTCACACATTAGGATTTGTTCTATAAACGGGAAGCGGAACGATTTGGTGCATGCGACGAGTGCTTCAAATACGGCTCTGTGGTCGGAATGCGCATCACTTCGATTCGGTATATATAGGATATTGGGCTTTATTTGATTCAGCACGTTTGCCAACGCCGGAACAAGAACATTTAGTGATATATCTGCTAATTTCAGTTCCTCAAATCCAAGACTAATAACACCGGTTAAGTGATAGAAATCCGCCAACTTTGCAATGATTGTTTTTTGCGTGTTGTCTCCATCTGTTACAAAGACGCAATGCACCTCGTCACCATTTTTTAGATGTTTCAAAATTGTACCGCCACATCCCAATGTCTCATCATCCGGATGGACTGCTATAACACAAACTATGTTTTTATTTCCTCGTTTCATTGCATTTGAAATAAATTTTATCTATCACCGATTTGCAGTGTCCACCACCGCCTAATAATACGAGAGGTTTAGTTGGGATTGTTTATATCTCTTATACTCAATTTATACAATAGATTTATATCATTTTGCATGGAATTACATCCAATTGCATCTCACATATTCAAACTTCATTTTCGAATTGTTTAAACTAACCAAAATCGGTGGGTTTAAAATGTATATTACATAATCTCAATGTATTACAATCTTACACTACTTGGAATATTCACCACTCTATCAGCGAACATTTGGGTGTTGGTCAAATGGTCAGTTTCGCAGTGTTCGAACATCGGCAAGCGGTTCATCAGTTCCCAAATCGGGCGAGTCATGACACCATTATCATTGGTGTATTGCAAGAACGCTTGCTGTTCTTCGCGATTGGGTAGTAACACTGCATTCAGCCAATAGTTTGAGCGGGTGTTCTCCGGTTCTACGAAGAACTCAATGCCGTCCATCCGGCTGAAATAATCACGATAGGCTGCTGCTGTGGCACGTTTGTCCGCCACATATTCCTCAATATGTTCCAACTGCGCACAGCCAAGAGCTGCGTTGATATTCGGCATACGATAGTTATAACCGATATGATCATGACGGAACTCCCAGCGATGAGGGACTTTGGCTTGTGTGGTAAGGTGCTTGGCATAAGCGCCTAACTCTTCGTCATTAAACAGCAACATTCCTCCGCCACCTGTGGTGATGGTCTTGTTGCCATTGAAACTCAAAGCACCTATTTTGCCAAAGGTTCCGGTATGTTTGCCTTTATAGAGGCTACCGATACTCTCTGCCGCATCTTCCACTATCTCAATATGATATTCCTTGCAGACGGCAACCAGTTCATCCAAGCGAACAGGATGACCGAACGTGTGCATCGGCACGCAGGCTTTGACTCTGCGACCGGTACGCTTGTTATAGCATTGACCATTGCGGATCTCGGCGTTCTTCGCAAGCCATTCTTTGACAGCATCGGGCGACAAACCCATTGTGGCTTTATCCACATCTAGAAATACAGGATGAGCACCTATATAACTGAGGGCATTGCAGGTAGCAATGAAGGTCAGGGCTTGCGTCAGCACTTCATCATCGCGCTCCACTCCGGAAAGCATCAGTGCCATGTGCAGCGCATTGGTCCCGCTGACGCACACCACTGCACGTTTGGCACCCGTGTAGCGAGCAATGTCCTCCTCAAAACGATCAACGAACTTACCGACGCTGCTGACGAATGTAGTATCAATACACTCGTTGAGGTACTTCTTCTCATTACCTATAAACTTCGGCACTGCCAGAGGCACAAAATCCGAATTGCCATACAGGTCACGAATAAAATCTACTATTTGTTTATAATCTGTCATCGTAATTACATTTTACTATCTAAGTTCTTTCCTTTTTCCTCATGTTCGAAAGTTGGGATAAAGGATTTTATTGCATCTACTACTTCTGCTTTCGTAAAGTCCGGGCGTGCAAAGATAGATTCAAACTGCCTGAACAATTGATTTACTTCCAGCATCGAATGACGCTGCGACTGCTCTACGACGCCTAAACTTTGAAAACGAGTGGTATTGATTTTCTCGCCCTGCACATAAAATTCCTCATAGGCCTTCTCGCCGGTTGTATTGCTACCGGTGTAGATTACAGGATAAGGTTGAGGTTGAGATTGAGATTGAGGTTGAGAGTAGAGAGATGCTGCGCATTGCTTTGCTTCTTCGTCTGTAGCGCAGAGATGTTTTTGCAAACCCTGCTCACGAATGAAATCATCACATATATCCGAGAACTTCAGCATTTGTTCCTCTCCCAATTTAGGGAAGAACACCTCTCCGCTTTTGCCTAAGATGCAAGCCAACAAACATATCTGTCCGCTTTCCTCCGGAGAAACGAAATAGCGTTTCACATCATTCGGAGCAGCAAGAGGTTGCCGTTTTTGCAAACGATGCAACCAACCGTCCGGCAAAGAGCCATTAGAGAACGCTACATTAGCAAAACGAGCAGTCGTAACATTATATTCTGCGGAATATGCCATTATCAGGTCTTCCAAAATGCGCTTGCTGGCTCCCATGATATTCACAGGGTTGGCAGCCTTATCCGTGCTGACACAGAAGAAATGAGCCGGCTTGTATACCAGCATCATATCCATCAGTTTCTTAGCCTTGATATCATTATTCTCAATGAGCGCTTGCACCGAATAGCGGTCTCGCTCCGAGCGGACATGTTTATGAGCCGAGAAATTGGCAACTATATCAAAGCCTTTTTCTTCATGGAAAATGCGCTCAAAGATTGGGCTTGCGAAATCAAGCGTGTAAGTGCGATAGTCTTCCGGCACTTGAATGTTTGCACTACTGCGTAAGTCGCGAGTTAGCTCAGCTAAGCCGTTCTCATTCAAGTCCACCACGATGAGCTGTTTGGGGTGGAAGGGAAGCAATGCCTTAATAAAGGAAGAGCCTATACTGCCAGCTCCGCCTATGACACAGACACGTTTATTGCAGACTTGCTTTTCTATCTCTGGTTTGTTGGCCTCTATGTCCGCAGCAAACATACTCACCTGTCGATGAGTAACATAGGTTGATATGAATTGGGTTAAATTAAACATTATATCCTTTATTATTCTTCGCTAATCCGCGAGCCAAATCCACCGGCTAAGATTACTGTTTTCATTTATTGGTGATGTTTGGTATATTCTGTTATTTGTTGTTTTTTCTGTTAGGACGGAAATAATGTCTCTTTTATGGATTATATCAGATTTCGCCCTGCCCAGCAAAATGAGCTACGTGTTCATTTAAATTCATGATTGTATTTTTGCTTTAAAGTTATTTTCGTTTTTTACTTATTTTGTCTTGTTTTGTTGTGTCTTATTTTGTTTATCACACCTCACTTACATGAAGTTTACGAGAGACATACGAGAGAGATATTTATTGCTAATTGATTAATGGTGACGCGGCGAAGCCGCTTAATGGAGCGCTATTCCGTTATTCATTTCTCATCTCTCCGCACGCATTGCATCCGCAACAATCTATTTATTCTTTATCTTTAGCATATTATAAAATCCAATTAGTGTAAGTTCACACCATCACGTAATATACAATCACGTGTTTTAGATTTACCATTCATTTTTATTCTATTTCCATTCATTCCCGCGAGCACCACGGAATCTTGTATATTTCGCGTATTGACAAACAACAGCGGTAAATCCGCTTTATTGGATTTACCGCTGTTGAGGTAAAAATGGTATAGTATGGAACTCTTATTTCTTTTTAATCATTCTTTTCCGCTATCAACATATATATTGCAAATAGTTTTAATCCGCTTGCTGTTTCTGCGATTAAGTCTTTTCGAGCAAAATTCTTTGAGACATTATCCATCAATACTTTGCCAAGACCTTGCATGAGTGTCTGGAGACTACAAGCGCACACTTTCATCACTTCGTCATCAATAATTCCCAATCGTAGCAGTAATATTCTCAGTTCCCGATATAAGTATTCCGTTTTACTAATATCCAGAATATTGAAATCCAAATCCGTAGAGAACCACGTCAATCCATGAAAAAGCATCAACGATGTGCCTCCTTTGAACGATAGAAATATTCTTAACTGAAGATGGCTGTGGATAGCAAGCAGCACTTGCATCAGACAATATCGATGTTTATTGATGTCCATTGAGTAGCGCCTCCACACTTAACTAATATCGGTGAACAATATACAGGTAATAACTGACGGATAAGTTCATGATTAAGCGGATGCAAATTATCAAAATAACATTGCAACACACTCAGATACATCATATCAAGAAAAACACGTTCCTGAGTAGCGATAGTGATGTTGTCAGACTACTCAGTACCTAACATATTCGTCCAATTAATTTTGCTCATTTGGCGGAATACATAGGCATGCCCCTCTACTTCTATCGTGCGGGATTCTTTACTTTTTACGGTAAATCCAATATGTCAATGTACACTTTGCCGAATAAGTCTCAGCGGACTTTCGTGTTCGGCAACGGCAGTCAAAAGGATGATAGCCGATGTCGGAATCGTATTCCGACGCAATTTTTCGAAGATAAATATTAGGTTTTATTCAAATGTCAGGTTTATCCTTAAAGCAAGTTAACCACACGATAGGAAATATATTAAAAATGTAAAAATAAATTAAGCAAGCAGAATATTACACAAACACAACTAAAAGTAACTACCTATACAAGCAATAAAATTGCAATACAAAAAAAGACGATAACTATTACATAACAAATATCAACAAACAAACAAACAAGCAAGTAAATCAACAGAAATTACACCCAACCAAATATTAGAACAAAAGCCTTAACTACCTCAAAATACAAGTGCTCTATCAAAAGTTATGTGTACACAAAAACGGAGTTCAAAACACCTATAAATCTTACCAAACAATAATAGTATGTTAATCACACGATACGCGAAATATCAAAAAAAAACAGAACAATCTGCAGCAGAATTAACCACAAGCAAAAACATCTTCAGTCTTAAGATCTCTTGCCGCACACATATATTCCACTAACTCTCGCACAGCCCCTGCACCGCCATTATGATTAGCAACAAACTGACAGACGTTCTTCACTGCTTGTGTAGCATCAGCAGGACAAGCAGCCAAGCCACCGGCTTTAGCCACAGGAACGAGGCACTGCATATCTAACAAATCATCGCCTATATATGCCACATTAGCAAGAGAATATGTAACTCCATCATTCACTGAGCAAACAGACAACAACTCCTGTAACTTATCCAATTTATTGCGACACCCCTGATGAAGTTCTTTAACACCAAGCTCCCGCGCCCGATTGGCGACAATAGCACTTTCCCGAGCCGTTATAATAACAGGTCTGACAGCCAAAAGCGGCAATATCTCCCTAATAGCAAAACCATCGCGAGTGTCAAATGACTTGAACAACTCCCCACTCTGCCCCATATAAATCTTCCCGTCGGTGAGGGTACCATCGACATCCATGACAAGAAAACGAATATGTTGCAACATCAGCATTTTCAGGAAAATACACGCAAGCCACTATCTTATATCCTATACTTCTGACATAAAAACAGGGCATATCACATTGCAAAGTTACAAATTTTTCCCGAATCAAACAAAGATATATAGAAAAAAATTTTATCGTGTGATAAGCGCTTTGATGTTTCACAGAAATGTAGTAACGTATAAAAACAATAAGACCAATAATCTGTTCAGGAAACACAAACACATACAACATATTGTTGGTAAAAACGGAAGCATAATAAAAGAAAGAAATTTAGAAAACTCTTGCTAAAATCGTTTTTTTTGATTACCTTTGCAGACAAAAGTACAAAAACGAACATTTTTCTAACATGGAACTATCAGAACAAGAACTCATCCGTCGGCAGTCGCTTCAATCGCTTCGCGACCTTGGTATCAATCCCTATCCCGCTGACGAATACCCAGTAACCGCATTTTCAACAGACATCAAGAATCGCTTTGATGAGCTGGACGGCAGTGAAGTAAGCATCGCCGGCCGGCTCATGTCGCGCCGTATAATGGGCAAAGCTTCATTTTGCGAGTTGCAGGACTCTAAGGGCAGAATACAAGTTTACGTAAGTCGCGACGATATACAAGCTCCTGTGGCGGAAGGCGAGACAGCGTCCACTCCTGAGCAGCAGATGTATAACGTAGTTTTCAAAAAACTGCTTGATATAGGTGATTTCATTGGTATCAAAGGAATTGTCTTTCGCACGCAAATGGGCGAGATATCCGTTCATGCCAAACAGCTCACCGTTCTTTCCAAATCGCTTCGTCCGTTACCTATCGTCAAATACAAAGACGGCGTAGCTTATGATGGATTCAACGACCCTGAGCAACGCTATCGTCAACGATATGTTGACCTTGTGGTTAATGATGGTGTGAAGGACATTTTCCTCAAACGAGCTGCCATTTTAAGAACGATGCGTCAGGTGTTTGATGAAGCCGGTTATACCGAGGTAGAGACTCCTATCCTCCAACAGATAGCCGGCGGTGCGTCTGCCCGTCCGTTCATCACCCACCACAACACTCTGGATGTGGATATGTATTTGCGTATTGCAACAGAGTTGTATCTGAAACGTCTGATTGTGGGTGGTTTTGAAGGAGTATATGAGATAGGTCGTAACTTCCGCAACGAAGGAATGGACCGCTCGCACAACCCTGAGTTCACATGTATGGAGTTGTACGTTAGTTACAAAGATTACAACTGGATGATGACCTTCACCGAACAACTTTTAGAGAAGATATGCATAGCAGTGAACGGCAGCACAGAGGTGCAGATTGGTGACAACACCGTGTCGTTCAAAGCTCCATACCGCCGCCTGCCGATATTGGATGCCATCAAGGAGAAAACCGGCTACGACCTGACCAACATGAGTGACGATGAAATTCGTGAAACCGCAAAGAAATGCGGTGTGGATGTAGATGCCTCGATGGGGCGCGGCAAGCTGATTGACGAAATTTTCGGCGAAACCTGCGAGGGCACATTCATCCAGCCCACTTTCATAACAGACTACCCTGTCGAGATGTCGCCGTTAACGAAGATGCACCGCTCCAAGCCCGGGTTGACCGAGCGCTTTGAGCTGATGGTAAATGGTAAAGAACTTGCCAACGCCTATTCTGAACTCAACGACCCGATAGACCAATATAACCGTTTTGTTGAACAGATGAAATTAGCGGACAAAGGTGATGACGAAGCAATGGTTATTGATCACGACTTCATGCGTGCTCTCGAATACGGCATGCCTCCAACCTCCGGTATAGGTATTGGTATTGATCGTCTTGCTATTCTAATGACAGGGCAGCAGTCTATTCAAGAGGTGTTGCTATTCCCCACAATGAAGCCGGAACAGTAAATCGAATACCGTTCAATCATTGTTCAAACAGCATTAAACCCTGTTTGAATACGATATGAACGGACAAAGCTTTTGCAAAAACTCTTGTTTGTTATTGAAAAAATAAGACATGACATTAGAAGGAAAGAAAGTAGCTATTTTAGGCGGTGGTTCTTGGGCTACAGCATTAGCAAAGATAGTGCTGTGTAACGTGGAGCACATCAACTGGTATATGCGCAAGCAAGAACAGATAGACGGCTTTGTTGCAACCGGCAAGAATCCTGACTACCTGAGAGCCATACGTTTTGATGTATCACGCATCAATTTCACAGCCGACATCAACGAAGTGGTGGCAGAGTCAGACATTCTCATCTTTGCCGTTCCGTCACCGTTTATCAAGGCTCACCTAAAGAAGTTGCGGCGGTCAATCAAACGCAAGATTATCATCTCCGCCATCAAAGGCATGGTTCCGGATGAGAACATGGTTGTCACAGAATATCTGCACGTAAGATACGAGGTTCCCAACGAGCAGCTTGGCATGATAGCCGGTCCGTGCCACGCTGAAGAGGTTGCTTTAGAACGATTATCATACTTGACCATCGGTTGCACCGACAAGGACAACGCCCGATGTATGTCAAGACTGTTTGAGACACCGTTTGTCAACACCACTTGCTCGGATGACGTGTGGGGATTGGAGTATTCGTCGGTAATGAAGAACATATACGCCATAGCCTCCGGCATCTGCTATGGTCTCAACTATGGTGACAATTTCCAGGCAGTGCTGACCGCCAACGCCATTCAAGAGATCAGCCGTTTTGTAAACGCTACCTACCCTAACCATCGTGACATCAACGGCTCAGCGTACTTAGGCGACCTGCTGGTGACCACCTATTCGCAGTTCTCGCGCAACCGCCAGTTCGGCAATATGCTTGGCAGAGGTTATAGTGTCAAAGCGGCTCAACTGGAAATGGAGATGGTGGCGGAAGGATACTACGGCAGCAAGTGTATACACGACTTCAACGAGCGTTTTCACGTGGCTCTGCCAATAGCTGACGCTGTGTATAATATACTTTACAAAAAAGCATCCCCGAAAATTGAAATACAAGAATTAACAAAAAAACTAAAATAAAATGAAACTCACACTCACTCATGCAGCGTGCTTTGTACCTGCAGGCAGCCTTTCTCATCTTGCTGATATGACAGCCGCTGCCAACCAACTACTTGAGTCCGGCAAAGGTGCCGGTAACGACTTTCTCGGCTGGGTACATCTACCCTCGTCTATCACTCCTGCCTTCCTTGACGAGGTTCAGGAGACTGCCAATCTGCTCCGACAGAAATGCCAAGTGGTAGTGATAGCCGGTATCGGCGGTTCTTACCTCGGCGCTAAAGCTGTCAATGATGCTTTGGCTCACACGTTCGATGCTTACTGCACTGACAGAAAAGACCCATACGTAGTTTACGCCGGAAACAACATAGGTGAAGACTACCTTGCCGACCTTATGGAGTTCTTGAGCGACAAAGAGTTCGGTATTGTCAATATCTCCAAATCCGGCACCACCACCGAGACAGCCTTAGCGTTCCGTCTTCTGAAGACTATGCTTGAGGAGAAGGTTGGCAAAGCAGAGGCTCGTCAACGAATAGTAGCCGTGACCGATGCACAGAAAGGTGCACTGCGTTCTCTCGCTACCAAAGAGGGATATAAGACCTTCGTCATCCCTGACAACGTTGGCGGACGTTTCTCAGTTCTGACACCGGTAGGACTGCTCGCAATTGCTGTAGCCGGTCACGACATCAAACAGTTGGTTAAAGGTGCGCAAGATATGGAAAAAGCCACCGGCACAGACGTTGACTACGCCAATAACCCGGCAGCACAATACGCAGCAATGCGTAATGCCCTATATCAGTTTGGAAAGAAAACCGAGATTCTGGTTAACTTCAACCCGAAGTTGCATTTCATCGCTGAATGGTGGAAACAGCTCTACGGTGAGTCAGAAGGCAAAGACCATAAGGGTATCTTCCCCGCTGCGGTTGACTTCACCACAGACCTCCACTCCATGGGCCAATGGATACAAGATGGCGAGCGTTCGATTTTTGAGACAGTCATCTCTGTTAAAGAGCCGCAGAAGAAAGTGGTTATTCCCGAGGACAAAGAGAATCTTGATGGTTTGAACTTCCTTGCCGGCAAACGTGTAGACGAGGTAAACAAGATGGCAGAACTTGGCACACGTCTTGCGCATGTGGACGGTGGCGTTCCCAACATTCACATTGAGATAGAGCGCGTTGACGAGTATAACATCGGCGCCATGCTTTACTTCTTTGAGAGAGGTTGCGGCATCAGCGGCTACATGCTCGGTGTTAACCCGTTCAACCAACCGGGAGTAGAGGCATACAAGAAAAACATGTTCGCCCTGCTTAACAAACCCGGTTATGAAGCAGAATCAAAAGCTATACTCGCAAGATTGTAATTATGCAAACGATTATCTCAGTTCGTCAGCGGACTGAGATAATCGTTTTTTTTCAAAAAACTAACTCCCAATATCGTGAGAATCATCAGCGGCACATACAAAGGCAGACGGTTAGAGCCGCCTAAGAACATCACCGCCCGTCCCACCACCGACTTTGCCAAAGAAGGGCTATTCAACCTGCTTCAGAACAGGATTGATTTCGAAGACATAGAGATGCTTGACCTCTTTGCGGGCACCGGCAGCATAGGAATAGAATTCGTGTCTCGAGGCGCAAGAGAGGTAACCTCTGTCGAGTTGGCGCATACGCAGCAGAACTATATCATTTCGGTCTGCAAACAGCTCGGTATTAGCAATCTCACCGTGGTCAGAGGCGACGTATTCAAGTTTATCACAGCTAACAGAGTGTCGTATGACTTTATCTATGCAGACCCACCATATCAACTACCTGCACTATCCACCCTGCCGGATGTGATATTCAGCAACAACATGCTTAAACCAAGCGGAATGTTCGTTCTCGAACACTCCAAGGCGAACGACTTTTCCGGTCATCCGCACTTCGTTGACCATCGTTCATACGGCAACGTACATTTCAGTTTCTTTCAATAAGTTTATCTTGTTCTGCCAGCGATGAAACAAATCCACCCATACATACGTCGCACCATTCTCTTTCTGCTACTGCTGCTCCCTAATATCTACGCAGTATTTTGCGTCAACGACCTTACCATATCGCTTGCCAAGAGTATCATCTATTTCGTTGTAGTATTGACGTGTCTGTTGCTTCCGGCGCTTGTTCTGAAAGCCAAAGCCTACTTCATTACGGAAGGGCTCCTCACACTACTATGTGCCCCAATTGAGATTGCAAGTATCTATATAAACAAAGAGACCTGCAGCAAACCGTTTCTTGCTATTATCTACTCCACCGACCGCCAAGAGGCCACCGAGTTGTTATCGTCAATGTGGTTTCTCGTAGTGGCTGTGCTGATTGTGTGGGCCGTGTATTTTTATCTTGCCGCGACAGAGAAACAAGAGTGGCTGTTACCCAAACCATTACAAAAAAGTCTGCTCATACTGCTACCAATTCTACCGGTCTGCGGCATGGGGGTGTTCAGCATCTTCAGTTACCACTTCAACCGAGAGCAGACGCCGGCGCAAATAGCAGCAGATGCAGCCGACAAAATAATGATGAAGTTCTACAAGATTTTTC
Organism: Paludibacteraceae bacterium; assembly: GCA_017450435.1. Classification (GTDB taxonomy): domain Bacteria; phylum Bacteroidota; class Bacteroidia; order Bacteroidales; family Paludibacteraceae; genus Colicola. Next base: position 11,040 of record JAFSTO010000001.1, read on the forward strand.
CGTATAACTTCTACGTCAACAGTATCTCTCTTCTACGTGACGAGCGTGACATTGACAAAAGGATTCACCAACTTGAGCAATTTCGTTTCGGCATCAGCAGTCGCAACGATACCCTGCCTGAGGTCGTAGTACTTGTTATAGGCGAGACGGCACGTAGCCATAACTTCTCGCTCAATGGTTATGAGCGTCCCACCACCCCGCTACTGAGCAAACGGGCAAACATCATCAGCTACGACAGTGCCTATTCGCAAGCCAACTTGACCGCCTATGCCGTACCACATATATTAAGTAGGATACCCGTTATACATCGTGACTGTTTATACACAGAGCGAGACATGATAGATGCCTTCAAGGAGGCCGGCTACAGCGATGCGTGGATTACCAACCAATCGGCAGGAACATATACCGCCCGACACTTGCACACAACAGACTACCACTATGCTTCACATAAAGGCGGGTCGGCTGAAGGCAATTACGATGTAGAGCTGTTGACACCACTTGAGCAGTATCTGCACACACAGACAACAGCGAAAAAAATAATCTGTCTCCACACTATGGGTAACCACTGGAGATACGACAGCAGATATCCCATTGAGTTTTCCGTCTACCAACCTACTATTGACAACAAATTCAATATAACCGACATCACTCCCGCTGCCAAAGAGAAACTGCTCAATGCTTACGACAACGGCATTCTATATACCGACTTCTTCCTTGACTCACTGATTAACCGATTAGAAATGCTGCAATGTCCGGTCATCATGCTTTACCTCTCTGACCACGGAGAAAACATCTACGATGACGAAAGAGAAGTCGTGCTTCACGGCTCATACATAGGTACACGGTATGAATATAACATTCCATTCATATTATGGTACTCCGAGCAGTATTTCTCCTTGCATCCCGACAAAGTGTTGCAACTCAGGGCTCACCAACACTCGCAGTTCAACTCTGCCGTAGTCTTTCACACACTTCTTGACGCCTGCGGCATAACAGAACCGATAGACAGCACCATGAGTCTCTGCCACCCGGCGTTCTGCCCAATGGATACGATGCAAGCTCTGACAGGGGACGAGAATTTCATAAAAATAACATGCGATACAATATTGCGATAATTTGTATAAAATTGATAATTTGTCTGATATTTATCTTGTATAATTCAGAAAAAAGCAGTAACTTTGCAAAACAAGTACTATCATTTAAAATAAACTAAAGGAAAGATATTCTTAAACAACATTTTATAAATTATGGAACAGAAAAAACGCGTTTACACCTTCGGTAACGGTAAGGCTGAAGGTAATGCCCAGATGCGCGAGCAGTTGGGTGGCAAGGGCGCCAACTGCGCCGAGATGAACCTCGTGGGTGTTCCCGTTCCTCCGGGCTTCACCATCACCACTGACGTCTGCAACGAGTATTACGAAGTCGGTCAGGACAAGATTATGGAAGTCCTCAACGACGACGTGATGGCTGCCGTTCACCATATCGAGACCTTGATGAACTCGAAATTCGGTGACCCGCAAAATCCGCTGCTCGTATCGGTTCGTTCGGGTGCACGTGCCTCGATGCCGGGTATGATGGATACTATCCTCAACCTTGGTTTGAACGACATTGTAGCCGAAGGTATGGTGAAAAAGACCAACAACCCGCACTTCGTTTACGACTCATACCGTCGTTTCGTACAAATGTATGGTGACGTCGTTCTCGGAATGAAGCCGGTTAACAAAACCGACATCGACCCGTTTGAGGCTATCATCGACGAAGTGAAAGAGATACGTGGTATCAAACTTGACAAAGACCTCAATGTTGAGGAGTTGAAGCTCCTTGTTGCCCGTTTCAAGACCGCTATCCAAGAGCAGACAGGCAAAGAGTTCCCCGATGATCCAATCGAGCAACTATGGGGCGCCATCTGCGCAGTGTTCCGCAGCTGGATGAACGAGCGTGCTATCCTCTACCGTAAGATGGAAGGCATTCCTGACGAATGGGGTACCGCAGTTAGTGTTATGGCAATGGTATTCGGCAACATGGGCGAGACCTCCGCTACAGGCGTTTGCTTCAGCCGCGACGCCGCTACAGGTGAAAACCTCTTCAATGGTGAGTACCTCGTAAACGCACAGGGCGAGGACGTGGTAGCCGGTATCCGCACTCCGCAGCAAATAACCCTCGAAGGCTCACGCCGTTGGGCTAAGCTTCAAGGCATCAGCGAGGAAGAGCGTGCTTCTAAATATCCGTCAATGGAAGAAGCCATGCCGGAACTATACAAAGAGCTTAACGAAATTCAACAGAAACTTGAAGATCACTATCGCGACATGCAGGATATGGAGTTCACCGTACAGGAAGGCAAACTCTGGTTCCTCCAGACCCGTAACGGCAAACGTACCGGTACCGCTATGGTAAAAATTGCGATGGACCTCTGCCGCGAAGGTGTTATTTCCGAAAAAGAGGCCATTCTTCGCTGTGAACCGCAGAAGCTTGATGAACTGCTCCACCCCGTTTTCGACAAAGACGCTTTGAAGAAAGCCAAGGTCATCACACAAGGTCTGCCCGCATCTCCCGGGGCTGCGTGCGGACAAATTGTCTTCCACGCTGACGATGCACAAGAGTGGCATAAAGACGGACATAAGGTTGTGATGGTTCGTATTGAGACGTCACCGGAAGACCTCGCCGGAATGTCGGCTGCAGAGGGTATTCTCACCGCTCGTGGCGGTATGACCTCGCATGCTGCCGTTGTTGCCCGCGGTATGGGTAAATGCTGCGTATCAGGCGCCGGTGCTATCATCGTTGACTACAAAGCAAAGACCGTTAAGATTGAAGGCGTGACATACAAAGAGGGCGACTATATATCACTCAACGGCTCTACCGGTCAAGTGTATGCAGGCGAGATTCCTACTAAGGCAGCCGAACTGTCAGGCGACTTCAAAGCTTTGATGGACCTCTGCGACAAATATACACATCTGCAGGTTCGTACCAACGCTGATACACCGCATGACGCTGAGGTGGCTCGCGCCTTCGGTGCAAAGGGCATTGGTCTGACACGTACTGAGCACATGTTCTTCGAGGATAAGAAAATTATCGCTATGCGAGAGATGATTCTTGCTAAAGACAGCGAAGGTAGAGAAAAAGCATTGGCTAAACTGCTTCCTTATCAGAAGGCAGATTTCAAGGGTATCCTTGAGGCCATGGATGGTTATCCTGTAAATATCCGTCTGCTTGACCCGCCATTGCACGAGTTCGTACCTCACGACATTGCCGGTCAGGAGGTGATGGCACGCGAGATGGGCGTTTCTGTAGAAGAGATTAAACAACGCGTCAACGCATTGGCAGAGAACAACCCGATGCTCGGTCACCGCGGTTGCCGTCTTGGTATAACATTCCCGGAAATCACTGCTATGCAGACCCGCGCTATCCTGTCAGCTGCATGCGAGTTGAAGAAAGAGGGCAAACACCCGATGCCGGAGATCATGGTACCGCTGATTGGTATCCTATACGAGTTCAAGCAACAGAAAGAGATCATCGAGCGCGTAGCGAAAGAGGTATTCGCCGAGTACGGCATTGAGGTAGAGTTTGAGATTGGTACAATGATTGAGATTCCGCGTGCCGCTCTGACCGCAGACCGCATCGCCACTGAGGCTCAGTACTTCTCATTCGGAACTAACGACCTCACTCAGATGACCTTCGGTTACAGCCGCGACGATATTGCATCGTTCTTGCCGGCTTACCTTGAGAAGAAGATTCTGAAGGTTGACCCGTTCCAGGTTCTTGACCAGCACGGTGTCGGCCAGCTCATCAAGATGGCAGTAGAGAAAGGTCGTGCCGTTCGTCCGGGACTCCGTACAGGTATCTGCGGCGAGCACGGCGGCGAGCCTTCGTCCGTTAAGTTCTGTGCCCGTGTCGGCATGAACTACGCCTCCTGCTCACCGTTCCGCGTACCTATCGCCCGTCTGGCAGCAGCTCAAGCAGCAGTCGAAGATGAAGCGTGAAAAGCGCACCGCTGAACGTCCGGTGGACGTTTGGCGGAGTAAGTGCGCGAACGCGAGCGGCAAAAGTCCCCACTTTTGCCGCATAGAACAACCATCTTGTAAAAGTAACGCAGTTGGCGAGACAATTCCGACCTATGCGTGCGCATGCAGATGCGCAAAACCTTAATTGAACCGTGCGCGTATATGCGCGTGCATAATGTGAAACACGGCAGGCATCGAGCCTGCCGTGTTTCTGTATCCGCTCTCTTTGTTATGACAAGCATTTTATCTCTGCTCCGTTTCACTCCGCAAAATTAAAGGGGGAAAGAGAAAAATCAGTCTTCTCCTCGTATCATATCTATGTTCTTTGTCCCGCATGGTATGCGGGTTGTTTTGGTGCTCTCGGTGTAGGCAGATTACCGCTCCGTTGATGGGGGCAATCATATACCCTTACTATACCCTTAGAGTGTCCCTGATAAGCACGTATAACTTATTGACCGCTCGGCAGGAAAGGTTTTTAATCATCATTAAACAAGCTATCAAAGAGCAATTTTTCGCCAAAAAGGTGGAAGAATATCGAATAATTCTATATGTGCTTGCATATATTAAACTTTTATAGTACCTTTGTGCCACAAAAATTTAATACCATGATTCTATTAGGTTTCGACATCGGCAGTTCGTCCGTCAAAGCTTCGCTTGTAGAGGCGGAGAGCGGTCAATGTGTCGCATCGGCTTTTTACCCAAAACAGGAAGCTCCTATTATTTCTCATCAAACAGGTTGGGCTGAACAGGACCCTGAGATGTGGTGGAAGTACGCACAAGCCGCACTCAAAGAAGCCGTTTCCAAGTTATCAAATGACAAAACACTAAGCATCAAGGAGATAGCTGCTGTCGGCATCTCCTACCAGATGCACGGCTTGGTGTGCGTGGACAAGGACCAACAAGTCCTTCGCCCAGCTATTATCTGGTGTGACAGCCGCGCAGTGCCGTATGGCGAAGAGGCGTACCGCGCTTTGGGCGAGGACTACTGCCGGACGCATTACCTAAACTCGCCCGGCAACTTCACCGCCGCCAAGTTAGCGTGGGTGAAACATGACGAACCGGAGCTCTACGCCCGTATTGACAAAATCATGCTGCCCGGTGACTATATAGCCATGCGCCTTACGGGCGAAGCGGTTACTACCGTCAGTGGTCTGAGCGAAGGCATCCTCTGGGATTTTAAAGAAGGAACACCCGCGTACGCGTTATTGGAGCACTACGGCATTGACCCCTCGCTGCTATGCGAGACCAGACCCACTTTCGGTATCCAAGGCACTGTGACCCGTGAGGCGGCGGAGCTCTTAGGCATCCCTGCAGACATTCCTGTCTCGTACCGCGCCGGAGACCAGCCTAACAACGCTCTTTCCTTGGGCGTGCTGCATGCCGGAGAGATAGCTTCCACAGCCGGCACGTCGGGAGTCGTCTATGGCGTGATAGACCAGGTGGCAAATGACCCTCTCTCGCGCGTCAATCCTTTCGCGCATGTTAACTATACGCCCTCCGACCCGCGGCTGGGAGTACTCCTGTGTATCAACGGCACAGGCATCCTCAACTCCTGGATGCACCGCCACGTGGCGCCCGACCTGACGTATACTCAGATGAACGAGGAGGCGGCGCAAGCGCCCATCGGTAGCGCCGGAGTAAGCATACTGCCGTTCGGCAACGGCGCGGAGCGGATGCTCTGCAACGAGGAACGCGGTTGCTCCGTCCACGGACTCAGTTTCACCCAGCACACCCGTGCGCACCTGCTCCGTGCAGCGCAGGAGGGGATTGTGTTCTCGTTTATGTACGGCATTGAGATTATGCAGCAGATGGGGCTGCACGTGACTACTATCCATGCCGGCAATGCCAATATGTTCCTGTCCCCGATCTTCCGTGAGACCCTCGCCGGTGTAAGCGGCGCTACGATCCTACTGCACGACACCGACGGAGCAACAGGGGCAGCCAAAGGAGCCGGTATAGGGGCAGGCATCTACAAGACACCCGAAGAGGCGTTCCGAACCCTCAAAACCCTCGCTACCATCCGTCCGGATCACCAATACGACTACCGCGAGGCATACCAACGCTGGAAAACAAAACTAAATAACTAATAATAAATCATTTAACACCTCCCCGGCGTAGGGGTCGAACAGCAAGAAAGTCTTTCAGCTCGAAGAGCGGTCTTTCAGTGAATGAAATGAACGGTCTTTTAGTGAAACGGTCTTTCAGCCCTTCGGGCGGTCTGTTCGGCAACGCCGAACATTATGAAAGAGTATTTTCCTCAAATCGGCAAGATTGCCTATGAAGGACCGGAGTCCAAGAACCCGATGGCGTTTCACTACTACGATGCTGAGCGCGTAGTGGCAGGTAAGAAAATGAAAGACTGGATGCGTTTTGCGATGGCGTGGTGGCACACCCTCTGCGCCGAAGGAGCAGACCAGTTCGGCGGCGGCACCAAGAAGTTCCCGTGGAACGAAGGCGATAACGCGGTAGAGATTGCCAAGCACAAAGCCGATGCAGGTTTCGAGATCATGCAGAAACTCGGCGTACCCTATTTCTGTTTCCATGACGTGGACCTCGTTTCCGAAGGCGCGTCGGTAGAGGAGTATGAGGCGAACCTCGCGGCTATCACCGATTACCTCAAGCAGAAGATGGACGAAACGGGCATCAAGCTCCTCTGGAGCACCGCGAACGTGTTCGGCAACGCCCGTTATATGAACGGCGCGAGCACGAACCCGGATTTCGATGTAGTGGCGCGTGCTATTGTACAAATCAAGAACGCCATCGACGCAGGTATCAAACTCGGCGCCGAGAACTATGTCTTCTGGGGTGGCCGCGAAGGTTATATGAGCCTGCTGAACACTGACCAGAAGCGTGAGAAAGAGCACATGGCTACCATGCTCCGTATGGCGCGTGACTATGCCCGCAGCAAAGGCTTCAAGGGCACCTTCCTCATCGAGCCCAAGCCGTGCGAGCCGTCCAAACACCAGTATGATGTGGACACAGAGACCGTCATTGGTTTCCTCAAAGCCCACGGTCTGGACAAGGATTTCAAGGTCAACATCGAGGTCAACCACGCCACGCTGGCAGGGCACACCTTCGAGCACGAACTGGCTTGCGCCGTAGATGCAGGTATGCTCGGTTCGATTGACGCTAACCGCGGTGACGCGCAGAACGGATGGGACACCGACCAATTCCCTATTGATAATTTCGAACTGACTCAAGCTTGGATGCAGATTGTCCGTAATGGTGGTCTCGGTACCGGTGGTACGAACTTCGATGCCAAGACCCGTCGCAACTCCACCGACTTGGAGGACATCTTCATTGCGCATATCAGCGGTATGGATGCTTGTGCCCGTGCCCTGCTGAATGCCATAGAGATTATGGAGAAGAGCCCGATTCCGGCAATGCTCAAAGAGCGTTATGCTTCGTTTGACAGCGGTATGGGTAAGGACTTCGAGGACGGCAAACTGACTTTCGAGCAGGTCTATGAGTACGGCAAGAAAGTAGGTGAACCGAAACAGACCAGTGGTAAGCAGGAACTCTATGAAGCCATCGTCGCCCTCTATGCGAAATAATCGTACATTGTACACCATTAAATCGTAAATTATCATCATGTCTCGCTACAAGATAAACCTCTTCGGTATAGTTCTGGTAGCCGTCATTGGAGGACTGCTGTTCGGCTACGACACAGCAGTCATCTCCGGTGCGGAGAAGGGACTGGAGCAGTTCTTCGACAGTGCGAAGGATTTTGACTATACGGACTTCTGGCACGGTTTCACGTCCAGCAGTGCCCTCATCGGCTGTATCATCGGTGCATTCCTTTCCGGTGTGCTCTCGCAACGATTAGGACGCAAACGCACGCTGTTCGTAGCCGGTGTGCTGTTTTTCCTGTCTGCATGGGGATCTTATGCCCCGGAGAGCGGAATCTTGCCTTACGGCGTACCGTCGAAAACGCTGCTTCTCGTGTTCAACTGCTATCGCATTCTCGGCGGTATTGGCGTAGGTCTGGCATCGGCTATTTGTCCGATGTATATAGCGGAGATTGCGCCGGCAGACAAACGCGGAGCACTTGTCTCTTGGAACCAGTTTGCCATCATCTTCGGTCAGCTCGTGGTGTATTTCGTCAATTATTTGATCATCCGTGCGCATATCAACGACCCTGCGGTCGTGGAATGGACGCAACAGATAGGATGGCGCGTGATGTTTGTCAGCGAGTGTGTGCCGGCAGCTACCTTTGCGCTACTCATCTTGCTTGTGCCCGAGAGTCCGCGTTACTTGGCGCTCAAGGGCTATGACGAGAAGGCGATTGCCGTCCTATCCAAACTGCACCCTGAGGAGCATGCCCGTATCATCGTGCGTGAGATACATGAGACGGCAACCGAAACACGCGAACCGCTCTTTGCTTTCGGATGGCTCGTCATCTTCGTGGGTATCATGCTCTCTATCTTCCAGCAGATAGTGGGTATCAACGCTGTGCTCTATTTCGCCCCGCGTATCTTCGAGTCGATGGGTGTGGGCAATCCGATGATCTTCACGGTTATCATGGGAGTGGTGAATATCTCGTTTACGCTGCTGGCTATCTTCACGGTGGAGAAACTGGGTCGCAAGCCCTTGCTTATTGTCGGTTCGCTCCTGATGGCGGTCGGAGCTTTCGGCGTAGCACTAACTAACATGACCACGCTGCCGGCGTGGGTGGCCGTAGTGAGTATCCTCATCTACAGCGCTTCGTTCATGTTCAGTTGGGGACCGATATGCTGGGTCTATATGTCCGAACTATTCCCGAATACCATCCGTTCACAAGCCACTGCTATAGCCGTTGCTTTCCAATGGATCAGCAATTTCGTGGTAAGTTCGACCTTCGTGCCACTCTATAACTACAACCACGCGATGGTCTATATCATCTATGGTGTCATCTGTCTCGCTGCTGCCCTCTTCGTCTGGAAACTCGTTCCCGAGACCAAAGGCAAAACCCTCGAACAGATAACCACCATGTGGCGTGAGAAAGCTAAATAAAAAATAAAATACTATGAGAAAATCTTTTCTTTTAACATTGAGCCTTGTGCTTTGTTTAGGAGCTTTTGCCTCCACCGTAACGGATCTGGTTGCTATCCCTCGCAACTGGACCTTTATCGCCGATGACCATAACGCCAGTGGCACGGCCGGTTGGACCGATGGCACCCTCTACTGCGGCGGATATCTCTTGTCGCTGGGTGGTAACTCGGTAGCTACCAACAAGGGTAAATCCACGATTGGTGGTGTGGAATGCAAGAACAGTCTGCGTCTCAAGAATGCGCAGAACCGTTTGGCTTTTGCCGTAACGAAGGAGTGTACCATCACGTTCTACACACAGGGTCACGCTTCGCGTGGAATCCTGGTCAGCACGATGGATAATAACACCGATCCGGCACAAGCTTTGGCACAACAGCCCGTGAGTACGACGGTTTGGGAAGTGCAAATTCCTGAAGCAGGCACGTACTACCTGACCAGTTATAGCGGTGATTTCTTCTTTGCCGGATTCGTACTCGAATATGCAGATGGCGGTGAACCCGTGACCGATGTGGAGGTGCGTTATTACGATGCGGACGGTACTACCCTCATCGGGTGTGACACCTTGGAAAGCGGCGCAGCGCTCACCTATAAATACAGCGCAGCCGATGTGACCGTTCCTGCAGGACAAGCTTTCCGCGGTTGGTTCGCTTCGGCAAGTCTGGACGCGAAGAAAGTGCCGACGGGTACGTTGGTCAATGCCGATTTGCGTCTTTATGCCCATGCCTCCGACATCGAAACAGCAACCATCGGTAGCGTCTATAACTGGGATTTCACCAAAGAGTATTTCTATCAGGAAGACCATGAACTGATCACGATCACCAATGGCTCGTACTACAACAACCACGGTTGGGCTTTTGGTGCGAACGGTACGATTGCCGTGCAGACTGCCGGAAATGCCATCGTTAAGTTCTCCCTTTGTAAGTTCGGCAATGCCGGTACGATCACTTGTCAGGATGCGAACGGCAACCCGGTAGGTGAGACCATCAATACGCCGACAGCCGAAGACGGTGGTGCAGCAGTGGTACGTTATATCGGTGATCCGACGACGTTGACCTTCACCCTCAGCGGAGGCTATATCCACGGTGTGAAGATCTTCAATATCGCTAATGTGCCGACGCAGAACGAGGCCGGTTACTATATGATGCAACCCAGTGACGGAGCTGGTCTGCTCCTGATGCTGGAGACCGCACAGGATGGCGATAAGATCTTCCTGCCCAATGGTACGTATGATTTTGGAAACACGACGTTGACCCATATCGCCAAGACCATCAGCCTGATCGGCCAATCGATGGAAGGTGTGCTAATCGTGAACCATCCGCTCAATGGAGGTATGAACGGTTCGGAGACCATGTTCATCGAGACAGGCGCAGAAGGCGTGTATATGCAAGACCTCGCTATCCGTTGTGACGTGTCCTATGAAGGTAGCATCGCAGGTGGTGTAGGTATAGCACTCCATGTGCGCGGTGATAAACATATCATGAAACGTGTCGATCTGCAAGGTAACCAAGACACCTACCTTTCTGCCGGTCAACCGGATCAGCGCGCTTGGTACGAAGACTGCCGGATCGAAGGAACGGTCGATTATATCTGCGGAGGTGGAAACATATGGTTTGAGAACACCCTGTTCTTCAATAACGACCGTAGCAACGCCGATGTCATCTTTGCGCCGAGTACGTCTGCTGAAACCGTTTATGGTTATGTGATGAATAACTGTACAGTGGATGGTGCCGACAATCAAGACGGTCGTTGGAACATCGCCCGCGGATGGAAAGACCGTGCAGCCGTAACGTTGCTCAATACCACTTGCCTCATCGCGCCTTCGGCGCAGGGTTACACCCATATGGGTGCCGGTCTGGATGTGCGTTTCCATGAGTTCAACACCCATCTGGAGAACGGTACGGTGATCACCGGACATAACCTTGACGGCCTGAACTACGGTGCGAATGCCGATCCGATCTATATGACCAATGACAGTATCTACACCTACGCGAACGTCATCAAAGGTGAGGATAACTGGGATGCACAGGCTATTGCTGCTGACGCGGTTGCCAACCAAGCCGCTATCGAGGCAGAGGCAGCTTACCTCATCGAGAACGAAGGTGCATTCGTCGCCCTTCTCAAAGGCTCTGAACTGAGCGCTAACATCGCTTCGTATGTCGGCAACACCATGCGTAAGGCCAACGGTCGCGGCGGTTTCGGTCAACCGGTGGAAATAAAAGACTCCGCTACGGCTATAGACCAAATCACCAATGACCAATCACCAATCACCAATAAAGTCATCAAAGATGGACAACTCCTCATCATCCGTGATGGTCGCACTTACAATGCCCTCGGTCAATTAGTAGACTAGTTGACCGGTAGACCGGTAGACTATCAAACAATAATAAACATTTTAACATTAAATCAGTATGAAAAAATTCTTTACATTCGCTATCGCTGCATTGTTCAGCGCAAGCATGTTGGCAGACACAGCCGTCCTCTCTTGGCAATTAGGCGAAAACGGAGCCTATGCCGAAGCTGCTAACTCCATTACCGGTGCTACCGGCTCATTGGCAGAAGGATGGACGATCACCATCTCTGGAAATGACACCAAGAACTGGTCTGCCGGTAACGGAAAGATATTCCTTGATCCGGATTCCATCATGACGCTCAAAAACTCTAACGGTGCACAGAACACCGTCACCCTTCCCGAGGGTCTCTATGCATCCGAAGTAACGTTTTATGTCGTAACCAACCACGACACCGACAAAGGTCTGCTCGGCGAGTTCGATGGCGAAGCTTGCAAGGATTCCGTTCACAGCCTCAAAGACTATAAAAACCCAACCGTCATCGTGAAGACCCTGGAGACACCGAAGAATGAGTTTACCTTCACCTTCAAAGTAAAACAGGTTTGCTTCATTGCAGTAGTCACTTATTCCGACCAAGTTCCCGAAGCACCGAAACCGTACGGTCTGCTTTCATGGATGTTAGGCGTGGACGGTGCTGAGGCAACCGCTGCCAATTCCATCACCGGTGCAGCCGGTTCCGCAGCCGAAGGATGGACGATTGCTATCACCGGTGCTACTGATAAGAACTGGGGGGCAGGGGGTAAAATGACCTACAAAGGAGTGGAATACAAAACCCTTAAAAACTCCAACGGTGCGCAGAACACAGTCACCCTTCCCGAAGGACTCTATGCTACCGATGTCGAGTTCCGCGCGGTACCGAATGATGATGCCGCTGTTGGTTCGCTCAAAGAGTTCGACGGTGTATCTTGCAAAGATACCGTATTTGCTGTTAAGACGGAATATGCCAACCCGACCATCATTCTCAAAGAGTTGGAGACTCCGAAGAATGTGTTCACATTCACTTTTGGCGGTAAGCAGGTTTGCTTCCTCGCGATCGTTCATTATACCGATGAAGCACCTGAAGTAGGTCCGGGCGAAGGTATCGACAATACCGCCATCGCTCCGAAAACTATCAAGTTTATTGAGAACGGACAAATTGTCATCATCAAAAACGGCATCCG
>JAFSTO010000010.1 GCA_017450435.1 Paludibacteraceae bacterium
ACGGAGTGCGTCCAGTGGGGAGAGCGGAGGCAATGGTCGCACTTACGATTTAGCGGAGCGGTATCGTTTCTGCGATCCATTTGCCGAACGCGATTGGAGGTAGTTGCAGCCACCGGCAGGTAGAGTGAAGGACGCAGCTGCATGGACAGGACGAACGAACGACAAAGAATAATGGCAGACCGTAGGTAGATACTTGTGCAAAATCCTTTCTTTTGGCGATTGCACAAATCAACAAAAAGCAGTAATTTTGCAGCTAAATTGCAATAACATGAAAAGTGACAGAGAATTAAAGGACTTGTCTATCGGGGAATTTACCCGTGCAGCCGACAAATACGAGACGAATCATGCAGGCGTGTACAACATCTGTAAGAAAGATTATCCGGATATATTGAAAGAAATAGAGCGTGAGCCGTTTCAAGACCTGCTTGACGCAGGGTGTGGTACCGCTCCGATGTTGTCGCTTCTGACAGAGCGTTTCCCCAATGCCCATTTTATCGGTATTGACCTTACACCGAAGATGATTGAGGTAGCCAAGGCGAAACATCTGCCCAATACTGAGTTTGTATGCGGCGATTGTGAGAACCTGCCGTTTGAGGAGAACGCCTTTGATGTCATTATCTGTTCGCAGAGTTTCCACCATTACCCTCATCCGGAGGCATTCTTCCGGAGTGTCAGCCGTTGTTTGCGACCAAATGGCAGGCTCATCTTGCGCGATATGACTGTCAAAAGCCACTTGTTGCACTGGTTTATAAACCACATCGAACTGCGCGCGTTGAACTACATCGGCTACGGCGATGTGCATTGTTACAACCAGCAAGAGATACAAGCCTTGTGCGAGCAAGCCAATCTCAGGTTAGAGTTGTTCGAGCAACGTAAGGGGTTAAGACTCCATGCTGTAATAAGGAAATAGCAGTAAAATATTTCCCGCGTTAAGGATTGGAAGGGCTACGGTATTGTGTAACAATGCGAAACTTGTGAACCCCTGCAAAGCCCGACCGACGTAGCTCTGGAGATGAGAGGATCTGCAGGGCTATGGAGGGAACGCCCAAAAGAAAACAGTTTCCCTGAAAATGAAGATAGACCCGGTTTCCCTGAAGATGATAGACCCGGTGTCCGTGAATTTTTTTCTCCACGATACATATATACCCACACGAAACACGTTCTACAAGTGTTGTTACAACATAAAACACAAAAAAAGCGACAAAACTCACCGTTTTGACGCTTGTAATTGTTTTATTTTCTGTTGTTTTATTTTGTGTCCTCCGAGGGGCTCGAACCCTCGACCCACTGATTAAGAGTCAGTTGCTCTACCAACTGAGCTAGGAAGACAAGTGGAGAGAAAAATATAATGTAGAAAATACAAAATACTATCTGATTTCCAACGTTCATGGACGTTGACTAATGCAATCCACTATTTAGTGCCTTGTTTTTCAAAAGCGGGTGCAAAGGTACTGCTTTTTTTTGATATGTGCAAATATTTTATAAAAAAACTAAAAAAAAATTGTTCACTCCGAATATTTTTCATATCTTTGTACGTTTTATGTGCATGTGCGCATGAGAAATGTATGAAAGACGGAAAAATATGTACGAAATTTTACAATAAAGCCAATAAAACAAATATTAGATATGGAATTCAGGTATTCACCAATGTTTCAGCTCGGCAAAGACGAGACTGAGTATTATCTACTGACCAGGGAGCATGTGTCGGTCAGTGAATTTGAAGGTCATCCGATACTGAAAGTAGAGTCGGAGGGCTTGACAAAAATGGCAAATGCGGCATTTCGTGATGTAAGCTTCATGCTTCGTCGTAGTCACAATGAGCAAGTTGCAAAGATCCTCCGTGATTCGGAGGCCAGCGCTAATGACAAGTATGTTGCTCTGACATTTCTGCGTAATGCAGAGGTGGCTGCTAAAGGTAAGTTGCCGCTGTGCCAAGATACCGGTACGGCAATTATTCATGGTGAAAAAGGTCAGCAGGTATGGACGGGGTACTCAGATGAGGAAGCGCTTTCCAAGGGTGTGTTTAAAACATATACTGAGGAGAACCTGCGTTACAGCCAGAATGCACCGCTCACTATGTATGATGAAGTGAATACGAAGTGTAATTTGCCGGCTCAGATAGATATAGAGGCGACAGAAGGAATGGAATATCGTTTTTTGTGCGTTACCAAAGGTGGTGGTTCAGCAAATAAGACATATCTGTATCAAGAGACGAAAGCTCGTATTCAAAATGCAGGAACGCTCGTTCCATTCCTTGTGGAGAAAATGAAAACGCTGGGCACAGCAGCTTGTCCGCCGTATCATATAGCATTTGTTATCGGTGGTACATCTGCAGAGAAGAACCTGTTAACAGTTAAGTTGGCGTCTACTCACTATTATGATTCGTTGCCGACGACGGGTGATGCTACCGGTCGTGCATTCCGTGATGTCGCACTTGAAGAAGAATTGTTGAAGGAAGCGTACAGGATTGGCTTGGGTGCTCAGTTCGGAGGTAAGTATATGGCTCATGATATTCGTGTTATCCGCTTACCGCGCCATGGTGCCAGTTGTCCAATCGGTTTGGGCGTAAGTTGCTCGGCCGACCGCAATATCAAATGCAAAATCAATAAAGACGGCATTTGGATTGAGAAGATGGACGATAAACCTTATGAGCTTATCCCGGAGGAACTGCGTTCTGCCGGTGAGGGTGATGCTGTGAAGATTGACTTGAACCAGCCAATGAAAGATGTTTGCAAAATTCTGACCAAATATCCTATTGGAACACGTTTGTCTTTGAACGGCACCATCATTGTAGGTCGAGACATCGCTCATGCAAAGATTAAAGCTCGTTTGGATGCCGGTGAACAGATGCCTGATTATCTGCAGAATCATCCCATATACTATGCAGGTCCGGCCAAAACCCCGTCCGGCATGGCATGTGGTTCCATGGGACCAACCACAGCAGGGCGTATGGATCCTTATGTGGATGAATTCCAAGAGCGTGGAGGTTCGCTAATAATGTTAGCCAAAGGCAATAGGTCAGTAGATGTAACCAACGCCTGCAAGAAACATGGCGGATTCTATCTTGGTTCGATTGGCGGGCCGGCAGCTATTCTTGCACAGAACAACATCAAGTCAATAGAGTGTGTAGAGTATCCTGAGCTCGGAATGGAAGCTATATGGAAGATAGATGTGCAGGATTTCCCTGCGTTTATTCTTGTTGACGATAAGGGAAATGATTTCTTCAAGCAGCTTAAGCCTTGCGAAGGATGTTCTATCATTAAGTAATTTAGGATACTCAGAGGCTGTAAACAAGAGCAAAGACAGATGGCAGAAAAACAATCTCTTTGGCAGAAGTTACGCGTTAAGCATCGCGTTGCGGTATTCAATGAGGAGACACTCGGTGAAGTATTTAATGTGCGTCTATCGTTATGGAACCTTATTATAGTGATAACTTCGTTGATGCTCATCGCTCTGCTTCTGTTTGCTTTGCTTATCTGGTATACACCTCTGAAGAGTTATCTTCCTGGTTTTAATGAGGATATTCGTGAAGAACTTGTAGCGGAGAATGTTCGCGCCGATTCACTGCTCAACGCGGTCAACCTGCAAAAAGAATATCTTACGGTGGTAAGACAAGTGATAGCCGGTGAGGTGGAGCCGGATTCGGTACGTTCGCTTGATTCTTTGTATGTTAGCCGTGAAGCTGAACTGCTTGCAGCGAAATCACAGATAGAGGCGGATTTTGCGGAATACTATGAAAGCAAAGGCAAAGATCAGTTGTCGTTGTTTGACATGGCAATAACGCAAACCGATGTACAAACTCTTGTGCGTCCGGTTTCCGGTGTAGTTGTCGGACATTTCTCCGAAACAGAGAATAATGGTATTACAATAGTTGTTCCGAAAAAAGAGAAGGTGATGGCAGTGCTGAGTGGCACTGTTGTCACCTTTGGTTATACAATGTCCAACGACTGGTACGTAATAATGCAGCATGACGGTGATTGCCTGAGTCTGTACAGTGGTATGGACAAACCTGTTGTCAGGTCCGGAGCAAGACTACGTGCCGGTGATATAATTGGGGTGGTAAGTGAAAAAGGAGAAATCAGTATGCAATTGTGGCAAAACGGAAAAGCGGTTAATCCGGAATCGCTGATTGCATTTTGAGTAACCGCTGTCTGATGTCGGAAACACATGATAAATATTTGAACCAATAGGGAGCAAGATTATAAGTCAGACAAAATAGGTGGTAAAACTATAAGTCAAAAAAAGATTTCGAACAAAATGTCAGATAAAACAAAACAGATAGCAATATTGGGTTCCACGGGTTCAATAGGTGTTCAGACATTGGATGTGGTGAGAGCGAACAGAGAATTGTTTTCCGTTTATGCCCTTACAGCTAACACTTCTGTTGATAAGCTTGTGTGTCAAGCTTTGGAGTTTCGTCCTGAGGTTGTTTGCATAGCCGACGAGAGTCTATATGAAGAGCTATGTGCAAAGTTGCGTTCAGCCCTTGGTCAAGATGCTTATAATATGCTGAAAGTGTGGGCAGGCAAGGAAGCTATTGCAGACATGGTGACACTGCCATCGATCGATATAGTTGTGGCAGCAATGGTGGGGTATGCCGGACTACAGCCAACAATGTCAGCGATTCGGGCTGGAAAGATAATCGCCCTCGCTAATAAGGAGACGCTTGTTGTGGCAGGTGATATAATATGTAATCTTGCGGCAAAACATCATGCTCCTATATTGCCGGTTGATTCAGAACACTCAGCCATATTCCAATCGCTTGTCGGGGAAGATGATAATAAGATAGAAAAGATTCTTCTGACATGTTCCGGTGGTCCGTTCCGCACATGGAGTTATGAACAGATATCCCTTGCCACAGCTGCCGATGCCTTACGTCACCCCAATTGGCAGATGGGCGACAAGATAACTATTGACTCTGCTACGATGATGAATAAGGGATTTGAAGTGATTGAAGCCAAGTGGTTATTCGGAGTGGAGCCGGATAAGATTGAGGTTCTTATTCATCCGCAATCGGTTGTTCATTCTGCAGTACAGTTTGCCGACGGGGCAGTTAAGGCTCAACTTGGGGCACCGGATATGCGTCTTCCTATTCAATATGCTTTGTCTTTCCCGCATCGTCTGACAGCAGATTTCCCTCGATTGGATTTCTTCAAAACATCTTCCCTCACGTTCGAACAGCCCGATCACAAGCGCTTTCCGTGCCTGTCGTTAGCCTACGAGGCTATAACAAAAGGTGGCAACATGCCGTGTGCACTTAATGCAGCTAACGAGGTGGTGAATCTTGCTTTCCGTCGTGGAGAAGTGTCGTTCTATCAGATGGCTGATGCCATCTCTCAAACCATGGATAAAATTGCATTTGTTGCTCGCCCCACATACGAAGACCTTGTCTTAACAGACCAACAAGCCCGTAGCATAACGACAAGCATATTATAGTTTTTGATAAAGGGCTGTTCTAAACATTCTACATGTCGTAAACAGACCATTTGGTAGTATATCTATAAATTCAATTCACACTCATAATCTACAATTAGAAATGATACAATTAATTCAATTATTACTTAGTCTTTCCTTTCTTGTTATAATCCACGAGTTGGGACACTTTACTTTTGCCCGTATATTCGGAGTAAGAGTGAATAAGTTTTATATGTTTTACAATCCCCGTTTTTCCATCGTTCGTCTGAAAAAGATTTCCGGCAAATGGCAAGTGCGTTTTTTTGCTCCCAATGTGTTGGATAACCAAAAGGTGGCTCTTGATAATGATGGTAACCCGCTACTCTGGGAAAACGATAAAGACCCGAAAGTCCGTAAGAAATATGAAAAAGAAACACCTCTAACGGAAGAGGAATGGAAAGCGATAGAGCGCGATTATAATTTTGGTAAGCCGTTAACCAAACACACCGGTCACCCTAAGTTTACAATTATTGAAGACAAAGATCTTCCTCTTCTTTCAGACGATGATTGGCGCAAGTATCCTGCCTCAACGGAGTGGGGTATAGGTTGGGTTCCTCTTGGCGGCTATTGTGCTATAGCCGGTATGGTGGACGAGACGACAACTGCTGACCAATTAGGCTCTACACCGCAGCCATGGGAATATCGTGCCAAATCAACATGGCAACGACTACCTATAATATGTGGCGGAGTGTTGGTTAATTTTGTTGCGGCACTGATATTTTATTCTGCTATTCTTCACCATTGGGGGACAGACAGTCTGCCGCTGAGCAATGCTACATATGGATTGTATTTTTCTGAAGAACTGTTATCAGAAGGTTTTAAGCAAGGTGACAATATCATTGCTATCGGCGACCGTGTACCTCAAACTCGTGCTGACCTGCTCAATTGGATGGTTATAGACGGGGAACATGATGTGACTGTCGTACGTAATCATGCAGATACAATACATCTGCGTCTCTCTGATAATTTCGACCAAAAGGTTCTTGCCGCTGGCGGTGCTTCCTTTATTGACTATCGTTTCCCGTTTGTTATCAACGAGGTCATGCCTGCGTCTCCGGCTTCTATAGCACTATTGGAAAAGGGGGATAGTATAATTGCAGTAGGTGGTGTGGCGACAGAGTGTTTTCAGGATGTTTCTGCGGAACTAAAACATTATGCTTGTGATAGTGTGGAACTTACGTATGTAAGAAATGGCGAGGTGATGACTGCATCGTTATATCTTGGTGATGAGGCGAAGTTGGGTGTGTATCCTAAGCAACCTACTGAGTTCTTGCAAACAGTACATCGTGACTACGGTTTTTGGGAGTCGATTCCTGAAGGTTGCAGATACGGCTGGCAGACGCTGGTAACGTATGTAAAGCAGTTCCGCCTTGTTTTCACTCCACAAGGTGCAAAGTCGCTCGGCGGTTTTGCCGCAATAGGCAGTCTGTTTCCATCGCTTTGGGATTGGCATTCGTTCTGGCTTATGACGGCATTTCTATCTATCATTCTTGCTTTTATGAATATTATACCTATTCCGATACTGGATGGCGGACATGTAATGTTCCTTTTGTGGGAAATGATAACCCGGAAGAAACCTAATGAGAAGTTCCTTGACGTGGCAAACACAATTGGATTCTATCTTCTGTTAGCATTGCTGATTTTTGCTAATGGCAATGATTTGATTAAATGGCTGTCGAAGTTCTTTTAAACGTTGCTTGAAGGCTGTTTAAACAACGTTTGAACGTTATCCAAATACTATTCAATCCTTTTTCAAATACCTTTCAATATTCTTTAAATGTAGTTAAGATATGGATTATTTTGTTCATGAGTCATCATATATTGATGAAGGTTGTCAGATAGGCAAAGGTACAAAGATTTGGCATTTTTCTCATATCATGTCAGGTTGTACTATCGGTGAGGACTGCAACATAGGGCAGAATGTAGTTGTTTCGCCCAATGTTGTAATAGGTAGAAACTGCAAAATACAGAACAACGTGTCTGTCTATACGGGTGTTCGTTGTGAAGAGGATGTTTTTCTTGGTCCGTCAATGGTGTTTACCAACGTCATCAATCCCCGGTCAGCGGTCAGTCGTAAATCAGAGTATCGTGAGACGATTATTCGTCGCGGCGCATCGGTTGGTGCTAATGCTACAATTGTTTGCGGTCATACCTTGGGCGAGTATTGCATGATAGGTGCAGGTTCTGTGGTAACAAAGGATGTGCCGGCTTTTGCGTTGATGGTGGGTAATCCTGCTCGTCGCATGGGCTGGGTGAGCCGCAATGGTGAGAAACTGCAGTTTGATGCAGAAGGCAATGCAGTGTGTCCTGCTACCGGAGAGAAATATATTCTTCGAAACGGCGAGGTTCAACTTGCTGACTAACGATGCGACGTCTGCTATTTGTTATATTGTTATTGACTTTTACGTTGAGTGTTTATTCTCAGCGTTATACGCTTAATGGCTATGTAACAGATGCGGAGTCGGGGGAACGTCTGATTGGAGCTGCTGTCATTGATACGATATCCGGACATGGTGTTGTTACCAACGCTGCAGGTTTCTATTCTCTGACACTTGTGGCAGGCGATGTGGCATTACAGGTGAGTTATGTAGGTTATCATCCTTCTTCTGTGAAGAACATGAGACTGTCTTCTGATAGCTTATTACATTTCTCTTTGCGTTGCTCAGCCCGTCTTGAAGAGGTGACTGTAGTTGCACGCCAGTCGATTTCCGGTCCGCGTAGTACGCAGATGTCGGCCGTGGAGGTGCCTGTCGGACAAATCAAAAATATTCCTGCCCTCGCGGGAGAAGTGGATGTTTTGAAAGCTATACAATTGCTACCCGGTGTGCAATCAGGTTCCGAAGGCTCTGCCGGAATATACGTCAGGGGTGGAGGACCGGATGAGAACCTTATTCTCTTGGACGGTGTGCCTTTATATAATGTTAATCATGCGATGGGAATGTTCTCCGTCTTTAATGCTGATGCAGTGAAGAATGTCACTCTTTATAAGGGGAATTTTCCGTCACGATTCGGTAGCCGTTTGTCGTCGGTAATTGATGTCAGACAAAACGACGGTAATACAGATATGTGGCATGGCAATATATCCATCGGACTGATATCCGCCAAGTTGAGCGCAGAGGGACCGATATTCAGCAGCAAACAGTTATATGACAGATACAAGGGAGATACGTGTCATGCAGCCACCACCTTTCAGGTCTCAGCTCGTCGTACGTATTATGATGCGTTCATGGCACCGATAATGGCTGCCGTGACCAAAGCAGACTCTGATGGCGAAATGATGGCTTTAGGTGGATATTACTTTTATGACGTCAATGGCAAAATCTCACATACCTTCTCCGATAATGATCGACTTACAGCGTCTTTCTATATGGGTGATGATGTCATTTATGTTAACTATAACGATGCCTTAAGCAGTACAAACTCTTCTTCTGACCAACAGATGAGAATGCGATGGGGCTGGGGAAACTTAGTGGCAGCTGTTAATTGGCAACATCGTTTTAACAGCCGAATATTCTCTAACACTCAAGTCTCGTTTACTCGCTATCGTTATAATCTTACGGAAAAGATGTCAGCGAAGAACGTGTCTGAGGGCAATACATCAACCTTCGACCAAACGATGGAGTTTCGTTCAATGTTAATGGATATGTCGCTTCGTTCAGATTATGAGTACCTGCCGTCGCCACAACATACGATACGTTTCGGTGCGGAATATGATTATCACCTGTTTCGCCCGACAGTAGGGAGTTTTTTTATAGCTTCACTTGGCGGTGAGTATAACCTATCTCAGGACACGACATTCTCCGATGGTACTCTTCATGGTCATGAGGCTGCGCTGTATGTTGAGGACGACTATAGACCTCTGTCATGGCTTAACATAAACATGGGTTTAAGAGCATCCCTTTATGGTATTGACGGCAAGGTGTATCCATCTGTCGAACCGCGCGTAGGGTTGCGTCTTATGCTGTATAAAGACTTGGCATTCAAAGCTTCGTACTCATATATGTCGCAGTATATACACTTGTTGTCTAATTCGTCAGTGTCACTGCCTACCGACCTGTGGGTGCCTGTTACTGCCAATATCCCGCCAATGCGTTCGATGCAGGTGGCAGCAGGGTTGTCATACGACATTCTCGGGCAAGTAGAGTTGTCGGTGGAGGGGTATTACAAAAAGTCGCTGAACTTGATAGAATACAAGGAGGGCGCTTCTTTCTTCGGTAGTGCCACGGGGTGGCAAGAGAAGGTGGCAATAGGTGACGGCTGGAGCTATGGTGTGGAGGTGTTGGTGCAGAGAACACATGGACCGGTGACAGGATGGATAGGATATACTTGGAACCGTTCAATGAGGCTGTTTGACAAGGAAGGAATGGAGATTAACTATGGCAGACCGTTTCATGCAAAATATGATAGGGAGCATGATTTGTCGATTACTTTGCAGTATCAGATAACAAAAAAGACAGATATTTGTGCAACATTTGTGTATGGTACAGGTAACCGGGGCACGCTTGCTACGCAAAGTTACTACGATGGGCGACTTAATAGTCAGGTGGATTATGTAACTGAACGAAATAATTATATAATGCCTGATTATCACCGCCTTGATCTTGCGGCAAATTTTCATATTCCCCATAAGAAAGCAGGTGACCCTTCGTTATCAAAAGGCGGTTGGCTGAAACATGCTGAGCATCTTGTAAGTTTGTCAGTGTATAACGTATATTGTCACAGTAATCCTTATCTGATACTGCTTGACGATAACAAACTGAAACAAGTATCGATATTTCCGATTATGCCATCGTTGAGTTACTCTTTTAAATTCTAATGAAGAAGCAGTCATACATATTGCACGTGTTAGTTGCTGTAATGGCGACATTGCTGTTGAGCTCATGTCGTGAATTCTTTTATTCGGAGATTAAATATACGGGCTCAGAGGAAGATTGCTATCTGATTGTAAATTCAGTTTTGATGCATAACACGGTGCCGAAAGTATATGTCAACCATTCGTTCTTTATTCTTGATGACAATCAATATAAACAGTCGGTTCGTTCGACCGGTGCTTTAGATGATGCGGATGTATATATTCAAGTCGGCTCGAACAAACCGGTGTCTTTGCATCTTACTTCTTCGAACACAGGAGTATATACAGATAATAAATTATTTGTTGCCAAAACAGGTGATAGTGTTAAGCTACATGTGTCTCATCCTGTTTATGGTGAAGCGTTTGGAATGCAAAGTGTTCCGGCAACTGAGCGAATAATAGTTAATAATGTTAATGTAAACGAATATTATCAACTGATGTTCGATGTTGTGTATGAACAATATGCAGGAGCAGAAGATGAGGTTATTGCACTGAGATTGGACACATGTGCTATTTTCGGTCACAAAAAACATGGATATAAGAGCGATACACTGCCGGTAGAGAGCTATAGTCAGACGTTATACTCGCTTGACCCTGTATTTGGAGTGCTTGACAACAGGCAATCGCCTGCAGGATATTATGGTGGTAATACACTATATATTCAAGGAAAGGATTTGAAACAGGAAAAGAGCATTTCCTGCCTGCTGGAACCGCATTTGTATAAAAACACTTCGAGTCTTATTCAGATTGATTCAATGCATGTCTCTGTATCCGTGCAGACGATGTCACTTGATACATACCGTTACATCAAATCACTTAATGCGCTTTCCGGCAGAAAATCCTCTCTAAGTGACCCGTTATCGGTGACAGCGTCTCCTGAGAATATTGATATATATGGTCTTATTGAGGATTTATTCAATGAGCTTGGGAGCTTGGAGGGAACACTTCTTTTTGGTAATCTTTACCCTACAGACCAGTATAAATACTCTTCTAATGCGAGCCGTCGTCCACTTGGACTATTCGGTATAGCATCAGAACCTCAACAAACAGAAATAATTTATAAACACTAAAATCACTACTTTTATGATTCAACGAATTCAAACCGTCTATTTGTCGCTTGCTGTTATTGCCAGTATTCTGCTGTGTTGTATTCCGCCAATGACATTCATGACTGACGAAGATGCTGCAGAGCAGAAAGTCTATGCAATGGACTTCCGTCATCTACATGAGATGATGTATGACGCTAACGACAATTTCGTGCATGCTCCTAACGGTGCCATTATGGACACATGGGCGCTAACGGTATTGGCGGTAGCCATTGGTGCGTTGTGCTTTGTGGATATCTTCCTGTATCGCAGGCGCATTCTTCAAGCTCGTCTGAACGTGTTCACCATGATTTGTGCATTAGGCTATTACGCTTTGCTCGCTATGTATGCGTGGTTCGCCGTAAAACGCTTTGATGTTGACTGGTATCTGGAGTGGACAGCTGTGATGCCGATAATTATTGTTGTTCTTTTATTTATAGCAACTCGTCGTATTCTTGCAGACGAGGCATTGGTCCGCTCGGCTGACAGACTGAGAAGATGAGCATACAGACTACAAATAAAACACCACTGCTTGGCATGACTCTTCAGGAGCTGGAAGCAGTGGCTTTGGGGTGCGGACTAAAACGGTTTGTAGGGAAGCAGCTTGCTGATTGGCTGTATAAGAAACAAGTGTCATCGTTTGATGCAATGACCAACATTTCAGTAGATGCACGGCAAGCGCTTGCTGTACGCTATGAGATAGGCAGACATCCGTATTTGACTCAAGCAGTATCTGCCGATGGAACGAAGAAATTTCTCTTTCAGGTAGAGATGAATGGCACACCACAATTCGTGGAAACGGTATATATCCCCACTGATGACCATGCCACTCTGTGTATATCCACTCAGGCCGGTTGTCGTATGGGTTGTCGTTTTTGCATGACCGGTACACTGGGATTCCATGGAAACCTCTCTGCCGCTGACATGCTTAATCAGATACTGACATTTCCTGACTTGACCAACATCGTGGTTATGGGTGAGGGCGAACCGATGGATAATATTCAGCCGGTCATGCGCATGACTGAAATAATGTGTGCCGAGTATGGTTGTGGTTGGTCACCACATCGAATAACAGTATCTACAGTTGGGGTGGGCGAGGGACTTGAACGCTTTTTGAAGGAGAGCGAGTGTAATCTTGCTATATCTCTTCATAATCCTTTTTCAGTCGAAAGGGCTGAAAGCATGCCGGCAGAAAAGTTACGCTCTATAGAGAAGGTGCTCAGTTTGGTGAGGCAATATGATTTTCGTCATCAGCGGCGTCTGTCGTTTGAATATATTCTATGGCATGGTAAAAACGATACTCTGCGCCATGCTCGCGAGTTGGTCAGATTACTTCGTCCGTTTGCTCCACAATGCAGACTCAATCTTATTCGTTTTCATTCAGGAGTCAACCACGCTTTTCCTGCTACCGATGAGCAATCAATGCAGTGGTTTGAAGAGTATATGCAGAATAACGGAATAGTGACGACCATAAGACGTTCACGAGGAGAAGATATTCTTGCAGCGTGCGGAATGTTGGCAAACTCACTTAAATCAGAAATGTAAACAAGATACTACCATTGAGAAATACATTTCCTGGTTAGAAGTGCCCTTAAATGTATAAGTTGCTGGTGGTTATGTAGTAGGCAAACCTACACTTTGCATAAACATATCAATCAGATTACGGTGATGTCCTGTCAAGATAATTTGATGGTTACCGAGCGGGTGGTTGAGTAGGTAATTAGCGGCGTGTTGTGTGTGTAGCACTATTTGTGTGCGGCAAAGTTGTTTTTTATAGGTGTTCCGCTTGAGTGTCACATCCTCAGAGTACCATTGTTTCATATCTCCGTTTAATTTCACTATTGTAGCATCTCCTTCCGGCAGTTCTCCATGTAGCCCGACACCTATACCTGATTCAAAATGCGTGTCATATTGATAGCATTTTATCATATCAAGCGGTACGGTGCAGTGTGCGAACACTATCTCTCCGGTCTCAGGATTGATGCGTGATGGATTGGCTTGAAAGCCCGTGTGTCCTGTCAGTGCGTGACATAACATCATTGTGAGTAATGCGGGCACATCTCCCTCGCAGGCGGCTGGTACACCCTCGCTATTAAGAAGTGCAAGAGCCATGCAGCCGGTGTTGTGAATAGCGTCTAAAAGATCAAAACAGCGCAGTGTAAGAGCGTTGAGGTGATAGCGTTCTATAATTAGTCGTAAAACCTTGTAGATACGCAAAGCACCAACGAAATATTTGCTTTGACAAGGTTGCAACTTTTGGGCGACATCACTTATTTCAATGTTATTGTCGGTTCGACGATACTCTTCAATCAGTTCTTGAATATCAATGTTTATCAGTTCCACTCCAAGTCGAGCTTTTACTGCTTCGACATCGATGTGGCTGGCAATGAGCCAATCAGATGGTTGCCCGATTATTCCGGCACGCTGTCCGTGAAGTGTTTTTTTTGTTTTTTCAACGAGTGCTGCTGCTTGGATTTGCTCAACCAAATATTTGTTGCTGCCATGAAAAATTTTGCCTTGTATCCCTTTGTTTCTCAGCCATGACAATATCTCCACGGATGCCGCAAGTGAGTTGCTCTCGCCGGATGCCAATAGATAAACAGGTGCAGTGGTGAGACGCGGAGTAATATTCGTCTGCTTGAGAAAGTAGCCTTCTGTGCCTCCGGTTCTTATATAAATGAGATTGATGTCACCTTCACCGTAACGGCGGAAGTCTTCACCTAAATATTCGTAGTCAAGTCCGGCAGCTTGAAGCTCACCGAGAAACATAGAAGTATGTTGCTCGATACTTGTTTTGTCGTGAATAGGAGAAGTGAGGGTGAAGATGTAGGTTTTCATAATGTTATTATAATATTAAATTGTTATCTTACAGAATGTATTGATTTTATCTTTCTCGTATGGAGCAGTGACTCTAACATAGTTTTCCGTCCAGCCGGACATGTGAATACTTCCATCTGGCTGTTGTTCTTTTTTGCCTTCCCACAAGACAATTGCTTCACGCCCTTTTTCAGCCATATAGAACTGTTCTAATTTGCTCTTTGATATTTGTAAGAGTGTTTCCACTCGACGTTTCTGTTCTGTCTTTTTTACTCGTTCCAATCCCATTGTCAGCATCTTTGTGTTTGCCCGCTCGGAGTAGGGGAATACATGCAGTTGGCTTATCGGCAGGTCGCTGACAAAGCGAACATAGTCTGCAAACATCTGTTGCTTCTCTCCCATTACGCCCACCATACAATCAACTCCGATGAAGGCGTGAGGCATGCGTTGTTTGATATGCTTAACACGCTCGGCAAACAGACTTGTGTCATATCTTCTATGCATGATGCGTAGCACGTCGTCCGAGCCGGATTGAAGCGGGATGTGGAAATGCGGAGCAAAATGCAAACTATCGCTGACGAAGTCTATGATTTGATTGGTCAGTAGGTTCGGTTCACACGATGAAATGCGAATACGATACTGTCTGTTGGTCGGCAGTTGGTCTAACGCCTGCAATAGTTCAATAAGCGATTCGTTGGTAGAGCGCCCGAAGTCACCGATATTAACGCCTGTAAGAATAATCTCTTTGGCTCCTTCATGAATAGCATTCAGGGCTTCTTCGGCGGTGTTCTGAACAGAGGCGTTTCTACTTCGACCGCGTGCCATGGGAATAGTGCAGTATGTACAATAATAATCGCACCCGTCTTGCACCTTAAGGAAACAACGTGTCCTATCATCCCATGAGCGACTCGGGTAAAAAGCGCTTCCCTCACTGCTCTTCCTTCCCTCAGCCGTGGCGAGGTCTGTCACATATTGCGTGGTATGTGTTATATCAGCCGGCTGATGTGACAATAATCGTCGTTGCTCACTTTCGGATGAGAAGTCTTCAATTATGTCGATTATTCTCTCCTTATCGTTGGCGCCTACCACATAGTTCACACCTTCTAATCCTGCCACCTCTTGTGGTTTCAGTTGTGCATAGCAGCCGGTGACAATAATCACGGCATTAGGGTTCTCGCGGTGTAGTCTGCGAATCAGTTGCCGTCCTTTTTGGTCAGCCACATCGGTTACGGAACACGTATTAACGATACACACATCAACTACTTCGCCGCTCTCAGAGCGGCGAAGACCGTGTTCAATCAAATGCCTGCTTATGGATGAACTCTCGGCAAAGTTGAGTTTACAGCCTAACGTATGAATCAGGAAAGTCACGATTACCGAAGTTGAGCGGAGAATTTTTCTTCGTAAGTTTTTTGCAAACGAGCCATAATGTTTTCAATCTGCTTATCCTTTAAGGTGTTATCCGGGTCTTGCAGAATAAATGCCAATGCGTATGACTTCTTTCCAGCCGGCAGGTTTCGTCCTTCATATACATCAAATAGACATACATCTTTCAGCAGTTTACGCTCGGTGTCGAATGCTGCTTTTTTGAGGTCGGCGAACATCACGTTCTTTTCCACCAATAGAGCAAGATCTCGTCTTACTTCAGGGAAACGTGGCAAGTCATTGATAACAGGCTTGTATTGTTTGTTCTGTCGCAATAGTTGTGCCCAGTCAAGGTCAGCGTAATACACGGGGGCTGCAATATCAAAGCGTTTCAGCACTGCAGGTGCAACAACAGCTATATATCCTAACTGTTTTCCGTTAGCCGCAACGATGCAAAGACCATCAGAGAAGAGTTCTGACATAGCATCACAATCTTCAGATATGGGCTTAAGTGTGTATAGTTCGAGATTTACGCCGACCCGACGCAGGATATTATCAACGTATGCTCGCAGTTGATAGAACGATGTTTTGGCAACGGGTTGTACCCATGTCTGAGCAGTCTTGTTGCCGGTCAGCCATAGACCCATGTGCATTTCTTCTGAATATGCAGACAGTGGGATTTCGTTACGCTGCTCGCCAACGTGGTAACAATTCCCAAACTCATAGAAACATAGGTCGCTGTTTTTGCGGTTAGCGTTGCGCTGAATACTTTCCAGTCCGCCGAAAAGCAGTGTCTGGCGCATTACCCCAAGGTCTTGTGACAACGGATTAAGTATCTTAACACAATGCTCGATGGGGTAGAGTTTGGAGCCCTCGTAATAGGCAACTTTTGTCAGTGAGTTGTTGAGAATCTCGCGGAAACCTTGTGCAGTGAGTTGCTCGCTGATACGACGCTGCATGAAGAACGGGTCAGGTTTCTTCCCATATACAAGATTAGTATTGAGTTTCTCAGGGAACTCAATATTATTGTATCCGTAAATGCGTAGAACATCCTCCACCACGTCACACTCACGCTGTACATCCACTCTGTAACGCGGCACGCGCAGCGACCAATCATTGCCGTTCTTTGCTACAATCTCTATCTCTAAGGCATGGAGAATAAGTTCTATCTTTTCTTCACCAAGTTCCTTGCCAATAAGTTTGTGTACTCGGTCAAGATTGAAATCAACATCAAATGGTGCGAATGGTACTGAAGTGATAGTTGTCTGGTTGCTCTGGTCTTCTCCGTTGATAATATCCACAACGTTCATAGCCACTTCACCTCCGGCAGTCTCTTGAATCAGCGATGCACAACGTTGTAGAACAAACAGAGTGTTATTAGGGTCGCAGCCGCGTTCGTAACGGAAAGAAGCATCGGTGGATAAACCATGGCGCCGAGCTGTCTTGCGAACGCTGACCGGGTCAAAGTATGCGCTCTCCAGGAACACGTTTGTCGTCTTCTCTGTAACGCCGGAGTCTAAGCCACCGAACACTCCGGCTATACACATAGGTTCCTCTGCGTTGCAAATCATCAGGTCGGCAGAAGAGAGTGTACGCTCAGTCTCGTCAAGTGTCGTAAACTTAGTCCCGTCCGATACGTTCTTTACAATTATCTGTCCACCCTTAATCTTGTTGGCATCGAAAGCGTGCAATGCCTGACCTAATTCGTGAAGCACATAGTTAGTGCAGTCAACAACATTGTTAATCGGGCGCAGTCCTATAGTACGCAGTGCATCTTGCAACCAGTCAGGTGAGGGTTGGATGGTTACACCTTTTATGGTCACTCCTGTATAACGCGGACAAGCTTTGGCGTTTTCCACTGTCACTTTTATTGGTAAAGTATTATTTTCTACTTTGAAGGCGCTTACATCCGGTTTTGAAAGAACAATATCGTCCTTACCATGAGCTTTGTAATATGCAAACAAGTCTCGAGCGACGCCGTAGTGAGAACAAGCGTCAGCTCTATTAGGCGTTATATCCACCTCAATAACATAGTCATCCTCCACGTGATAATACTCTTTAGCAGGCATACCAACAGGTGCGTTGTTCGGCAGTACGATAATACCATCATGCGAATCACCGATGCCAATCTCATCTTCAGCACATAACATTCCGAAGCTCTCTACGCCGCGAATCTTTGATTTTTTGATAGTAAAACTATCTTCGCCGCTATAGAGCACCGTTCCAAGTGTGGCACACACTACTTTTTGCCCTACTGCCACATTAGGAGCACCACATACGATTTGTACCGGTTCTGCGTCTGTGGCGAGGCGGACAGTTGTGATATGCAGGTGGTCGCTATTAGGGTGGGGCTCACATGTGAGAACCTCGGCAATAACCAGACCTTCTAAACCGCCTTTGATTGTTTGTACTTTTTCGACAGTACCAACTTCAAGTCCTATTGATGTAAGGTGTTTAGCCACCTCCTCTGCCGGTTCAGTCAAGTTGATATACCGGCGAAGCCAATTATAAGAGATATTCATGATTTTTTTAGCCTTTTAGGCTGTTATTTATTATTCGTTAAGATGTTTTTATACTACATTGTTATATGCGCGAAATCATTCCCGTACACGAAATTTCTCCCTGCTCGGTGAGGATACAATAGCGTACAGCAGATGGTGTTTCTTCCACGTCCACTGTTATATGCTCGCCTTTGTGAACTTCGTGGGAGTAGTTGATGTCTAATCTGATAGGAGCAACAGCCGTTAGACTGTCACATGCATTGAGCATAAACTGTGTGTATTTGCAAGAGTTGCAATGGTTGTTATAGTCAAGATCTGTGTAGTGGATAGTATGCTGCATAGTGCTTGTGGGCTCAACTATTCGTGCAAGTCTTGGTGCACGTGGCAGGTCAAGTTTTTCTCCATCAATAATGCTTTCCCATGCGGGGTCTGCGAAACAACGCATATCAACAAGACGGGTGGTAAGGTTGAGCAGTGTCCATTGCGAGTTACAGCAGCCTATCAGTATTTGTTGGTCACCCTTATTGAGGTAGATGCGATAATTACGAATAGAAAGCATGTGTGCGTTTTGTTCAACCCATGTCTCAATGGTTATCGTGTCCAAATAACAAGGCAACTCGTTCATTACTACCGACATGCGTGTTAATACCCATGCACAATCGTATTTCTCAACAAGAAAGTCAGTGCCTATGCCCATGATATCGGCACTTTCACCGCCCGCCTCAAGTAAGTATCGCTCAAGGTCACATAGGCGTATATGACGCGATGCATCTGCATCAGCGTATTGGATTTTATATGTGTGTTTTGTTTTCATAGTCTATTTTAGCCATTTGTCAAGCCACGAGAAGAATGTACGTTGCCACAAAATGCCGTTTTGCGGCTTCAGCACCCAATGGTTCTCATCCGGGAAAATAAGCATCTGTGTAGGTATGCCTTGCATCTTGGCAGCGTCAAAGGCAGCCATGGCCTGGTTGGCGAGAATACGATAATCCTTTTCACCATGGATACAAAGGATAGGTGTATCCCACTTGTCTACAAATAGGTGAGGCGAGTTTTGGAAGGTGCGCTGTGCTACGGCATTTTTTTTGTCCCAATATGCACCGCCCATATCCCAATTGGCAAACCATTTTTCTTCTGTTTCCAAATATTGCATCTCCATATTGAAAATACCATCGTGAGCTATGAATGCTTTGAAACGTTTGTTATGATGTCCTGCAATCCAGTAAACAGAGAACCCTCCGAACGAAGCGCCTACACAACCGAGATGCTCTTTATCGACGTAAGGCTCTGAAGCCGCAAACTCATCAATAGCAGAGAAGTAGTCGCGCATACACTGTCCGCCGTAGTCGCCGGATATGGCTTCGTTCCACTCGTTACCGAAGCCCGGCAGGCCGCGTCGATTGGGAGCAACGATGATGTAGTTATTTGCTGCCATCATCATGAAGTTCCAACGGAATGACCAGAACTGTGATACGGGTGATTGTGGTCCGCCTTCGCAGTAGAGAAGAGTCGGGTATTTCTTTGTTGGATCAAAGTGCGGCGGATAGATTATCCATGTTAACATCTGTTTGCCGTCAGTTGTAGGTTGCCAACGTGCCACCACGTTGCCCATTGTCAGATTGTCAAGGATATCGGCGTTCTCATTAGTCAATCGTCGTGGCATGAGTTCGTCAGACTGCAGGTCAAGCAGATATAAGTCATCAGGTTCGCGCATTGAGTGTCGTTTGCAAAGAATGAGGTCAGCTTGGTGTCCGCAGAGCGAGTAGTCGTATTGTCCGCCGCTGACCTCTTGCACTGCACCGTCTAAGTTTATTGTATAGATATGAACCAGCGCATGCCAGCAACCGGTGAAAGCTATTCGGCGGTCATTCAGCCACAGGAACTGTTCTACAGATGATTCAAATGCCTTGCTAAGGAATGCTTTTTCGCCGGATTTCATGTCCATTACAAATAATCTATTCTGGTCACTTTCGTAGCCATCGCGCTCCATCGACTGCCATGCGATTTTAGTGCCGTCAGGTGAAAAGGCGGGGTTGGTGTCATATCCCATCATTCCTTCTGTGAGATTGCGTGTGGTGGCAGAAGCGATATCGAACAAGTAAATATCAGAATTGGTAGACACAGCGTATTCCAAGCCGGTCTTCTTGCGACAGGTATATGCAATCTGTTTACTATCAGGCGAGAATGTGAGTTGCTCCATGCCGCCAAAAGGCTTCATCGGACATTCGTATGGTTCGCCTTCAAGCAGGTCTTTGATAAGGGTGAGTTTGTTACCTTGCACGGAATACAAGAACGGATGAGGCACAGTCTCTACCCATTCGTCCCAATGTTTGTACATTAGGTCATCTATTACTCGGCCTGACGCTTTTGGCAGGTCAGGATAGAGGTCAACAGTGCGCTGACCATATTTAACCTGCTTGATAAGCACAACAAGGTGTCTATCTGGAGAGAATAGGTAATCGTCAATGTCATCCTCTTCATGGGAAAGTTGCTCTGTGTGTTTGCAAACAAAACCATCTACCGTCTCTTCTATTGTCATACGCCAGAGTTGTGTGCTTCCGCCTTCGGTTGAAAGATAGGCGATGTTGTTGGTGTCAATCCAGTGTGCAGCACCTTCATAGTGGTTGTCAAAAGTGAGTTGTGTGCGTTTGGTGCCATCGCTATTGATAACAAAGAGTTCCGAGTTAGAGGCATTAGCTTCAACGCTGTAGTATGTAACAGAGTAGGCTATACGTCCGGTAGCCGGGTCAATATCTGCATTACCAATTCTGCCCATTGCCCACAAAGCTTCAGGCGTGAGATAATCGTCACCAAGCGATGATTTCGGTAGTTGGTTAAACAATGTGGGGCTGATAAGAGGTTTCTCTTTATCCTGTTTGCCGGTATTACCGACACACCCCACAAGCGAGGCTGCTATAAATGCCATAAAGAAAATACGTTTCAACATGATTGTATATTTGTTCTTATAAAAACTTTATCGAACAGTCTGTTTGTTTATAGTTGCAAATTAACGCAAGGTTGCTATTCTCTTTTTAATTCTCAAGGTAAGTACATTTACTCGTATCGCATCACCTGTGCCGGTGAGATGCGAGTAACGATGGATGATGGTGCAAGCAGCACGAGCATTGATACTGCGACTGTTGCAATATTAAG
Organism: Paludibacteraceae bacterium; assembly: GCA_017450435.1. Classification (GTDB taxonomy): domain Bacteria; phylum Bacteroidota; class Bacteroidia; order Bacteroidales; family Paludibacteraceae; genus Colicola. The sequence goes on from JAFSTO010000010.1 coordinate 21,228, forward strand.
TAACAACCATGCTGTCGGAGATAGAGCTATCGGCACGAAGCTGACATAGTAGGTGGTCCGGTCGAGCGGGATAATATGGTAAAAATACTGTAAACAGCTAAGAGTCAATCCTATTATATTCCCTATTATGAGTCCGTTACCTATTAGGTGTGCAGCTTGGTAGAGAAACATTTTCCTGATAAATTTGTTTTCTGCACCAAGGGCTTTTAGAGTCCCGATTAGAGGAATGCTGTCAAGAATAATAATTATAAGTCCGGAAATGATGCAGAAAGCGCTGACACTCATCATCAGAAGAATAATTATTACTACATTCATATCCAAAAGTCTGAGCCATGCAAAGATTCCCGGTTGTTGTTCCTCTATAGTCTCGGTGTAGAGTAGGTTGCCATTTGTGTCAGGTCGGTTTGACGTTGCTAAATACACTTGTTCTGCCACGTCGTCAAGTAATCGAAAGTCGCTGATAAGTATTTCAATGCCAGAGACCTCGTCTCTCTCAAAGCCGTTGAGTTGTTGCACCTCATCGTGTTTGCCTATAACAAACAGGTCGTCAAAGTCAGAGAACTGCGTGTCGTAAATCCCTGTGATTACATAACGCCTTGTCCTTACATGCTCATCAACAAAATAACAAAGACAAGTATCCCCGGTGGTGAGAAGCATCTGAGTGGCTTGCTGCTTTGAAATAATTATTTCATTCCGTTCAATAGGCATTCGACCGTCAACAATGTTTTGTTCAAAAAAATCCGGTTTCCTGTCCGTTGTCTTTACGCTGGTATAAGCATCACGTCCTTTAATCACTATTCCATGAAAAGCGCTGTCGGTTTTGAGAATGCCGGGCTTTGTGCAAAAAAGCAACACTTCGCTCACGTGCTCTGTCTGATTAAGAACATTTAACAAACTATCAGTCGCTACAATAGATTGCATCTGATATGTGTTGTTATTGTCAAAATTCACCACTTGAATGTGGCTTCCAAAGCCGACAACTTTGTTTTTCACCTCACGCTTGAAGCCTATTACAATGAATAGTGTGAGAAGCATGACAACAAAGCCGATGCTCACACCGGCTGTTGCGACTCTAACGGCAGGACGTGATATGTCCTTACCTGTTTGATTTTGTCCGTAGGCGAGTCGATGAGCTATGAAGAATGGTGTATTCAATATAGATTCTCGTAGCCGGTTTCTTGCAGTTCGTCAATGACCTTAAGCAGGTATTGTCCGTATTGGTTCTTTAACATCGGTTTTGCAAGTTCTCGCATGCGTTCTTCTGTTATCCAGCCTCGTCTATAGGCAATGCCTTCAAGGCATGCCACTTTTAGTCCTTGTCTTTTTTCAATAACCTCAACGAATGTGGACGCTTCAGAGAGAGAGTCATGAGTACCGGTGTCAAGCCAAGCAAATCCTCTGCCGAGGGTCTGTACTTTTAACTCACCGTCTTCAAGGAAACGTTGGTTAACTGTGGTTATTTCCAACTCTCCACGTGCAGATGGCTTGATGTTTTTTGCAACATTCACCACTTTGTTAGGATAGAAATACAATCCTACAACAGCGTAGTTCGATTTTGGTTTCAGCGGTTTCTCTTCGATGGAGAGACAGTTACCTTGTTTGTCGAATTCTGCCACTCCGTATCTTTCCGGGTCGCTCACCCAATACCCGAACACGGTAGCCTTCTGCTCCTCTTCCGCCATTCGCACAGCTTCGTGCAACATTGGTACAAAACCTGAACCGTGGAAGATATTATCTCCCAAAACGAGACAAACAGCATCGTCTCCAACAAACTGTTCACCGATGATAAACGCTTGTGCAAGGCCATCGGGTGAAGGCTGCTCAGCATACTCAAACCGCACTCCGTAGTCGCTACCGTCACCCAGTAAGCGCTTGAAGCCCGGTAGGTCCTGTGGCGTGGAAATAATTAAAATATCTCGAATGCCGGCAAGCATAAGAACCGAGATGGGATAATAAACCATCGGTTTGTCGTAGATAGGTAACAGTTGTTTACTAACCCCCTTGGTAATCGGGTAGAGACGTGTTCCGCTACCACCTGCAAGAACAATTCCTTTCATGTTTTAAATATTTTTAAATTATTAAAACGTTCACTTACCCCCGTCTATCCTTCATTTGCTAATTAAAGTCTTCCGTCCACAAGGTTTCTGTCAACGAAGTTCTTTACATCGAAGATTACAGCACCTTGATCTTTGTATTTCTTGAAATCGAAAGTCTTAAATTGATTATGGCTAACGCATGCAATTACAGCCTCATAGTTCTTGTCAGGGTCGATGGCGGAAATAAGATCTTTGCCGTACTCATGTTTAACGACAGCCGGAGATGCCCATGGGTCGTAAATGTCCACATGACACCCAAAGTCCTCAAGTTCCGAAGCTATATCCACCACTTTGGTGTTGCGACAATCAGGGCAATTCTCCTTGAATGTAACACCGAGCATAAGAATATTGGCTCCTTTGATTTTATGGTCTTTCTGAATCATCAGTTTGAGTGTCTTGTCAGCAATGAATTTAGCAATGCTGTTGTTTACGGCACGACCTGACAGAATAACCTTGGGGTCATACCCCAGCGATTTTGCTTTGTGCGCAAGGTAATATGGATCAACTGAAATACAGTGTCCCCCGACGAGTCCCGGACGATACTTGAGGAAGTTCCACTTTGTGCCGGCAGCTTCGATAACATCGTTAGTATCAATGCCCACGAGGTCGCATATAAGCGCAAGTTCGTTCATAAAACTGATGTTTACGTCACGTTGCGAGTTCTCAACAGCCTTGGCAGCCTCTGCCACCTTCATGTTAGGTGCGCGATGGGTTCCGTTCTCAAGAATACTATTATACAAAGCATCAACGATATCAGCCACTTCCGGTGTGGAGCCGGAGGTGATCTTCTTAATCTTAGTTAGTGTGTTGACCTTGTCGCCAGGATTGATACGCTCAGGCGAATATCCGCAGAAGAAATCTTTATTGAACTTCAGTCCTGAGAAACGCTCCAATACCGGTACACAATCTTCCTCAGTGCATCCCGGATAAACAGTTGATTCATAGATAACGATGTCGCCCTCATTAAGCGTCTTGCCTATGGTCTCGCTGGCCTTTAGTAGAGGAGTGAGGTCCGGATTGTTGAAACGGTCTATGGGGGTAGGAACTGTTACTATATATGTGTTGACCTGTTTTAGTTCGTTAGCATCACTGGTGAAGGTAAGGCCGATTTTTTTCGTTGACTTATAAGCGTCGCGTGCTTGCTTCATTCCTACGAGGTCTGCCTCAAGCGTGTGGTCTTCGCCACGTTCCAACTCTTCAACACGTTCTTTGTTGACATCGAATCCAATGACACGGTATTTCTTACCGTATTCAATGGCAAGAGGCAAACCTACATACCCCAAGCCGATTACTGCAATTTTTCTCTCGTTTTGCATATTATTGATATTTTGAAATATTCAGATGATTTATTTCTAAACTATAAACGTTAAAATGTTACATGTCTTTATCTTTCTGCTCTCATTGGATTTTCCAGAAAATCCTTGTATGCAAGTCTGATACCTTCTTCCAACTCCGTTTTGTATGTCCAGCCAAGTGCTTTAGCCTTGCTTACATCAAGCAGTTTGCGCGGTGTGCCGTTCGGACGACTGCTGTCCCATTCGATGCGACCTTTATAACCTACAATCTTTGCAACTAATTCTGACAGTGCTTTAATGGTGATTTCCTTGCCTGTCCCGGCATTAACGGTCTCGTTGCCGGAATAGTTATTCATCAGGTAAACGCACAGATTGGCAAGATCATCCACATAAAGAAACTCCCTAAGCGGTGAACCGTCGCCCCAGCATGTAACCACTTCTGCATTGCTCTCTTTGGCCTCGTGGAAACGGCGTATCAGTGCCGGTAGTACGTGTGAGTGCTCGGGATGATAATTATCATTCGGACCATAGAGATTAGTTGGCATAACAGAGATATAATCAGTGCCATACTGTCGATTAAGAAATTCGCAGTACTTCAGACCGCTAATCTTAGCCAAAGCGTATGCTTCGTTTGTCTTTTCAAGTTCGGATGTTAAAAGACAAGACTCCGGCATTGGTTGTGGTGCCATACGCGGGTAGATGCACGACGAGCCGAGGAACTCCAGTTTCTTACAGCCGTTTTTCCATGCTGAGTGAATAACGTTCATCTCAAGAATCATGTTGTCATACATAAAGTCAGCTAACGCATTCTGATTAGCGACAATGCCTCCTACCTTGGCAGCAGCAAGAAAGACGTACTCGGGGCGTTCCGTACGGAAAAATTCCTCCACCGCCTCTTGTCGGCAAAGGTCAAGTTCTTTATGTGTGCGCGTAATAATATTATTGTATCCTTGGCGCTGAAGTTCACGTACGATAGCACTACCTACCATGCCGCGATGTCCTGCTACATATATTTTTGAATCTTTTTCCATATATTTTCTTTGTTCGTCTCGCATTATTTTACGATACCTTTTTCCAAATATTCTGCAAGGTTTGTACGTACTTGTTCTGCCGCATGATCTGCCGCCACTTTCTTCATGTCGTGCTCCACCATTATTCGAATCAGTTGTTCGAATGATGTTTTAGTCGGGTTCCAACCGAGTTTGGCTTTGGCTTTTGTCGGGTCTCCCCACAGGTTAACCACATCTGTCGGACGATAGAAGTCAGGTGACACGCGTACAAGTGTTTTGCCGACCAGCTCGTCGCAGAGCTTCGGATTAACGCTTTTGTCTATTGCGGTACATATAGCTACTTCATTTTCGCCTTCACCATCAAAACGCAATGTTATACCGGTATATTTGAATGCTTTTCCGCAGAACTCCCTTACCGAGTGTTGTTCGCCTGTGGCGATGACAAAGTCTTCGGCTTTGTCTTGTTGCAGAATGAGCCACATACACTCCACATAGTCCTTGGCATATCCCCAATCGCGTAGCGAAGACATATTGCCGAGGTATAGGCAGTCTTGCTTGCCTTGTGCTATTCGTGCAGCTGCGAGTGTTATTTTGCGGGTTACGAACGTCTCTCCTCTGCGTTCAGACTCATGATTGAAGAGAATACCGGAGCAGCAGTACATGTTATATGCTTCACGGTATTCCTTCACTATCCAATATCCATATAGTTTCGCCACAGCGTATGGTGAATAGGGGTGGAAAGGCGTGTTCTCGTTCTGTGGCACCTCTTCCACCTTGCCGTAAAGTTCAGATGTAGACGCTTGGTAGATGCGACATTTGTCCGCCAATCCGCATGCCCTAACAGCTTCCAGAACGCGCAGTACGCCGGTAGCGTCAACATTGGCAGTGAACTCCGGCGAATCGAACGACACTTGCACGTGCGATTGTGCTGCGAGATTGTATATCTCGTCAGGCCGCACCTTGCTTACCACTTGTATCAGACCCATTGAGTCGCTTAGATCACCATAGTGCAGGTGAAAATGCGGCTTACCCTCAAGGTGTGCTATACGCTCGCGATAATCAGTAGAACTACGGCGGATAATGCCGTGAACATCATAACCTTTGTTAAGTAGAAACTCGCTTAGGTAACTACCGTCCTGTCCGGTAATACCGGTAATAAGTGCTGTTTTCATTATTTGATTTATCTGTGGATTACGCTAAATTGTACAATTCTTTACGGAATAAAGCATTTCAGTCTCGGCGGAATATATCTCGTGTGTAAACTTTTTGTGCCACATCATCAAGTATGCTGTCATAGCGGTTAGCAATGATTGAATCAGACTGTTGCTTAAAGCGCTTAATATCATTCACTACTAATGAGCCGAAGAAGGTCGTTCCATCTTGCAATGTTGGTTCATAGATAATGACTTGAGCACCTTTTGCTTTGATACGTTTCATGACACCTTGTATCGACGACTGACGGAAGTTGTCGGAGTTAGACTTCATTGTAAGCCGATATACCCCTACCGTCACTTGTTTCTCCTGCCCTGCGTTGAACTTGTTGTCTGTGCTGTAGGAGTAATATCCTGCTTTGGCAAGTACTCTGTCTGCAATAAAATCTTTTCTTGTTCTGTTTGATTCAACGATGGCTTCAATCAGGTTTTCCGGCACGTCTTGATAATTGGCAAGCAGTTGCTTAGTGTCTTTTGGCAGGCAGTATCCGCCATATCCGAAAGAAGGGTTGTTATAATGGGTGCCAATACGCGGGTCAAGTCCAATGCCATCGATTATGTCTTTGGTGGCAAGGTTTTTCATTTCAGCGTATGTATCAAGCTCATTGAAGAATGATACTCTGAGAGCAAGGTATGTGTTGGCAAAAAGCTTCACAGCTTCGGCTTCCGTGAGTCCCATGAATAGGGTGGGCACATCTTGCTTAATGGCTCCTTCTTGCAGCAATGCAGCAAACTCATGTGCCTCATTATCAAGGCGGCCGTCCTTAGGAGCACCGATAATGATTCTTGACGGATAAAGGTTGTCGTATAGAGCCTTACTCTCTCGTAAAAATTCCGGAGCGAACAGTAATTTCGGTGTATTTTGAAATTTGAATTTCTTATATAGTCCTTCCGTATAACCAACGGGAATCGTTGATTTGATGACCATTATCGCCTGAGGGTTAATACCGAGAACCATATCAATCACTTCTTCGACATGGTGAGTGTCAAAAAAGTTCTTCTGGCTGTCGTAGTTGGTTGGCGTAGCTATAATAACGAATTCTGCGTTTTTGTAAGCCTCAGCAGCATCCAATGTTGCACGAAGGCGTAGAGGTTTGTTCTTTAGGTAGTCCTCAATATATTCGTCTTGTATGGGAGAGAGGTGTCGGTTAATCATATCGACTTTATCCTTTACGACATCCACTGCCACCACATCGTTATGTTGTGCCAACAGTGTTGCCAATGATAATCCGACATAACCTGTACCTGCTACTGCTATTCGTTTATTCATAGTTTAAAAAATACGTTTTTTATCACTTTTGCTCCGTGTGAGAACACTCTTTTGTTTGCTAAGTTTTATTAGTCCGACACTTGGTGTGGACACAATAGAACACGCAAAGTTATAATAATTCTGTCATACACACAAATTTACATTTCAAAATAAACATATTTTGTCAGTTATACACATTTTTTTTTAATATTCCTTGCCTATGTGGGAAAAAATGACTAATTTTGCCCGCATTTTATAATGGAAATGCGGAAAAAAGCCTTTAATTTTGCCCGCATTTTATAATGGAAATGCGGAAAAAAGCCTTTAATTTTGCCCGCATTTTATAACGGAAATGCGGAAAAAAGCCTTTAATTTTGCCCGCATTTTATAATGGAAATGCGGATAAAGCTAATGTGTTATTGCCGATAATGAGTAAGTCAGATACAGAAAATTGGGATTTAGTTGTCACACCGCGTGACAAGATATTGTCGTTGGACATAAGCGAGATATGGCGTTATCGTGATATGTATGTCTTGTTTGTGTTGAGAACCTTTCGTACTGCATATAAGCAGACCATACTCGGGCCGTTGTGGTTTCTTATTACTCCGGTGCTGTCTGTTATTGTGTATGTGGCGGTGTTTGGCGGAATAGCAAATATCTCTACTGATGGTGTGCCGCCGGTGTTATTCTATCTACTTGGGATTTCCGTCTGGGGGTATTTTGCAAGTTGTCTTAACTCGACGTCAAACTCATTCGTTACAAATGCAGATATCTTTGGAAAGGTGTATTTCCCGAGAATCATTATGCCGCTTGTGGCTGTGACGACCAATTTGTTGTCATTTGCCATACAACTTGCTATTTTTACGGTTTTTTACATCTACTACGTCGCCACCGGCAGCGATGTGACTCTGCATTGGCAAGCCGTTCTGTTGCCGGTGTACGTGCTTATCTTGGCAATGATGGCTGTCGGTTTTGGCATGATAATCTCATCGGTTACGACTAAGTATCGCGATATTCAGATAGTTTTTGCAAAAATCATCTCTCTCTGGGTGTACATCACTCCGGTTATCTATCCTTTGAGTATGGTAACCAATGAGAAACTGCATCTTGCGATGTCGCTAAATCCGGTAACTCCTGTGATGGAGGCTATCAAGTATTCTCTTCTCGGGCAGGGACAGTTTTCGTGGTTGTGGCTCGGATATAGTGTGTTAATGACAGGAGTGCTTTTGTTCTTCGGATTGATTCTGTTTAACAAAGTACAAAAATCGTTCATGGATACGGTATAAAATCACAAAATTATTGATTTTATAATGTTGAATTGATTGATACATGTAAGTGAAAAAAGAAATGTTATATAGAGACAAATTCATGAGATTTGATATTGAAGCGGCTCTATTTATTAAATTTTAAATGACAGATTTAAACAATCAATATTGGACAACAGTTATTTCTCCTAACACGGGATTCCGTGGCTTAGGTTTGGCAGAGGTATGGAAGAAGAAATACCTTATTTGGCTGTTCGTGAAACGTGACATTACAGTTCAATTCAAGCAGACAATTTTCGGTATGGGATGGTATTTCATCTCTCCGCTTTTTTCTGCGTTTATGTACATCATCGTCTTTGGTCGCATTGCCGGTATCCCGACGGATGACATACCGCAACCAGTGTTCTATCTTAGCGGTATTTGTTTATGGGAGTATTTCTCATCGTGCCTCACATCGGCTGCCTCTACTTTTCAGACGAATGCAGGGCTATACGGCAAGATTTATTTCCCGCGTCTGGTGACTCCGATTTCGGTAATGATATCCAAGTTATTCCGTTTCTCGCTGCAGCTTGGAACGTTTATTATCGTATATCTTCTTTTTGTTATCAAGGGTGTGCATTTGTGCCCGAATTGGTACTTGTTACTGTTCCCGTTTATCATCATAATGCTGGCCGGTATAGCCATGGGGTTAGGGCTAATCATATCGTCCATGACGACTAAGTATCGCGACTTGATTAATTTCTTCCCGACCTTTGTATCGTTGTGGATGTACGCCACGCCGATTGTCTATCCGTTGAGTTATGTTACCAATCCGACATTGCATAAACTGATGCTCCTTAACCCTCTTACATCGCTTGTTGAGGCTTTTAAGTATGGTGCGTACGGCGCCGGCTCGTTCAGCTGGATGGCATTGGCATATAGTGCCGGTTGCACCGTTGTATTACTTGTAATAGGGATATTGATGTTCAATCGCAAGCAGAAGTATTTTATTGATACAATATAGAATGATCATTGCTCAATGGTGACGGGCTCTGCCCTAAATGGTGAAATAGTATGAACGAAAAAGACGTGGCGTATAAAGAAAAATTCTTGGCGTTTGCCGTAAAAATAGCAAAACTGAAAGAGTATCTTAATACGATGAAACACGAATATAACATGGCAGACTAGATACAGCGTTCAGGAACAGTTATTGGAGCCTATCATCGCGAGGCGATAGCTTCTGAGAGCGAAGCCTATTTTGTACATTAATTATCAATTGCCAGGAAAGAATGTAATGAAACTTTATATTGGTTGGAACTCCGGAATACGACCGAACACATCGAAGATGAATGATATTATAGTTTGTATAAGGATGCCGAAGAAATAGTGAGAATGTTTACTGCAAGCATAATAACAATGAAAAAGCGAATATACAATCGACATTAACAAATCCACCGTTAACGAAGAGTCACCATTAATAGATTTATCATTAGCGCTTTCACCATTAAGCGAAGCGTCACCATTTAAAAATACATCATTTATATATGACCGCAATAGAATTTAATCACGTAAGCAAACAATACCGTCTTGGCTTGGTTTCTACCAAGACCCTGAGCCATGATATACGCCGATGGTGGATTACCAGCATCCTTGGCAAGGAAGACCCGTATTTGAAGATTGGTGAGACCAACGACCGCGCCACCAAAGGTACTTCCGAGTATGTGTGGGCACTCCGTGACATCGACTTCAAGGTGGAGCAAGGTGATGTGGTCGGTATCATTGGTAAGAACGGTGCCGGCAAGAGTACTCTTTTGAAACTCCTCAGCCGTGTCACCGGTCCGACGACAGGCACTATCCGCGCCCACGGGCGTATAGGTTCTCTTCTTGAGGTCGGAACAGGCTTCCACGGTGAGATGACCGGACGTGAGAACATCTTCATGAACGGCGCCATTCTCGGCATGACAAGAAAGGAAATCCAGGCTAAGCTTGATGAGATTATTGACTTCTCCGGCTGCGAACGTTATATTGACACCCCTGTTAAGCGCTATTCGAGCGGCATGACCGTCCGTTTGGGCTTTGCAGTAGCCGCTTTCCTTGAACCCGAAATCCTCGTTGTTGACGAGGTCCTCGCCGTCGGCGATGCCGAGTTCCAAAAAAAAGCCATCGGCAAGATGAAAGACGTCTCCTCCGGCCAAGGCCGCACCGTCCTCTTCGTCAGCCATAATATGACTAGTGTTAAAAGCCTTTGTAATACCGGCATATTATTGGAAAATGGTATGATTAAGGACATGGGCAAGATAGAACCTATTGTAGCTCATTACCTTCGTGGAGATAGTGAGATTGATAATCATAAGAAATGGAACGTTCCAGAACTTAGAGGTGGCGGTTTTGAATTACTTGAAATAGGAGTACGTAAACAAAAAGGTATGTGGGAAGATATAATGCGTGTTGATGACGATTGTGAGATAGTTATTCGTTATCGTTTGACAAAAGATTTTGATAATTTTTGGATTACGATGCATTTCAAGAATGAACAAGGAGAAAAGATTTTCTCAACAAGTGGAGGTGGAAGGTGTTATGACAAAGAACATAAGGCGGGAGAATATGAACAAATATGCCATTTGCCGGCAAATTTTTTCAATTGGGGAAACTATACGATTGATATAATGGCTATCACTTCTGATGGAGGAATCCAACATCTGATTGATAATAAAGGGGATGATATTTTATCTTTTTCATTGGAAAATAAAGAATTGGCAATAGGGCAATGGATGGGTAAAGAACCCGGTGATATCACGCCGCGTTTTGAATATACTGAAACAAAAATAGGGTAATGCAAAGCAATGATACAATATTAGTAACCTCCCCATTGCTCCCAGATCTGCAGGAGTTCAACCGATATCTGCAACAGATTTGGGAGAGTAAATGGATCACCAACAATGGTTCTTTCCATCAGCAGTTGGAGAAAGCCTTAGCTGAGTACCTTGGAGTGGAGTATATCTCCGTCTTTACCAATGGTACGCTTCCGCTGATCACAGCTTTACAAGCTCTTGGCCTTACAAAAGGCGAGGTGATAACTACTCCTTATTCGTTCGTGGCAACGAGTCACTCCATCTGGTGGAATCAGTTGACTCCTGTGTTTGTGGATATTGAGGAAGAAACCTGCGGTATGGATCCGGCTAAGATTGAAGCTGCTATTACGGAGAATACGGTAGCTATTATGCCAGTGCATTGCTATGGTAAACCATGCAAAACCAAGGAGATTGATGCGATAGCCAAGAAGCATGGACTTAAAGTAATCTACGATGCTGCGCATGCCTTTGGTGTGAGAGTGAATGGCGAATCTATCTTGAATGCCGGAGACATTAGCACGCTATCATTTCATGCCACCAAAGTGTACAATACCATCGAAGGTGGAGCACTGGTCTGCCATAGCGCAGAGATGAAGCATCAGATTGACAATCTCAAGAACTTCGGCTTCCGTGGAGAGGTGACTGTAGAGGCTCCGGGAATCAATGGCAAGATGGACGAAGTGCGTGCTGCCTATGGTCTGCTGAACCTCCAACAAGTAGATTCTGCAATTGAAGCGCGCCATAAAGTAGCAGATGCTTACCGTGCGGCACTGCGTAGTGTAAAAGGCATTCGTTTCTTTGAAGATATGGCAGGAGTAAGGCATAACTATAGTTATTTCCCAATCTTCGTGGATGCAGAGCAATATGGCATGACGCGTGATGAACTCTATGAAAAGATGAAAGCCGCAAATGTCTATGGTCGCCGCTATTTCTATCCGCTCATTACGGCTTTTGATCCGTATAAAGATTACCCATCAGCAACACCTAAGAACCTTCCGGTTGCTACCAAGGTAGCTGACCAAGTCATCTGCCTCCCGATGCACCATGCCCTGAGCAAGGAGGATGTAGAGAGAGTAAGTAATGTGATATTATAATTATATACATAACATATGGAGAACAAAAATAAAAGAAATTTGTATGTCGAAAGTTTTGGCCCGGTATCCGAGGCTAGTATTGAGATTCGGCAATTTAATCTCTTTATAGGAGAGCAATCTATAGGGAAAAGTACCATTGCCAAACTTATTACTATTTTCACTGATTATTTTTTATTATGGGCGGTGGTCGCTCAGAAGAGGAAAGTATGGAATAAGGTTCTTGATAGTTATGATTTGAAAACATATGAAAATGAAAATACAATCATCAATTATGAAGAACAATGTGGAGAAATTCAAATAAATGTTAATATTGGCGCCACTGTTTTTGAGACATCTGTGCACAAGAATGGTAACCTTATAACTGAGGAATCAGACGTGTTTGCGAGTATTGTTGCAACCAAACCATTTTTTCATTCTGATAGTAATGAAAAATTGAGTGCATTATTGAATAAGGGTGGTGGTATAATGAAACCTGCATTTTTCAATTTAATAAGAAATTCATTATATATACCGGCAGAACGAATCGTAGGTACTCAATTAACAAAACTATTACCAATCATTAATATAGCTAAAGAGCAAATTCCAAACAATTTGTTGAGATTTATATCAGAATTAAGTAACTCGAAGGAAATATATAAAACATATGACGCTGGCATCCTAAATCTAATGTATAAGAAACAATCAGAGGATGAATATGTTATCGTTGGTGAAAATAAAAAACTTCCTTTAAAATTAGCATCTTCAGGCATACAATCAACACTCCCATTATTGCTTGTGACAAAGTATGGTGTTGATGAACGTGAATATGCATCTTTCGTGGTTGAAGAGCCGGAGTGTAATCTATTTCCTGCAAAGCAAGTTGAGATATTTCAATTTCTAATAATCCAAACATATGCACAAAACCGCATGTTAACTATAACCACCCATAGCCCATATTTACTTTCTGCATTGAATAACTATTTATATGCAGGAGTAATCTCAAAAGGTATGGATAAAGAAAAACTTGACGACCTGCGTGAAATTATATCAGATGATTTATGGCTTGATACAAAAAAATGCGCTATTTATTCATTGGGAGAGGATATCAATAAAGGTAAATACTGCATAAGTCTATTGGATGCAGAGACTGGACTTATTGATTATAATTATTTAGATGGAATCTCGTTGAAAATGGGAGATGAGTTTTCTCAATTGAATCATCTTTATATTCTAAATGAACGCTCCAAGAGAAAAAAAATATAGATATGTTAGATATTTCTCTATTAAACAAGCTATCTATAAAATCAGTCTTTGTAGGGCAAGGATTTGATGCATTACTATCTCAAATCCATTCAGAACAAGACTATCTTGTCGCATTGTTTGAGACAGAAAAACGCGGTGTGATATGGATTACAGATGATGCGGATGCTGGACATAGTATCTTTGTGACAGATACTAAAGGTGTAAATAAGGATAAATTGTTGCAAATAATCAATCCCAATATTAAAACGCTGTTTCTTTGGCATATCGATGGGGTAATGTTTAAGAAATACTCTAAATGTGATTGTGCTTTATTGCATGATAAATTAATGCACCTTATTGAGTTTAAAGCCAATGCTAAGAATGAATCAGATGATTCCATACAAGCTAATTACGAAAAGGCTAGTGAGCAGTTGGCATTGAGTTTTGAGAAATTTGAAGAATTATACAAAAATCACGGTCAGGATATTTTCAGTGTATTTGATGATATAGATGCCATGATAGTATTTGATAAGACAGTACCCCAAGACGATGCCTATCAGAAAAATATAATTTCTAAATTTTCAAATCGGACATTGTTGAAACTTTCATTTGGAAACGAATTGAAAGTAGAATAAAGTTATCTGTTTCCCATGACCGACCGATGAGCGGGAGACGATTGACTCACCACCGAGAGACAAATTAAAAGAACAATCTGACTAAACCTGAAAAAGGTTGACTCGTTTACTGAGAAGGAATCTTAAGAATCGTAAACTTTTGACTTGTTTACTGAAAAGGTTTACTCCTATGCTAAGGAGGTTGACTTTTTAAGATGATGCAAAGGTAATACATAATA
>JAFSTO010000011.1 GCA_017450435.1 Paludibacteraceae bacterium
ATTCTGAGTCTGAGCGGTACCGTTGTTGAAGATGATGTTGGCACCCTTCTTCAGGTTATATACATAGAAGCCGCCTTCAAGTGTCGAGGTAATCTCGTCGCCGGGCCAGCCTGCTGTCAGAGTAACGGTCTTTGGAGCGGCTTCCTCTGAATCAGCACTACCTGACTCGGTGTACCATGCATAGGCATATACCTTCTCCCAACCCGTTACCGCAAACTTAACGGCTACGGTCTCAACTGCAGGAGTAGGAGTTACATAATCTTCGCCTGTTGTGCAGTTAATACGCTTGTAAGATTTGTCGGCATAGACATTAAAACAAGCGTCTTCAGTAATCCCCTTAATGTCAGCGGTCTTATCCCCACCATTGTTATGGAAGAGAATATTTACCTTGTCGGCATCGTAGAGAATAGAGTAAGTGCCGTCTTGAGCCTGCGGCATCAAACTCCCGGGCCATGCAGCGGTAATAGCCTTATCACTATCGTCCCAGGCATAGATATACAAGGGAGTCATAGTGGTTGACTTCACCGTAATCTTCACTGTTGCATTCGCTGTGAAAGTGAATGCGGCAAGTAATACACTCGCCAAAAGAAGGAATTTCTTTTTCATGAAGGTAAAAATTTAGTTAATAATAAGGTTAATTATAAATATACAAAAGAGAATGCCGGCGAGAACTCTATCTTGCCGACATAATAATGTATTAACGCACGAATTTGCGCCCTGCCTGTATCACTATACCGTGGTAGTCGGCAGTTACAGGCATTCCAAGTATGTTGTACATTGGTGCTTCTTCGTCGAAGGTAACATTCTCCAAACGGTCGGTCGAACCACTGCCTGCCGGAATAGCCAACTGCTTGCCTTCGATAGGTTCGCTCGATATCTCGAGTGTTCCGTCGCCATTATCATAAAGATAAATTTGTGTCGTTCCGGTAGGTACTTGCCATTTCTCATACTTGC
This sequence comes from Paludibacteraceae bacterium, assembly GCA_017450435.1. Classification (GTDB taxonomy): domain Bacteria; phylum Bacteroidota; class Bacteroidia; order Bacteroidales; family Paludibacteraceae; genus Colicola. Next base: position 955 of record JAFSTO010000011.1, read on the forward strand.
CGCCACCGTTAACTTGCAGAGTGGCATGAGTGTGAGTAGCGTCCACAAAAGCATCAGTCATATACTGTACACCTTCCTGACCATCAACCTGATAAAGAACGAAGATATAAGCTGCCTGACTGAAACTTATACTTGCTATACCGTCGAAGAACATGGTCTCGATATCGGGCTCTACGTCCTGTCCGTCAACATGTCCCTTCCAATAATAGCGTGGATTGCCGTTGCCGTCGCCACCACCGGGGTTGGTACCGGGATTAGTGCCGGGGTCGGTACCACCGGCTTCCTCTATATACCACATATCGTCGTTCATCTTCATCTTAATGTAGATGTTATACTTACCTGCAACATTACATGTCAGTGCATCGCTACCCGTTGCGAAGTTCTGATATGCTCCATACGGGTCGATTACGGCGATATTCCACTCGGTGTTAGACCCCTGGTTGAAGCACGTCAGTTTATCGCCCGCTTGCAGTTCAACTCCCTGAACGGCATACTGGTCGCGACCTTGATAATCACTCTCACCGGTAGGCTGAGCTTCATAGTCAGTCGTTCCGTTTACACGCACGAAATAAGGCGTAGCTGAAAGGTTCAAAAACATGGCAATTGCCATAAGTGAAGTAAAAATCTTTCTCATTGTTATAATGGTGTTAGTTGGTTTTAAGATATTTCTTCCCGTTTTGTATTACTATACCACGGTAGGTCTCGTCAACTCGCTGTCCGAGAATATTATACATCGGCTCTGCAGGATCAAGTACGGTATTTCCAAGCTCAGTTTGTTCCACCTCACTGCCCATACCGGTGTAATATACCGCATACTTATCGCCTTTGCATGCGAGCGTGTATCCTGCTGGTTGAGCATCAGAAGCAGCAGAGCCTAACATAAGTTTTATATTACCCTTTTTTCCGTGCACCGTAGCCCGATAGTAGCCCGAACCGGCTTCTTCTTCCATTGTGCTCTCTGAATGAACACCTGCGGCCTTGCGAGCAGTAATCATCTTCTTTATCTCGTCGCCGTATCTAACCCAATGAGGATAGAACACGCATGGCACACCAGGCAGCGACAATATATAAGCATTGCATTGCAAAATAAGGCTCTCATTGTTAATCGACGAACCATCGCTCTTGTTTGCCACATCTTGCGCATCGGAACGATGGAAAGTGTCGTGGTTGTCAACAAAGGTAACGGCATAACGCTGATAACCCTTGCCACGCAAACCGGCATTTTTGCAATTATTATAATTACCAAAGAATATTCCATCGCGAAGAGCAGTATATTTATTTGCAAAGTCGAACACGAGTGTGTTCTTCCCGGCTTCGTCAATACGGGTTTTCAGACGCGCGGGGTCGCCGTTCCAATACTCTATTACCGAGAAATATGGTTTGGTTGCAGTGTTATAGTCGTTGATATGCGACACATGGTAACCCACACAATAGTCGTAGCGGAACCCATCGTAACCGTAATACTTTATCAGCCACTGCAGATAGGCTTTGCACATTGCTTGCACCTCAGCATTCTTGTGGTCCCAGTCGCGTGCCGCTCCATAGTTGCGGTTACTCTCTTGTCCGTCGTCGTTGTTGCTGCCCACGGTGCAACGACTTGACCCTTCATCGTCTTTGGTTATCCATGTTGACTTAGGATAGAATGTCCCGAAATCGCCAAAGTTAAGGTCTGAGTAATCGCACCACGAACTCTTATTGGCACAGTGGTTGATAACGATATCGGCTAACACGCGGGTATTACCCTTGTGCAACTCTTCTATCAGCCCTTTCAGGTCGGTATTCGTACCATGATAACTCGACTGGACAGAATAGCGTTTAGGCAAATAACCATTTTCGTCGTTGGCAGAGTGAGAAGGAGCAAGCCATACAAGGTCGAAATAACGGCTTATCTCTTCGGCTTGACCTTTGAGAGTTGTCCACTTGGTGTTGCCATAGTTATCGCCCGACTGACCGCCTTTGTACGAGTTCCAATAGAATGCCTGCAGCATCACATCGCCACACTCGGCAGGTACAGCAGAAGAATACTCTGTGCCGCCACCTTGGTTACCACCGTTATTATCACCACCGTTATCACCGCCGCTATTGCCGCCTACAGACTCGATATACCACATATCGTCGTTCATCTTCATCTTTATATAGACATTGTAGGTGCCGGCAACGTGGCAAGTAAGAGCGTCGCTGCCTGTTGCGAAGTTCTTATATGCTCCGTATTGGTCGATTACCGCTATGTTCCACTCAGCATTAGTACCCTTGTTAAAACATGTCAGCTTGTCGCCCGCTTGCAAAGATACATTCTCAGCAACATATTGGTCGCGACCCTGAAAATCTCTCTGACCGGTTGCTGACGCAGCATAATCCCGACTACCATTCACACGCACGAAATAGGGCTCTGCCATCAGCGGCAGAACGGCAATAGATAATATGAATAGACTCAGTAACTTTTTCATCTTAGTGAATAACGCAGTTCGAACATTATAACCTTATATACTTCTTACCATTTTGTATTACTACGCCTCTATAGTCGGCACCGACAGGTATGCCGAGAACATTGTACATCGGTTGCGAGAAGTCCAACTCATCCTCACCCTGCTGCACTATATTCTCAACTGCCGAATCATCTATTTTACCATCGCAGTTAGGACTTACCACCGCACGGTAGCAGTCGGCATTCCATACATAGCAAGTGTTTTCGGTAAGGAAGATATCCTGGGTTTGCGGTTTCTGGTTACCTTCGGTGAATATAACATATATCTCTTTTACATCGTCTGCCAAAGTGTAAGTGTACCAATCGCCGTCTTTAGTAGTCCATTTCATTCCCGGCCAATGCGTGTTAGACTCTTTACCGTCGAGGGGATATGCCGTATCTTTATATGTTCCGCCCACTTTCACGCGGGTGAATGCGTATAAATATAAGTTTTCCCACTCTTCAGGCTTCATATACTTGACAGTTATTGCACCCTCTTGCGGAGCCTTGTACTGATAAGTCTCTGTATATATAGGTGTCGTTACCTGATCGAGTACGGCAAAAGCCTGAACGGTAGTTGTTTGCTTAACATTGAAAGTAATAGAACCTTGAGCCGACAGTGAAGCCGTAGTAGGAGTAGTGCCATCAATAGAGTAATAAATCATTGCATTCTCGGCTCCTACAGCTGTGAGTGTTATATCCATTCCTTCCTCTAAGTCGCGGAAGAAACCTGATTCAGGACTTATCACCATATCGAAGTCGGGGTTCAGCTCGGTATCACATTCTAACAATACCTCTTCCGATGCCGCTGTCTCTTTGCCTTCGCGCCAGCCGTAGCAAACGTCGTAGTCGGCTATAAGGTCGTTAGAACGCACATTCACTCCGCCGCAATCGTCGCCCGAGTTAATGCAGAAATGTACGTTTTTCAACGAAGCATCGAACTCGTAGGAGAACCAGCCCTCAGCATCCATATAGATACGTCTGCCCGGATATGCACCCATCAGGTTCGAAGATGTAGGATTACCCTGCTCATCAACCCCGGGTAACCATGCGTAGAAATACACTTTATCCCACTCTGCGGGTTTATTGAAACGCACGCGGATACCGCGTTCAAGAGGTTCGCGATAGGTATATGTATAGGTCTGAACTTTCGACTTGGCATTGCCGCAAACACCCATAACCTTAAGAGTGGTTGTCTCTTTAAAGTTGAGAGGTGTGCTATATACACTTGATGAAGTTGTCGGTTCGGTGCCATCGGTGGTGTAGTAGATAGTTGCATTGCCGCTACCGCCTACTGCTTCTATCGTTACATCAATACCCCCCTCTTTATCTTCGAATGTAGTGCTCTCGGTAACTATCAGACCGGGAGCTACATCGCCAGAGCAGTTAACCCATATAGAGTAACCATTGCCGCTTGCGGCGAGTTTGAGGTTGTTATCCCAAGGAGTAGTGGTGGCTTTGTTTCCGAGTTGCAGAACAAGGAAGCCATGCTTGCCGGTAATGGTGCACTGATAACCACCCTTGCTTGCCGACTCGTCGGAAACAGCACTCTCAGAATGTACGCCTGCAAGATGACGAGCATTAATCATTGCTTTGATAGCCTCTTTATGAGCCACCCAATGAGGATAGAACACGCAAGGAACACCCGGCATCGACAACATGAAAGCATTGGCTTGCAAAAGTTTGTCTTTCAATTCAGGCTTCATCGAATTACCCAAACCGCCAAACTCGTTATTGTCGCGCAAGAATGTGTCGTGGTTATCGACGAATGTTACGGCATATTTGCTCATTCCGGCTCCAAGCAGACCGCTTCCCTTACAACCGTTGTAGTTTCCAGAGCATATACCATTATTGAAAGCGTCGTACTTTCCGGGGAAATCGAGCGACATGGTGTTACCCTGTGCATCGTTGATTGCCTGCTGTATAGCACCTACACTTGCCCACAACTCCATGAACGAGATGTAAGCACCGCCGGCCTTGTTGTAGTCGCCTATATGTGAAGCATGGAAGCCTTTGCAGTAGTCATAACGGAAACCGTCGTAATGCATTTCGTTGATGAGCCATTTGGCATACGCACGGCACATCTCACGAACCTTCTCCGAGTCGTGAGCCAAGTCGCGAGCAGCACCATAGTTCGACTCGTTCTTCCCGTCGTAATCAGGACCATCGTCTGCCGGACCGGTTGCTGTTCCCCAGCAATCACCTGCCTCGGCTTTGGTTCCGGGATTATTCATCTCGTCGGTACTGCATATATACGAACCGTCAGGTTCGAACTTACCGTAAGGACCGAAATCCTGAACGGCGAAGTCGCACCAACTCGTCATCGCTTCAAGGTGGTTTACCACCATATCAGCAACGACCTTCGTACCACTGTTATGGAACTCGGCTATCAGTTTTTCGAGGTCGGCTCTGCTTCCCCAGTCGCTGTTCTGGTTAGAATACTGACGAGGGTGATAACCTGTTCCGCTTGCGTAACCACTTGGTGGCAACCATATCAAATCGAAATAGGCACCTATCTCTCCGGCCTGACCCAACAGCGTCTTCCAGCGAGTATTGCCATACTTGTCTGTGCCACGCTCAGCATCGTTGTCCTTATAACTGTCGTAATAGAAACCCTGCAATAGCACATCTTCGCATGCAGACGGCACAGCCGAGCCATAACTCTCTTGCATGCAACAACTTGCAGTAAGACATATTCTCTGGGCATCGGTAAAAGAAATAGTAACATCGGCAGCACCTGAAATGCTAAACACGACGTTACCATCATTATCTCCTGTATAACCCTGTGTACTACATGCTGCATCTACAGCCGAATATCCCCACGCACGGTCCCATGTACCATTGGTTATTTTGAACTTATACGAACCTGCAGGCAACTGACTGAAAGATATTGTGTTGTTTGTCAGTTTCACTGCTGCGGGGTTCCATTCCTCACCGCCAGTCCATGTACCATCACCGGTAAGATAAACATCGGTAATAGGAACTGTACACGAACTCTCCTCACCGGTAGAGCAGTTAGACCCCTCGCCAATGTAAAGTTCGTCTTCTCCCCACTTGAGTTTGATATAAAAATCGTAGCAACCTGCCTTAGTACAAGTTATCTGACCGGCAGACTTACCACCTGTAAAAGCATTTACGCTGTACGAATTAAGGTCAACCATCCACTTATCGCAAGTAGTGGTGTTAATAAGGCGGCATACATCGCCGTCTGAGAGCTGGACATGCGCAAGGAACTGGTCAAAACCTTCATATACGCCTGCCGCCTCAGCATTTACTACTTTCAAACCATTAATTTCAATTCCGTAAGTTTGAGCTAACAAGCCGCTAACACATGCAAAACTTACGATTATTGCAATAATAGATTTCTTCATTTTTGTTAATTTGGTGTGTTATGGTAATTATAATTTAATAGCAAATTTGCTCGCAAATTTACATTTTTTTTATTTAACAACCAAATAATTTTACAAAAAAACAAGAAAAATATTGCAATTTTCATACTTGTAAGACCATTTCGACTCACCCAAAACACACTATTTTAGTCCGATAGACTTGAGTCAGCAGTAAGCAGTAAGTATCACCCTTTCACCTTATCACCTTTCATTTGCACCTCCACTACCACAAGTGTGTTGTTTTCTACACGGAAAGAGATATGATAGCCGGAGTACTCGAAATTATATATTCGGTTGGCATCGCTATGATACTGAGGCCTCGGGTCTTCTGCCAATATCTCTTTCAGTTCGGCGAGTGTCTGCTCGTCAAGCCGGTGGCTAAGTCCGTCAGGAAAACGCACCTCAAGGCGGTAATCGGTATGAAGGGATGCAAAGCCGCAAGTGGCTTCGGTGTGAATATCTGTATATGGGAGATATGGCTTGATATCGAATATCGGAGTTCCACTCATCAAATCTGCACCGCTCACCCAAAGCACTACGCCCTCGGTTTGCGTTTTCTCTACCCTTACGAGTTCCACCGACGAGAGACCTAAGTTATTAGGGCGGAAAGGCGAACGCGTGGCAAACACCCCTACCCTTTTGTTTCCTCCCAAACGAGGTGGACGAACCGTAGGAGTCCACTCCGTTTGCGACCTCTTACTTTCAACCTCCGAGAACCCCCATATAAGCCATAAATGCGACCACTGCTCTATTCCGCGAAGAGCCTCCTCCACCCTGTAATCAGGTTCGAAAACTATACGTGTAAGAACAGATTTGGCACGCCCCGACTGGCGAGGTATGCCAAACTTAGAACTGAAACCATTATATGCATGCGCAATGGCGTGAATCTCCATATCTGATAACGGATATTATACCACTCCTGAAAAGCCCATGAATGCCATAGCAAGCAGACCGGCTACAAGCAATGCTATAGGCGTACCTTCCATGGCGCGAGGCACTTTGTTGAGCGACAACTGCTCACGGATACCTGCAAACAGCACCAACGCAAGTGCAAAACCTATTGCCGTAGCAAAAGCGAACACCGTACCTTGCAACAATTCCGAGTGTGCTCCGGGTATTTTACTAACCCATGTGCCGTCGCCTACCATAATAGCCACACCAAGGATGCAGCAGTTGGTGGTAATAAGCGGAAGGAAAACACCCAATGCCTGATATAGCGACGGAGATATCTTTTTGAGTATCAACTCTATCATCTGAACCAATGCAGCGATAACAAGGATGAATAATATCGTTTGCAAGAACTCAACATGGAACGCTTCGAGAACATACTTCTGCAAAAGAAAAGTTACTATTGTTGCCAAAGTAAGTACAAAAGTTACGGCGGCACCCATACCGAGGGCGGTGTCGATTTTCTTACTTACACCTAAGAACGGACAGATTCCGAGGAATTGCGAGAAAACGATATTATTAACGAATATCGCCGATATGAATATCAATAGATAAACCATATATTTATGTTATTTTAAGTTTCTTGCTTATTATTTCTTTATCTTGTTAAATGCCGCCATAAGGAATGCCAAACAGATGAATGCCCCCGGTGCGAGAACGAATATCAGTTGCGCATAATCGGCAGGATAGACGGTGAGTCCGAATACAGAACCGGCACCAAGAAATTCGCGCACAGCACCAAGTACTGTAAGTGAGAGGGTGAAGCCAATACCCATTCCCAAACCATCAAGAAGAGAAAGACCTACCGAGTTTTTTGCAGCAAATGCCTCGGCACGACCTAACACTATGCAGTTAACCACTATAAGCGGTATGAACAAACCTAAGGTCTCGTAAAGGTCGGGAAGATATGCTTGCATTAGTAGTTGCACCATAGTTACGAATGTGGCTATCACAACAATAAATGCAGGAATACGCACCTTGTCGGGAATCAGATTCTTAAGCAACGAAATAACTAAATTCGAGCACACCAGCACAAACAACGTTGCCAAACCCATCGACATACCATTGATAGCCGATGTTGTGGTAGCAAGTGTGGGGCACATACCGAGCACGAGTCCGAAAGTAGGATTCTCACGGATAATACCGTTAGTTAATGTATTTAGAGCTTTATTCATCGTTTTATTCGGATTTATTAGAGATATTTGTTTATTGTTGTTCGAACAACTTGTGGATTTGCTCTTCTGTAATATTTATTTTCGAAAGGCTGAATGTTGAATCGGCTTCTTGCTGCACTGCAACCTCGTCCAATTCATCAAAAAGCCTGACTGCCCCTAACTCATCGGATGCAAGTTTCACTGCGCGCAGGAAAGCACGCGAAGTGATAGTGGCAGCAGTGATAGCATCCACATCGCCGCCGTCTTTGCTCACAAAGAATTTCTTTTCTGACGGATTCAGACCGACAATGCACTGTTTGCCCTTATTTGTCTTAAACCAATCCACCATGTTTGCTCCCAAGCCCGGAGTCTCACTCTGGCTGAGAACCGTATATCCTGTTATCACGCCTGTGGTGTCGAATCCAACCATCAACGAGATAAGTCCGTTAAAGGCATTAGAGTCGGAGGTCTGAACAGAATAGCCTGCCAAATCACCACTCTCATCAAATGCTTTATAAACAACTACGTTGCGGCCTCCCTCCACCGTAGTAAAAGTATAATTACCTTCCTGCGACAACACTTCGGCTTTCGCACGGTCTTGCTTCAACTGCTGAGCATCGGCTATCGGATCTTTGGTCAATGCATAAACGCCTCCTAACAAAGCACCGGCAAAAGCGGTGATAAGGGTAAGCGATAACAGCATGTTTTTTAAACTTGATTCTAACTTATTCATTTCTACAAGTTTTTATTTCAGAATTAGTCTGTTTCTCTTATTGGGTTCTATAATGGAAACTTCTACAAATTGCTATAGAAAACCATTATTTTTTCGGCGCTTGCTCTGCTTTCTTCTCGCCGAAACGTTTGGGGCGGATATACATATTAAGCAAAGGTGTTACACCGTTCATTATCAATATTGCAAACGACATTCCCTCAGGATAGGCACCCCAGATACGGATTACCATCACTATAATTCCTATTCCCACACCATATATCAGTTGTCCGAGCGGAGTCATTGGCGATGTTACATAATCGGTAGCCATAAATATAGCACCAAGCATCAAACCGCCTGCCACCAAGTGATAATGAGGAGCCACAGCACCTTCAACACCGCACACATACATCAGCGATGCTATCACGCCAACCGTAAGAATTATGCTCACGGGTATATGCCACGTTATAGTGCGAGTGCACAGCAGATATATACCTCCGGCAAGCAACGCTATAGCCGAAACCTCACCGAACGAACCGCCAACAAAACCGGTCGCCATATCCCAAAAATCAGGAAGGCTATCTAACACAGAGGCATTATGCGTTTTCAGTGCTTCTTTCATAGCAGCAAGTGGGGTTGGAGCAGTAACAGCATCCACATACGAGCCGGCAAAACCCATAGGCTTCGGCCAAGTGGTCATCTGAGCAGGGAAAGCAATAAGCAAGAACACGCGTCCTACCAAAGCCGGATTGAAGATGTTCTGACCCAATCCGCCAAATGCCATCTTGCCAATTGCTATTGCTGCAAAAGCACCTATCACTACTATCCACCAAGGCAGAGTGCTCGGAAGGTTGAAGGCGAGTAGCAAACCCGTCAGAACTGCCGATAAGTCGCCTATAGTAGGCTGCGAGTGAAGCAAGTAGCGACTAATGAGATACTCGAATACTATACATGCTGTAATAGAAATAGCAGTGGTAATCAGCACTCCCCAACCAAATGCCACAAGCGACACTATATATGCCGGCACAAGAGCAATGATTACATTAAGCATGTTGCGACGCACCGAATCGCTTGAATGAACGTGAGGTGCTGGTGAAACAATAAGTTTATTCATTGTTGCTGTGTTTGTTTCTTACATATCAATACTATTCGGATCGACATATTGTACCTGTCCGTTTTCACTGAAGATAAGCATCTCGTTGTCGCGACGCTTCTGCAAAACTAAGTTGCGATAGGTTTGCTGCAATCCAGCCTCTATCTTTCGGGAAAATGTCTTACTTGTCATATCATTTGCAATAGTTTGTTCCACATTTCTTCGTCGATAACCGTTATTTGGCTCGACCTGTTTTTTTTCTGGGCCATCAGCGATGCCGGTGCTTTGGTATTGTTTATCACAAGCACGCAATCGCAAATAGGCATATATAGATTAAATAAGTTGTATAAACCCCTCCAGTAACGACGCACTATTATGTGGTCGTCGATGCCATGTCCGCCCTCGCGAACACGCTGTGCCACACGCTCTTTCGCTTGCTCTACACTCTCAATCCAGAAAAATACCACATATACCTTATACCCTTTCTCGTGAGCACGATTCACCAAGTTCACATACGAGCGTGTAGCGAGAGTAGTCTCAATGGCGAAATCCTCATCATTCGACAGCAGTTCTTCTATCCGCTGCAACATCAGTTTGCCTGCTTTAACCGACACTGCTTGCGGTTTGAAAGGCGACAAACCACGTGCTATCTCATCGGCATTGACAAAATTCTTGCAGCCCAAAATCTCGGGCAACATAGCAAACGAAGCAGTTGTTTTACCTGAGCCGTTGCAACCCGCTATTATATATAAATTACTCTGAGCCATAGAAATAGTTCACTACTCAGTGATACTGTCTGCACTACAAGGCGAAAATCGGTATTTATTGTTCCACTGCATGCTTTATTTTCGGAGGAACAGGAGGTCCATACTTACGGGGAGTGCCATGTGCAGGCGGAGGACCGTACTTGCCTGCTACATCGTCGTGCGACGTTCGGCACAACCTACGCTCCATAGCCTTCAACAATTTATTTATCTTTTTAAGCAACTTCAGTCTCATAGCAGTTTTCGATATACTATTTTGCCTTTATCTTGCAGCACATTCTCTATCACTTGCTCTAAGGTCATCTCTTCGTCAGAGAGTTGAGGTCTGCGATACCCCATCTCGAGCGCTTTTTGCTCGTTGAAAGTGAAATATGTACACTCGCAGAATGCCGCCAGTTCATACTCCGTGCCAGCGCTCATCTTGCACCATATCTCACCTCTTACCACTGCTACCCGATGCACGAAACTCTGCAACCTCGCACGCAGCACTATCGGACCATTAACGGTAGAAACAGCTTTCTTATAGCGGATATCCATCTTGGCTGTTACTCCGCTTGTCTGCAACTTGGCAAACACCACCCAGCCGCATACCTCGTCGAGCAACGTTGTTTGCATACCACCATGCAAGGTGTTTATCCAACTCTGATGGTTATAGGTGGGCATCCATACCGAAACAATATCGGCATTTACGTCGTTAGCATCAGAATCATAAAAGCGCATGTGAGCACCTATCGGATTATTCGGACTACAACCTAAGCAGTTGTAACCATCCATTTGTACCCACGGATTTATTATCTCTTGCATTTTCACCTTAATAATGTTATCTCTTTCGACCTTCTACCTGCTACCTACTTCTGTGCCCTTGCACGTATGTTTGCTCCTACTTGTGCCTTTCCCATGCGAATATAGTCGAGCAGCGGTCGGTTGCTCGGACAGGTGAACATACAGCAACCGCAATCAATGCAGTCCATAACGCTATGTTTCTCCATATCGTCGAAAAGTTGATGTTCGGCTTGTTTGGCGAGCAGATACGGTTCGAGTCCCATCGGACATGCAGACACACACTTGGCACAACGGATACAATTCCGAGGTTCAGCGCGACGAGCCTCTTGCTCTGTGAGCATCAGCACACCCGATACGCGTTTGTTGCAAGGCATATCCACATTGCTCATTGCGCGGCCCATCATCGGACCGCCACCTATAATCTTACCGGTATCCTGAGGAATACCACCGGCTGCTTGAATCAAATCAGAAAGAGGAGTGCCGAAACGCACAAGATAATTACCGGGGTTACTTACCGACCGTCCGGTTACGGTTACCACTCGCTCAACGAGCGGCTTGTTTTTTTGTACTGCCTGATATACAGCATATACTGTAGCCACATTATCGACTACTGCACCCACTTCGATGGGCAGCGCGCCCGACGGAATCTGACGACCTATACAGGCGTCGATAAGCTGCTTCTCACCACCTTGCGGATATTTTAAATCGAGCGGCATAACCACTACACCCAGCGTATGGGAGGCAAGAGATTGCATTTTGGCTATAGCCTCAGGTTTATTCTTCTCTATGCCTATAATCGCTTTTTTCACGCCAAGAGCTTTCATCAGGATTTGAATTCCTACCATAATCTCTTCGCCATGCTCAAGCATCAACTGGTCATCACAGGTAAGATATGGTTCGCACTCAACGCCATTTATTATCAGCACCTCGGCAATCTTACCCGGAGGAGGCATCAGTTTTACGTGAGTGGGGAAACATGCTCCGCCTAAACCTACTATACCGGCTTGTTTAATCTTCTCTATTATCTCTTTGGCTTCGAGTTTGCAGATAGCATTCAGTTTGTCTGAAGTGTCAATATCATCAGCCCATTTATCGCCATCCACATCGATGAATATAGCGGGCATACGCATTCCCCATGCATCAATGGTAGAATCTATTTTCGTCACCTTGCCCGAAACGGGGGAATGCACGTTGGCACTTACAAAACCGCCTGCTTCGGCTATCAACTGGCCTACCTTTACCATATCGCCCTTCTCTACTATCGGCTTAGCGGGAGCACCAATATGCTGAACAAGCGGAACAACAGCCTTCTCAGGAAGGGGCACCGTTACTATCTGCTTGTGCGCAGAAAACTGCTTGTTGTCGTGTGGATGAACACCACCTATATGAAATGTACTCATAGAGTTATTTATTTTCAATTGTTTCTTATACTTGCTGTTGCCGTGGCTGCTCTGCCGGTCGCTGTTCTACAGGTTTCGGCTGAGCAGGCTGTTGAGACCTGCTGCTATCGTCTGCCTGCGGTTTATTCTCTGCCTGAGTAGGCTCTACAGGTTTGGGAGCCGGTTTGGGCGGGAAGTTGAGCTCGTGAATAGCGCCGGTAGGACAAGCAGAAACGCATTTGCGGCACATACGGCATTTGGTAAAGTCGATATATGCCACATTATTCTCAACCGTAATAGCGTCGAACTGACACTCTTTCTGACATTTGCCACAACCTATACAAGCATTGAGACATGCCTTGCGCGCAATGGCACCCTTGTCTTTGTTAACACAACTAACAAAAATGCGACGGCTCTTAGGTCCTTTTTTGCGCAACTCAATAATGTTACGCGGACAAGCCTTCGCACAAGCACCGCAAGCAGTACATTTATCCTCGTCAACAGTAGGAAGACCGGTAACAGGGTCGATATGGATAGCATCGAACTTACATGCCGCAACACAATCGCCGCAACCTAAGCAACCAAACGGACAACCCGTCTCGCCGGCATAAAGGTTATGCATGATTTTGCAGGAACGTGTTCCATCGTATTCGTTGGTTTTAGGGCGGGCTTCACATGTACCGTTGCAACGTACAACAGCCACCTTCGGTTCGGTAACTGCAGGCGTAAGACCAAGTATATCGCCCACCTTCTTCATCGTCTCGGCTCCTCCTACCGGACAGAGCAGCGAGTCTAACGAGTCGGCTTTACAGCATGCCTCTGCCAATGCACGACAGCCCGCAAAACCGCATCCTCCGCAGTTGGCACCGGGAAGCACTTCCTGCACCAAATCAATACGAGGGTCCTCCTCAACTTTGAATTTGCGAGCCACATACGATAACAGCACTGAAGCAAGCAGACCTGTAAGCCCCAAAATAACAAGGGCCAAAACAACAAACAGAATAGTACTTATATTCATATTATTTACTAAAGAATTTCCAAGTTGTCGATTTACTGACGATTTCTAAACAAGTGTTACTTTGGGAAGTAAAAACGTGCAAAGTTAATAATAATTTTTTACTATCAAAAACAAATTTCGACAAAAGTTTCGAAAGCCTTTATATTATGCTTACATTCACCACTCTATAGGCTCCTGTCCGTGAGCAAGCAGGTAGGCATTAGCCTTCGAGAAATGCCTACAGCCGAAGAAGCCGTTATAGGCCGAAAGCGGAGACGGGTGAGCCGCTTTAAGTATCAGATGGTTGCGCGACTGCACAAAGGCAGCCTTGCGCTGTGCGTATGCACCCCAAAGCATGAAAACGAGGTTGCTTCTTTGGCTTGCAAGTCGCTCTATAACAGCATCCGTGAAGACCTCCCATCCCTTGTTCTGATGACTGCCTGCACGATGTGCCTCAACGGTAAGAGTAGCGTTGAGCAACAGCACTCCCTGCTCTGCCCAATGCTGCAAGTTCCCATGCGAACCATCGGCTCCGGCACACACAGAAGGACGACCCAAATCGGAAGATATCTCCTTGTAGATATTCTGCAACGATGGAGGCACACGTACTCCGTCTTGAACGGAGAAACACAAACCGTGTGCCTGACCAATATCGTGATACGGGTCCTGACCAAGTATAACAACCTTCACTTTGTCGAACGGACACGAGTCGAAAGCGTTGAATATAAGACGGGCAGGAGGAAATATCTGCTTGGTGCCGTATTCATGGCGGACAAAGGAAGTAAGAAGTTCGAAATATGGTTTGTCGAACTCTTCTTGCAACTGCCTGCGCCAACTTTCCTCTATTCGCACGTTCATAGATACTTAACAATTTGTAGTTAATACCATAGGGTACTTCTGAAAAAGAAGATTACGAACTACGAACCGCAAAACTGCTGCTTCGTAATTCGTAATCGTTGCTAATTCGTAAAAACTTACCGAATTATTTACGAATTCCTAAATCTTTGATAAGTGCACGATATGCCTCAATGTCTTTCGATTTCAGATAGTCGAGCAAACGACGACGCTTACCTACCAAACGGGTCAGAGCGCGCTCTGTTCCGAAATCCTTCTTGTTGAGTTTAAGATGCTCGGTGAGGTGCTGGATACGATAAGTAAACAATGCTACCTGACTTTCTACACTACCGGTGTTCTTGGCATCTTTGCCATACTGAGCAAATATCTCAGCTTTCTTTTCTGATGTCAAATACATGACTAAAAAAATTAAATTGTTAAACGATTATGTCCTCGCGGAAAACTACATTCGCCACAATGACACATTTACTTAGTTATTGTTATACTGCTTTCGCCAATCATCACAATCGGTATTCGAAAGCGGCTGCAAAGATAAGCTATTTTTACTTAACTGCCAAATTTTTTTCTCAGACAGTCCGAAAAATTGCTTTATTTATGCCATTAACGAACTATCACTTTGTAGCTTTGCATGCGGTTGTCTTTCTGAACGCATACTAAATACAATCCGGCATTGAGCGACAACACAACATCGCCATTTGCAACAAACGAGCGGAGCAACATGCCGTTGGTAGCAAATATTTGAACCAGCGAACCGCTTTCAAGTCCGTTAACCATCAGTTGCCCGAATGCCGACAGACATTCAACTGTGGGGAAGGCTGCGAAATCGAAGCCCTGCCAACCTTCCTCTGTGAATATTATATTCTCATCCGAAGCAGGCATTCCGTCGGGTTGAACGGTGAAATAATATGTCTGGAACGGCTCCAATCCGGTTACTCTGTACTCGAGCACATTGCCCACTGCCATCGGATAACCGTCAAGAGAGACACGGGTAGCAACCGAGCCGCCACTTACCACTTCTACCTCATCAAGATAAACACGTTTTTTCTTTTCGTCGCTTGATATGGTAATAGTTGTCTGAGTTGTACCTTCAAACGAGAATACATAGTCGTGGTAGTCGGAAGTAGCAGTAAACTGCTGCGAGAGGTCGCCTACCTTCACTGTGAATGTAGGCTCCGCATCCGAGCCGTATGCTTTAGCCTTAACGCGAACACTACCCGCATGAGTCAAGTCGAGACCCGAATACTCTATAGAGCCTATATCACTACCCGAACCCAAACGTATGCTGCCGCTCTGATCGGTCAATGATGAATAGCCTCCGGTTTTTCCAAGCGTGCTACCTTCAAACTCGTCGAGCAGAATGGTATGCATCTCTTCGTCATCGTCACTTTCCGATTTCTGATATACATCAACTGTGTAATTGGTAACGTTAACGTCGGTCCAATGCAGAACTACAGAATTGGCATGTACATCGGTAACAGGAAGAATGCAGAACACAGGAGGAGTAACCTCACCGCCGGGATTAGTGCCGGGGTCTGTGCCGGGGTCGTCGCCACACTCAGCCATATCGCTCAGAGTAATGGGCTGTCCTTTCTTTGTGCCCCATATATATTCGGCTATACACGGATAGTCTATAAACGGATTACGGTTATGCTGATGTGCAAACACCGCCTCATTACGCTTCAGTTCTTTCTCAGATACAGGGTCCTGGCGATGCCATTTCATAAGCAGGTTGACACCGTAAGTGGTTAAACCTGCCTTACCGCCATTGTAAGTGAAAATGGCTTTTCCTTCCTTTATTGTCATGTTATTGGAATAATAGCATGCTACCATATAGAAATACGAGCGCGCAAAGTCGCCTTTGTACTCGTCGTCGGGTTCGAACACGGTGCCCGAATAGCCGCTGAACGACGAACTGCCAAGTTTGCCGCGAGCCTTACTGCTCAGGCGCGTACCGCCACTACACTCGCCAAAGGGGTAGTTGCTGCGCTGACCGTTAACCTTTCCGTCGGTAGGATAGACATGAAAAGCATCCGACTTCATGTGAGCGCCACTCCACCACGATTGCGGAACTGAGTGCTCGCGGTTATAGCACACGCAAACGGCACTATAACTGCCACATTTATCTTTATTGTGCCTATACGTGCAGTCGGAATACATATCCCATACCGTGCCGTCAGACCGAGAATCAGACGTTTCATACACCTCATACAAGCCATCGTAGCCCACATCGGTATGATTGGAAATTATAGAATGAAGGGTTGAGAGGATTTCTGCCTCTCCTGATTTGTTGTTTAGTTTAACGTAATCGTCCTTTGTCATTGCAGCATTAAGCACGGCTGCAACCGACATAAAAATAAAAAAGAGTAATTGTTTTTTCATGATATATATATGTTTTCAGGATATTCGATATCAACCAAATATAATCCCTCGGCAGGAGCAGAATTGCCTGCCGCAGTTCGGTGATGTTGTTCTATTATATTTTTAAAATCATCGGTTGTTATTCTATGCATACCCACATCGAAGAGCGTCCCTACTATGGCTCTCACCATATTGCGCAGAAAACGGTTAGCCGTAATACGGAACACATAATGCTCTGTTCCTATTTCTGCAGCCGGAATCATATTATTACCCTCCATTTTCTCCCATTTGGCATACCCCACACTGCATAGCATATTCTTCACATCGGTATGAACTTTACAAAACGAACCGAAGTCGGCAGTTGTAAGCAGACACTGCGCTGCTGTGTTCATAGCCTCGAAATCGAGCTCCGGAGGCACCCTCACCGCTCGTCCTTGGAGGAACGGGTCTTTGCTCGTTATAACATGATATTCGTAAGTTCGCGATATAGCACTGAATCGCGCATGCGCATCATTACATACGGGTACAATATCCGACAGTGCAATCGACGACGGGAGCAGACTATTGAGTCGGCTGGTAAGTTTTTGGCGTGTGTCTGACGAGACAAGAGAGTCGTCGTCGCTGTCGAAATGTGCAACCATCAGACGAGCATGCACCCCTGTATCAGTGCGCCCTGCGGCTGTAAGTTCAACCTCACGGCGCATAACAGTGGAGAAGGCTTTTTGCATCACCTCCTGCACTGTTATACCGTTGGGTTGAATCTGCCAACCGTGATAAGGGGCACCATCGTATGAAAATCTTACGAAATATCGCAAAGTTCTAATTTCTGATTATTACGTTCGGTTATTACTTGGGCAATTGAGCTCCGTATTCGCTCTTTGCACCGAATAGTTTCAGAGCCTTCGAGAAATTATAGCGGTTACCATACATCGAAACACGACGGGTCTCGCTGCCTTGCATATTCATTCCCATTGCCTGACGGAACTGGTTAGAAGCAGAGTTGGCATTGAAGTTGCTGCTCTGAGAAATGATTTTCAAATTAGCAAATGCCTCAAGATAGTCCTTATCGAATGCCTCAATGATAGGATCACCTGCGGGGAGTTCCAAATTGTTCTCAGCCTTGGGTAACGTTTTCTCATCAACCATATCCTCAATGTCGGTACATTTCACATTTGTCCATTTGCCACCACCCTTCGATGGTAATTGCAAATCGGCAGCATTAAGGAAATAGTAATTGTCGTAGAGGTTGGTGATGCGCTTTGCCTCTATCGGAGCATCCGGACCTGACAATGCATGAGTACGGGCTACTGCGGCATAGTTATTTCCTACAAATACATTATGGTGCACATCGGCACTAATAAGAGTCATAAACTCAAAACCGTATCCCATGTCTTCCATATATTTGTCGCGGCACCACGAGAAAGCTATCGTATTATGATGGAAGTTAAGGTGCGACGCTTCACCATTCTTATCGCCACCCGATATGCGGCAAGCGGCATAACGGTTCGAAACGAACACATTGTTGCATATTTCCACTTCTCCGCAACGTGAGCCAAACTGAAGTCCGAACTGGGTGCAGTTTGCAATCAGGCAGTTACGGATAATAACATTACCTGCTATCCAACCATCCGAATGGAATCCTGCATGCTCTATTTGAGGAGGAATAGCATCTTCCATGCGCCCTGTTTCGAATGCTTCCGACGGGCAGCCAAAACGCTCGTCCGACGGGTCGGCAGGCTTATAAAAATTCTCTAAGCCCATATCAAGCATTATACCATCGATGATAAGTGTTCCCTTCGGCTGCTTTGCCATTACATCGTCAAGTGCACGTGTAGTTTGAATCAGTGCCTTGCTACCATTTGTGCCGCGCTGATCTTCACCGGGCTGAATACATGTGATATATTTAAGAGGATCACGCTCGGTGAACGACTCGTTCCAGCCTCCTTCAAGCGTTATCCAATTACTAATCTCTATATATCCGGCATTTGTTGCGCCTAAAAAATTACCTTCGCTAACGCGAACAATAGCACCATCGTCCCCTTTTTCTTTAATGATATTAAGCACTGCCTGAATATCCTTCTTAGCAGTAGCAGGAGTAAGACCATCAGCACCACGCGAAGCACCGCTTTTACTTACGTAATAAACAGTACCGTTGTTTGTCATTCCCACCGCGGGAGCAGAAGCCTTAGTCTGTGACTTAGCTGCTTGTTGCGACTGAGACTGTGTCGTAGTCTGAGTCTGAGCCTTGTTGTCGGTCTTCTGCTCTTTCTGAGTAGCATTCTGAAGCCCCTTGCGCAATGCGCCACCAAGCTGTTGCAGTCCTTGTGCATTACATGGAACGGTTAAAATCAACAGCGAAAAAACCAAAGAAAGAAGATGTTTCATAACTTTAAATTTTTTGTTTGTGAATGAATATTAGTGTTTTTTGAATATATGTTTGTCGATTTGAAAGTTTATCTCAGGCGACAGACCGGCTCGGTAGCCCACCCACAACGCAGGACACAGCAAAACTACCGAACGCAATATACTATCAACCCAGATATTGCATATCATGCCACTTAGATATTTTGTCCATACATAATTGGCAAGTAGCACTACCGCGAGCAAAGCGAATATGCCTAAATGCTTCAGTCCTACAGGGTTGATACGCGCCACTAAAAGCAAAAACACAAGCAGTCCTGCAAAATACAGCGACTGACCAGTTACCATTGCCATTGCTGCACCATCAACTCCGAAACGAGGTATCAACAAGTTATTAAGCAACACAAGAGATACCGTTAACAACAGCGAGAATATAAGCGATATATAGTAATAGCGCGAGTAATTGATGGCAGGTAGCAAGATGCTGAAAGCCGTCATCAGCAACTGCGTCAGGCAAAGGAAGAATACTGCATTTTTCGCCAACGAGTAGGTAGAACCATTGGGCAAAACATAGAATATCAGGTCTATATTTATCCAAATAGCAAGAAACAGAAACGACCCCACGAGCAACAAACTGCCCGACACTTGCCTAATCAACACCGAAGCCGCCGGCATGTCGTCGTTTTTAATTGCTGTAGCCAACTGCGGCTGCGCCACAGCTCCCATAGAACGGGCAGGTATCGAAACAAGCACTGCTATGTTTAAAGCGATGGTGTATATCCCATTGTATTCAAGTCCCATCTGCGCTGATACCATAAACGAACTAAGCAGGGGAGCAAACACCGTAACGGCAGCCGAGAGTATCAGAAATCCGGTATATCTAAGATAGTTAACTACAAGTTCGCGCGTTGGAAAAGAAAAATCAGGTCGCAGAGAGATATGCTCCGTCGCAAATACATACACTATGTTGCACAGAGCAGCCACAGCATATACGCAACACAGACCTATAACAAAGCCATCAAGCGAGAGTACGCGCTTGGCATACAACAGATAAAGAACAAGCAGCAATACCCTGACTAAAAATTCGCGTACCACCGAATGAGGAAATACGGTACGCAAAAGCACGTTCGACGATGTTTCGAACACCAGTTGGTAGAGCATGAAGAATGCCAACGGCAGTACGAAATAGAAATAATTAACGAACAAAGGCGACTTCTCCTGAAAATAATTGCTTATAGGTATTCGGCAAAGCCAATATACGAGAGCAAACACACAAAAGCCTACAAGCGGTATCA
Organism: Paludibacteraceae bacterium; assembly: GCA_017450435.1. Lineage (GTDB taxonomy): Bacteria > Bacteroidota > Bacteroidia > Bacteroidales > Paludibacteraceae > Colicola. Next base: position 21,504 of record JAFSTO010000011.1, read on the forward strand.
CCACCGTCCAGAAAAAGAAACCATGATACTGATCGGCAGACGTTTCCCTATCCGATGGAGAAGAATCAACTGCCTGTTTACCTTTCTCGTTAAAATAAGGGAAGAAACGAACTATCGACGTACTCGTACCTAATTGCGCCAAGCCGATAAATAAAGTCGCTGCATCGATAAGCACACGAGCCAAACCTATCTCCTCGGCTGTGAGGAAACGGGTCAGTACGAAGAAAGTGGTTACGACGCCTACACCGACGCCGAGATATGTCCATATCGTACCTCTTACACTCTGTCGTGCTATAGTGCCCAAGAGTAAATCTGTATAAAATATTGTCTGCATATCCCCACAAGGGAGATATACAGACAATTCTGTTCAAATTATATTATTCTGCAGCAGGTGCCTCAGGTTCTTCTATACCAAGAAGTTCTACCTCGAAAATCAACATCGAGTAAGGGGGAATACTACCTGCCTGACGTCCTTGATAACCGAGCTCGTAAGGAATATAAAGTTTCCATTTCGAGCCTACAGGCATAAGTTGGAGAGCTTCTGTCCAACCGGCAATAACCTGATTAACGCCGAATACTATCGATTGCTTGCGATCTACCGAACTATCAAACACTGTGCCGTCGAGCAAGGTACCATGATAATGTACGCGTACTTTATCGGTAGCTGTCGGACATTTGCCCTTGCCTTGTTTGAGAATCTCATACTGCAAACCGCTTTCTGTAACAGTAACCTCAGCACGCTCAGCATTCTTAGCGAGGAAAGCCTCTTCCGCGGCTATACGCTCGGCATGCTCTGCCCTGCCCTGACGCTCACGCTCACCATCTACTACTGTTTGCAGATATGTGTTGGCTTCTTCCGACTGCATACCTTGCTCGTAGCCACGCAAACCGTTAATTAATGCCTGACGGAGAACTTCGAACTTAACAGGCATTTCGTTCAGACCGAGAAGATTTTTAGATGCTTCCATCTGCTTGAGTTGAGAACCATAGTTCTGAACCATACGAACCAACTGACTGTTGATATACTTAACCTGAAGTCCTTCGTTAACCTTATTTATAAGAGCTGCGATATCTTTCTCGCGCTCTTCTTCACTCGTTTCTTTACCGTCTTTTCTTGCTATAGCATAGTTGAATATATCCTCGCCATTGAGGAAGCCGAAAATATAATTTAAACTGTCAACTTCGTTGGCAAGAACTACCGGTTTTACTTTGTTCTTTGCGTTAGCCTTAACTGCAGGCAGAGGAGTACCCTCTTCGGGTTTTGCCTTATAGAACTTATCGGTTATATAGTTCTGAGCCTCTTCGCGTTTTACAACCACACTGTCACCATGCAAACCGTTAACAAAACCTTGCAGGAGCAGCTTTTCGTTTACTCGCCAAACGGGATTGCCGTTAAGACCCTTATCCTCAATACTTGCTACAAACGAACCGAAATCGAAACCCGTACTTTCGGCTACAGACAGATTGAAACCTCTATCAAGAGCATCTGCTATCTCACTTACCTGAGCATCCGATATTGCAGGTACCTCACCCTTCTCGTTGGGTTTGCAAATATCCTTCTGCATATAAGAGCCGTTAAACACACCAAGAGCATAGTTCAAACTATCGGCTCTGTCAGCCAAATCAACTTTTTTTGCCGTGTAGGTATTTCCACACGAAATCATTGCTACACAAGCAACGAGTAAAATACTTAATTTTTTCATTTCTATATACTTATTTGTTTTAGTTTACGAAACTTTTCTACATTCAATAATTATGGTGATTAATATAATGTCAGTTTATTCCCAATAGTTCAACTGTGAATATCAGTGTTGCATAAGGAGGAATCATCTCGCCGGCTCCGCGCGTACCATAGGCAAGATTGTAGGGTATGTAAAACTTATACTTCGATCCTATCGACATAAGTTGCAACCCCTCTGTCCAACCTGCAATTACCTGATTGAGCGGAAAACTGATAGGTTCACCGCGCTTATAGGAACTATCAAAAACCGTACCATCAAGGAGTGTCCCTTCATAATGAACACGTACGGAATCCGTTGCACGAGGCTTAAGACCAATAGTAGCGTCTATCACCTCATACTGAAGTCCGCTCGGAGTAGTCTTAACCGATTGGCGTTTCGCATTCTCCGAAAGGAAACGTTCACCCTCTTCTTTAGCAGCACGGGCTGCCTTTTCCGATAACTCTTTGAAGTAATCACCAAGCAGTTTCTGTGCCTGCTCGTACGATATTTTAGGTTCGTTTGCCTCAAACACATCACGAAGCCCGTCGGCAACATCGGCATAATCAACCTTACGAATACCGCTTGCAAGCATGTTCTGACCGAAACTCAAACCTAAACAATAGCTAATCTTATCCATGTTTTAATTTTTTATTCTTTGTACTTTAGCGTTAACTTTTGATGTTACACACCGTTTGAACACGCAAAATTAAAACTTTTTCCTTTACCTGCCAAATTTTGAGTTGCGAGAAAGTGAAAAAAATAGTAATTTTGCAGCGCTTAATGAAGTGAAATCTCTTATTCAATAAACGAAAAACACTAAAATGAAAACTAACATGCAGAATGTTGTAGTACGCTTTTGTGGAGACTCGGGCGACGGTATGCAACTTACGGGTAATATGTTCTCGTCGTTGTCTGCCATACTGGGCTACGAAATCAGTACTCTTCCCGATTTTCCCGCTGAGATACGTGCCCCGCAAGGGACTCTTGGCGGTGTAAGCGGCTTTCAGGTAAACCTCGGTAGCGGTGTTTATACCCCGGGCGACAGAGCCGATGTGATAGTAGCAATGAATGCTGCAGCTCTCAAAGTCTGTACCTTAGGCTCAAAATTCAATCATCCTGGAGCGAAGTACAACGCCAACGAGTCGATGTTCAAACGCGATGCCATTATCATCGTTGACACCGATAGTTTCACCGCTAAAGACTTAGAAAAAGCACTCTACAAAACCGACAATCCATTTGAGGAGTTAGCCATACCTGAGTCTGTGCAGATAGTGCCGGTAGCGGTTACTACACTTACAAAAGAGAGTCTTAAAGATTCGGGGTTAGACAACAAGTCCATTCTTAAAAGCCGCAATATGCTTGCGCTTGGTATCGTATGTTGGCTGTTTAACCGTCCTATCGACAGAGCCATCGAGTTTCTGGAAGATAAATTCAAAAAGAAACCAGCACTTATAGCTCCCAATGTTAAAGTGCTGACCGACGGTTTTAACTATGCTAACAATCTGCATCTGAATATCAACACCGTCAATATCGAGAAATCCGACGAACTCGAACACGGCACTTATACCGCTATAGCAGGCAATAAAGCCACGGCATGGGGACTGATTGCAGCTGCCGAAAAAGCAGGCAAACAGCTGTTTCTCGGCTCCTACCCCATCACTCCCGCTACCGATATAATGCAAGAACTTGCAGCACGCAAAGACATGGGAGTGATGGTTGTTCAAGCCGAAGATGAGATATCGGGAGTATGTACTGCCGTAGGCGCCGCATTTGCAGGCGACCTTGCCGTTACTTCAACCTCAGGTCCGGGTTTGTCGCTTAAGAGTGAAGCTGTTGGTCTTGCTGTAATGGCCGAATTGCCACTTGTGGTAATCGACGTTCAGAGAGGCGGACCATCAACCGGTCTGCCTACTAAAACCGAACAGACCGACCTGCTGCAGGCTATATACGGCAGAAACGGAGAGTGTCCTGCGGTGGTGATTGCTGCTTCCACATCAGCCAACTGCTTTAAGTTCGCTTACGAGGCTGCACGCCTCGCACTCGAAAACATGACACCCGTCATCCTACTCACCGACACATACCTCGCTAACGGAACCGGACTATGGCGCATACCTAAACTCAGCGAACTGCCGCCTATCTGTCCGGCATCAGTACCCGCCGAAGCAGCAGGGCATTACAACCCCGCCATGCGAGACCCCGAAACGAAAGTCCGCTATTGGGCAACACCCGGAATGAAAGGGTTCGAACATCGTAATATAGGACTCGAGCGCGATGCCGAAAAAGGCACCATATCCACTAATCCTGAAAACCACGAACTCATGGTGCTCAATCGGCAACAGAAAGTGGAGCAGGTGGCGGAGCGTATTCCGCTTCTCAACGTACAAGGTAACCCTGAGAGCGACACTTTGCTCGTAGGCTGGGGTTCTACAGAAGGACATCTCATGGCGGCTGCCAGACAGCTTAATTGCGCCTTAGCGCACTTTAACTATATACACCCTCTACCAGCCAATACCAAAGAAGTACTCTTGAAGTACAAAAGAATTGTGGTTTGCGAACTCAACACTGGCCAGTTTGCCGACTACCTGAGAAGTAAAATAGAGGGAATCCGACTCGAACAATACAACGAGATAATGGGACAGCCGTTCTCGGTAGAAAGAATAGTAAGTCAGATAAAAAAATGATTTTAAATTTTTATTTATCACATGGAAGCACAAGATTTTAAATCCGATCAATACGTTCGTTTTTGTCCTGGTTGCGGCGACCATGCCATCACCATGGCACTTCAAAAAGCAATGGCTCAGATAGGCATTCCAACACACCAAACGGTAGTCATATCGGGTATAGGCTGTTCATCACGCATGCCACACTATCTGAACACTTATGGGTTCAACACCATACACGGCCGTGGAGCTGCGATTGCTACAGGTGTAAAGACATCTCATCCCGAACTCAACGTTTGGCAAATGACTGGCGATGGCGACTGCCTCGCAATCGGAGGAAACCATTTTATCCATTCCCTGAGACGCAATGTTGACCTTAATATATGTCTGTTCAACAACCGTATTTATGGTCTTACCAAAGGGCAATATTCACCTACATCTCCCAAAGGCTTCGTTAGTAAATCATCACCATTTGGTACTGTGGAACGCCCGTTTATTCCCGCCGAATTAGTTATGGGAGCACGCGGAACATTCTTCGCACGCACTCTCGACGTTGACATGCCAACTACCGTCAAATGCATGGTCGAAGCCAACAACCATAAAGGTGCAAGCGTAATAGAATGTCTGGTAAACTGCGTGATATTCAACAATGGTACGCACGCATGGATTGCCGACAGGGAGACACGCGCCGAACGCACCATACTGCTTCACCAAGGCGAGAAGATGATATTCGGTAAAGACCTCAACAAAGGGTTGGCACTCGACTATAGCAGCGGTATGTTCCCAAAACTCATTATTGTCCCAGCCAACGACGAACGTGTTCTCACCCACGATGCTACCACTGCCGACCCCACCCTGCACCGCATGCTTGCACTCATGGGACAGAAGCATTTCACCGGAGAACAGACAGGCGACGACACCCTGCCGGTAGCACTCGGCGTGATACGGAACGTTGAGGAAGAAACCTACAACGATGCCGTCAACCGACAAATAGATGAGGTTCGCGCCAAAGCCAAAGCACACTGCTTCGACGAACTAACACAAACACTCGAACAGTGGGCAATGTAAATAGCGAACAGAAATGGCTGTTGCCGACGGAACTTATGACTCATGAGCAGGCGTGAATTGCAAACAAAATAAGAGGCATCACTTTTGATGCCTCTTATTTTGTTCACCAACTCATCTGACGCTTATAGTTCAACGAGTCCGAGTCCGGGACGATCAGGCAACGTCAATTTACCTTCCCGAACAAGTACACCTTCGAATATATCGTTAGCAATAAGCAGATTACCATCGAGGTCGGCAAAATCAACAAGCGGCGAAAGAGTGGCAGCTGCTGTAACGGCAGCCGAAGTCTCGGTCATACATCCTATCATAACTCGCATACCCTCGGCACGAGCATAGTTCATCATCCTGACTGCCTCACGTATGCCGGTCGATTTCATCAGTTTGATATTTATTCCATGAAAAGCCCCCTTCAATTTAGGAAGGTCGCGCAAACGCTGAACCGACTCGTCGGCATACACAGGCAGAGGCGAGTGCTGAGTGAGCCATGCGGTATCATCCAACTGAGTCTTAGGCATTGGCTGCTCCACCATCTGTACCCCTTGACTTTTGAGCCACTGTATCTTATCAAGAGCCTTCCTACGGTCGGTCCACCCTTGGTTGGCATCTACCACCAAAGGCAAATCGGTAACTTCGCGGATGGTGCGGATCATCTCTTCGTCGCCATCGTAACCCACTTTCACTTTCAGCACATTAAACTGCCCTGCACACTCAAGCGTCTTTGCACGTACCACATCCGGTGTGTCGATACCTATAGTAAAAGAGGTGGACGGACATTTAGCAGCGTCGTAACCAAGCAACTCGTAAAGCGGTCTGCCGCAAAGCTGACCTATCAGATCGTGCAAGGCTATATCTATAGCCGCCTTGGCAGGGGTCTGACCCTCTTCTAACGAATCAACATAGTCGAGAATATCTTCTATAAGGAAAGGCGAAGCAAACTGCGAAAGGTCAACCTTACGTAGGAAATTCATCGTTCCTTCCTCTGTGTAACCGAGATATGGCGGGAGCGAAGCCTCACCATGACCTACACAACCCTCATACTCGATACGCACTTGCACATCAGGCGTGGTAGTACGCGAATAAGTGGCAACAGTAAAGGTATGACGCAACTTAAGCTCGTAAGGGAAAAACGAAAGTTTCATTTTCCCTGACGAATGTGCACTCTTTTCTATAGCCTTCTTGCCACTCTCACTGCTTGAACACGAAGCAAGCCACTCCGGCATTATAACTGCAGCAGCTCCAAAAAGCGCCGACTTACGAATAAACTCACGACGATCCATTTTTATATCTTATTTATTAAAACTTCCAACATCAGATAATCAAAAATTTATGAGAAATTAATGAATAATTAATTTAAATTTATGTTTTGTACATAAATTTAATGAATTAGCTGTAAAATTGTCATTATCAGACGGTTTGCGAATAAAGTGGAAACCCTTTAATTTTTATTATATTTTACTATAAGTTAGCGAGTTAACCGCACTTCACTCCTGTCATCTTCCTGTCATGTTCCTGTCAAGAACGAGTAATCGATAATATTTCAGCCAACTTTTCATCCTTCTACCTTCAAAATTCCCATTGCGTTGCAAAATTAGTTGTTTTTTTTCAAAACACAAGAGATATTTAGGAAATATTAGCAAAAGCGCATATTCAGACAACATCTTTTATCTCAAAAATAAAGTTTTTTTACAAAAAAACACACAAAATGTTTGGAGATTGAAAAAAAAAGCGTAATTTTGCAGCCGAAAAACAAAAAACATTTGGTATTAGTCGTTAGTTTATGTGTATAACTGCGTAATACAAACCTTAAGTCGTTCTGCCATAAGATTGTGTGCACGAGCACTTTAGGTGTGTATTTTTTTATATACTTTATTTTTCGACTTTCAAATAGTGCAGCGGATTATAAGCGACTCATTATTATATATAAACACTTATAACAAACTAAATTATTAACCAAATTCTATTCAGGTATGAAGAGATTGTTACTTCTCTTGTCCTTATTTGTTTCATTAGGGCAGGTTTGGGCAGCTCCCCAAACCATCAAAGGAAAAGTGCTTTCAGCAGATGGTGAACCTATCATAGGTGCAGCAGTTTCTGTTGTAGGTACATCTCAAGGAACCATCACTGACTACGACGGTAGCTTTACTCTCTCAGTAGAGCCGGATGCAAAACTACGTATTTCATTCGTAGGTATGAAAACCGTTGAAGTAGCAGCTAAAGATGGTATGGTAGTAGAACTTGCTGAAGACAACGAACTTCTCGACGAGGTTATGGTTATCGGTTATGGTACCACCACCCGGGCACAGTTCGTAGGTTCGGCAAAAGAAATCGAAGGTGAGGACTTCACCAAGCAAGCAACCTCTAACGTTACCAATGCCATGCAAGGTAAGATGGCAGGTGTTCAGGTTGTTAACAACTCCGGCCAACCGGGTACAGGTGCAAGCATCCGTATCCGTGGTATCGGTTCTATCAACGGTGGTACCACTCCTCTTTACATTGTTGACGGCGCCCCTTACGAGGCAGGCAACATCAACTTGATTTCGTCTTACGATATCGCATCTGTAACCGTACTTAAAGACGCTGCCGCAACCGCAATCTACGGTGCACGTGGTGCCAACGGTGTTGTGCTCATCACCACCAAAAACGGTAACAACGATTCGAAATTCACTGTTAACATCGATGCTAAGTGGGGTAACAGCCAGCGCGCAGTTCCTAACTACAATGTAATGACCGACCCTGCTATGTATATGGAGTATGCTTATCGCGCTCTGTTCAACTCGCAATATTACAATGGTAGCACCGCAGCCGACGCTTATCGCTATGCCGACAAGACTATTTACACACAAACCGGTGTAGGTTATCAGATTTATACCGTTCCCGACGGCGAGAAAGTTATCGGTACCAACTTCAAGTTGAATCCTCATGCCACTCTCGGCTACAACGACGGCAAGTATTTCTACACTCCCGACAACTGGGAAAAGAACTCGCTCAACACAGGCAACCTTCGCCACGAGTATAACGTCAATATTCAAGGCGGTAATAAAGATACCCAATACTTCATCTCTGCAGGCTACTTGAGCGACCCCGGTATTATCAGTGGTTCGTCGTTCGAACGTTTCACTATCCGTTCGCGCGTTGACAGCCAAGTAAAGAAATGGCTGAAGGTGGGTGCACAAGCCAACTATGCTCATGGTACTATAGAGAATCCCGGATATCAGACCGATTGGGGTTCATCGGGTAACATATTCTACACCATGAACAATATGGCTCCTATCTATCCGTTCTTCGTTCGCGATGCCGAAGGTAATATCAAGGTTGATGCCAATGGTTACACCGTATTCGATACCGGTACCAATACAAATCAAACCCGTTCGGGTTCGGCTCCTAAAGGCAACAACGCTATCAACCTCAATATCGACGACAACAAGAGCGTTTCCGACTATTTCTCGGGTAGCATCTATGCAACCATCACTCCTGTTGAAGGTCTGAATATCACCGCTCGCGTTAGCCCTGAGGTTGTCAACACCCGTAGCCACTGGCTCTCTAATCCGTTCTACGGAAGTACATCACAAGGTGGTGTAGTAGAAGTAGAAAGCACACGCTTGTTCGCACTCAACCAGCAATATCTGGCAAGTTATAAGAAAGAGTTTGCCGACATCCACCGCTTGGAAGTTTTGGCAGGTTGGGAAATGTACAACTACAAAGAGCAAGACCTCGACGCTTGGAACGACCACATGTACAACCCGTTCATTCCTGAACTTAGCAACACCTATGGTGCACAGCCTATCTCACAGCAAGCAAGTTCATACACAATGACCTTCTCAACAGCCGGACTTATGGCACGTGTACAATACGACCTTATGGATCGCTATTTCGTGAACGCCACATATCGTTACGAAGGTTCTTCACGTTTCTCGAAGGCTCACCGTTGGGGACATTTCGGTTCGGTAGGTGCTGCATGGCTCATCAACCGCGAATCGTTCCTCTCTGGCGTATCTAACATCGATGAGTTGAAACTCAAGGCATCGTGGGGTACACAAGGTAACGACCAGATTGGTTCGGGTATCGGTGCTTACTATGCTTACCAAGACCTCTACACCATCTCCTACAATAGCGAGACAGGCGAGTTCTCGAAAGTGCTTTCACTCAAGGGTAACGAAGAACTCACATGGGAGAAACAGATGCTTTCTAACGTAGGTTTGGAATTCGGTTTCTTCAAAAACCGCTTGAACGGATCTATCGAGTATTTCAACCGTACCAACTCAGGTATGCTCTTCTCTGTTACCATGCCTCCTTCGGCTGGTTTTGCAAGCCTGCGCCAGAACGTAGGTACCGTTGTTAACAATGGTTTGGAAGTTGAATTGGAAGGTGTGCTTCTTAATATGCGTAACGTTAAATGGAGCATCAACGCTAATGCCACTTATATCAAGTCGCTCATCAAAGAATTGCCCGACATCTACAAAGAGGGTGGTTTGAAGAGCAGTTCGTATATCATGCGCGAGGGCGGTTCGCTTGTTGAAGGTTTCTTGCCCGTATATGCAGGTGTTGATGCCGAGACCGGTCGTGCACTCTACTATGCTGACCCCGACAATGGCGATATGACTACCACCACTGATTATTCTGCAGCACAACATTCTGACATAGGCGACCTCGCTGTTAAGGTTTATGGTGGTTTTGGAACAACTCTCGAAGCTTACGGTGTTGACCTGAGCATACAATGCGCATACCAACTCGGTGGCAAGCAATACGATGGTGGTTACCAAGAACTGATGCACTCGGGTGCTGAAGTAGGACGTAACTGGCACATGGATATTCTCAATGCTTGGACTCCTGAGAACCCTAACACCGACGTACCACGTATCTGCTCGTCAGACGACTGGGATCAAGACGTATCAACACGCTGGCTCGTTTCGAGCAATTATCTGAGCTTAAACAACATTACCTTGGGTTATACTCTTCCTGCAAAATACACCAAGAAGGCTAAAATGGAAAAAGTACGCTTCTTCTTCCAAGGCGATAATCTCGGACTGCTTTCTGCACGCAAAGGTTTCGATCCGCGTCAGGGTCAGAACTCGCAGGCTACAGGTCTGGGTATCTCTACCAACTCAGGTAACTACGTATATAGCTTGCTCAGAACATTGTCTGGCGGTGTTTCTATCACATTCTAATCAACTAAAGATGATGTTTAACACTTAAAATTCGTAAAATTATGAAAGCAAAATATATTATCTTATCTGCTTTGAGTGCCATAGCACTTACTTCTTGCGAAAACTTCCTCGATGAACATTATCTTGGTGGCACGCAAGACAAAGAACAGGTTGCACAAACCGTAGATGCTATTCCTGAGCGTATCAACGCTTCAGTATCGGGTATGTATGCCAAGCTCGGCGAGCCTTACGCTTACTACGGACGTAGTCAAAACCGTGCCGACGACATGGCATATCCCGCAATAGCAATATCGCTCGATTTGAACTCGGGTGATATGGTAACAATCGAGTCGGGTTACGACTGGTTCTCGGTTGCATCCGAATATTCCGACCGTACCCCTAACTACGCTAACCCGCGTATGCGTCAAGGCTTAATGTACAACGTTATCTATGCCACAGTTGAAGTTTTGGAGTCTATTCCCGACGATACCGAGAACGAAGAACTTATAGCAAAACGCGGTCAGGCAAAAGCCATCCGTGCTTTCGCATACCTCTCGCTCGTTCCATACTATCAGTTCGCTTACAAAGGTCATGAAGACCAACCTACCGTGCCTATCATGTCTGATGAGAACGATCCTCTCAACAACCCTCGTGCTTCGGTTAAGGATATTTATGATTATATCATCAAAGACCTTACCGACGCTATCGCAGACCTCGAAGGTTTCAAGCGCTCTAACAAGGGTATAATCGACCAAAATGTAGCTTACGGTATCCGCGCTCGCGCTTACCTCAACATGGAAGAATGGGCAAAGGCTGCCGAAGATGCCGAGAAGGCTATGGACGGCTACACTCCTTACGCTATGAGCGAACTCACCGAGCCCGGTTTCTATAACGCAAGCGACCACAGTTGGATTTGGGCTATCCTTATCCCGAGCGAGACTGCAGGTCAGGCTTACGCTACATGGCCATCGCAACTCGGTTCGTTCTCAGGCAACGGATATACTGCAGGTACAGGTATTTATCGTATGATCAACACTCTGCTTTGGAACAAGATTCCTACATCCGATATTCGCCGCGCATGGTGGGTTGACGAGAATTTGGAATCGCCGTATCTTGAGAACCTCACATGGAAAGACGAGGCTGAAGGTATAACATATAAAGGTCAGGAGATTGGTCCTGCTAAGATAGCTGACGTTAAGGAACCGTTCATACCCTACTCTAACGTTAAGTTCGGTCAGCGTTCTGGTATTGGCTCTCCTTACAACGACGGCGACTGGTGCCTTATGCGTTCCGAAGAGATGATTCTCATTCGCGCCGAAGCCCTTGCTAAAGCAGGCGACTTGGCAGCAGGTAAAGCTCTCTTGCAAAGTTTCGTTCAAGGCAACCGCGACCCGCAGTTCACCAGCAAAGCAAGCACGGTTGAAGCTTTCTCCGACGAGGTATGGCTACAGCGCCGTATCGAACTCTGGGGCGAAGGTTTCGCACAGGCCGACAGAATGCGTCTGAACAAGAACATCTTCAAATATAGAAAAGGCGACAACAACTCCAACGTTCCCGAAAACTATCGTTTCAATATTCCGGCAGGCGACCCGTGGTTGCTCATGCGCTTCCCGACTACCGAGATTAATGGTAACGCAGCTATCGTTCAGAACGAAGGCGGTACATTACCTCAGCCCGGCGACGGCTTAGACGAAGTAACATCCGACTAATAAAGTTGTCTGACAGAACGAATTATTAACTAAATAAATACAAGTTTTATGAAACTGAATAAATATTTAACCATTTTAGCAGGAGCAGCATTACTTTTCACCGCTTGCGAGGAAAAGATAGTGCGCGAGCCCTCGCCCGAGACTCCTGAAGGCGTTCAGGCTGTATATTTCCCTAACGCAGATGAGAGAGGTGCCGAGATTGACCCTTCAGCCGGCATCTATAAGACAACAGTTTCCATCGCTCGTAAAGACAGCGTAGGCGAACTTACCGTTGCCCTGAAGGTGCTTGTTAACACCGACAGTATATTCAAACTTCCGGAGAGCATGAGCGTTACATTTGCCGACCAGCAGAAACTCACCACCTTCGAAGTTTCATTCAATGGTGCACAAGACGGCAAAACATACTCATTGCAAATTGCTGTTGACGAGAGTCAGGTTGACCCATACTCAAGCGGCTATGCTACCTACGACTACTCTGTTACCCCTATCAAATGGGAAGTACCGGAAAAAGACGGTAAACGCATTCAGGCCATCGTTAATGACGCCTCGTTCACCGGAGCCTATAATGTTCCGGGAGCTATGTGGTATGTTGACTACGAGTTTGCACAACTCGGCGGCGGCAAGACTCGTTACCGCCTGATAAATATGTTCGCAAGCATAGCAACTGACGTTGATGAATGGGGCATTTATAATGGCTTCCCATACAACGATCCGGGCGACTACGACGAAGAGAACGACTACTATACCATTCTTGATGTAAATGAAGACGGTAAGGTTTCAATGCCTATTCACGACATAGGTGTTGCATGGTCGTACGGAGAATTTTCTGTTGGTGCTACACGCGACTACCTCGATGACTTAGGTAGCGCTAATGCAGCAAATTACAACTATGGTGAACTCGACGAAGACGGCGTTATCACATGGGCAGTAGGAGATGTATATCTCTACATCATAGGTTATGGTCCTCAGCCTTCGGCTGTAGAACAATTTATCTACTTAGACCCACAAGTCTATTACGATGCTAACTCGTCGGTTAAACTGAAAGATTTCGAAGATGGTTTCAACGACAAAGGAATAGAATGGAAAGAGATAGAAGGCGGATACGAACGTTTCGTAACTAAAGCCTTTGCTGAGAACGGCGATGCTTGGACACAACCTCTGCTCAATGCCGTTGACCCCAATGCCGACGACGAGACAATAGGCGAAGCATCAGAGTTCTATAACCTCTATATGCTGCCCGACCTCTACACTGAAGGATACGGCTTTGCATTCTACTTCGACTCAGTGAAAAACAGCATTAAGGTTCCTGCTCAAAAACAACCTACAGGCATAACATTCGCTGGCAAAGAGATGTTCGTTGTTCCTACACCTGACGCAGAACATACAATCGAATTTGTCAACATCAAGGGCACCGATGTTACTGTATTCCACTTCTTTGTTGACCTCGTAACAAAAGACGACGTTACTTTCGGCAGTTACGAAGAGTTGTACTACTTCTCGGTTGATCCTATCAACTGGTATGTAGAAGACTTCACCGGAACTTACACCGCTACAGGTTCTTCATTGTTCCAAGGTGGCAGTCCACTTAATACCACTGTAGCAATTTCAGAAACTGAGATAGAAAACGTTGTTGCAATAGAAGGTTTATGGCAAGATCCTATTTTGGCTTCTCTCGACCTCTCTAAAGGAACAATGACTATCGCTCCGCAGATGTTCTCAAGCATATTTCATGACGAGTGGGAAGACGAAGATGACGAAGGCAATCCTGTTACTATGAGTGGAGACTATGCGATGATGCTCTTAACCTATGCCGGTGGTGCCAGCCAGACCGCTGCTATGGTTTACAACAAACCTGATGAAGCTCTCGAACTTTCCGACGACTCACCTGCAATAGGATATCTAATTTATGGAGTAAATGTTGAGGACGAAGAAGATGCTGGATATTTCGATGGTTACCATCATGTAACATTCACTCCTTCGGCTGAGTCAGAAGCACCCGCTAAGATTGCTCGCCACAAGACGAATAATGCTTTGATGAGTATTAAAACAACAGCAGGTAAGCAAATCTCTACCTCACATCTTAAAGCTCAAGGCAAGATAAGTCGTCATCCGAGAAACACTAATAAACAAGTTGCTCTCTAACGACAATTCGCTCTTTGAGCCAATACAAAAAGACCTGAGTCGATTTGACTCAGGTCTTTTTGTAATATTACTAAAGTTTCCAACTTCAAATAATCAATCAGCCAGCTGGCGAATTAAGTGTGAAACTTAGGATACTTAGGAATATTATATTTCTGCATACCTTAGTTACTCTTCACTACAAAAAAGAGGTGCAATGCACCTCCTTAATTTGTGTACCCAGGGCCGGGGTCGAACCGGCACAGGGGTGAACCTACTGGTGTTTGAGACCAGCGCGTCTACCGATTCCGCCACCTGGGCAAAAGACGCTTTTCTCAAAAGCGAGTGCAAAGGTAATTCAACTTTTTGAAATATGCAAACTTTTGAAAGAAAAATTTGATTTTTAACAATAAAAACAGTTATATATAAATCAATACGAGTTTATAATGCGAGTTTACAAAATGACGCATGCACATACGCTACACCCATGAAATCGGCACAGTTTGAAAGAATAAACAAGCCAATATTTGCATTTATCTATCATTTTTTAAAAATTTAATGCTTTTTGACGCAAAACTATTGCATATTTAAAAATAATGCGTAACTTTGCGGTGCATACGAATTATGACATTTGTATGTATTAAAAGTTTCGGCTTTTAAATTTGTGTTTTTGGTTTCATTTTAGGGAGAAGTTGACTCGAGAGAGCCGACTTCTTTTTACTTTTTATCCACACCAAAGCAGTTACAATACAATCGATTACACACTGACAGCAGGAAGATGACAGGAACTTGACAGGAAGATGACAGGAACAACACCCTTCTAACACATTAAATTATAAATAATTAGGTTGAATTTTAAAGTTATAAAAATATAAACTATTCGCAGTCATCAGAAAATAAAAAAAATCGACCCGAAAAGTCGATTCGGGTCGATTAGTATAAACTGACAGCAGTCTTATTTGAGTTCTGCCAAGTATTTGATGGTGCGAACCATTTGGCTTGTGTAGCTGTTCTCGTTGTCGTACCAGCTAACAACCTGTACTTGATAAGTATCGTCGTCAATCTTCGAAACCATAGTCTGAGTAGCATCGAAGAGTGAGCCGAAACGCATACCGATAACATCGCTCGAAACGATTTCGTCTTCGTTGTAACCGAAGCTCTCGTTAGCAGCAGCCTTCATAGCAGCGTTGATACCTTCTTTTGTAACGTCTTTACCCTTAACAACAGCGATAAGGATAGTGGTTGAACCTGTAGGAGTGGGAACACGCTGAGCGCTACCGATAAGTTTGCCGTTAAGTTCAGGAATAACAAGACCGATAGCCTTAGCAGCACCTGTTGAGTTAGGAACGATGTTAACAGCGCCTGCACGTGCTCTTCTAAGGTCACCCTTTCTCTGAGGTCCGTCAAGGATCATCTGATCACCTGTGTAAGCATGGATTGTTGCCATGATACCAGACTGGATAGGTGCGAAATCGTTAAGAGCCTTAGCCATAGGTGCAAGGCAGTTTGTTGTACAAGATGCTGCAGAGATGATGTTGTCCTCTGCTGTAAGTGTCTCGTGGTTAACGTTATATACGATAGTAGGAAGATCATTTCCTGCAGGAGCAGAAATAACAACCTTCTTAGCACCAGCATTGATATGAGCCTGAGCCTTCTCCTTAGATGTGTAGAAACCTGTACACTCAAGAACAACGTCTACTCCGATCTCACCCCAAGGAAGGTTATTTGCATCAGCTTCCTTGTAAATCTTGATTTCCTTACCGTTTACAGTAATGGAATCCTCGCCGTAAGATACCTTATCAGCGTACTTGTACTTGCCCTGTGATGAATCATACTTAAGAAGGTGAGCAAGCATCTTAGGAGCTGTAAGATCGTTGATTGCTACGATCTCTGTTCCCTCATGCTCAAACATCTGTCTGAATGCAAGACGACCGATACGGCCAAAACCATTGATTGCTACTTTAACTGCCATTTTAAGTTCCTCCTAAAATGAATTTATATTGATTTGCTGTTACATATTATCTTAATTGACAATTTTTTATCAGCAATTTTAATTCTAATCGACTTTTGTACATAAATCAAGTCAGAATTATTAAAATGTAATAAACTTCATTCTATTTTTGTTGAAAATATACATATCATTAATGTATAACAGTATACAATAGCCCGAAAATAAAAGAATCAATACTATCAGGAGAAACAAATGAATCAGAAAATATCTGCGGATTACCATCTTCATACACACCACTCCACTGACAGCACTGCTCCCATGAAGGATGTCATAGAAAGTGCAATAAATAAAGGTCTTTCAGAAATATGCTTCACCGATCATCTTGACCTTGACTACCCTAAATATGAAGATCTTCCAAAAGACGCCTTTAATCTTGATGTAAATGCCTATCGAAAAGAATTTGACAGATATAAGGAAGAATATAAAGACAGGATCAAACTTAAATTTGGTGTTGAAATCGGCATGCAAGCACACATTGCAGAAAAAAATTCAAATTTCGTAAAAGAAAATGACTTTGACTTTGTCATCGCATCCATTCATCTTGTTGACAGAAAAGACCCTTTTTATGACGGGTTTTGGGATTCAGACACAGTACAAAACATTTTTAAAAGATATTTTGAAACAACACTTGAAAACTTAAAGCTTTTTAATGATTATAATGTTCTTGGTCATCTTGATTACCTGGCAAGATATGCCCCAAAAGGTGATACAACCTATTCTTATGAGCGTTTTAAAGAACAAATAGATGCCATACTTGAATATCTTGTAAAAAATGATAAAGGCCTTGACTTAAATTCTAAGGCTCTTTACTCAGATATGCCTTTTCCTAACCCTCACCCAAAGGTCCTAAAAAGATTTAGAGAACTTGGAGGAAAAATTTTAACTTTCGGTTCTGATGCTCACAGGGCAGAAAACCTCTCGGCATGCTTTGATAAGACCAGAGCTCTGGCTTTAGAGGCCGGTTTTACTGAGTATTATACCTTTGAAAAAAGAGTTCCTATTGCTCATAAGTTATAGTTGTTTTATAAATTTTTCATTTTTGAATATTCGAAATATAGTAAAATAATAGTATATATATTTTTACTGTTTAGATGGAGGAATGTAAATGAAAACTGAGTTCTACAATAAAACGAAAAGACAGAGCATATATAGTTCGGTGTTCATTTACAAAATCATTTCCTTATGCATTCTTGCTGTTCTAACATGCATAATGGCTGTTCTTTTTCACAAGTATAAGACTATGTATCATGAATATACAGGTGAAGCCACTCCTGTTCTGTTTCTTTTCATGGCAGTATGTCTTGTGATATTTATCATTTCCATTTTTTTAGATATTTACATTTTAAAGAAAACCGTTTCAATAGGTCAGCGTCTTAGTAAACTTGCATATATTGATAAGCTGACAGGTCTTCCAAACCGCTACAGCTGTGATCTTCTTCTCGATAGCTTCAGCGATCCTTCAACACTTGAAAAGACAGGCTTTCTTTTACTTAGATTAAACAATCTTGTTACTATTAATGCCGATAACGGTCACGACAACGGAAATCATCTTATTTCTGCATTTGCAAATATTCTTGAAGAAACCGCTACAGACTATGGATATGCCGGAAGAAACGGAGGAAATGAATTTGTCGTCCTCATGGAAAACTGTGACAATACAAAAGCAGAAATGTTTCTCATGGATTTGACAAAGAAACTGAACAATTACAACGAAACAAATCAGGATAATCCTATAGAAGTCGCTTACGCAAAGGCGCTTAACGAAAATGAGCACAAAGAAAAAATCTCTGAGCTCATTTCTCTTG
Source organism: Paludibacteraceae bacterium (assembly GCA_017450435.1). Lineage (GTDB taxonomy): Bacteria > Bacteroidota > Bacteroidia > Bacteroidales > Paludibacteraceae > Colicola. The sequence goes on from JAFSTO010000011.1 coordinate 39,740, forward strand.
GGTATCAGAGAATACGCGAAATCCCACAGATTCTTTCTTAAAATAATTAATTATGGTAAAAAAAGCAGGCAAAAAATCTATAATAAACAGAATATTTTTTTACCTGATAATGGGTACTATCACGACCATACTTGCAGGCTGCGGAAAAGATACTGTTCCTGCTTCTAAGCCCCTGGACAATTTGGATTCATCCTCTGAAGCTGCAGCTGAAAGCTCTGAGGATACCGCTGTCAGGGAAAAAGGAAGTCGTGATAATACTCCTGTTTGTCTTGTGCCAACAGCAAGCGGCTCCACTGTCTATGAAAATGAATATGCTCATCTCGATGCTTCAAACATTTCTGAAGGATATGTCATTGTGAGATATACCGGCTCTTCACCCAAAGTCAAGCTTCAGATCACAGGTCCAAGCAGCATTACATATACATATAACCTTTCAACCACACAGCAGCTTGACGAGGTTTTTCCGCTTCAATGCGGCAACGGTGAATATATGATCAATGTTTTTGAGAATATTGAAGGGACAAAGTATACTAATGTCTTCACGCAGCCGGTTGAAGTAAACATCACAAATGAATTCACTCCTTTTCTTTATCCGAATCAATATGTGACGTTTTCAAAAGACAACAAGGCAGTCAGCAAAGGTGAAGAACTTGCCTATCCCTGCAATAACGATCTGGAAGTTGTTTCTGAAATTTATAATTTCATGATAAAAAACATTTCCTATGACTATGAGGAAGCAGAAACCGTCCAAAGCGGTTATATTCCCGATGTGGATGAGGTTCTTTCAACAAAAACCGGAATATGTCTTGATTATTCTGCACTTATGTGCAGCATGCTAAGAAGTCAGCGCATACCTACCAGAATGGAGATTGGATATGCAGGAACCGCCTACCACGCCTGGATAAGTACCTACATAACCGATATCGGCTGGGTAAACGGTATGATTGAATTTGATGGAAAAGAATGGTCTTTAATGGATCCGACTTTTGCATCAAACACAAAGGATGAATCACTTAAAGACTTTATCGGAGATGGAAGTAACTACTCTGTAAAATACGTGTACTAATCGGAGGCAATATGAAAAAACAAGGTTCTGTAAAGAAGCTAACAAACTACGAAACATCAAGTTTTTGCAGGCAGATGGCGCTTCTTATAAAGGCAGGAATCTCCCCCTCTGAAGGGATTGATATTTTGATGCAGGACACCCAGGATAATTCGGCAAAAAAGCTCCTGGAAAAAGTAAGTCAGGTGCTTCACAGCGGCGAATATTTCCACGTTGCGCTAAGTATGAGCGGAGCTTTTCCCGACTACCTGATACACATGGTCACAATAGGTGAAGAATCCGGCACACTTGATACTGTCATGGATTCCCTTGCAGATTATTATGAAAGAGAAGAAAACATCAGCTCCAGCGTCAAAGGCGCAGTAAGTTACCCTCTCATTATGCTGTTCATGATGCTTATAGTCGTACTCGTTCTGATAATCAAGGTTCTTCCTATTTTTGAACAGGTATTTGCGCAACTGGGTACAAGCATGAGCGGATTTGCGCAGTCTCTTTTGGACTTTGGAAATCTTCTTAACAAATACTCCATTGTCATGGTTTTTCTTCTTGTACTGCTTGCACTTGCCTTTATATTTTTTTCCGAAACAGAAACCGGTAAAAAAATTTTCAAAAAGCAGCTCGCAAAAGTAGCTCTTACCAAAAAGCTTGTTCAGGATCTTGACAGTGCCCGCTTCGCAAGTGGAATGGTGCTTACTCTATCAAGCGGAATGGATACCTACGAAAGTCTTTCGCTTGTAAACAAGCTTGTTGAAACCGATGCAATGAAGGCAAAAATCGAGAAATGCAGGAATCTTCTGATTGACGGAGACAGTTTCCCTGAGGCATTGGAAAAATCTCAAATTTTCTCCTCTTTTTACACGCAGATGATTTCTGTAGGCTTTAAATCAGGTTCGATGGATTCTGCAATGAAACAGATTGCCGACCGCTTCGAATATGAAACCGACAGAAAGATTTATGCCTTAATTGCAATAATTGAGCCCACACTTGTAATTGTTCTGTCAATCATCGTCGGAATGATTCTTCTGTCTGTCATACTTCCTCTTATGGGAATCATGACAACTATAGGATAAAAAAATATGAGTAACCGATTTGAAAATGACGAAATCAGGGTTTTTAGGATTTCTGATAAAATGTTCAATTTAATATCACTTGCAATATTCTTTGCACTTATAATTATTTTCTTTCTGGCGGTTGATGCCACCGGAAGAAGCTCCATCCGGAAACAGCAGGATGCTCTTGAAAGTGCGATATCAAGAGATATTGTGCAGTGTTATGCAATCGAAGGCCGTTATCCGCCCAGCCTTGATTATCTCAAGCAGCACTACGGTCTTGTTTATGATGAGAACACTTTTTTTGTAGATTACATGCCAATTGCCGCAAATCTGTATCCGGATGTAACTGTTATACTCATAAATAAGTGAAACGCATGACTTCTTAATATATTATCAACAAATAAGGAATTAAAATCCTATGAATCAAGAATCCAGTAAACATCACATAATTGATGCCGTTTTTGTCATATGTCTTTTACTGATGTTTCTGTTGTCTTCTCTCACAGTAATCGCAATTGGAGCAAGTATTTACAAAAAAAATGTTGAGCAGACTTCAGAAAACTATTCTCAAAGAATTTCATTTTCCTATGTGACAGAAAAAGTAAGGCAGTCTGACATAAACGGAAGTATCGATGTAGAAAAGCGATTTGGCGAAAATGTCCTTGTTCTGCGCGAGGAAGCCGGAGACGAGCAGTACAACACCTACATTTACGACTATGACGGCTACCTCATGGAATTTTTTGCAAGGGCTGATGTAAATAACTTTTTCCCCCAGTCCGGTCAAAAAATACTTAAAATAAATTCTTTTGACGCAGAAAAAATAAGCAACCATCTCCTATCCATCACAATAGAAGCTGATGATGGTTCTGAGGACTCGGTTTTTATCGCAATAAGGAGTAATGCCAGGTAATGAATGACCACAACTCTTCAAAAAGCAGCCTGTTTTTAATGGAACTTATAATAGCTATCATGTTTTTTGCCATAGCAAGCGCGGTATGTCTAAGGCTATTTGCCGGCGCTCATACTTTGTCGGAAAAAGACAAAGAGCTTGGGTGCGGACTTATGTGGTCACAGAGTCTTGCTGAGAGCTTCTTTGGATGCGGCGGAGATATTCATGAAATAAGCAAGCTCTACCCCAACTCTGTTACTACTCTTTCAGAAAGTGGTTATGAAGGATCTGTGGTAATTTTACTTGATGATGAATGGCAGGAAATCTCCGGCTCAAATTTTTCTGCTTGCTATGAAGCGATAATTGTGATAAAAAAAGATACTGCGGAAAATATTTATTCTGATATAAGTGATTACTCAGTTCCTCTTACAGGGAACGCATTACAGGGGATTATAGCCATAATAAATCTCAAGGGAACAAATAATGTTTTTACTGAGATTCCGGTTCAAAGCACAAATATAATTTATAAAAACAGCGTAGATTTTTACATCGGTGAATAATAAGAGGGTCCTTATATGAAAAAAAGAAGGCATCGAAGTGCCAGCGTAGGCAGCGCGTCCATACTGCTCATATTCACAGTGCTCAGTCTTATCTCTTTTGCAACACTGACGCTTGTAAATTCAAAAGCTGATTATAATCTCACGAATAATCTGGCCGACAGGCAGACAGCCTACTATGCGGCATGCCACAAAGGAAATGCTTTTATTGCGGCAGTCAATTCGGGTTACCGCGAAGGAAACAGTTCCGAAGAAATCAAAAAAAGCATACCAATTACCGATAATCAATCTCTTGATATTACGATTATTTTAAATAGTGCAAACAACTCGGACATTTCAGAAAAAAGTGCCTCAACTTACACTATAACACAGTGGCAAATTGTTAATTATGATGATTTTGGCTATGATTACACACTACCTGTATTCAAGTAAGCATGGGAATTTAAAACAATTTCCCATTCACTTTATCAAATTTTAATTTTTAGCATAACGATTTAACGCTTATATTTCAAAATCCGTGGTACAATAAATTATGTACTGAACAACTAATTTTAAAAAAATGAAATTGCATTTATTTTTTTAGCAACTAAAAATTCTTATTGGAGGTTCAATATGGGAAAAAGAATACTCATTACTGATGACGCCGCTTTCATGCGCATGATGCTTAAGGATATCCTTTCAAAGAACGGATATGAGATTGCTGGCGAGGCTGAGAACGGTAAAGTCGCAATCGAAAAATATAATGAGTTGAAGCCCGACCTTGTTACTTTGGATATCACAATGCCTGAGCTTGATGGTATCGGAGCACTGAAGGGAATTAAAGCTGCAGATCCGAACGCAGTCTGCATTATGTGTTCAGCTATGGGACAGCAGGCTATGGTTATTGAATCTATTCAGGCTGGAGCTAAGGATTTCATCGTTAAGCCTTTCCAGGCAGACCGTGTTCTTGAGGCTGTAAAGAAAGCTATCGGATGATCTTTTAATATGAACAAAATCATATCTTGTATAAAGCACGAAATGCGCATACTCTGCGCATTTCGTGAAAAAATGACTTCTTGCGGATAAAAGCGGAAATCGCCCGCAAGAATCTGGCTTCGCCAGATACGCTTTCATCTAAAGATGAAAGCTAGTCCAGTACGGTTTTTGTTTTTCTGAGGAAAAACAAAAACCTATGATTTAATTGTTCTGATTATTTCCTGTGCTCTGTTTTAATAGGCGGGTTAAAATTTCATGCGCAGCACTGTCTTTGGACATCAGCTCAAGTTCTTCTTCGCTGTCTTTTGTTATAACGGTGATGACATTGGTATCTGTTCCAAAACCGGCGCCTGCAACTTTAAGATTATTGGCACATATCATGTCAAGATTCTTTTTGACCAGTTTTTTTCTGGAATTTTCAATCAGATTTTTGGTTTCCATTGAAAATCCACAAAGTATCTGGTCTTCTTTTTTATGTTCTCCGAGCCATTTTAAAATATCTTTTGTTCTCTTTAAAGAAATCACACTGAAATCTTCATCTTCTTTTTTCTTAATCTTATCATTAGCTGTCTCTACAGGAGTATAATCCGCTACTGCAGCAGCTTTGATGATGATGTTCTGCTCTGATGCCCTATCTGTAACTTCTTTAAACATATCCTCCGCTGAAGAAATATTTATAACATTAATATAAGAAGGTACAAAAATATCGATTGGACCGGAAACAAGTGTAACATCTGCTCCGCGGTTTGCTGCTGCCTTTGCAAGTGCAACACCCATTTTCCCGGTAGAATGATTGGAAATAAATCTGACAGGATCAATTGCCTCCCTTGTAGGACCTGCTGTCACAAGTACCTTCATTCCACTCATATCCTTTGGATAAGAAATTTCATGAATGATAATATCAAGAATATTTGCAGGCTCTTCCATCCTGCCTTTTCCAACTGTTCCACAGGCAAGATAACCATCCCCCGGAGTAACAATTATAAATCCAAGTCTTCTCAGGGTTTCGATATTTCTCTGAGTCACAGGATTTTCGTACATATTGGTGTTCATTGCCGGAGCAATTATCTTTGGGCAGGTACAGGCAAGTGCTGTGGTTGTAAGCATGTCATCCGCTATTCCGCAGGCAAGCTTTGCAATAACATTGGCTGTAGCCGGAGCAATTACAAGAACATCAGCTTTATCGGCAAGTGCAATGTGCTCAACTTCCCAATAATGATCCCTGTCAAAAGTATCTGTGACACATTTATTATGGGTGAGTGCTTCAAACGTTAATGGTGTAACGAATTGCGTTGCATTTTCAGTTTCGATAACATCTACATTAGCATGCTGCTTAATAAGTTTTGAAGCAAGGTCTGCTGCTTTGTAGGCAGCAATTCCTCCTGTAACACCTAAAAGAATATTTTTTCCTTTTAACATTTTGCCTCCAAGAAAATATGGCTTATGCATCAAATGTGATAAAGCGGATTGCTCCTGTTATCACTCAAATTGCGCAAATACACTTCATACAGCCCTCTTAGTAAAAGATCCGGTTCATAATCGGCTTTAAAGGAAATCCAGGGCATGACAAGTCTGCCAAGGCCACCTGTAATTACAAGCTTTAGATTTTGAAGATGTGACCGGTCTGTTTTTTTCATGCCGGTGTAATCTTCAGTATAAAAATCTGACGCTGCAATTCTCTTTGCAAGTCCGTCTATCATTATCGCGGTTCCGACTACAGCTCCGCTTAACATATTTCCGGTAGTGTCGGTTCCAAGTAAGCCCGGAGAATTTGCTTCTGCACCGCCATTAGCTAAAGACCCTAAAAGCTCATAGGCATCAAGCTTAGGAAGTTGTGACGCTCTTTCAGCTTCAGCATCAAGCGAAAGCTGAATTCCCGGACATATCATTCCCCCCACAACTCTTGCTCTATCATCCATAACCGTTATCGTTGTGCAGGTTCCAAGATCACATACCATTACAGCGGAATGAAAAATAGCCGATGCCGCTGCAAGGTCTATTATTCTGTCTGTTCCAAGAGAGGTTTTTCCGGGATTTGGTCCATCCTCTCCCTGTGTACCGTACATTGATACATCTATACCCGTATCGATATCTGAGGAAATGAGAAGAGCATTTTTACCTGTAACACTTTGAAGTGCCAAAAGTGTTTCATTCGTAATCTCAGGGACTACAGAGGATAACACAGCTCCCCTGCAGTCCCTGACATCTGCACCTTTAAAGCCTTGTATAAAGGCATTTTCTATATCAATTTCTGTGTAGTTTTTTCGGGTAGGAAACCGACATTTTTCAAGCAGCATGCCTTCTTCCCAGACTCCTGCCACAATGTTGGAATTTCCTATATCCACTGTCAATATTTTAGACATTTTTATGCTCTGTGAAGTACCTTTGTAAGAATCATTCCAAGAGTTCCGGCAAGAATGCAGCCGATAACCGCCTCAACAGTCGCCTGAACTCCAACCATAGCTATAACAAATGCAAATGGATTAGACGCATTGTAGGTATTTACAAGGTTCTGAACATATTCAGTATGGTAAAAGAAAAGGCAAAGAAAGCCCATAAAAAATACAGTGTTAAACAGCGGCATAAGCGCACCTGTAATGTAATAAGATACAGTCTTAAGTTTTCCTCTGTGAAGTGCCTTATAAACAAAGCTTACGAGAGTTGCATCCAAAAATCTTGCTACTATTGCTGTGAAAAAAACTCCAATCGGACTGATTGTAAAAAGAGTAGAAAGCATTCCGCTGGCACCTGTAAATGCACCTGCAAAACTGTTAAGTCCAAATACTATACCACAGACAATTCCTGCGGCTGGACCTATAAGCATTGCTGCCAGGGCAACCGGAACGGTTACGATAGATACCTTAAGAAATGGAGTAGGTATCGTTCCAAGAACAGTGTTTCCCATGATTAGCACGATTGCTACCATTAGGGCAGTCTCCACCATGTACTGCGTTTTTTTACCAAGTCCGACTGACTCTGTAGTCTTGCGGCTCAGTGATGATGTGTTTTCCATATTAAATTCTCCTTTATTTATGAGCTACCGTTCCGACCATGTCCGGATACAGTGCACCTTAAATATATCAGCGAAGAAACAAATATGCAACATAAAATTGCACCTTAATTCTCTTTTTTCCATCCGGCGCGTTACAATTCAGTTGTCAGCCTGATTATATGAGTGGACATAAATGTGCAGTTCTTGGACGAGGAGATAATTCATAGGATGAAAATACAAGAACAAGCTGAATGCTTTGAACAACGCTGAAATGAAGCTTGTTCTTGTATTTGAATCCATATGAATTACGACGTAGCCGAAAACAAGCATTTATGTCCACTCATATATTGGCTGCTGACTGAATAGTAACATAATTTATCTTTTTTTCACAGTTTTTCGTTATTTTTTAATATAGGAGTGCTTTTTATTATTATAAAATTATTTATAAGAAGGCAGTAAAAGTAAAGGCGCATTACATTTTTTTCATTTATATCATTGAAAAAAGGGAGGTAAAAAATTGGATATTCAATATTTATTGTTTTTACAGGATTTTAGAAACAGCATTAACGATGCATTGACTCCTGCCATGGAATTTATCTCAATGTTTGCTACAACCTATCTGATACTTTTTGCAGTGTTCTACTATTGGAACGTTGATAAAAAGAAAGGACTGTACACTTTCGTTTCATACTATTTTTGTATGATTCTGACTCCTGTTATAAAGCTTACTGCCTGTGTATACAGACCATGGATAAGAGATCCCCGTATACTTCCGGCAGGCGATGCCATCACAACTGCGACAGGATATTCTTTTCCGAGCGGACATACTACTACCGCAGGACCACTTGCAGGCGGTATGGCAGTAAACACCTGGAAAGATAAAAAGACAAAATGGATTTCGATACTTTTCATTCTTTTTATCATACTTACTGCATTTTCCAGAAACTATCTGGGAGTCCATACACCGCAGGATGTGTGTGTAGCTTTACTTTTAACAGCCTTATCTTTATTTGTTACGGCAAAACTTTTTGCATATTTTGACACTCATCCGGAAAAAGAAAATCTGTTTCTTATCGGAGTATTTGTTTTCTGTTGTCTGGCTCTTGTATATATCACACTTAAGCCCTATCCTATGGACTATACTGCTGAAGGGAAACTCCTGGTCGACCCGCAGAAAATGATGAATGACGGATATGGCGATATCGGAAAAGCCATGGGTTTTGTAATTGCAAGATTTGTTGAAAAAACCTGGATTAAATTCAAAGCATTTAAAATAAATGTAAAAGCAATAATCATTACAGCAATCGGTCTGATACTTATGGTACTTATGAAAAAATATATAAATCCTGTGTTTATCCAGTGGTTTGGTTCTCATTGGGGAAAGCTTTTCTTCTCAGTAATATACACATTCTACTATATTGCACTGTTCCCGATTGTAATCAAATTCTGCCAGAAGCGTTTTGATATTTAAGCACGCAATATTTTACCGTTCAGTAAAGGGTGTTTGCCAAATTTGCAAACACCCTTTATTTATAATAAATATTTCACCTATACTGTTTTTAGTAGCTTGTCTTTAGTTACTGTTCCGTTTCTGACCAGTAACAAAGCAATTTTGCAATTAAATTAAATTTGGCAAAATCGAATTCATAGTGTAGAATATACACGGCAATAGACTTGTCCCTTTAAGAGAAAGGATTCGAAACAATTCCTAACTATTACGCGAGGTACTACATGGAACTTATAAAAAGATTCATCCCATACTATAAACCCTATCTTGGAATATTTTTTCTTGATCTTTTATGCGCAACAATTCTATCCATAATTGATCTGGCATTTCCACAGTTTTTAAGAATCCTTAGAACCACCTTATTTCTCGAAGCTCCTGAAATAATAATGGGAAGACTTGGAATAATTGCGCTTCTTTTACTTTTAATGTACTCAGTCAGAACTTTCTGCAGATGGTATGTGACCTATCAGGGACATATAATGGGTGCACGAATGGAATCCGGCATGCGAAAAGAGCTATTTGACAAATTTGAAGAATTCTCTTTTTCCTACTATGACACCCATAATACCGGAGAAATGATGAGCAAGTTGGTCTCAGACTTGTTTGACATATCTGAGCTTGCACACCACGGCCCGGAAAATATCTTCATTTCTGTAATAAAAATCGTCGGTTCACTGATTCTGCTTATGCGTATCAATGTTCCCATGACCTTGTGCCTTGTAGCTGTAGTTTGCCTGATGGCTTTTTTCGCCATAAGTCAGAATAGAAAAATGAGGTCTACCTTCAAAGATAACAGAAAGAAAATAGCCGGAATAAACTCATCCCTTCAGGATACACTTGGCGGAATCCGGGTTGTTAAATCTTTTACCGGAGAAAAAATTGAACAGGACAAATTTGACAGAAGCAACATCGCCTTCTTAGACTCCAAAAAAGCCAACTACAAGCGTATGGCAATATTCAATTCCGGTAATAATTTCTTTGAAGGGCTCATGTTCATAACAGTCCTGGTTGCAGGCGGCTTTTTCATTGCAAAAGGACAGCTTTCCGGAGAAGAGCTTGCAATCTATGCTCTTTATATCAATATTTTCATAGGACCTGTCAATGTTCTTGTAGAGTTTACGGAACAGCTTCAAAAAGGTCTGGCTGGATTTGAACGTTTTATTGAGGTCATAGATACAAAGCCTGCCATAGTTGATAAGCCGGATGCCAAAGAACTTGAGAATGTACGCGGCGTCATTGATTATGAGGATGTTTCTTTTTCATATGAAAATGATGAATCAGTGCTCAGCCACATAAACCTTCACGTTGATGCAGGCAAATCAGTGGCTATCGTAGGCCCTTCAGGTGGAGGAAAAACTACACTCTGCTCTCTTCTTCCCCGATTTTATGATGTTACCTCCGGAAATGTCAGAATTGATGGAATTGATATTAGAGATGTTACGCAGAAATCACTTCGCTCCTTTATCGGAATAGTCCAGCAGGACGTATATCTTTTCAACGGAACCGTCAGGGAAAATATTGCCTACGGAAAACCGGATGCAACAATGGAAGAAATACGAAAGGCTGCGGAAGATGCAGATTTGATTGATTTTATTGAAAGTCTTCCGGACGGCTTTAACACCTGGGTAGGTGAACGCGGAGCAAGACTATCCGGCGGTCAGAAGCAGCGAATTGCAATTGCCAGAGTTTTCCTTAAAAATCCACCGGTTCTTATACTTGATGAAGCAACAAGTGCTCTTGATAACGAAAGTGAACGTTATATCCAGGAAAGCCTTGATAAACTCGCAAATGGTCGAACCACCATAACAATAGCCCACCGTCTTTCAACAATACTGGGAGCCGACGAAATTATTGTACTTGATGAAAACGGAATCCGTGAACGCGGCAATCACAAGGAACTTATCAAAAAGGGCGGGCTATACGAGAAATACTACACAATGCAGCTCGGAGCATTATAATTCTTAATTAACGTATTAAAGGGTGTTTGCCAACTATTTGCAAACACCCTTTATTTATAATAAATATTTTGCCTATCCTGTTTTTAGTAGCTTGTCTTTATTCCAAAGTTTGATCAAAGGTATATAAAGCCGACAAAATTGTCTTCTCCGATTATAGGCATTACATCTGAGCCTGCCGGGATAACGAAAGACATACGGTTTCCTTTATATCCTTCTTCAAGGAACATAACTTCCAGAGTTACATCCTTTCTCTTATTCAGTTCCTCAATTACTGATCTGTGAACGCTTATCCATTTGTCTGTAGTTATTACTACCTTGGAGTTAGCTGCTGCATTTCTTATACGATTGCAGCACTCAGTATTGAAATATGAGTAAGCTGATATTGTCTGCTTATAAAGTACATGCCCGCACTTTGTGCATTTGTAATAGGTCTCGCCATCTGTGTCTGCTGTAGGATGGATGTCCTCAGACCACTGATAAGTATGCACACATGGTTTAATCTCAGACTCACTATTTTTTTCTTCTGAAGCTGTTGTATAACCAATAGCATATGTTGAGAACAGGTCTGATGATACAGGTACAACAGGTGTTGTACTTGTTCCTACTATTGATACCGTTCCACCATGTATACGATAAACAATATAAAGTCTTCCGGAAGCAACAAGTGAAGAAGGTACCGGAACTTTAAGAATAATACTTGATCCTGTCTTACTGATATAGTTCCTTTCACCGCCATTTATAGTATAAGCAACTGAAATATCAATAAATGCTCCAATTGTTACATCCGAATCCTTAAGTTCTTCCTTTAACCTGTCTGCATCTTGCTGAACATCTGCTTCTGATTTTGTATTTGATTCTACAATAACCTTAACATCATCTGTTGAAGATATGTTTACGCCTGTTCCTTCAAGAATACTCTTAGCTTCTTCACTGCTTATTGCAGGCGTTTCAATTCCTGCATCTCCTGATGTTGCAACTTCTACTGAACCACTTTCCGGAGTTGGAGTTGGTTCCGGTGTTGGCTCTGGAGCTGGTGTTGGTTCTGGTTCCGGTGTTGGCTCTGGGTCCGGCGTTGGCTCTGGTCCCGGTGTCGGTTCTGGTTCCGGTGTTGGCTCTGGGGCTGGTGTTGGTTCTGACTTTGCTTCAGCATATGTATAGGTGTAGGTTTTATTTTCTGTTACTACTATTCCTGCGCTTGGAACAGCATCCCAGCTTCCTTCCGCATAGCCTTCATTTGGTTTTTCTCCAACTGCCGGAATCTTTTCTTCAGGAAGCTTCAATTCATCTCCCTCGTGACCGGTTAATGTTACTGTCTTACTATCAGTTGTTCCATCATTCCATGAACCGTTTACTACTTTGAATGATACATCGTAACTAATTCCTGTCTGCTCAATAATATTAACTTCAACACAAGCTGCCTCCGAATCTGAGTGATTATCATCTCCTACTACTTTATACCATACATAATAGGTTCCGGCGTCGGTGGCTGTAGGGATGGATGTGGTATAAGGTTTTGCAGCGGCATCCTTTGAGCCGAGAGCATACCGCATCTCACCACCTGTGGCCGTTCCTGCTGTCACAAGTTCCTGCGCCTGTCCGTTAAAGGTCAGTGTCTTCGCTTCAGGTGCTTTGGTTACAACGGATGCTTCTTTTGCTACGTAAGTATACGTGTAGGTTGTCGCTCCTGTAATCGCAATTTCCGCGCTCGGCGTCGTATCCCAGCTTCCGGCCTTGTAGGTGTCGTTCGGCTTGCTGCCAACTGCCGGAATCTGGTCTGCGGTCAGTTTCAAGGTATCGCCATCATGTCCGGTAAGGGTCACGGTCTTATCTGCTGTCGCAGCAGCGTCTTCGCCCTCATTCCATTTTCCGTTCACTACCTTAAAGGTCACCGTGTACGAAATAAATCCCTTGATCGTCAGCTCCTGATTGTCTGACGCAAGGGTCGTATTGGCTGCCTTTACGCGCACATAATATGTTCCGGGAACGAGGTTCGTGATGTCGCTGCCTGTTCCGGACGTCCAGCTTGTCGCATCCGACTTCTTGTATTCCATGGCAGTCGTCACACCAGTGATCTTGCCGTCATTGTTGTCAGCCGTTGTGCAGTCTGCCTTGTCCGCAGTAGATGGCTTTTCCGCCTTGGTCACCGTAATCGTCTGCGGATCGCTGTCAGCAGTGGTCGTTCCGTTGCCCTTCTTGACTACTTGAATAGCACCGGCAGAAATCCCGGTAAGATTGGTATCAGTGTTACTGGTGATATCCGTCCAGTTCGTTCCGTCCAGGCTATACTTCATCCCGTCTGTTACATTGGAAAGCGTACCGGTATCTGAGCCCGTTGCTGTAAAAGTGGTGCTCGGTGTGGTCTCCTTGCTGGGACTAACATTACCACCTTCATAATAAATCTTACAGGTTTTAATATATAGAGAGTGACCACTATCAGAAGCACTAAGTGTGATTGTTGAAGCGCTTGCATTATTGAGGGTAACTGTTTCGTTTGCAGCATATGTACCTTGGTTTACTACTCCTGATGTGGCGAGAATGCTTACATTGTCCCAATCACCTCCGACACCCATGGCTCCTATGGTCATTTCTACCTTCTTGATGGTCTCACCATTGAGTGCAGTGATGGTGACAGTATAATTATTGGTTGACCCAATCGCAAGCCCCCCAGCCGGGTATCCATACTGACCATTAACCGTAAAGTGGTCACCGGTAATTTCTGCAGGGGCCCACTGAGCCGTAGTGGTTAACGTCTCGCTCAAATCGTCCGCATACACCGTCAGACTCATCCCCGGCATCAGCCCCATAACCATCGCCAGCGTGAGGATAAAACTCAGCAGCTTCCTTCCTAATTTTCTTTTTTGTTTCATTACAAATTCCCTCCTAGAAAATAATTTTTATATGAAAAAAACCGCCGAACCTGACAGGGTATAGTAACCCCATCAGAATCCGACGGTTATCCATCACGAATGTTGTATTCTATTTCAAGCGCCTTACGGTCACAAGACGCAAAATTCCCTATAAGGCACGCGAATACACAGCTATAGCCTGTGCTGTGCTGTGCTGTGCTGTGCAAGTATATTTATGTTTTGATTCATGGTCAACATAAAATTAAAATTTAAAATGTACCCATAAAAATGGACACATGCCCTTTCTGAAATCTCACTTTTCGGACACCGCTTTTGATTCTTTTAAGTGGCATCTCAGTAAAGTGGACACGTTTTTTCACATAATTCATTATCATTTTAGCATACATATTTTTTTATACCAACGTTTTTTTATAATTAACTTAATCTTCGCACTACTAATACACGCAAATCTAGTTCACTACAGATCTTTTCTTTAAAATAGTTACAATTCAGTTATCATCCAGATTATGTCCGCTCATATATTGGCTGACAACTAAATTGTAACTTAAAATACCCATCTTAAGAAATTCTTAAGAAATTTCGACGGTAAATCTTAAGATTTTTTTGATAGAATATCTTCCGTACCCGATTCCGGGTCATATATGGAGCTTTAACCAAAGCTCTGTCGGCGATATTCCGCCAATTATATTCATGTTGCTGTTTATAAGCAGTTACATAAAAAAATTTTAGAGCAATAATACTTAGATGATTTGCATATAAATGAGAAGGATATTACATAAAAATAAATCAACCTGCCGATTACAAAATTCCAGCTCATTCGGTATTGTATAGTCATAAATGGGGAAGTTTTGTGCAGTGGCAGTATGATTCAGGTTTACAACATCCTTCCAACGGCACTATTCCAGTTGCTGCCGGAATAAAACAACATCTTCCAAGTGCTATTGCAGGAAAGGAAAAGATGAATCAAAAAACAAACACTGAACAATTAACTTATGAAAATGCCACAGGAGAAATAGCCTATACTCTCACCAGCGACCTGCTTTTTCATTATGTAATGCAAAAATCTCAAAAGGCTCTCATGGGGTTAGTCTGTGCCTTGGAAGGAATTGATTCCGAATCGGTAAAAAGCGTGGAAGTCCTGAATCCTATAGACCTGAATTCTTACGGAAAAGAAACCATAATGGATTTAAAGCTTCTTTTTAATTCCGGTAAAATTATGAACATCGAGCTTCAGATGTACACGGATAAGTTCTGGATTGCCAGATCGCTTCTTTACCTGTGCAGAGCTTATGACAGCCTTGACAGGTCTGATGATTATTCCAAGTTAAAACCTACTACTCACTTCTGCATAACCAATCAGGAGCTATTTCCGGAGTACCCTGAATTTTATGCTCGTTTCCTGTTATTAAATGCAAAAAATCATCAACCTTATACTAAAAATTTTGGTATTAACGTGTTACAATTAAACCACATAGATCTCGCTACTAAAGAAGATGTACAGAATAATCTCGTCTATTGGGCAAAGCTCTTTAATGCTACTACCTGGGAGGAATTCAGAGCTCTTGCTAATAACAATGACTCTATCAAGGAGGTGGGCGACTTGATTTTTACACTTAATACCGATAACCAGGCAAAAG
>JAFSTO010000012.1 GCA_017450435.1 Paludibacteraceae bacterium
GGTTCAAAACCGACAGGTACAAGATGGATATAACTATCCCGCACGACATCTTCGTTCTTCCAATCCTCTTGAGAATACGAGAGAGAACCCCAGCATGAAAACCAGTAGGTGTTTTTGGCCATGTAGGAATAGTAGTCATCTACTTTGCTTTTCCCTTTCCCGAAAGATGGATGCATTGACATTTTCTCGCCGCAGATATAGTGTTCGCGAATCTCGCGAAGTGAAAGTGGAACACCTTGTTTGTCGGACACGTAATGTCCGCCCATATCCGTGTCAAGCATAGCCCATTTCTGCATTTCGGGCAACCAAATTTCATTGACTACATGGCAATCTTGGTCATTCTCGTCCTGTGGGAAACAGGTGACAAATCGTGCCGGAATGCCTGCTGCCAGCAACAGCTCAAAAGTAAATATGCTATGCAGACGGCAATTAAATGCAGGCTCGACATTCTTAGTGTATTCCCAAAGCCCTATGGCGTTAATTTCCTGTGGCCATTCTTTTTGATTGGCATGAGGTATATTCCCTGAAACAAACTTGCCTATAGCAAGAGCTTTTGTCCATGTATCTGCTTCCGTCGGATAGAGCGTGTCTAATTGGAAATAGTCTTTGATGATACGTGCTTGGGTTGTATCCTGATAGATGGTAAATGCAAAATCGGCTGTGTCATTGGCATAATTCCCTGAAGCTCGCAATGAATCTACATAGTCTTCATACATCCCTAATCGGGTTGGTTGTATTGATATATGCATATAGGGCCGTTCTATCAGATACCACACGTATAATATTGTTGCCAAGATACCGATAGTTACAAAGAAAATTCTACAGCATTTCCCAAGAACAGTGAGTGCTTTTTTCATATAGCGTAAAGTTTTAATGTTAATATTTCGTTATTTTGTTAACGTGTTCAGCGTTACTACTGAGAACTTGCTCATGCCTTCGATGGCGTCGCTCACGTTGAGCAGCAGTTTCGGGTCACTCACATCCCAATGGAACGTGCCGGAGTCGCTGTACCGTGCCGTCTCCGATTGCAGCACATAGACATAGCCGAAAGTCCTGTTGTCCTTAACGAGACGGTCAATACAGAGGATACGCTTCGCTTTGCGGTTGATGACGATATTCCGCCAGATGACGTTGGTCGGCTGTGTGTTGTGGGTCGGCGCGAAAGTAGTCTGGTAGATCATGCTTGCTCCTTCGCTGTCCACTTCGTAGTCCGGCAGCAAACCGATATATCCGTCGCTGCGGAACAAATACGTGTTCTCACGCCCGCTAACCACCTTCAGTTCGCTTACCTTGAACGGCAAATCTTTCTGCACGTCTTTTGCAAATTCCTCACTTGTGGTTGTCCGTTGCACAGCACATGAGCAGAGGGTAAAGGCTAATATGTAATAGATAGCTCTTTTCATTCTGTTGTTTTTCGCAGTTGGGCGATGATGAAGCCGCGGAGGGTGGAATAGAACTTGTCCTGTGCGGCGGCGGTGGAGTTGTCGCCGAAGAAACGCCGATTCGCACGGCTAAGGCTCTTATTGGCGAGTTTTTTGTACTCAGCGTATTGCTCTTGCCAATACGCCAGCCGCTCCGCATCTCCCATCTCAACCTTGCATTGTTTGACCGCCTCCGCAAAAGCGCTAATGGCTTTCTTTCTGCTCTCCGCCAGTGGTCCTTCATATGGGTGTTGGATGGCATAGGCATGCACTCGCCCGTTGCGCGTACGCATGACGATTCGCTCATTTCTACTTAGTTTGCCGCTCATACTCTCGAACGGCGATGCCGGTACTACTGATGCCATAATTTAATGCTTATTTGGGTATAGTGCTGTTATACTCTGATTATACTAATGTATCGTATATCTAACGTATATGTATCGTATATGTATCGTGTTTAATAGCAGATTGATAGCGGATTTACCGCAGATTCAATGCAGGTTTACTGCGGGGGTACTGCGGAGAGTCTATTTTCAGATACATATCCTTCAAGTTGATTGTGACACTATTGAACGCACGGAGAAAGTCCATTCCCATGCGGCCGTCATGCTGATGCAGGTACTCGTCGGATGACGGATAGAGATACACCTCCTCCATGCTTACAGGTTGTGCGCCAACCATAAAAGATACAC
>JAFSTO010000013.1 GCA_017450435.1 Paludibacteraceae bacterium
ATATTGTCATTTGCTCTTTTGAACTGTTCCGAACATTTCTCATACATACAATACGAAAGTTGGAAAGAATCGACAAGGTGACACATTGCCCCCATATTGCTGTAAATGCGGGCGAGGGTGGCGTGGTCAGAGAAAAGGGGGTTTGGGACGGGACGGCAGAGATACTGCGCATGAGTGCCGCTGATGAACGTCTGCATGGCGGCTACATAGTCGGTGCTGCACCCGCAGTCGCCTTGTTCGCGCAGCTGCCTGCCGTAGCGGTAGCAAGCGCGGACATAATCATCGGGGCGGAACAGTCTGCCGCACAAATTGCCCGGCGCAGAGTAGGCATTAGCTAATCTTGCGCTGTCATCATAACATTGTCCCTCGCTACGCAGACTATCCGCCTCGCACAATACGCTCTGCACCTCGCGCATGCGACTGCATGAGGTAAACACAAGAAGCAGACAGATGAGATGTAATATAGAGCGGGAAGGTCTCATTTTATTGCGTATTTTGTTTACCTGTGTACGTAAATGGGAAAATATTTAATTCTCAAGACGATATTTTACCGTGAAAATAATTGTAAATATCTGAACCTCTTTTTGTTCCTGCTACCAATTGTATGTCCTCAAGTTTTGCCTCTTTTAGGCGTTTTATACTATGAAATGCTAATAGAAGCTCTTTTTTTGTCTTTTCTCCTACTCCGGCTATCTCGTCCAGCTCGCTCTCTGTGCGGCGCTTGCTCCGGCGTTGCTTGTGGAACGAGATTGCGTATCGGTGCACCTCATCTTGTATGCGAGTGAGAAACATAAACACTTCGTCGGTAGGTTTCATGCCCACCTCTTTGGGTGGAAAACCGACAAGAAGCGTAGAGGTGCGGTGGCGATCATCTTTCACTAATCCGGCTATAGGGATATGGAGTCCTAATCCATCCTCCACCGCTTCACGTATAGCGTGCATCTGACCAATGCCGCCATCGGCGATGATGAGGTTAGGCATATCGCTTCCTTCTTCCAATAGCCGACTATAACGTCGATATACTACTTCGCGCATAGAGGCATAGTCGTCGGCGCCTTCTACCGTCTTGATAATAAATTTACGATAGTCGGTTTTGCTGGGCTTGGCTTTCTTAAACACTACACATCCTGCCACAGCATCTGTTCCCTGCAGATTGGAATTATCGAAACTGTCAATCCACATAGGTAATTCCGATAATCCGGCCATCTGCTGTAGGGTGGTTAATATACGCATTGCCCTCTGGTCCGGATTGAGCTTGTCTGATTGCTTAATCCTGTCGTGCTTATACTGCCTTACATTCTGCATAGCAAGCTTCAGCAGTTCGCTTCTATTGCCACTCTGCGGAGTGCTAAAATGCACATTATCATCGTGAAAGGTGGGAATAAACGGTACTATAACATCGTTGTTAGGTCGATCGAGTTGTGACCATATCTCTACTATTCCGTGTGCAAGCACGTCTTCTTTGTCTTCGTCAAGCTGCTTGCGGTATTCAATCGTCTGTCCCTGAACAATACTGCCGTTATGCAGACGTAGCATTGATATATATACGTTTTGACCATTCTCCTCGTAGCCGAAGACATCTACATCGCGAACTGTAGTATTGCTAATGACTGTTTTGCTGCGGAACTTCTCTATAAGCAGATATTTTTCCTTTATCTGTTGAGCTTCCTCAAAACGCATGTCTGCCGCTAACTGCTGCATCTCGGAAAGCATCTCTTTCTGAAGCTCTTGTGCGTCACCTCTGATAATCTTGCGTGCTGCATCAACATATTTAAGATACTCTTCTCTTGTAACGATGTTCTCACACACACCGCAACATTTTTTCAGGTGATACTTGAGACATACCTTCAGCTTGCCGCTCTCTGCCAGCTGCTCTGTTATATGCTGGTGGCAGGTGCGTAGGGGATAGAGGTTGTGTATCGTTTCCAACACAAGGTCAACGGTGTTGCCAAACGAGTAGGGGCCATAATATTCAGCCGATGTTTTGTCGATGGTGCGGGTCTTGAAGATACGCGGATATGGCTCTTTGGTTATACAAATACTCGGATAACTTTTGCCGTCTTTAAGTAGGATATTATAGTGTGGCTGATACTGCTTGATGAGGTTGTTCTCAAGCAAGAAGGCATCCTGCTCGCTATTAACAACTATATAGCGCATGTCTGCTATATTCTTCACAAGCATACGTGTTTTATAGCTCTCATGTTCTTTGTTGAAGTAAGAGTTTACACGACGTTTCAGGTTCTTGGCTTTGCCGACATAGATAATGACCCCGTCGGAGTTGAGGTACTGGTAAACACCCGGACTCTCCGGCAGGTTCTTTATTATCCCTTCTATATGCGCACTCGGCTTCATGCAGACTAATAGTGTATCAGCGCCGTTATCTCGCCGTACTGCTCAAGCAGTTTGCGGCCCTCAAGGGCGTCCAGTTCCACAAGGAAATTGATGTATATCCGTTTCACTCCGCATTTGCGGCACAGTTTCACGGCAGCCTCCATCGTGCCGCCCGTGGCAAGCAGGTCGTCGTGCAGCAGCACCACGTCGTCCGGTCCGATGGCGTCTTTGTGAATCTGAATACGGTCCTTGCCGTACTCCTTGCCGTACTCTTCCTCTATCACCTCGGCGGGTAGCTTACCGGGCTTGCGTACCGGCACAAAGCCTGCACCTATCTCCGCCGCAAGCATGGGTGCCATAATAAAGCCGCGTGATTCTATACCCACCACTTTCGTTATGCCCTTGTCGCTGTAGAGCCTTACAAGTTCGTCTTTCATGCAGACCAGCGCATCGTGGTGGAGAAAGGCTGTCGTCATGTCGCGGAAAAGAATTCCGTCAATCGGGAAATTCGGGATACTTCTGATTAGTCCCTTTACTTCTTCAAGTTTCATGTGTTGTATGTGTTGATTTGTTTTTCGTGTGTGTAAACCGTCTGCGTGGTGCGTTTGTTCCACGTGGAACATTTACCTCCCGAGCAGCACGAGTAGTACGCTTATGTCGTTAGGACTGACGCCGGGAATACGGCTTGCCTGACCTATGGTTAGCGGGCGTATACGACTTAATTTCTGTCTGGCTTCAGTTGAGAGGGACTGCAGTGAGCTGTAGTCGAAATTCGGACTTAAATGTATTTCTTCCAACCGCTGCAGCTTGGCGGCGGCTTGCTTTTCCCTTTCTATATATCCGTTATACTTGGTGTTGATTTCCACGCTCTCTGCTATTTCTTCTACAAGGTGTGTTGTGCCGTGGAGAAAATTTTTAACATTTTCCGCGCTCTCCGCTATATGTTTTATTTCCACGTTTGGCCGTGATAAAAGTTCAATAAGACGAACAGAGTGTTGCAGTGGTTGTGAGCCTATTGCCTCAAGCGTTGCGTTAATCTGCTCCGGACGAATAGAGGTGCTGCGAAGCAGGGCTGTCAGTTCTTCCTCTTTGTTTTGCTTGTAATCAAGTAGTTGTTTTCTGTCTGCTTTTGCAAGCCCGATTTGATAACTCTTTTCAGTTAGACGTTTGTCGGCGTTGTCCTGACGAAGCAATATGCGATATTCTGCACGCGATGTAAACATTCTGTACGGTTCGTCCACGCCTTTAGTTACGAGGTCGTCAATGAGCACACCGATATATGCCTCGTCTCTACCAAGTGTGAACTCACCGCCGTTATGTGCTTTCATGTGCGCGTTTATTCCCGCGATAAGACCCTGGCCGGCCGCCTCCTCATAGCCGGTGGTTCCATTAATCTGACCAGCAAAGAACAGGTTTTTTACCAGCTTGGTTTCAAGTGTATGGAGGAGCTGCGTGGGATCGAAAAAGTCATATTCAATAGCGTATCCCGGGCGGTAAAGAACGGCGTTCTCCAGACCTTCGATACTATGAATGGCATGCTCTTGAATATCAATTGGCAGCGACGATGAAAAACCGTTAAGATAATACTCGTTGGAGTCAACACCCTCGGGTTCTAAAAACAGCTGGTGCTGCTCCTTGTCGGCAAAGGTGACAATCTTTGTTTCTATGCTCGGACAATAGCGCGGACCGATGCTTTTTATCTGACCGTTATAGAGCGGAGAATCCGGTAATCCGGCGCGCAATATATCGTGTGTATGAGGATTGGTATAGGTTATCCAACACGACATCTGCTTCAGTTTTCTCTGCACACTGTCAAGATAGCTAAAGTGATGAAAATCACTATCGCCTTTCTGTTCCGTCATTTTGCTGAAGTCAATCGAGCGCTTGTCTATTCGTGCCGGTGTTCCGGTCTTCATTCGGGCGGTAGCAAAGCCTAATGACGACAACTGCTCCGTCAGTCCCAGCGATGCCGGTTCGGCTATTCGACCGCCGCGAACTTGGATTCTGCCAAAATGCAGAAGCCCCCCGAGAAAAGTACCGTTAGTTAAAACAACGCATTTTGAAGAGAATGTAACACCGAGTAGTGTTTTAACCCCGCTAATATATCCATTGCTGGTAATTATCTCTGTTACAGTATCTTGCCATATATCAAGATGCTCAGTACTCGTGAGTGTTTTTACCCATTCTTCAATAAATCGTTTACGGTCGCTTTGGCTTCGCGGGCTCCACATGGCAGCTCCTTTTGAGCGATTGAGCATGCGGAACTGTATGGCTGTCAGGTCGGTAATAATGCCGGTCTGCCCTCCCATTGCGTCTATCTCTCGCACAATCTGTCCCTTAGCAATCCCTCCTATGGCGGGGTTACAGCTCATCTGACCAATCTTGTTCATATCCATGGTAATAAGCAGTGTACGGCTACCTAAGTTAGCCGCTGCCGCTGCTGCCTCGTTACCGGCGTGACCACCACCTACTACTATCACATCGTATGTTTTGTTCATCTTAAAAAAATAAAAGGGAACTTTGGCTAAATTCCCTCGGTTTATGTCACAAAGTTACTATAATTTTTTTGGTTATGCAAACTGATTGATATTTTTCTTTCTAAAAACGTTTA
Organism: Paludibacteraceae bacterium; assembly: GCA_017450435.1. Taxonomy (GTDB): domain Bacteria; phylum Bacteroidota; class Bacteroidia; order Bacteroidales; family Paludibacteraceae; genus Colicola. The sequence continues at coordinate 4,943 of JAFSTO010000013.1, forward strand.
CTCTATTGTCAGTACCGCAAAAAAGCAGTACCTTTGCATAATTTCAAATTATTCTCAACATTTTATTATGCGTGTAGCTCTACTTCAGTATCCTATAGTGTGGACCGATATATCCGCTAATCTATTTCAGACTCAGTCTCGTCTTGCTGCCATTGCCGGAAAGGCTGACGTGGCTTTGCTTCCTGAGATGTTCACTACCGGTTTTTGTGTTCGGCGTCCGGAGCTTGCCGAGTCTGTAAACGGAAAGACACTAACATGTCTTAAACGGTGGGCAAAGGACTACGATATTGCCATAGCGGGCTCATTTATGGCAAAAGAAAACGGATGTTTTTTTAATCGTGGTTTTTTTGTTCGACCCGATGGCACAACTGATTTCGTTGATAAAAGGCATCTCTATGCCACAGGGGGCGAGGCGGATTTCTTTACAGCCGGAGAGAGAAGAGTTATATCTGAATACAAAGGGGTGAGATTCTGCTTGCAGATATGTTATGACTTGAGGTTTCCTGTGTGGACGAGAAATAAATCCGGCAATGACTATGATATTCTGCTATATAGCGCCTTATGGCCGGATGTACGTATTGCTGCGTGGGATGTGCTGGTACCTGCTCGAGGAATTGAAAACCAGTGTTATGTAGCAGGTGTCAATTGCGTGGGCAACGATGGTATAGGGCTGCATTATAATGGTCATTCCGTTGCCTATGACACGCGGCTCAACAGGCTTGTATCATTCGATGATGATGAAGAAGGTACAAAAATAGCCGATTTCAACGTGGAAAAACTACGTTATTTCCGTGAAGTATTACCGCTATGGAAGGATAATGACGGGTTTGAGTTCACTACTGTCCACTAAAAAATAAACAAAAACCAACAAAACCCTTTGAGTGCATTAGAAGCGATGCTTCTTATAGAAATTGCTACTAAAAACTCCTCGTAAGCAAGTTTCCGGATAGTTTTTACTACCAATTTGTCAACTCTTACGAGCGAAAAGCGCTCAAAGACATAAACATATAAAACATTGTTAAATCAAATCCGTTTACTCAAAATATCAA
>JAFSTO010000014.1 GCA_017450435.1 Paludibacteraceae bacterium
GGCAGTGGCTCCGGAGAACCGGTCGTTTTCTAAAACCATAATTTAAAAGATGGTGATTTTTGAGAGACGGTAAAAAATACCGTCTCTACACTTGGGCGGTGCATTGTCCGTTGTACATTGAGAAAAATGTTTCGTATCATTACGTCAATGAACGCTATTTGAACGCCAACTATTCGGCGGCTCTATACTTTGTAGGATGTTTGCTGCTTTCAACGAACGATTAAACATATTCAGCAACTAAAGGGCACTTCTAAAAATCAACCGCCGGCAATATGCTTCAACCATTCCGAAAAAAAATCTGTCGTCAGCTACCTGACTCAACAAACAATAACGCAATTAATTAACCGCATAATTATGCAACAAAAAAGGACGAACCCTTTCGGGACTCGTCCTTATACTATAATTCTCCAAAAATTGCAGTTTTCGTGCTTTGCTCGCTAACAAGCACACTCTTGCTCTTGTGCCATAACGCGCTTATTGTATTCGTACTATGAATTAAAGTGAGTGTCATTAACCGTTGTTCGCTTTAATATTGTTGCACGCTGATGCCGAAGACCGTCAAAAATAAAACAGACAACACCTTCGAAATTGCGATACAAAGGTACTGCTTTTTTCTCGTCCGTGCAAACGAAAATGATTTATTTTTGCATTTTCTCACGAAGAGACAATATATCAAAGGTTTGACATTTTCGCTCTTCCGACAAAATGCCAATCATCCGAAACATTTACCTGCAAACCAGTCCTCCGTCAATCAGATAATGCCCTCCAGTGCAGAACGAAGCCTTGTCAGAGAGAAGGAAATACACCATCTCCGCCACCTCCTCCGGCCTGCCCGCCTCGCCACGAGCAAAGAGGGCGTTCTCCTCCTGCCAGTACTGCTCGATAGTCTTGTGGTCCTGCTCGGAAAAACGTGCGAACAGATTATCCACCAACGGCGTGTGTATCGTACCAGGACAGATGGCATTAACGCGGATGTTATGCGGCGCCATGTCGATAGCGAGGCTACGCGCCAGCTGACCGATAGCACCCTTGCTCATGCCGTAGGCGAAACTGTGAGCCTTGCCTACAAAGAACTGGTCGGAAGAGTTGAGCACCACTGCTCCACCCCCTCTTTTGATAATATATGGCAGCACGGCTTGCAGAGTATAGACTGTACCGTAGATATTAGTCTGAATAATCAAATCGAGCTCCTCCTGCGTGATGTCCAACACGGTGTTGCGCCGGTGTATGCCGGAGTTGCAGAACAGTGCGTCTATTCCGCCAAACTCTTGCTCGGCAATCTGCGCTGCATGTTCAAGTTCGGCTTTCTTCGACGAGTCGGCCTTGACGAAACGAGCACCAGCTTCAACCGAAGCGGGTTCGTGTATGTCGGTAAACAATACGTTCCAGCCTTCATTGATGAATTTAGTAACAGTGGCGGCACCTATACCGCTGGCTCCGCCTGTGATGAAAATCGTTTTGTTCATTGTCTGATACTTTTTGCTAATTCATTGAGTGCAAGGAAACGATAGCGCTGAGTCTCGTGAGGTATGACACCTGCCTTCTCAAACACAGCCTTCTCAATATCTTTACTCTCAAACATCTCCGCATTAGGTTCGATAAGCAACAACTGACCTATGGCACATGCCTCGAAATATACACCCTGCGGCTTGAAATACTTATAGTGCGGGTCAGTCTCTTTAGGAAAGCCGTTTTCTAAAAGCACTATAAGCGGATAACCGGCTTCCCTGAGTGCCCTGCTAATCTGTTTCTCACCTTCGGATATGGCAGCCGTAACAAATACCGTTCCGCGCTCTGCTTCTGCTATACACTGCTCTTTCTGTCGGTCTATCTCTTGCTGCGTCAACCGCCGCGAGCATTGGACAACACCTTTCATTGGGTAGTCAAGAAGAAACTGATTGCCGAGCGTTGTACAACAGAAGCCGCCTGCTTGCACCTCTTGCCGAAGAGTGAACAACTGCGGGTTAGCGCATCTGAGTGCCAAACGGCGGGGGTTGTCGTGGACATACCGGATGGCGTTGTCCGTCTGCCCCTCTCTGAAGCAGACGGTATCGTCATAGTCGTTGTCAAAAAGAGGCAGGATGCCCTGCTGTTGGTAGAAAGCCTCGCGTTGCTTGCGCGACATGCGGGCAAGCCGGGCTTGGGTTTCCTTGCTCTCAAGATAATCAGCCAATATTGGCTGATTCATACGACGCCAAGCCTTGGTGCACTGCGCCTTGAAGTCCCTGATGATAGCCCCCAACGCCACATCCATATCTCTTTCTACACACAAGACACCGTGAAAATGGTCGGGCATGACCTGCTGCGCCAATACTCTGACCTGCCTGCCGTGCGCCGCTTGCTTAGCGGGGATGGAAAGCCACTCCTGCTCAACAAATTGACCAATATTGGTCAATTCTATCACGGGGTGAGCGGGGGGCGAAACAAATTGACCAATATTGGGCGATTCTATCACGGGGTGCGCGGGGGGCGAGGTCAATTCAATCACGGGATGCGCGGGGGGCGATTCTGCCGGTCGGCTGCTTAATTTGCCTAAGACACGCTGCCGGTGATAGGTTACGATGGTGATGAGATAGGTGCCACGCCACTTGTAGTTGCACCAAGTGGTTCGTGGACGGTGTGCATAGGTGTGCCTCATGCCTTTCGCTTCCCAATACCTACCCCAGTCGAAGGTGACGCTTGTGCTTCGGTCTTTCATAAAGTGAGTGCATTTAATCAGCCAAAATTGGCTGATGACGGTGTTTTATTGTTGGTTGATGGCGGTGTCGATAATCAGCCAAAATTGGCTGAGGGCGGTGTTGATAATCAGCCAAAATTGGCTGATGACGTTCGGTGCTTGGCTGACGGTTGATGGCGGTGTCTGGCTGAGGGCGGGCTTTAACCTTAACATTCGAAACCGCAAAGATACAATAAAAAAACCATATAGGCAAGTCCCGTATTACTTTTTGTTATCATGTTTTAGCTAAAAACAATTGCATTTTGAATATAGAATAACACAATTGCATTTTGAATATAGAATTATAGTGTCAAACAGCAATTGCATTTTTTTTGCTTAGCTATAAGATAATGCTTGAAAGATGCCGGGCTGCAATGATAAGACGAACAGAATAGTCTTATTGCTAAAAACAATTGCATTTTGAATATAGAATTATAGTGTCCGACAGCAATTGCATTTTTTTTTGCTTAGCCATAAGATAATGCTTGAAAGATGCCCGACTGCAATGATAAGACGAACAGAATAGTATTATTGCTAAAATTCTGTATTTTTATACTTTCATTAGTGAAAACCTGTATATCTATAAACGGAAATCTGTACGTGAATTTGCATATTTCGATAAAATATAGTATCTTTGCATATTTCGATAAAACATAGTATCTTTGCATATTTCGATAAAACATAGTAAATTTGCTAAATATTCTTAAATAGACCAATATACATGATGTCCAATTATAAATTTCATTCAACAATGAAAAAACCATTATCTCTTTTCATCGCATTGGTATGTTTTGTAGTAACAATGTATGCCGGCTACGGCTGGACCCCCGACAAAAAATATTGCAAGTGGGGCGACAACTTCAAGTTCGACCATGCCTTTGAGTTCCATAACGAAGGTGCGCACAACAACACATATGGCGATGGCAATGTGGATTTCCAAAAGGTGCAGGGCGTTATCGCCTTCAGCTACATGGCATGGGCTGAGTTCTCCCTGCCTACCGGCGATAACTATCTTGCCGAAAGGGTGGAGGTTTATCTCACTGCCAGCGGCCAGAATGATATGCCCTTAGTCAATCTTTACATGAAGGATGCACGAGGCCTGAGGTACAAACAATGGGAAAATACCTTCAATTATGAGTGTCATTTCGACCGGGTGGAGGGGAAACACGGCTGTACCGCCTATTTTGTGCAGAAACGTCAGGTGGAAGATGGCGATTACCAATATGCCTATTTCAATATCGTGTATAGCGATGAAGTATATAACTACATCCAAAACAATAAGAACAAAGGTCTGGGTCTGTGCCTGCTTGTCAGTTGGGATGGCAATGAATATAAGAACTGGTACACCTTCGGGCAAAGCGAGTTGAACGATATTATGATGCCGGTAACGGATCCGGTGATAGAGAATATCCAATGGACGAAAAATGCAGCGGGCAAGACTGCACTGCGTTTTACTGCGGATGGTTTAGATTGGGGTGTCTATCACGAGCGTGCGGCAGGCAGTGCGGTAGGCCGTGCAATAGACGGTATGATCCCCGATACGGAAACGAAGATTTCATCCTCCTACTACCTCAACCGCGAGCGCGACGACGTAGCCTCGCTCACATGGGAGCAACTCAATCTCATGGGGCAAGACGTCCCGCCGTATGCTATCGAAGTGTCGCGTCAGACGAATTTCAACATCGCAGCCTCTTATTACGACAGCAACAACGGAGGCCCGAAGTCTCCGTTTGCCGGACCTATGTCAAATTGGAAGAAGATAACCGTCCCGCCACTCTATCTGCCGGAGGGGATAAGGCTCTCGCATAGGGGCGGAGATACACTGTATGCGGAGTTTACTATCCCGAAGAAATCCTACGGTATGACGGAAGACAAGTCTGATATTATCATTGAATATGCTACTGACCCGTCTTTCTCATCGTATGAGACGGTGCGCGTGCCTTTCAATCTCTCCAACCGCCTTGCCCCGACGTCCTACAGTGTAGCGTTGCCATTGCCCCAACGTATGCTCAACCAAGGGGGGCAGAATTTCCATGTGCGTTTCAGTCGTGACTTAGTGGATCACGCCAACACCTGCTCCAAAGCGTCCATATTTATCAATACCAACATTAGGAAATTGTCGGGAGTGAATGCGCATGATGAAGGCGGTAAGATTAAGGTCAGTTGGACGCACGAGGGCGACGACGAAGGCATTTGGACCGGAGATATGTACTATCGGGTACAGTACATAGCGGATGGCACCACCTATATGCAGGATTTCGCCGACCGCAACCTCACTTCTGTTTTTGTGACACAAGGTATTCCAACTTGTCTGCCCATCGAATATACGGTACAGATCCGTACGGATGCGAAGATCATTAGTTCCTGCAAGAGTAATTTAGAGACTA
>JAFSTO010000002.1 GCA_017450435.1 Paludibacteraceae bacterium
ATCGGAATTGGCTATCGGCGGCAATACATGGACATACAAGCACATGGAGTACGAAAGAGCCAAAGAGATCTTTGACAATACAGTTGCTGTGGAAATCTCCGGATTGGAATTAAGACCTCTGAAAAAGGAGAGTCTCAAATCTGCCACCCAATCCATAATGGAAGAGCAAGACATCCAAGATTTGAAAGATGCAGCAGAAACAGCCGGAAAACTGCTTGAAGCAGAAAAAGACCTGTTGAATGCTTTATTTTAATTAACAATATTAACTCTAAATTTTCAGTATTATGTTAACTATTTTATGGTGGGTTTTAGTTGCCCTGTTGTTATGTTTCGGTTTCCTGGGATGTTTCATCAACAAAGTTCCCGGACCAATCGCGGTGGTAATAGCAACACTCCTTGCTATTCTGTGCCTCGACATTCCTATTGAGTGGAGTACCTTCGGTATCATTACCGCATTAGCCATTGCCAGCATGATTGTTTCCAAACTGCTTGTCAAACTGGTAAAAAAACTCCAAGAGTATTCCAAACGCGCCACATGGGGAACGACCATCGGTTCTATTATCGGTTTGCTTTTGGTTTATGGCGCTACTTCCTCTGATTCCAAGGCGCTTCTTATTACCATGCTGATTGTCGGCTTTGTTGTACTGCCTTTCGTTTTGGCTTTCTTGCTGGAACTGACGAACAAACAAGGTGCCCTCATGGCTTTGAAGTGTGCCACATCGGCCACATGCGCCTATTTGTCCGATACGCTCTTGAAACTGGCGGTATTCGTGTATGCTATTTATGTTATTTTTCAAATAGGATAAAACTTTTATTGGGGCTCTGAAACAGGGCGGGCGGAAACTCCGTCTGCCTTGTTTATTTTATAATTATTTGTATATGTCAAAGAAATATTGTACTTTTGCACTCGATATGAATAAATACTCACCCGAAATAGCCACGCTGCGGATGGATATCGAGCAGGAAGTGAAACGCAAGATCCGTACGCCGTATGATTTTGAGTTCCTCGCCGGCGTCATCTGGGAGCGGTTGCATGAGAATATCTCTCCCACTACACTTAAACGTCTCTGGGGCTATATCGACGGCGCAGACACTACGTGCCGCACAACGCTTTGCCTGCTCTCCCAGTTCCTCGGTTTTGCCGACTGGGAGGCGTATGTAGCCTCGCTTGCCACGCGCACGGACATTGAGAGCACCGCTTTCGAGGGCGAAGGAATTCATATCAACGACCTTCAGCCCGGAGACAGGGTAGAGGTCACATGGCTGCCGAACAGACGGTGTGTCTTCCGATATGAAGGAGAAGCGCATTTCATCGTGGAAGAAGCCGCGAACGCCAAACTGCATGCAGGCGATACCTTCGACACCACTTGTTTCCTCGTTGGCAAACCGATGTACCTTGATAACGTACGAAATAACAAAGAACCAGGTACCAAAGAGGGCGTTTCGTATGTCGCAGGATCCAAAAACGGTCTGAACTCCGTAAAAATCACTACTGTCCACTAAAAAATAAACAAAAACCAACAAAACCCTTTGAGTGCATTAGAAGCGATGCTTCTTATACAAATTGCTACTAAAACTCCTCGTAAGCAAGTTTCCAGATAGTTTTTACTACCAATTTGTCAACTCTTACGAGCGAAAAGCGCTCAAAGACATAAACATATAAAACATTGTTAAATCAAATCCGTCAACTCATAATATCAATATAATTGACTAAATATCAGGTGATTATAAAACTAATATGATATTTTAAGTGGACACTAATGTGTTAAAATAGTAAATGGTAAATGAAAAATGGTAAATAGTCCAAGTTCATCCGGTTTTATAGTACCTGCCGATTTCTCGTCTGATTGGCGCAATATAGAGTTGCTACAAAGCCGCTCGCATACAATGCTGTATGTTGCTACTCGCTACGGCAGGCGGTTTTTGCTCAAGTCGCTGACACCGGAAGCCGCACGGCTCACCGACTACCAACTACAGCAGCAGAAAGAGTTTCAATTAGGCGTTTCGCTGAATCATCCTAATGTTGCTGCTACGTATTCCTTGGAAGAAGTGCCCGGTGTGGGAATGTGCATCGTGCAGGAATGGATAGACGGCGTGACGCTCGGCGAATGGCTGCAAGCAAAACCCTCACGGGCAACTAAAAAACGTGCGTTGAATCAACTATTAGATGCACTCGCTTATCTTCATAGCCGCCAACTCGTTCATCGCGACCTTAAACACGACAATATCCTCATCACCCGCAACGGCGAGAATGTCAAACTGATAGACATCGGTCTGTCTGAGGTAGATTCGTCTGTCTCAGCGAGAAGCAACGATCCGGTGAGAGATGTGCAGGCGGTACAACGGATGTTCGGTGTCATGCCCAGCCGTCGTTTTGATACCATTGACTCACTTCGTAAGGCTTTGAACAGGCGCGAGCGAATCTTGCGGGCAGTACCGATAGTTCTGTCGATGATGATGCTCATTGCCGCTTCGGTTCTCTTTGGACAGGCTCGATACACAAAAATAATCGAGCAACGGAAATACGAAGCGATGCAAGCGCAAGTGGACTCACTCATTGCAGTAGAACGGGCAGAATTAACGGAGATTGTTAACCGGTACGAGGTCTTTTATGTGAAAAATGCAAATGAACAACGCCTTTATAATGAGTGTTTTACACAATACATGGATAACTTGGTTCGATACAACCATGTGCGTGATTCTATTGCTTCACTCTATAATGAAAATGATCCGTTACGAGAGCAGTTCTGGCAATTGCATTTACGCAAACAGACAGAAATGAACAATGAACTAATTAAAGTCTTAACATCCAAAGAGATTTATGAATAAATACGCTCCCGAAATAGCCTCACTGCGTTTAGATATCGAACAGTCCGTGAAACGCAAAATCCGCACACCCTATGATTTTGAGTTTCTGTCGGGTGTTATTTGGGAAAGACTGCACGAGAATATCTCACCTACCACCCTCAAACGCCTCTGCACACCGTCATTCATCACATTGAGACTTAATTCCGACTCAGTATAGAGAACCTTCTGTTTCTATCAATCCCTCAAAGCGGAACAATCAGCCCAACAACCTGTAGATTAGTTCCTTGATCTACAAAAAAACAACTTTCGCGAACGATTTTAGCTAAAATCCTTGCATATATCAAAAAAAAACTGTAGCTTTGCAGCACTTTAATCGAGTGCTGCCAAGCACGAGAAAAATGGCTAAATTAGCCGAAAGTTGCAAAGAATTAGTAATACACACATCAAAAGAACAACACTATGGCCAAACCGATTGCCACAACACCAACTCTTACAGGTAAGGATGCTGAGCTTTTCCTTGAAAGAGCCTACGCACCTATTTCGCCTGTTTCGCATGAAGATTACGCTGCATGCTCGTCTGCTTATCAAATGATGCAGCAAATGGCGAAATGAGTGAACCAACGCCTATAAAGAGTTCCGAAATCATCCTTCGTAAGTTGGATGATACGATGGATGTGTCTTCTTTTGATTGTGGTATAGAAGAACTGAACGGCTTTTTGCGTGAGAATGCGCTTGAGGATTTCAGGCGGCGCATGAATGTGACTTATGTTCTATTACACGCTAAAAGAGTGATAGCGTACTACTGTATTCTGGCAGACCGGATAGACACAAAGGTTGACCCGATACGCAGGTCGGTGCGTGACAGACTTAAACGCAAATCGGATTACCGATATACGAGTTTCCCCTCTATTAAAATTGGTCGGTTGGCTGTTGATAAGGATTTTCAAAGTGCTAACCATTGCGATGTACATTTGGGACAACTGATAGTAAGTGGTCTCAAGTTCCAATATGCCACCGAACGACAATTTGGATGCAGGTATTTGACGGTAGATGCAATGAACAACGACCGCACGATTAGTTTTTACAAGAGAAACGGCTTCATACCAATGATAGCCAAGCCGTCAGACAATCCGGAAGATACTATACCGATGCTGTTTGACCTTGCCACCATGCAAGGAAATATAGCATAATCAATAACGAAAACAAACAACTGCCTATGATAAAAAACGATTAAAAGGCATAGGCAAGCAATAAAACCATCGTCTTTTCTCGGACGTTAAACAGAGAAAGCGCAAAGTGTTGCGCTACATATTGAAAAGCGTTTACACGCTTGTAATCTGATTTCTCGAAATGTAGGAAGTTGAGAGAATGGATTCAGAAAACAAGTAAGTAGATGCTCACGAGTGTACAACTCGCCCACACTATTGGATGTTTCTAATAGTGTGTTGGCGGATATATACACGGCGCGAGTTTCTGTTTGCATATCTGATCCATAGGGCATTTCCTACAGCCTCGAGAAACGGATAACAATCAGTTATTCGCGTTTTTGTTTGTCCCTAATGAAAAGTGCTGCAAAGGTACGACAATTTCACGGAACGCACAAACGTGCGAACAATAAGGACTAACAAGGACTACGAATATATCGCAAAAAAGCAGTAATTTTGCAAACAGAATAGACGGAGCAAGCCGAAAATCCAATGAAGAGTAGGCGAACCAAATAATTTATTACTATGGTTAAATACAAACGCACATCAGAAAGACATTCACAACTAAAAAATGTGTATCTGATTGAGGACAAAGTTACTTTGAGATATATTTACAGGTATATACCTCTTGCAACTTTAACCCAATCTATTGAGTTTAAAGAACCTTCCCAATGGTGGGACGAATTTGAAAAAAGATTCTATTGTGCAGAGTATAATCAGCAAAAATATCCGGGTTACCCAAAGAAGTTATTTGCCCTATGCACAACATCCAAAAGAGATAGTGAAGCGGGATGGAAAATGTATAAACATACCGAAGACCCTTTGATTCAAATTAAGATAAACAGAAAAAAGTTTATTGAGGCTTTGAGTCTATATTATAAAAATAAAGATGTTGCAATATATGAAGGGAAAGTTAATTACGATATAAAAGAGGCTCATATTTTAAGGCTTCATATGCCCTCATATACTAGAAAAGGAGTACCAAAAGTCTATCCTGTTAAAGGTCATGATGAGATTTTCAATAATTTTGATATGGATAGTTACTTGAGTCTTCTTTTGTTAAAAAGGGATGCATACAGTTATGAGAATGAAATCAGGTATTTCATTGTTCCTTTAGATGAAGAATGTAATAGTAAAGATATTATACCAATAAAAGGTAAGAATTGGTTGGATTTTGTTGAAGAAATTCGTTGCTCTCCTGCGGATAGAGATAAGGTATTTGAAATTATCAAGGGATATAATATCAAGTTATTAGACTTTAATATTAATAAAGGGACATATAGTAACGATGAAAATATAATAATCAACTAAAACTATACAATTATGAAAAAGAAAATTTTTACTTTCTTCCTCGCGCTGGTAGCCGGTACAGGAACAATGTTTGCCGAGAAGGTTAAAATCGGCGATTTGTATTACAACCTCGATGCCACCAACCAAACGGCAGAGGTCACATACAAAAGTCATACTAATCATAGATATAATGAAGATTGGAATGTTACAACCGCTAATATCCCCACCTCTGTAACCTACAACTCCGTCACATATAGCGTCACAAGCATTGGAGATTTTGCTTTCTCACGTTGCAGCGGTTTGACCTCAGTGACCATTCCTAATAGCGTCACTAACATTGGAAATCAGGCTTTCAATGGATGCACTGGTTTGACCTCAGTGACGATTGGCAATAGCGTCACAAGCATTGGAGATTTTGCTTTCTCACGTTGCAGCGGTTTAACCTCTGTGACTATTCCCAATAGCGTCACAAGCATTGGAGATTATGCTTTCGCAGGTTGCATTGGTTTGACCTCTATTATTGTTGAAAATGGGAATTCAATGTATGATAGCCGCAATAATTGCAATGCGATTATTAAAACAGCAAATAACGAGTTAATCCTCGGTTGTCAAAATACCATTATTCCCAATAGCGTCACCGAAATTGGAGATAATGCTTTCGCTGATTGCAGCGTTTTGATTTCTGTAACCATTCCTAATAGCGTCACCAGCATTGGAAGGGAGGCTTTCTATAATTGCACCAGTTTGACATCGGTGACGATTGAAGCAGGTACACCGCCTACTATTGGAGAATATTGTTTTTACTACACCGATACCAATCCCCTTAACATATCAGTATATGTTCCTTGCGGGACTTTAGATGCATATAAGAACGCCGCAGGTTGGTCTGATTATGCCTCTAAAATCAAATATGCACCTTATCCGTCATATGCTATTACAAAAAAAGCAGAGAACGGACACATCACAACAAGTAGTACAGGTATATTCACTATGTGCGATGAACATTCGGTAATATGTACTGCAAATCCCAATAGCGGCTGTTATTTTGTTCGCTGGGCAGATGGAAGCACCGAAAATCCGCGCACGATAGAACTAACCCAAGATACCACTATGGAAGCTATCTTTGATTATTTGCTAACAGGTAAATGCGGAAAAGATAGCACTCTCACATGGACGTTTGAGCCGGCTTCTATGGCATTAAATATTACAGGAAAGGCTGCACTCTCTGAGAATTACACCTACGGCACATTCATTGAGTCGCTGACCATTGGAAATGAGGTAACAACCATTGGTGAAGATGCATTCTATAAATGCACTAATCTAAAAAATGTGATTATCGGCTCGGCAGTCAAAGTGTTGGAGGAGTCTGCATTTTATCGCTGTTCGGCAATCGAAACCATCACTTGCTATGGTCAGCGTCCGCCGACTGTTAATCAAAATGCATTATACGGTTTGGACTACAGCACAATCGTTTATGTGCCTGCCGATTACCTGAACACCTACAAGATGCACGATGCCTGGGGATTGTATGATGTTCGTCCGTTAGGCGCCAAGAGTACTGAAACTACAGACGTAAATGTGACTCCGGCAGAGAACACGGCTGATGTAGCATGGCCGGCTGTTAGCGGAGCGGCCACATACGAACTGGTCATTAAAGATAAGTCCGGCAATGTGATTTGCACGCTTGTATTCAATGCTAATGGCCAGTTAACCTCAATTGCTTTTGCTCCTTCTCGCAACGGCGCACCGCAACAAACTCAAGCTGCAGGCTTCTCGTTTACTGTCACAGGTCTTGAGGAAGGCACAAGTTATGATTTGACAATAACCTCAAAGGATAACAGTGGTACTACTCTTGACACGAAGACTATCTCGTTTACCACATCCGTTGAAGCCCCGCAAGGCATAGACCAAGTATCAAGTGACCAAGTACAAAGTACCAAGGTTATCAAGAACGGACAAGTCTTCATCCTCCGCGGAGACAAGACCTATACGCTGCAAGGTCAAGAGGTCAAATAGTTTATTCTATTCAACATCGGGACTACTTGTAAACTGCAACGCGACACAAATTGTGCCGCGTTGTTTTATGAACACATATTTTTGCGTGAATTAGTAAATAAAACGACATTTCAAAGTGTCTCAAGAGTGCGGCTAAAAAGCCTCTTGAGAGTGGCTGATTGACCGCTACAATATCGCAGAGCGCACCCAAGCGGGAAAAGTGATAAAAAAGTCTTTAAAGTCTTTAAAGTCTCTAAGGTCATTAAGGTCATTAAGGTCATTAAGGTCATTAAGGTCTTTAGGGTCTTTAGGGTCTTTAAGGACTTTATTGGTGGTTGGAGCGATTTTGGGAGCGGAGACGGTACATGCGCTCTGTGAAACCACCCTCTTTCATGAAATCATCACTCAGGCGTTGCAGCTGCTTGTACAGCAAGTAGTCCGCTTGTTTGATGAGCACGATACACATGTTGGCAATAGTCTCCGGCGGACGGGTCTCTGTCAGTGCCATGAAAAACTCGGCATCATTGTGTTTTCTGCCCAAGTCTCGCATGGCGGTCAGTTCCGCCGAGTCTTCCTCCCATTGACGCAAACCGCGCGTCTTGAGATAATCCTCGTAGTCTTCCAATAGTTCCTGCAAACTGGCTTTCGCCACATTGACCAGTTTAATCTCCGTCTTGGCAGAAGTACTGCTGGCGGCAGTGCCTTCGATGATATTCTGCTTGCCGGAACGAGCCGCCTGCAACATCTGGTCATATGTCCGGTCTCCTTTCTGAATATAGTGCTCCACAAAATAATACGTCATGCAGAAGATGACGTTCGTTTTCTGGTAGCTGAGTAACTGCTTGTAGTTACCGCGATGCGGAATCAATTGTTCGGACATAGCAGGGGAAAGTCTTTAAGGTCTTTAAGGTCCCTAAAGTCTTTAAGGTCATTAAGGTCCTTAGGGGATTAAATTACAATAAGGTACGTTCGCATACGCGAACGTACCTTATTGTAAAGAGGATCATCCTCCAAAATTATCGAAACGGATGTCTTCATCGTCCACGCCTAATGAGTGGAGCAGGTCGAGGACGGTTTTTGCCATCATAGGAGGACCGCAGAGGTAGTACTCAATGTCCTCGGGAGCGTCATGCTGCTTGAGGTAGGTGTCGCCCATGACCGGAGCAATGAAGCCCGGGGTATATTTGATTCCCATCTCGTCCGCTTTCGGATCCGGACGGTCTAACGCCAAATGGAAATGGAAATTCGGGAACTCCTTCTCCAGTTCGAGGAAGTCGTTGAGATAGAATACCTCGTTGATAGCGCGTGCGCCGTAGAAATAGTGCATCTCACGGTCGCGGCAGTTGCGAGTTCGTAGCATGTGCATAATCTGCGCACGCAGAGGTGCCATACCGGCACCACCACCAACCCATATCATCTCTTTCTTGCTGTCATAGACAGGGCGGAACTCGCCGTAAGGACCGGACATAATCACCTTGTCACCGGGTTTGAGCGACCAAATATACGAAGAGGCGATACCCGGGTTGACATCCATGAACTCAGGTCCGTTCGGACACTGGTCTTTTGGTTTGAACGGTGGGGTGGCGATACGTACGGTAAGCATGAATACGTCGCCCTCGGCAGGGTAGTTAGCCATCGAGTAGGCGCGGATAGTGTCCTCGGGGTTATGGCAAACGAGGTTGAACATACCATACTTCTCCCAAGCCGGCAGGTAGTCCTCGCCGATTAGCGACTTGTCAAAATCGGCGTAGCGGATAGCGTCGAACTTAGGAATACGTATCTGCGAATAGGAGCCGGGTTCGAAATCCATGTGCTCACCGGGAGGCAGTTGCACCTTAAACTCTTTCATGAAGGTAGCCACATTGCGGTTACTGATAACCGTACACTCGTACTCTTTCACGCCGAGAATCGACTCATCGACCTTCATCCGGATGTCTTCTTTCACTTTGACTTGACAGCCAAGACGCCAGTGGTCTTTCTGCTGTTTGCGTGTGAAATGTACTGTCTCCGTTGGCAGAATCTCTCCGCCTCCCTCGAGCACCTGACACTTACACTGACCGCAACTGCCCTTACCACCGCACGCTGACGGCAGGTGTACACCTGCGTTAGCCATTGTGGAAAGAAGTGAGCCACCGGCGGGTACTGTGAACTTTTTGTCACCGTTGATGGTCACATTCACATCGCCGCTCGCTACGAGATAACGTTTTGCAACGAGCAGCACAACTACGAGCAGCAGTATCACTCCTAAGAAGACACCAATGCTCAATAAAATTGCTGTTGTGTTCATTGTGATTTGTTAATAATATCGTTTATTGTTTGGTATTGTTGCACAAACAACATCGTTAGCGGTCAATCATTACCGCTAACAGCATATTTTTCTTTGCAAAATTACTACTTTTTTTTGAGATAGACAAGGTAATAATAAAAAAAGAGTTTTTAATTTGTGTTTTTGTTTACTATTACTTTAAAATTTGTTTTGCATTTTTATTTGGATGTACTATGTAATAAAATTTCACCTGCGCTGTAAGGAGTCAGTGCAGGTGAAAATTGTTTAGAGGTTAGGGGGGAAATGAAGTCTAATATTATAGATGCTTATTTGCCTGACACGAGAGATGTCAGTTCGTCATCTGCCATCTTCATTATCTTCAGGCATCTGTTAAACACCTTGCTGAACGCTTCTGCATCGGGAACAAACATCTCACATTGGAAAGAGAACGAGTTCTCCCGCAGGTATAGTTTTAGGCCTTTGTATAAGTTGATCTCGCTAACAAAAGGTGAGATGGATGCTCTGTTATATGTCTCGTTATAGTTGTATCCGTTGTAAAGAACCACGTACATTGGGTTGGTCTCTGAGTCGGATATGATAACAGCATATTGCACACCTTCTGTTTTGAAAGTGATGTCGCCATCTGAGTCTAACTTGGGAACATAACCTTCCTCTGCGAGGAAAGCCATGATGTCGCTACGCAATTTCAGCTGAGCAGAGTTGAAATCTTTGGCGCCGGCAATGCTTACTAACGCCATGACTGAGAACAGGATGGTAAAAAGTCTTTTCATAGTGGTATTGAATTTAGGTTGTTATGCGGTTGGGGTGAACTATTGTTTTGCAAAGTTAGAAAAAAAATTTGAATTACCAAAGGGTATGTTTGATATTTCTTGTTTTTTTGTATTTTTTTGTTTACCGTTTGTGGGTTATTGTTGTGCGAATGTTCATAGAAAACGATTTTTAATAAATATCTTGCGTAATACGAAAAAAAGCAGTAATTTTGCAAATTATATCAGATGCATTATGAAAAACATTGAGATAGAACGTAAATTTCTGCTTCGTAATGATTCATGGCGAGCGTTGGCCGTTAGGCAGCATGAGATTATGCAGGGCTATATAGCAGCCGGTGAGGGGAATACTGTTCGTGTCAGGCGAAAAGACGACAAGGCATATATTACCATTAAGTCTCGTCAGGCGGCTTGTTCTATCAGTCATTTTGAATGGGAGTGCGAGATTAGTTTGGATGACTTCAGCGCTCTGTTTATACATTGCATAGGCTGTCCTATTCAAAAGACGCGTTATATAGTGCCGCTTGGCAAAGAAAAGTCAACAGCGGAAGAGCAATTGTACATAGAGATAGATGAGTTTCATGGTAAGCATGAGGGGCTTGTTTTTGCGGAGATAGAGTTGCCTTCAGAGGACACAAAGTTGACTTTGCCGTCGTTTATAGGCGAAGAAGTGACGGGGGATAAGCGGTTTTACAACTCTTATCTCTCAAGTAATGAAAATTAACAGCACTCTAAAACAGGGTGGCACATGTTTGTAGAATCAGCATTAATCAATTTTTAGAAGTGTCTGTATATCGTTGATGTTTCGATTAGCGAATGGAAAATGGTATAGTTAAAATAGACGTTAGGCAAGTTCTTCGGCAGAAGGCTCCAAATGTGAATGTGCCGGAGTTCGTTGTAAGATATCTGCGGAAAATCCTTCACGAGGACGAAATGAATATTTTCCTCCGTGAGCATGAGGGTGAGACAGGATATCTTTTCCTTGACCATGTCATTCATGATTTACTCGGTTGTTCTGCGGAGCTGTATGGGGTTGAGAATATACCTACGGGTGATGCACCTGTTGTCTTTGCGAGCACTCACCCGCTCGGAGGCTTGGATGGGATGATAAACGCTATGCTGCTGCATCAGTTTCGCAAGCGTGAGTTGAAAATTATAGTTACCGATTTTCTTATGTTCATGACGCCGCTGAAAGACCTCTTTGTACCGGTGAACAAAGTAGGTACACAAAGCAGGGAGTATGTTATGCGGCAACACGAGATGTGGGAGTCAGGCTGTGATGTGCTCTCCTTTCCGGCAGGCAAGTGTGCGCGATTGGAAAAGAAATCAGCATTTGGCAGAGCTCTTGTTACCGAGCAAACGTGGCATAAGAGTATTATTCAAAAGGCGGTGCAATATAAGCGTGACATTGTGCCGATTAGGTTTGAAGGAGAGAATACATCATTCTTCTATAATCTCGCTTATTGGAGAACGAAGTTAGGAATTAAGTTCAATATAGAGATGCTTTATCTTGCAGACGAGATGTTTAAGTCTCACGGAAAGACGTTTTCTGTACATATTCTGCCGGCTGTCAGTTGGCGGACGTTTGACGATAGTCATACGCTGCAGCAGTGGGCGGAGATTTTAAGGGAAAAAACTATCTCGTGACCGGCAACATCAATTGCCCTCCGGTTATCGGACGCTTCTGAAAATTGGTGTAATGCACGCTTTAATAAAATTAGAATAAAGCAATTTATAGACGTGCCATAAAGTCGTAAATCATTATAATCAGTCTTGAAAAATTGTTAAGTATGCAACCTATTATACCACCTGTAAGTAAAAAACTGCTTAAGAAGGAACTTCGGAAAGAGTTTTTTATTCGTCCGACCAACAAAGCCGGTAACGAAGTGTATGATGTTACCTATCATGACGCGCCTAATGTCATTCGTGAGATAGGGCGCTTGCGAGAGGAGTCGTATCGTGCGAGCGGTGGTTCGACGGGCAATGAGATAGACCTCGATTTTATGGATACAATGGAAAAACCGTATCACCAGATTGTGGTTTGGAATCCTGAGGACGAGGATATTGTGGGCGGATATCGTTATCTATCGGGCAATGAGTGTGTGTTCGACTCGCAAACGGGGCAACCAATCATCACATCCGCTCACTTGTTCCATTACACTGATTATTTTATACACAACTATCTTCCATATACAATTGAACTCGGCAGGGCGTTTGTTCAACCCAAATATCAGACAAGGCAGATGGGGATTAAGAGTCTCTTCGCACTTGATAATACGTGGGACGGACTCGGGGCTACGCTATATAACAATCCGGATATCAGATATTTCATTGGTAAAGTTACTATTTACCCTTCTTATGATCCTATATCTCGCGACCTTATTTATACATATCTTCGTCGATATTGCTTTGATAAGAAGGGATTATTCGCCCCGTATAAGCCAATTGATATATGCAGGGACGCACAAGAGATTGCTGATGATTTGTTTGAGGGTACTGATTCATTGGCTAATTATCATATCTTGCAAAAAGCCATTCGCGCAAGAGGCACTGTGGTGCCGCCAATGTTCTCTGCTTACCTCAATCTGACAACTAAACTGCAATTCTTCGGAAATGCCATTAACGATGAATTGTCAGATGTATATGAGACCGGTATTATGGTAGATGTGAATGATATCCTTGAAGATAAGCGCCAGCGGCATATAGGCTCATACGAGGAGTTTCTGAAGTTAAATCCTCGGGCAAGAAGACGGAAGTAAGGTGATGAAGAAGAAGGTGTATTTTTTTGACATGGACGGTGTTCTTTTCGACTCCATGCCGCATCATGCTCAGGCATGGGAGGAGGTGATGTCACGTTATGGTTTGCATTTTACTGCCCGTGATTGTTATCTGCAAGAAGGGCGTACCGGTCAGTCGGTTATTGACGAATGTATGCTTCGTGAGCGTGGCAGACATGCTACGGACGAGGAGGTAAATGCTATTTACAATGAGAAATCAGCACGTTTCCATGAGTTAGGAGGTGCCGCACCGGTGACCGGCGTGAAGGATTTGTTGGATTATCTAAAGCAGCAAGGGGCATTGATTTTTATTGTTACCGGTTCAGGTCAGCAAACTTTATTTGACACTTTGCAAACGCATTTCCCAGGTATATTTACTCGTGAACGTATGATTACCGCCCATGATGTCACACATGGTAAGCCTGACCCTGAACCATATTTGAAGGCATTCGCAAGGGCAAAGGCAATGATGACACCTAATGTTATCACTCCTGTTGATTGCTGTGTAATAGAGAATGCCCCCCTCGGTACAAGAGCAGGGCATGATGCGGGATTCGATGTGTATGCCGTTAATACCGGGCCTTTGGATGATGAAGACCTTTGGGCTGAACATCCGACAAAGGTGTTTGGTAATATGACAGAGCTGCTTACTTTTTTAAAGCAACAGTCGTAAAACAATAAATGCGCTTCAATCAGGAGCGCATTTATTGTTTTACAATACCTTTACTTTACGACTTTTGCCGGAATAAGCTTTTCGCGGATATGTATATAAATCGTTGTGTCAGGAGCGGCGAACGGGGTTTTTACATATCCCATTCCGATAGAATCGGTGGAGTTGGGAATCATTATACCGGATGTTACATTGCCGATGACGTTGCCCGTTGCGTCACAAATCTCGTAGCCGTTGCGGGCAATACCGCGCTCTTGCAGTACGAAATGTACGAGTTTGCGTGTAACACCTTCCGCTTTTTGTTTTTCCAGAAATGGACGGTCTATAAAATCATTACCGTCAACGAACTTCGTTATCCAACCTAAACCGGCTTCCAAAGGTGAAGTGGTGTCGTCGATATCATGGCCGTATAGGCAGTACCATTTTTCCAGTCTCAGTGAGTCACGTGCACCCAAACCGATAGGTTGTATGCCGTATTCTGCTCCCACTTTGAAAATGGCATCCCATATTGTCTTGCCGTGTTCCGGAGCAAAGTACAACTCAAATCCGCCTGCGCCGGTGTAACCGGTGTTAGATATGATTACCGGTTGTACTCCGGCGAAGCTCCACTCTCGGAAGGCGTAATACGGGATAGCTTCAAGATTGGCGTCTGTCAGTTGTTGCAATACTTCGGTGGCTTTGGGCCCCTGTACTGCGAGTTGCGCATAACGTTCAGACGCATTCTCTAAATTGCATCCGAAGCTGCCTGCCTCGTTCTGACTACATACCCACGCCCAGTCTTTTTCAATATTGGAGGCGTTGACAACAAGGAAGAACTTGGTTGTGCTGTATTTGTAGATGATAAGGTCATCCACTATGCCGCCTTTGCCGTTTGGAAAACACGTGTATTGAGCTTTTCCGGGGGTAAGTTTGCGGATATCGTTGGTCGTAATATGCTGAAGCAGAGTTTCAGCATTATCGCCCTTTACCCAAAACTCACCCATGTGGCTGACGTCGAATACGCCGACACCCTCACGCACACAACGATGCTCTGCGGCGATAGTGCTGTATTGGATAGGCATGTTGTAACCTGCGAACTCGTGCATCTTGGCACCAAGGGCTATATGTGTGTCGGTAAAAGGAGTGGTCTTTAGCATAATTCTATGATTTTAAGTATTACATTCATTGCAGCCTTCAGCGATGGAACCGGCAGGTACTCATATCTGCTGTGGAAGTTCTCGCCACCGGCAAAGATGTTGGGGCAGGGTAGGCCTTCAAACGAGAGTCGTGCACCATCGGTGCCGCCTCTGATTGGTTTGACTATAGGCGTTACGCCTGTTTCTCGCATTGCTTGCTCGGCTAAGTCGATAATATGCATTACCGGCTCAATCTTTTCGCGCATGTTGTAATATTGGTCGCGCAGTTCAATCTGAGCAGTGCCTTCACCATATTCACGGTTTACTTTTCTTACGAGGTGCTCCATCTCTCGTTTGCGACTCTCAAAACGCGCGCGGTCGTGGTCGCGAATGAT
This sequence comes from Paludibacteraceae bacterium, assembly GCA_017450435.1. Classification (GTDB taxonomy): domain Bacteria; phylum Bacteroidota; class Bacteroidia; order Bacteroidales; family Paludibacteraceae; genus Colicola. The sequence continues at coordinate 15,310 of JAFSTO010000002.1, forward strand.
ATAGGTAAGGACGGTCTCCTCTACGGTACCTTGCATTGATGTGAGATGGTAGAAACCTTCGTATCCTTGCGTATGTTCTGGCGTTTCCCAACGAGGTAGCATCACTGCCAACTGATAGGCGATACGCATAGAGTTGAGCATCTTGTGGTATGCTGAGCCGGGGTGTACGTTCGTACCGTGAACAGTAATTTTTGCAGCGGCAGCGTTGAAGTTCTCATACTCCAACTCACCTATTGCACCACCGTCCATCGTATAGGCGAAGTCGGCTCCGAATTTCTCCACATCAAAGTGGTCGGCACCGCAACCTATCTCTTCGTCAGGAGTGAATGCGATGCGAACCTTGCCGTGCTTGATTTCCGGGTGAGCAAGCAGATATTCGCAGGCTGTAATTATCTCAGCCATGCCGGCTTTGTCGTCAGCACCCAGTAGAGTCGTGCCATCGGTGACGACAATGTCTTGCCCCTTATAGTGTTCTATCTCAGGGTATCTTGTACACTCAAGGACGATGTTCTTTTCCTTGTTGAGCACTATATCACCACCTTCATAATGCACCACTTGTGCGCGGACATGCTTGCCTGAAGCATCCGGTGATGTGTCCATGTGAGCAATAAATCCGACAGTGGGTTTATTACCTGCAGAGTCTATGTTATTGGCAGGCAGAGTGGCCATGATGTAACCGTTGGTGTCAAGGCTCACCTCGTTCAATCCGATACTGACAAGCTCATCGCGTATAGCCTTGGCAAACTCCATCTGACCGGGAGTTGATGGGGTCAAACCTGTTGTCTCGTCTGACGTGGTGCAGTATCGGGTGTATTTCAAAAACCGTTCTAATACTTCCATATCACAGTTTTGTTCCGTCGTTCTTCGTACGTTAGTACGCTGTTCTTTTCTTTACTTAAACAATTTTATAATATTTGTCACGCTGCTGGCTACGTTCTCCACCTCGGATGCCGTAGCCTGACCTTTCTGCATGGCGCTGCTGAGTTTGTCAACGTTAGTGTTCTCTGCCAGCGATTGCAGTTTGTCAGTAACAGAGTCGGCGTTGTATTGGTCAATATTGATAGAGTTGGCAATCAATCCTTTGACGAAACCTTGACGATAGGTCTTATCGCTCTTGTTCTGATAAACTTGCTGTGCTGCTCCTACAAGATTGAGCATGTTGGCTATGTTCATCATGTTGGTCATGTCCAGTTTGCCTGCTGACTTGTATTGTGCTGCAAGGTAGTCAAGTGCCGAACCGGCATTCTTACCCATCTGTGCTGCATCGGTAGTGGCTGCGGAGGCTGAAGATGTGGTGGTTGAAGACTGTGCGGAAGTACTATTACCTTTTAACATTCCGCATGATGAAAGGAGCAGTGCGACAACTGCCGTCAGTGCAATAATTTGTTTTTTCATTGTTTATTTTGTTTTTAGATGTTTTGTTTCTTGCAAACTTGGTTTGTCAATGCAAAGTTACAAAAAAATCGGCGAATACGGAAAGTATTTATCGTTTTTTTTGACAGACTTTTGTATTATTGTAAATGTAGGAGTTTAGATGTCGTGGTTGTTTCTTTGTAATAGTGATGTCTTACACAACTCTATCAAGTGCATTGAGGTCGCCGTGTATAAAGGCCAGTATGTTCTCTTCTACGTTGTGGCACATGTCAAGTCTGCCTTCCATGGTGCCGGTGCCGATATGTGGTGAGAGCACCACGTTGTCGCAGTATAGCAGTTCCGGTTCGATACGTGGTTCGTTTTCGTAAACATCGAGTGCTGCTCCGGATATTGTTCTGTTTCTCAGTGCGGCGGCAAGTGCTCGTTCATTGACATGTGCACCACGTGCCGTGTTGATAAGAAATGCTGTCGGTTTCATCATACGGAGTTGCTGTTCGTCAATCAAGTGATGCACTTCCGGTGTATAAGGCAGGTTGAGTGAGACGAAGTCTGAGGTGCGTAGCAGCTCGTCGATACTTAGGTATCGGGCGTCATAGCGTGCTTCTATGTCAGGTGTGAGACGGTGGCGGTTGTGATAAACGATGGTCATCCCCGCTGCCACTGCACGGCGTGCCACTGCTTGACCTATATGCCCCATGCCGATGATGCCGAGTGTCTTGCCATATAGGCTACTGCCGAGATTCTCCATTACGCCGAAATGTATGCCGTCATAGTCCGGCATACGCAGACGACGGTCAAGCTCCGCTGTACGCCGTGCTACAGCGTGCATCAGGGCAAAACACTGTTCTGCAGTGGGTTCAATGACGGGAACGGGAGTGTTGGTAACGACAATGCCGTGGGCTTTGCACCATGAAACAGGCAGGTTGTTATAGCCGGCTCCGAAACCTGCAATCATCTTTAGAAGCGGAGCACCGGCAAGCATGTTTTCCGTTACTTGGTAATCGAAAGATGCTATAAGTATATCGGCATCTGTCAGAGCTGATTGCAGGTCTGCTGCAGAGAACCGCGGCTCAACCGGAAAAACGAGGTCGTGTCCGGAGAGTCTTGCAAAGCCTGTTTCAGGCAAACGTGTACTGAGAATAATCTTCATAACGTTGCAAAATTACTATAAAATTTGCATATATGCAAAAAAAAGGATAATTTTGCAATGTGTAATTAAAAGTAATTCGTAAAACTGACATGAAATATAATCTTGCAATACTTGGTGGCGGTCCTGCCGGCTATACTGCTGCGGAGCGTGCAGCGGCCGGTGGTTGGAGTGTGGTGCTGTTTGAGAAAGACTCTCTTGGCGGCGTGTGTCTGAATAAGGGATGTATCCCTACAAAAACATTGCTCTATAGTGCTAAGCGCTATGCGCAGGCAAAGGATGGCGCTAAATACGGCGTGTCGGCAGAGAACGTCAGTTTTGAGTATGCTAAGATTGTGCAACGCAAGCAAAAGGTGGTGCGCAAGCTTGTTGCGGGAATAAAAAGCCGCATGCATGGTGTGGACGTTGTGCAAGCAGAGGCGGAGGTGGTGAGTCGTACGGACGACACGGTTGTATTGCGGGCTGCGGACAACAACTACGAGGCGGACAACCTGCTTATCTGTACGGGCTCAGAAGATTTTGTTCCGCCTATACCGGGAGTGCAGAACAACCGGCATGTGTGGTCATCTGCTGATGCACTTGAAGCGAAAGAATTGCCGGCGAGTGTCGTCATTGTTGGTGGCGGAGTGATAGGAATGGAGTTTGCTACGTTATATAATGAGCTGGGAGTAGAAGTGATAATTGTAGAGTACCAGCCGGAGATATTACCAAATATCGACAGCGAGATAACCGCTATGCTTCATTCGATATATGAGAAAAGAGGTGTACACATCCTTACCTCTGCCAAGGTGGAAGCTGTTGAAGGCGATAAGGTGCTGTATTCGCAAGTGGGGACAACAGCCGGGGCTTTCGTAAGGGGGGAGAAGATTCTTATTTCTGTCGGCAGACGGCCGGTAATCAAAGGACTGGAAGCGCTCAGCGACATGGAGTTTGAGGGTAGGGGTATCAAGGTTAACGAGTTTATGCAAACCAACCTGAAGAACATCTATGCAGCAGGTGATGTGACAGGCAAGATAATGCTTGCTCATGTGGCTTCTCGTCAGGCTGAGGTGGCGGTCGGACGAATGCTTAAACAGATACCACTACAACGTATAGCCTATAATGCGGTGCCGGCGGTTGTCTATACCAATCCGGAGATAGCGGTGGTAGGACTGTCGGAAGCCGATTTCAAGGGCAAGGACTGCGTGTTGCCGATGGAAGTGGAAGTAAAAAAGCTTCCAATGACATATAGTGGCAGGTTTGTTGCGGAAAACGAGGGTGAAACAGGATTGTGCAAGTTGGTGGTTGACAAGAAAAGCAACACTATTCTCGGCGTGCAGCTCTTTGGTAATCCTGCTTCGGAGATTATCGGAGCGGCATCGGTGGCTGTCAGATTCGGATATACTGTGTCGGAGTGGAAACAGGTTATTATGCCGCACCCGACGGTTAGCGAGATACTGAAAGAGGCTCTGTATTCTGAAAATTAACGTAAGAAAAGCGAAAGGGATTAACAATTGGCTAAGCGTGTTTTACTCGGCATGTCCGGTGGAATTGACTCCACTGTCAGCGCCTTACTCCTGCAAGAGCAAGGTTATGAGGTGGTCGGTGTTACTTTCCGTACTTTTGATTCTATCAGTGAATCGTGTATTGCAAAGGAAAAAGGCTGTTGCTCTGTTGAGAGTATTATGGAGGCTAAGCAAAATGCACGCAAGATGGGAATAGAGCATCGGATAGTTGACTTCCGTGACACCTTTCGCGAGCATGTAATACAGAACTTCATTGACGAGTACCTTGTCGGTCGAACGCCTAATCCGTGCGTGTTGTGCAATTCGTTTATCAAATGGGGCGAGATGTTGCGTTTGGCGGATGAACTGATGTGCGACTATGTGGCAACAGGACATTATGCACGCATTGCCGAACATAACGGACAAATATATCTGAAAAGAGCTGCAGATGAGAAGAAGGACCAAACGTATTTCTTATGGCGTCTGACAGAGGAAAACCTGCAGCGTACATTGTTCCCTTTAGGAGAACTAACAAAGCATGAGGTGAGAGATATTGCGCGGCAACACGGGTACGTAAAGCTGGCGGAAAAGGCTGAATCGCAGGAGATATGTTTCGTTCCGGACAACGACTACCGTCGTTTCTTGCGTGAAAATGCAGCTGATTATGCAGAGCGTGTGCATGAGGGTGCTTTTGTTGATACAGAGGGACATGTAGTAGGTACACATGCAGGTTGCTGTAATTACACTATAGGTCAGCGTAAAGGTCTGGGAATAGCTTTAGGTAAGCCTGTTTATGTCACATCAATCAATACCGAGCATAACACCGTTACCCTTGGCAGTCATAACGATTTATACACATCCTGTTTGCACGCCACTGACGCACATGTCCGTGATGCGGAATGGTTAGGCTGTGAGCCGCAAGTGGAGGCCCGCATACGCTATCGCTCAAATGCGGCAAAAGCTGTGGTGAAGGTACAAAAAAACGATAGTGCAACATTTACACTATCGTTTGATGAACCTGTATGGGGTGCTACTCCGGGACAATCAGTGGTGTTATATAAAGACGACCTTGTTGTAGGAGGCGGATTGATAGCTTGAGTAACCGATGTGTTGATGCGACGGTGTTCAATTCTTTTCTATTCTTTTATTCTATCGTAGGTGTTGGAGCGGGTTGGATCGATGTCCGTTAGCAGTTTATATACGGAGTCCTTTTCCTTATCTGTTCCTCCATGAAAGATGTTCACAAGCTCATCTGATTTAGCGTCAAGGAAAGGACCTATGATGTAGTTGGACGGACGGGTCTGTTGAGTCTCTTTCAGCACGCTCAGACCCTGAGCAATTCTTGCCCGACCGTTGGCTACATTGCCGGACATCTCATCTAACCCCAAACGATGATATTCGTAAAAATAGTTTCTGAATGGTTTGAATGCTTCATCCGTCAGATTGTTGGCTATGGTGTATCGGTTGCGGGCGGAGTGTGATGACTGCCAACCGGTCTGTTCGGCATTATCCATAGAGGCAGACTGGCAAGTCATGGCTATATCCTGGCAGGCTTGAAAGAACGGACTGCCGCCAAGACGCTGATAACTGTCGCTGTCAAAACCGAGAATAAGATATACATAATACGCCAACATGGCAGTCAGGTTGGTCTGAAAATTATCCTGCTGATATGTCAGTTGGTCATACTCCTGATAGGTGAAGTTAAAATAGTTATCCTTAAAATTGAGAATATTGGTAGTATATGAGGTGTTGAATACAGGGCGTGAGGCTTGAATCGTTGCTTCACATGTAAACAAATTGTCGGCGTATGATTTGCAAACAATAAGCATGTTACACTCTATTTTTTCCGTGTCAGCAAAGGTCAGATTTGTCCATTTGGAGTTGTTAACAAACTCCTCTATTGACTGCTTCAGTGTATTGAATACCTGTTTGTTGGAGCCTTCTATCTGTTCTGAGTTGATTTGTACGTTGCAACGAATCTCCTGAGCAGATACCGCAGAAGAGACAAGAAGACATAATATGGGGAGAATGATGTTTCTGTACATAACTTATTTGCTGTGTTGTTCGGCAGAGAGCAGTGCGCCGGTACGTCGGTCAAAGTGTAGGACGGGAGATTTCTTTATGAAGTCGGCAGGCAGTGAAGCGTCATATCCGAGAGCTGATAGTAGCAGGGTGCTTGTTTTTATAGTCTTTTTACCATCGGTTAGCATGAATGTTGCGCTGCCCGGAACACAATACTTGATGGGTGACAATGCCGGACTTTTTTTGTCATTGATAGGTTTCTCTGCACGGCTGATATTGCTTGCTTTAAGGTAAAAAGGAGCGCCGCTCAGGTCTTCTGTATCAACAAGACCGACGATAGGCGAGAAACGGAATGCGATAATTTCGTTTGCGCCTTCAGCTGAGACAAGCGATTGCAGGTCGGCTTCGGATATGATTATTTTCTCATGTTTTACCTCTTTCTTTATTGTGCCTATGAATAGCGATGTGAGCTCCTTTTCTTGACGTTCAATCTCGGCAAGCACTTGATGCATTGAGTTGGCATCTGCCGGCAGTTTGTCCACATCGCCTGATAGCAGATTCAGTCGTGCCTCACGGAGACGATATATTTGTTTGGCTGTCCCTTCTGCCATCTTTGCTATTGAGCCTGTCAGCAGAACCTCTTCGGAGAGAGGCATGACGCTGTTTTCTGAGGGCTTCTTTCTATTGCTGTTTTCATTTTTCTTGTTTGCTCCGGTTGTTTGGTCATTGGCGTTAAGGCTTTGCAGCATACCATCACGTGATAGGCTGAAAGTCGTCAAGCCGTCTTGTCCTGGTATGAAACTGAATGTACGAACAGGATCGGCTATGGCACCGGTCCCTATCTCGACATTCACAATATTATAGCTTGTTTTGTCTTGCGTGACAACATCTTTGGTGCCAAGGTATCGTTCTGAATATTGGTAGAACGGACCATGCTTTGCCGTTGTGACCTCATACGTCACTTCAAGGCGCAACAGGGTCTTAGGAAGGTGGCACATTATCTCTTGACCGAGTGCAATAGTAACGTTTTGTGCTGCAAATAGCACAATTGCTGTAAATAGACGTGATGGTTTCATAGCTTTGTTAAAGTCATTTATTCGTGTTCCAAATCTGCCATGCGGCTTGTGCTTGTCCATGCAGCATGCCAATGCCGTTTAAGGTGCGGCAACCGCGTTGCTTGCCTTCGTGAAGGAATGGGGTCTGCTCCGGATTGTATATGCAGTCAAACAAAAAATGTGCCGAGGTTAGCAGATGATACGGAAAAGGTGCTTTGTCGGCATCGTTTTGTGTCATACCGTACATTCCTAGCGGTGTACAATTAACAACAAGTGTATGTGTTTTCACCGTCTCAGGTGTGATGTCTGCGTATGTGATACCTCGTTCGGCACATCGGCTGACAAAGGTTGGCTGTATGCCTAACTGTTTCAGACCGCACGCCACCGCCTTAGCAGCTCCTCCGGTACCGAGAATCAGCGCTTTGTGGTCGGTGGGGAGAAGCATGGAACGCACCGATTCGCGGAAGCCGATGACGTCTGTGTTGTAGCCGTATGGTTTGCCGCCGCGAAAGGCGATGACATTGACAGCTCCAACTGACTCTGCCCCTTCGTCCAAACCGGCAAGATAGGGTCTGATGGTCTCCTTATATGGCATCGTAACGTTCATGCCGGCAAAATCAATTCGCTGAAGCAGAGCCGGAAACTCGTTAATATCATGCAGAGGGTAGAGCGAGTATTCTGCATTAATATGTTCATCGGCAAATTTCTTGTTAAAATAGTTTGCAGAGAACGATTGTTTGAGCGGGTAACCGATTATCCCAAAATGTCGCATTATGTATTTGTTGTTACAGGTTTGTGTAAATCTCCGTTGATAGTATCTGAGCAGCTTCTTCTACCGAGTTGATGTTCTGCAGCCGTGCGTCCATCGGGCACTGTCCGTCGCCTGTCCGGTTGATGATCATCGGTACTTCTTCACTAAAATACACCTCTATGCCGTTTGCTTGCAGCAACTCTTTCGCCGGAGTACAGATGATATTGGTAAACAACGCTTTAGCGCCTCCGGCGGCAAGTAGTGCTGCCGATGCTTTGCCTGTAATCTTATCCGCCACTACGGCACCCTTTAGACGCTCAGGCTGCTCGTTGAGAAGGGTGAGCAGGTCCTGAATACCACGGTTGTCGTGGTGTGTTATCATGCCGTTGTTATAGACCAATAGGCTCAATCCGTTAGTGTTAAGAAGTTGTAGCATACCGTTGCCGTCAACGCTGTCAGTCTCACTTAGGTGAATGAATATGGAAGTATCCGTGTTTTCTTTGCCATGTTTCTGGCAACATGGTAAAGTGATTAGAAGCGTGGCAAGGAGTATATATGTAAGACGTTTCATAGCGTTTATGGAAGGCTGTCTTGTTATTATATTCCGAGTTTTTTACGTATGTCTTTTGGTAAAGCGTCTTTGTGAACAAGCACATCGTTGGTCTTATATGCCATGAAGGCTCTTGAGATATACCAAATACCGTGATAGTCACTTCGCTCTGTTCCCCATGAGTTTTTTACCATGTAGTATTCTTTCCCGTTTTGGTCGGTAGCTGTGCCGAAAATCTGCATACCATGATCGTCTGTAGTCTCCCAGTTGTCGTAGGCTTGTTGCCTCATCTCTTGTGTTACGTCTATTTCCGGCAAAGGTTTCTTTGTAAGTTCATCGCTTTTCTCTTTAGCTGAAAGTCCGAGCCAGTGTGCCATATCGCTGCCGGTGAGGTCTGCTCCGTGTTCGGCATCCGGACACACTCCAATGCCTTTACGAGTGAAACCATCTTCACTGACATCGGCTCCCCACGCGAGAGTGTAACCGTTTTTTATGGCGTTGTCAATGATGCGCATCAAATCTTCCATAGGCACGTTGTACATCTGGTCCATGCGCCAGTTATCAGGTACTTCTAACGCAAAACGCTCGTAGAACGGATGATGAGTGTAGGAGGTGATGCTCACGTAGTCGGACTCTTTGAGACCGAGATATTCTACAAAACTGCGCGGGGTGTATGTCTTACCATTATAGACAAACTCTTCAGGACACTTGCCCAAATAGTTGTCCCAAATAGCCTGAAATCCGTCTTTCCATACGGGACTGAGTTTCTTTATTCCGCTTGTGGTCAGAGCATTGAGATATGCTTTGCTGACAGCGTCCACCTCTTTGTGAACGGGCAGTGTGTCGGCTTCGCTCCATCCATATCGAATACCGGGCATAGCATCCTGCGGCACAAGACCGTAGTGCTCCATACAATAGATAACATCGTATGCGCTACCGCCTGCGGCATAGCTCGTTCCTTCACCATACTGACGGATGAAATATGTGGCGCGGTCAAGCATGGTCTTGCTTACAACGAACATCTCCGCAAAGTCAAGTGTTATACCCTTGGTGCGCAGAACTTCGCTCTCAAGAAAACCGAGGGTGGAGTATGCCCAGCAGGTACCCGAACGATTCTGGTCCTTGACAGGGGTGATGGCAACAGAATCGCGAGTGGTAAAATGCCATCCCTCAAGAGAATCAACGGCTGTTGTATCTATTGGAGTGGTTTGTGCCGTTGCGCATAGGCCGGCAAGAAGCATTGATAGAATAACGGTTTTTCTCATTCTTGTGTTTGTATTTGTGTAAATGTTAATGAATCGTTGGTTAATGTTGCTTGTATCTTACTGTTTATTTGCAAGGTAACGGGCGCGGTGACTGCATGTTGCAGCATGGTTTTCACATTCTTCCAAGCATTAGTGCGTTGATCACTCAGGTTCGTAAGGTACGAACTAAGGTTGCTTGACAAGTTATTCAAGTTTTCTGATTCGGCAGAGTCAGGGAAGAAAGCCGACATAAAATCTGTGTACCTCAGCCGAAGGTATTGCGCCGTATCAGGTGAGGCAAGAGTTTCGTAACGTTTGTCATCTGCTTCTGCATTGAATGTAGTAAGACGGTAGGCGAGTTGCAGACGAATAAGCCAATCAACTTCTTCTTTTTGCATCTCTTGTTGCAGGCGTTGTTCGGTTTGCTTGACCAACATAGTAAGATATTCAAGATGGAGGAAGTCAATCATTGGTGAGTGCTCATCGTATTTGTTTATAGTGTTGAGCAAGTGTCTGTTTTCCGGTTTTTCGTTTGGTGTGGCGGAAATGAGACTCTGATGTTCGTTATATAGCTCTTTACGCAGTTTGTTGACTGCTCGTTGTTGTGCATTAAACTCGTCCACCCAGCTGAGGTAATCCCACAGAACTACATTGTTCTGTAGAAAGTCGGTTGCCGTGAGCCCGTCAAGGCGATATAGCGATATCGGACGAGAACTGAAGACAGGGTCGTAATTTGCTATCGGACTTGTTTTCAATGATTGTTGGAAGTGTTTGATGTCGTCAGGTAGCATCATTGCCCTCTTGCGTAGTTCGGCAAGGGTTACTATATCGGTAGAGTCAAGCATGAGTTGAGCGCCCTTGATGCGGCGGAATTTGGATGCAAAACTTTCAAATAACACTTGGCAGGTGTCGTATCGGCTGACAAGTGTGGAGTAGGAGTTGTATAGAGTTTCTATGTTTTTTTTCTGCTGGCTGAGCGTATCCATTCTTGCGGTGAGCCAGGCTGTAAGCTGTTCTTCCGATATTTTGCCGTTCGTTGCTGCGAGTGGATACATGTCCGCTTTGATGTGGTCGTTCTTCAGAAAGACGCGACAGTTGCCATAGTAGAGCGAAGCGTTGTAGATCATGCGTTGTTTCTCTTGATAATCAGCAATGGAGTGCTCATTCTGAAACAGGCGATAGTAGATATTCCCCAGCAGATAATAGGCATGAGGCTTCTTCGGATACCAACCTTGATATTCAGAGAGATTGTATAGCGCCTCATAGTCTGACATCTCGTCAAGGTGCTGTATGATGTACTTATAGTTGGGCTGCGCCTGCATAGTCAGGACTATGAGCGAAAAGATGATGTATGAGATATATCGTTTCATGCTGTTATAGGTCTAAGATGGTGAATTCTACCCGACGGTTGATTGCCCTGTTCTCGTCGGAGGTGTTAGGTACAAGAGGTTTGTTTTTACCGTAACCTACGGTTTTGAGTTGTGCCGGATTCACTCCCTCTTGCTTAATAAGGTATTCAGCGGTAGCTTCGCCACGTTTCTTAGAGAGACGCAAGTTGTAGGCATCGGAGCCAATATCATCTGTATGGGCGGATATCTCAATGTGAAGTGTGGGGTTTTGCCGGAGCAGTTCTGCCACTTGGTGAAGTTCAATATATGATTCTCCTTTTAGTAGGTAACTATTGAACTCGAACTCTATGTTGCGAAGTTGTACCACGGTCTCTTTTTGCAGAGGTGCAAGAGCAACTAAAACAGGATAAGGTTCTGACTGCTCGAAGGAAGGTAGGCTAATAAGTGTGTCTTTGTAAAGATACTTTTCCTTGTTCAGTTGGATGCTGTATTGTGTAGCACACTTCAGTGTCAGCATTCTGCCTTGTTCGGGGACGTTCGTTTCTACCGGGTCTTCTTCCTGAGTGCGGTTGAAGAGCAGAACGTCGGCGTCAAGAGGCTCACCGTTGGTCGCATCGGTGACCATGAGACGGACGGGAATCTTGCCGGCATGCATCTGTATGTCGATGTCGGTATCGGCAAAGCGGACGTCGCGACGGGTGTCAATGTAGAGCAATGTGTCGGCGTATGCCGCTTGGCTGAAGTGTAAAGAGTATTTCTTACCGATATTCAGAGTAAGACTCCATGTGCCGTTAGCTTGCTTCTTAGCGGCATTGATAAGTCTTATGTCGCTGTCTGTATCACGTAGTTCAATCGAGGGGTCAAGTTTGGACATGTTATCGGCATCGTAAGCGGAGATATTGAGTCTTAACTGCTTGGTTATTTGTGGTTGCCACTGTGCTAAGGTGTCGGATTGCAGACTGGTGGCGTCGAGTGTTATATACTCGTGGGAGTAGTCGTTCTGCCATGCGTCAAGACGATATTTCCGTCCGGCTGTGAGGATGAGGTTGAAAACACCATCGTTGTTAATATTGTAATATGCGAGGCGCCTGAGTGTCAGCGCATCATATACATCTATGTGTGCACTAACCGGTTTGCCGCTGATGACATCCGTTACTGTGCCGCTTATTGCCATAATGGGACGGCAGAGATTGTTCTCGTTCTGAATGTCGGCAGGTAGAGGCTGCGGAAGAGTCCAGTTATACTTGTCGATTTTGCGGATGAAATAGCGTATCTCTCCTTTCTTGTCGGCATCTCTGCCTGTGCTTGTGAAACAAAGTGTTATGTTGTCTTTCAAGATGACGGGCAACCTGTCATGACCATTGGATATGGGCATCTGCTGCGGCTGCTGCCAAGACCCGTCCGGGCGACGGGAACTGGTGTAGAGGTTAGTGGCAAGAAACTCTTTCTTGCCGCTGCTGTGCCGCATCTCTTGCCTAATGAAGTAGAGGGTCTGACCATCGGAGGAGATGGTCGGTTCCCATTCGTTGTTCTCTGTCGAGAATTGTTGTTGTAATACCGGTTGCTGCCAACGCACACCGTTGAAGTCGCATGTGTAGAGGTCATGCACCTCGCGTGGCGATTTGCGCAGACTGAGCCACAGGGTCTTGCCGTCGTAGCTGAGTGATGCTCCTTCAATGCGGTAGCCTTGTTGTGCCAGGCGGACAATATGGGCATCAGCTGCAGAGTTTCCTACCGATGGCAATGTCTGAGAATATACCGCAATGGGAAGTAGTAAACAAAGGTAAGCGAATAATTGTTTCATATAAATCATTGTGTAGTGAAGCCGAATCAAACCGTTGTTTGATAGCTTCATTTGGTTATTTCTCTATAGAACTCCACCACTGCCTCTATTCCTTTTTTGAACACTTCGATATCCATTGATTCGTTAGGCGAGTGTATGGCGTTTTGCTCCAATCCGAATCCCATGAGGATAGTCTTCACTCCAAGTATTCGTTCAAACGATGCTATTATGGGAATGCTGCCTCCACGGCGTGCAGCAAGAGGTTTTTTGCCGAAGGCTTTTTCAAATCCTTTCTCTGCTGCTTTATATTCCGGCAAGTCTATTGGGCACACATATCCTTGTCCGCCGTGCATCGGTGTTACCGTGATGCTGACTGATGCCGGTGCAACAGAACATAAATATTCAACGAATGCTTTGGAAATCTTCTCATGGTTCTGGTTTGGCACCAGCCGGCAACTTACCTTGGCATACGCTTTGCTTGGAATGACCGTTTTGCTGCCTTCGCCGGTGTAGCCGCCCCATATACCACATACGTCAAACGATGGCCGACAGGAGTTGCGCTCAAGGGTACTGTAACCCGTCTCGCCTTGAACGGCGTTGACGCCGATTTGACGCTTGTATTGCTCAAGATCGAACGGGATATGCGCAATCATCTCACGCTCGGCTTCAGGAATAGGAAGTACGTCGTCATAGAACCCGGGTATCTGTATCCTGCCATTGTTGTCTGTTACATCTGCAAGCATTCGGCATAGTACGTTGATAGGATTGGCTACTGCTCCGCCAAAATGTCCGGAGTGCAAGTCTCTATTCGGACCGGTTACTTCCACTTGCCAATATGCCAGCCCGCGCAGACCGGTCGTGATGGAGGGAGTGTCCTTGCCTATCATTGATGTGTCGGAGACAAGAATGATGTCACAACCGAGCAACTGTTTATGCTCTTCTAAGAAGGCATCCAGCGAGGGGGAACCTATTTCCTCTTCTCCTTCAAGAATGAACTTGACATTACAGCCTAACTCTCCGCTTCGTAGCATGTACTCGAACGCTTTGAGTTGTATCATGCTTTGCCCTTTGTCATCATCCGCCCCGCGTGCGTAGAGCCGTCCTTCGCGTATATTTGGCTCAAACGGACTGCTCTGCCATAGTTCTAACGGCTCCACAGGCATCACATCGTAGTGACCATAGACGAGAATGGTCTTCATAGGCAGACCGTTGGCTTTTGACGATTCAGATTGCGGACATGTGTACTCTGCATACACTATTGGATTACCGGCTGTCGGAACGATATCACAACGTTGCATACCTGCCTGTAAAAGCAGTTCGCGCCACCGCTCGGCACATAACAACATGTCGTGCCGGTGACTGTTTTCCGAAGAAATGGAAGGAATCCTGATAAGTGACGACCACTCTTCGATGATGCGAGGCATCTCCTGCTCTATGTACTTGCGTATTTCGATAGACATAACAAGCCTAAGTTTAGTTATTTTTGCAAAGGTACAAAAAAAAACGCCAATGCGCAAAGTATTTAACATTTTTTTTTGTCAGGTCGGGAAAATTTAGTAATTTTGCAATTTGAATTGCGTAACTGACACTTGGATACAAAAGATATAATATTTCGTTGTTTTGCATCGGGGAGTAGCGGCAACTGCTACTACCTTGGTACCCGTCGTCGCGGCATATTGATTGATGCCGGCATCTCTGCGCGTACTATACATAAGAACCTGCAGGAGATGGGGCTTGGGTTTGAGAACCTTCTCGGCGTTCTTATTACTCACGACCACGCTGACCATATACGCGCAGTGGGAACGCTTGGGGAAAAGATACATTTGCCTATCTATGCAACGCAAACAATTCATCAGGGCATTGACCGCAATTATGGAGTAAGCGTCAAGTTACGTACTTCGCGGCGCTATTTTACCAAGGAGCAACCATTTGAGCTGGGGGTCAATAAAGATAACTTATTCGGTCAGCCGGATGACGAGCCGGTGTTTAAGATTAACACGTTCCCTGTTTCTCACGATTCGTCTGAGTGTGTGGGCTATGCTATAGAAGTGTCAGGGGAACACTTTGTTATCATAACTGATTGCGGAGAGCCGAATGAGACGATGGAGAAATATATACATTCTGCCCAGCATCTCGTCATTGAGGCTAATCATGACGAACAGATGTTGCTGAACGGTCCGTATCCTACCTATCTGAAAGAGCGGATTTTGTCACCTCGCGGGCACCAGAGCAATGTAACATGTTCGGAACTGCTGGCAAATAACTACACTCCTGAGTTAAGGCACGTGTTTCTTTGCCACCTGAGTGAGGAGAATAATGATCCGGTGCTGGCGTATAATACCGTCAAAGAGGGACTTGAGAGCGCCGGTGCTGAGTTGATAGATAGTCTTGAAGACGGGGAAATAGTGCCGCAAGGAAAGACGTATCTGCGGGCGTTGGATAGGTTGACGCCTTCTCCGATATATGTTTTTAAATGTTAATGTCAGGATATTAGATATATTGATATGGAACGCTTAGTAATCATACCTACTTATAACGAGAAAGAAAACGTAGAGAGCATTATTCGTGCGGTGATGACGTTGCCAATCGACTTTCATGTGCTTATTATCGATGATGGTTCGCCTGACGGCACTGCTGCTATTGTAAAGGAGTTGATGGCAAGCGAGTTCTCTGAGCGTTTGTTTATTATCGAACGTGCCGGTAAACAGGGGCTCGGAACTGCATATATAACCGGTTTCAAATGGGCAATAGAGCATGAGTATGATTATATCTTTGAGATGGATGCCGACTTCTCGCATAATCCTCAAGACCTGCTGAAGCTATACGATGCTTGCGTCAATGAAGGGGCAGACCTTGCTATAGGTAGCCGATATATAACCGGTGTGAATGTAGTGAACTGGCCGATGGGAAGGGTGCTGATGTCATATTGTGCATCAATGTACGTCAGAACAGTACTCGGCGTTAATATACGTGACACAACGGCAGGCTTTGTATGCTACAGAAGACAAGTATTGGAAACAATAGAGTTGGACAAGATTAGGTTCAAGGGGTATGCTTTCCAAATTGAGATGAAGTTCACTGCATACAAGTGCGGCTTTAAGATAAAAGAGGTGCCGATAATCTTCATCAATCGTATTCTTGGAACATCAAAGATGTCGGGTGGCATATTCTCCGAGGCGCTTTGGGGTGTGGTTAGACTGAAAATATCATCGTGGTTCCGCAAATATCCGCAAAAGAAGTAAAACAATGCTGAAACTGATACTGATAAGTATAATTGCGCTATTATTGGCTGTTGCTTTATTGTCAGTGAGAATTCTGTTTGTGAAGAACGGACGATTTCACTCTTTTCACATATCTGACAGTAAGGCTATGCGTGAGCGCGGTATTGGCTGTGTGCAATCGCAAGACAGAGAAGCACGCAAGAATAATTTGATAAACAATAAATAACAGATACAATGAACAAGATTTCAATTATTATTGACACGTTGTTGTGTGCGGCGGTTGTCGTGCTCTACGTGTTGTTTTTTATCGGAAAAAAGTCAACTGAACCTGTAGTTGTAAATGCAGAGGGTGAGGTGGTGGCAGTGCAGCAGGAGTTGCCGGTTGCATACCTTAATTTGGACTCGCTGCTTGTTAACTACTCTTTTGCAATAGAGGCAAACGACAAGCTGATGTCAAAACAGGAAGATGCAAGGCTGAAACTGAACACACGTGCTCGTACATTGCAACAAGAAGCTGCTGATTTTCAGCGTAAATTGGATAATAATGCATTCCTTTCTCGCGAGCGTGCAGAGTCGGAGGCCAACAAACTGCAACGCAAGCAGCAGGAACTGCAGGAGTTGGAAGCGAAACTGACACAAGACATCATGCTTGAGAACCAGAATCTCAATCTGCAACTGGCAGATACGCTAACAGCTTTTCTTGAGGAGTACAATGCCGACGGACGTTATAAGATGATTATATCTAACACGGGGAAAGATAATGTCTTGATGGCTGATCCCAAGTTGGATATAACGGCTGAGGTAATAGCAGCACTGAACGCACGTTACCACGCTAAGTAATGCCGCAAAGGAAAGTAAATATCTTCTATGTGCCTTATTGGCGCTACTTGATTGCTGATATTATACTATTGGCAATGAGTGTATTTGTTGTTCTTCAGTGGTTTCCGCTCTCAACGCAAATACCTTTCCAAAAATACGATATTTTTGCACTTGTCTTTTCAGCCTGCTGGCTGTTGACAAGTTATTTCGCCCATCGTTATGTGCGTGTCAAGCACATGAGGATGGGCCGTTCTCTTGTACGACTGCTTGCTGCCTCTGTTGTTACTTTCAGTGTGATGCTTATATATATGTACTTCTTGGCAGGCAGGCAGTTTCTTTCAATCAGAGTGCTTATAACTATTTGGCTGATAATGGTGGTATTCTGTACACTGTTTCTAATCCTCTCTCATGCATACCGCTATGCTACTTACGAGGAGCCTGAGGTGGAGCGAGCTGAGGACAGAGGACCGCAGCACGTGCTGAAAGCCCCCAAGCCTGTACCGGAAGGCAGAGCTGAGGAGGTGAAAGAGATTGTGGTAGAGAGTGCCGGAGAAAAGGCTTACAATTATCTGTCACAGCACATAGACCTTGTATCATCCAACACTTTCACGCTGAAGACGGCTGAGTTGTATAATATTTTCAAGCTCAAGTATTACCGT
The DNA here is from genome assembly GCA_017450435.1 of Paludibacteraceae bacterium. Lineage (GTDB taxonomy): Bacteria > Bacteroidota > Bacteroidia > Bacteroidales > Paludibacteraceae > Colicola. The sequence continues at coordinate 32,768 of JAFSTO010000002.1, forward strand.
TTTGATGTGATAGTGAACTTTATGCCACTCAATCAGATAAGAGGTATAAACAGAATGTTCGGTGTGGTGAATGACAAACTGCCTGACGACGGATTGTTTATTTGCTGTTTTGAACCCAAAAGTACAACTAAGAAACGTATTCTTCAGTCGTATCCGATCGGTATAAATTGGATTGTTTATACTTGCCACTATTTGTACAAACGTGTATTGCCGAAAATTATCGTGACTTCGAGGCTGTACTTCGATATCACAGAGGGAAAAGACCGTGTGTTGTCGCGGGCTGAGGTGCTTGGCAGGTTGTGTTACTGCGGTTTCGAAATTGTGGATGAGCATAAGATCGATGACCTCGTTTATGTCATAGCGCGTCGTGCCTTCCGTCCGCAGACAGTGCAGAGGCGGCTTTACGGACTATTGGTTAGATTGAACAGGGTAGGCAAAGACGGCAAAGTCTTTCAGGTGTATAAGTTCCGGACAATGCACCCGTATTCGGAGTTTTTACAGTCGTATATATACGAGAAGTACTCGCTTCAAGAGGGCGGAAAATTCACACATGATATTCGCGTCAATACGATAGGACGATTTATGCGGCGTTGTTGGATTGATGAGCTGCCGATGATTCTTAATCTGTTGAAAGGTGACATGAAGCTTGTGGGCGTCAGACCGATAAGTAAGCAGTATTTTTCGCTCTATTCGCAGGAATTACAGGAGAAGCGAACCAAACATAAGCCGGGGCTGTTACCACCGTTTTATGCGGATATGCCAAAGACGCTGGAGGAGATAGAAGCTTCGGAAATGCGATACCTGGTTGCATGTGAGGAGAAGGGTACTTTCCGAACTGATTTTATCTATTTCTGGAAGATATTTTACACTATCATTTTCAAGCGTGCGCGAAGCCACTAAGCAGGATGATGCCTGAAGGGTGGAGCGCCATAGTGAAGCGAAGAATGAAACGCTTTTACATACTGATACTGTTCGTATTGTGCTATGTGCTGCAGGTACAGGCACAAAATATTCCCGTTGCTCTTGAGTATACCGAGATTTACTCATTCATTGAGGAGCTTGCAACTGACGGAGTGTTGAATAACGTCACGGAAGCAGTCAGGCCCTATACTCGTCGTCAGGTGGCATTGTTCCTTCAGGAGGCTGCTGCCAAGGACTCTATGCTTAGCCGACGCCAACGTGAGGACTTGGATTTCTATATGCAAGACTATGCTTTAGAGTTAGATACAATACCGGATTACCGTCTTTATGGACATAAGAATGTGTGCCAATGGACCAATCGCAAGACGTTTAATCTATCGCTTGTAGAACCGGCGTTTCATTATAAGACAAGTAACAACGTGTTTAAGTTTGTGCTTAAACCGATACTTGGAATGCACGTCTATGCTTCAAAGAAAGGTGTGATAACTAAACGGTGGTATGGTGCAGAGATGCAAATGGATATAGCCGGACACCTGAGTATATGGGGCACACTGCGCGATAACTCATGGAAGGGGACGGGGTATTTGAAAGAGGCTTATTTCCCGGATGCTGTCTCACAGATTGATGGCGCCCGTCTTTCGAAGGGACAATACCTGAATAATTTTCCCGGTGTACAATATAAGGAGGCAAATTACGGTGGCGACTTCTCCGATTCTCGAGGTGGTATCTCTATATACACATGGTGGGGCTCGGTGGGGGTACAACGCGAGAGAGTGATGTGGGGCGATGCCTACCATGCTTCCAACATCTTGTCAGCCCATCAACCGGCTGTGCCGCAGGTTACATTGCAGCTGACACCTTGCTCTTGGTTTCAGTTCGACTGGTTTCACGCTTGGTTAGTGTCAAACATGATAGACAGTAGCAGGTATTATGTGGAGACTTACGAAGAAGGTGTGGAACGCAGACACTATCGCCCGGCGAACAAGTTTATGGCTGCAAACATGTTTACATTCAAACCGATAAAGTATATATCGTTCTCTTTTGGTAACTCGATTGTATATGCTGAGAAAAATGTGCAGGCGGCGTATTTTATTCCTATTGCTTTCTACAAGTCGCTCGACCATCTGTTGACTAAGGGGTTAGGAGTGGAAAATCAGAACTCGCAGGTTTTTGGTACTATAACGGTTCGTCCGACTGATCACCTTCGCCTTTATACTTCGGTTTTTCTTGATGAGTTTAAGTTTGCCCGTCTAAAGAAAAGTAATCCTCAAAACAATCCGATATCGTATCTTGTAGGATTTAATTGGAGTGGTTGGCCTGTTCGCGGATTGGCTCTTCGCGGTGAGTTTGCGCGGTCATATATAGCCTGCTACACTCACTCTATCAGTGTGCTTGACTATAGGTCAAATTCGTATAATATGGGGCATTATATGGGTGATAATGCGCAATCAATTTTCATAGAAGCAGAGTATAAGCCGGTTAGAGGTCTGTCGCTGAGACTAAACTATACTAATGACACTAAGTATAATGTCTATGACTATGTCAGACATAAGATAGGCAATATCATTTCTCAAAAACCCTTTGGAGAACGAACTTGGCAGAACGACCAAGTGTCTTTTCGTGCGACATACGAGATTTTCCAAAACTGCTATGCTGTAATTGATGCCACTTATAATAATGCCCGCTCGTACGCTCCTTCGTCAGCAAGGGTGGAGGGAGAAGACAGAGGCTGGAATGAGGACGGAACCTCAAAGAACCTTGCGGGGGACGCGCTTGCGAACTATTATTTGCAGAAGTTTACACCACGCTACTATCAAGGTAAAAATCTTACCTTCACTTTAGGACTTAGTTTTAGTTTCTGATACTTGTTGTGAGATTCATCAAGAACAATATGTTGTTCATTGCTATGCTGACCGGCTTTCTGGTAGGTGGCTTGGAAGTAGTGTTTCATTGGCAATGGTTTACGCCGTCATGGTTTTTGTCTTTGATGATATTCTTAATGCTCTTTTTCACGTTCTGTGAGATTGATCCTAAGTCGTTGCGGCCTGATAAATGGCATTGGATGTTGCTTGTTTTTCAGATAGTTGTCAGTCTTTTTATTTTCTATTCTCTGCGTTCGTTTGACCTTACCTTGGCTCAGGGACTGATGCTTTGTGTATTGATGCCATCAGCTATCGCTGCCCCCATTATTGCGGCTAAACTCGGAGGTTCAGTCCGTACACTTACTGCCTTTACTCTTCTTTCTTCTGCTTCTACGGCTGTGCTGGTTCCGTTGATATTTCCTCTCATGACTGATGTTGATACGCCTTTTCTTGAGACGTTCTTAGTTATTCTGCGTCATATTTCTCCTGTTTTATTATTACCCTTTTTCTTAGCCTGGTTGTTACGTATCGTTTACAACCAATTGGAGCAACGGGCAGCCCTCAAGGATATGCGCGATATACGGCCGTTCAGGATGCCGGAATTCATTGCTCAGATGCCGTTTTATCTATGGGCGGGGACATTGACAATCCTTATGGCAAAGATGATGCGGGATATTGCCAATTACGACGGTAGTCTGTTGGTGCTTGCACTGATGTTCGGAGGGTCGTTGCTAACGTGCATGTTGCAGTTTTTCGTCGGCAAACAGATTGGTGAGCATTACCCGTCTGCCCCCGCTGACGAACAGGCGGTGCGTGAGACACGAGTGTCTGCCGGTCAGGGATTAGGACAGAAGAATACCACTTTGGGAATTTGGATGGCTGCTACTTATTTGCAGCCGCTCTCAGTGTTGGCACCTGCAGCGTATATATTTTGGCAGAATCTGTTTAATGCTTGGCAATTGTGGAGGGTGTCAAGAGGAAAAAAAGTGTGACGCTGTTTCACTGCTTGATACCAAACAACCGACAGTTTACATACATAAATATAACTACTATGAAATCACGTTTTTTTGTATTATCACTGTTATCTGTAATTATTTTGTGTACCTACGCCTCTCAGCCTGTAGGAACGTTACAGCGCGACACAATACAGGGTGTGCCGTGTGTGGTGTATCTCCCGTATAATTATGCAGAAAGGGCAGAGAAGGGAACCAACTTCCCGTGTCTGTATTTGCAGCACGGTATGTTTGGCTCAGAGAACGATTGGACTCAGCAGGGGCATCTGTTGCATTGGATGGACTCGCTCTTACGGGAGGATATGATAGCGGAGATGGTTGTTGTGATGCCTGACAACTTCCTCGGCTCTATACCTCCGGCAGAGCGCCGCCGTTTAATGTCGGCTCCTAATGTCACGCCTGACGGGCAGCCGTTTTCAACTGAAAAAGGAGCCGCTCACTGGCGTAAACTGACGCGTGAACAGGAGCAAGGATTTGAGATGTCAGGATATTGGGAGGAGCATTTCCCGCTTTTTATGGCAGAGGTGGAACAACGATACAGTGTTGACAACAACTCTAAGAGTCGTGCTATAGCCGGATTGTCAATGGGCGGGTTTCACACTATGCACGTGTCGCATTTCCTTGTCGGTACGTTTGATTATATCGGTCTGTTCTCTCCTGTTATCCTGCCGCGTGTGGCACCTGACTTGGTGGGGGAAATGCCACTGCCTGAAGGGCCGTATCGCACTGCCGGATTCGATAAACAAGTGGCATACAGCTCTCCGGCATATAATGATTGGATGAACGATTTGCGACAGCTATCGCAGATGCCACCATTGTATTGGATCGCTATCGGTCGCGATGATTTTCTATATACGCAACTGCAGGATTATAGAAAATGGTTGGAGTTGAACAGTTTCGAATATACCTACTATGAGACTGACGGTGGACATACATGGCAAAACTGGCAGGATTACCTTTGTCACTTTCTTAAAACCTGTTTCACCCGTATCTGGTAGTGTACGGCAGTAGTAAGCCGGTGTTTTTATTCGACCTTATATAATCCTTGATAACCGGTCTGATACTTGCCGCACAGCATGTCCAGTGTGAGAGCGGCTGCTTTGCCGTTTGCATCAAACACTACCTTACCTGTGAGATTGCGAATAGTGTAGCGGGGATATTCTCCAAGTATTCCGGCGTAAGGAACGATGCTGTCGCCGGAGAGATTGCCGTGGCTGTCAATGTCTATTGCCGGAATAGTCATGTCAATAGTTACAGGCATGTGGTTGGAGAAGCATACTTTGTATAGAACGATGTTGTATTTGTTCTCCTTGTCTGTGAGTTTGGTCAGTTCGGCTTCGATATTATTTCCTATATAGTCGTAGTACGTAGTGTCACCGTTGGCAACATCGTATGAGCCGTTCGTGACGCGAACGGTGCCGAGTATCTTTCCGGTCGGACTATTTTCTACAAACTCGCCTTGCTCCGGTGAGCACGAAAAACATGTGAAAAGGATTGCCGTTGAGGCAATGATAAATAGTGTTTGTTTTTTCATATTTCAATATTTATTTTAGTTCCGAAAGTAATGGGTTTACCGCTTTGCATGAGGGTCTTGCCCATTGATACAAAGCGAAATACATCGTATTCTGTATTACTCAGGTTCTTCCCCCAAAGGGTGAGTGAGATGTATTTCATTTGTAATGTTATATTTGCGTTTACTAACGCATAGAAGGACTGCTTTTCTGTATTGTCCTCGTTCCACCATATAGTGCCGAATGCTTGTGTGTTGACGTTTAGAAGCAACGACTGAAAGAACTTGTGGGAGAAGATAAATCTATAGTCGGCTGCTATGTTCAGTGTATTGGCAGGTATATATGGTACACGCTTTCCTGCGTAATTAGTTTTGCCGTTGTCGTATTTGACAAACGAGGCGTGTGTGTAGCCGTAGGCAATGTTAAGTGACAAGTTATTCCACGCCAGTCCGGCGCTTATTTCTCCTCCCATGCTGCGCGAACGCCCTGCGTTGGTCATCATTCTGCCTGTTCCGCGTTTGGGGAATACGGTCAACTGCTGATTAAATACTTCTAATTCGTACAGGGTGGCGCGGCTGTTCAGACTCATGTCATCGTTCCTATATGTCCCGACCCAACTCAGTTCGCTTGTCAGACAACGCTCGGGTTTGTATGTTATAACATCGGCTACGGTGTATTCGCTACCATCTGCGAAATATACTCCGATATCTGCCATCATATCTTTCATCATGGTGTTTTGTAGAATATCAGAGAAGAGCTGTGTGTTAAATCCGCCAGCCTTGTAGCCTTCTGCAATAGATGCGAAGAGTCTGTGTTTGAAAGACTGTTGTCCGACATCTGAATGTTTGCTCGGGAGGTTGTAACTCACAGCTAATCTGGGCAAAGCTTCAAAGATAGGAAGGCTGACCTTGCCTTGAACACGGCTGTGAATGGGACGATAACCTGTGAGAACGTGCTCAACTGTGTAGTGGACCATTCCGTCTGAGAGGTAGTTGAAGTGCTGATACTCATATTCTAACCTCAAGCCGGCTTCAAGCGTTAAAGACGGCGTCAGTTGAAAGGTGGAGGAGTGATATACAGCCACATCTGCATGCCTGGTATTGAAGTCACTATTGATAAGGAAGTTATCTTCTTGCAGACTTAGTTGTATCGAATCGGCAAAACCGGCACTATGCATGCCGTTGTTGGCGTTTTTCAAAATAAGTGAGTCAATGCCGGTCTGCATAAAATGCACAGGGGCGGTCATGTCGTTATTGCTGAACGACAGACTTGCGCCGGTCAGCCATTTCCACGTACAGCCGTTTCCTGTCACTATGGCGTTCTTCGGGGTGAGAGTCAACTCCTGACTTATATGGTTGAACATCTGTTGTTGCACAAGTGTGAAGTATGGCAAAGGTGTGTAGTCTTGGTCCATCTGCATCTTGTCGGCAAGTATTTGCCAAGCTGTACTACCGCTAAGCCGATAGTCACCGAGAGGTATGTTGTAACCGACACCGGCGTGAGCACTGTGCCTTATGTAGCCGCAGTAGTCGTTATGGTTGACCGGTTGATTAGGCCGATGATAAGGAAACCCGTTCTGTTTGACAAAGTTATAACCTGCGGTAACGTTGCATGTAGTACCATTATCAAACCTGTTGTCAAACCGCAGGCGAATGCCGCCTTCATCAGCCATATCGGCGTGGCTGCTATCATAGGTGTTGGTGAAGAACCCGTCGGTATGTCTATAGTTGACGACAGCTGACACACCGGTTAGAACATGGTTCGTCTTGCCGAACTTATGATAGTATGCGGCGTGTGCTTCTCCGCTGTTGCCGTTTCCATAACCGACAGACGCTCGAAAACCTTGCCAGTCTAATGCTGAGAGGGTGGATATGGACATTACTCCGCCTATGGTGTTTCTGCCGAATAGTGTGCCTTGCGGACCACTCCAAAACTCTATGTTGCGGATGTCGGCAAAGCTGAAATCATAAGCGTTCTTATTCGCAACGGCTATGCCGTCAACGTACAAACCGGTTACGGGATTGTCAATGCGGGCGCCCATGCCCCGGACGTATATAGTCGAGGTCATTCGGCTGCCGTAGTCCGGGATATAAAAATTAGGAACGATGGCGGAAATATCTTTGTAGTTCGTCCTCTGCTCCTGTTCAATTCGTCTTAGTCCTATGGTTGTGTGTACAGCAGTGGCGCTCTGTTGCCTTTCGTTTATGCGGGCGTCAATGACTGTCACCTCTTGTAGCGTATCGTTGAAGGTGATTTTTGACTCGCCGGCATTTATGGGGAGGATAATGGTAAAGAATACAATGCAAGAAACCAATATGTAGCTTCTTACCTGTAAAACAGACCTTATATATTTATATTTAAACAAATGTAATCGAAACACGCTGCAAAGGTACTGCTTTTTTTCCTCATAGACAAGCGTAGGATGTTAAATCACAACAAATAGTGATTGGAGTGAGACCGCTGCGGTCTCACAACACAGCGTGGCGGTCATTTGACAGCTATTATCATTTTTTTGCGTTTTTATTTGCAAAAGTAAAAAAAAAGCAGTACCTTTGCATTCGCTTTCAGCAAAACGCAATATGCGAGGATATGCGAAGTCGTGTCAAAATCGGCGCATTAAGTATCAGAGCATGTTTGCATAGGCGGGATGTAGTTCAGTCCGGTTAGAATGCCTGCTTTGGGAGCAGGAGGTCGTTGGTTCGAATCCAGTCATCCCGACTGAAGAGACAGTAACTTTTAGCGTTATTGTCTCTTTTTTTGTGTTTTTTTATTTTTATTTTGCGTATGTCAAAATAATTATGTATTTTTGCAGTTGAAAAGGACGTGTCGGATTACGACAGTTATTCGACCGGCTGATTCTTTAAACGGGTCTGGCTAAAAACATGCGTGTTATATTTTTTCAGCTACCCTATATATTTAACCGTAGATGTAAATGGCAATAGCATTTCAGTACAACAAAACCTCCCTTCAGTCTCTTGAGAAGAATCTCAAGATGCGTGTTCGTGCCTTGCCGACGCTCAAGAACAAGGAGTCCGCGCTTCGATTAGAGGTGAAAAAAGCTAAGGATGAGATTAAGCGGCTTGATGAGGAGGTAGAGCGTCGAATAGCTTCATACGACAGGATGTTGGCGCTTTGGGGCGAGTTTGATACTACTCTTTTGCACGTGGACGATGTGCGAATGAGTGTGAAGAAGATTGCCGGTGTCAGGGTGCCGGTGCTGGACGAAGTGGTCTATTCGACTAAAGAGTTCAGCGTGTTCTCATCGCCTAAGTGGTTTGCCGACGGATTTACGCAACTGAAGGAGTTGGCACAAGTGGGCATTGAGCAGGAGTTCTGTCGTGAGAAACTGAATCTGCTGGAATATGCACGGAAAAAATCAACTCAAAAGGTGAACTTGTTTGAAAAGGTGCAAATCCCGGGCTACGAAGATGCTATTCGTAAGATAAAACGGTTTATGGAAGATGAGGAGAATCTTTCCAAATCCAGCCAAAAGATAGTCAAATCTAAACGCGAGAAGGAGGCACAGGCATGATTACACAAATGAAGAAATACACCTTCATGGTGTTCCATCGCGATTACAATAATTTCCTTGAACGCTTGCGTGAGTTAGGTGTGCTACATATCAATACCACAGGTGAGGGGGTTAGCGAGGATGCAGGCTTACAGGAGAAATTGGCTCTTGCCGACAAGTTGGGTAAGACCATAGCTGCTGTAACTGTTTATCTGCCTTCAGGTGCACATTCTCAGCAATCAGCCAAGCTTGACAAAGAGCAATTGGCGAACCTTTTTGATGAGTTTACACGCTTGTTGCAGGATAAGCAGCAGTTAGAGCAGGCTGTTGCTTATGCCGGTAGAGAGATGGAAAGGATGCAGGTGTGGGGAGACTTTTCGCATGAGAAGATAGCATCGCTTGAGCGTGAGGGGCATAAGATGCATTTCTTTGTATGTCCGGCTGACAAGATGAGAGAAGAATGGAAGGCTATGTATAACGCCGTTGTGGTGGCTGAGGAAAAGAAACAATGTTATTTTGTTACGGTTACGTCTCCTGAGATAGTTGTAGAAATAGATGCAGAGGAGGTGACGCTTAATGACCATAATGCCACACAGTTGCAGGCTGATATAGATGGTTTGAAGGGTCTGCTTGCTACAAAGGAGGCTCAGCTCAATATGTGGGCAATAATGCATTTGGCAGATTTGCAGGCTGCTGAAAGAGCTACACGTTCAGCTATCGACTGGCAGAAGGTGACACTCAGCACCACTGCAGCGGCTGACGATAAACTTTATCTGCTTGAGGGGTTCTGTCCGATTGACAAGGTGCCGGAGCTGGACAAGATGCTTGATGCTGAGAGAATTTACTATAGCTCAGAGGACCCGACAGAGGAGGATGAGGCTCCGGTTAAGCTGCATAATAATCGTTTTGCCAAGCTGTTCGAGGTGTTCACCGGCATGTACGGGTGGCCGGTATATGGAGAGTTTGACCCGACGCCTATTCTTGCGCCGTTCTATCTGCTCTTCTTTGCGATGTGTATGGGAGATGCCGGATACGGTATTCTGCTTATCTTGTTCGGTATTCTCACGTCTAAGAAAGTGCTTAATATTGAGATGTTCGAAGGTCTCGGTCCGATTATTACCACACTTGGCGTTGGTACGCTTGTCGTAGGTTTCTTCCTCGGCACGGCGTTTGGTATGGACCTCAGTGCGTTGTTCCCCGGTATAGATTATTTGTTCCTTAACGGAAAAGTAGTCACGGAAGGTGGTGTCCATTATCTGAGTAAGGCGGCTTATGCCGCAACCGGCATGGAGGGAGGATACGATGTGGCGATGGTGCTGTCTATTTTAATAGGTGTGTTCCATATATGTCTTGCAATGGTAGTTAAGGCTCTGTGCTATACCAAGCGTTTTGGATTTAGAGCACAGCTCTCTACATGGGGTTGGACACTGCTTATCGTCGGCGGTATAGCCACTTTGATTATTTGTCTTGCCCTTGCAGTGCCGATGGAGGTGACTAAGATAATTCTTATATCCATTGCAGCCGTTTCCGCACTCGGTATATATGTATTCAATACTCCAGGTCGTAATCCGCTTATTAACATAGGTGCCGGATTGTGGGATACATATAACATGGCTACAGGCATCCTTGGTGATGTGCTTTCGTATATTCGTCTATATGCTTTGGGATTGGCCGGAGGTATGCTTGGCGGCGCGTTCAACAACCTCGGTCTGATGGTGATGGGCGGCTCAACCGAGGGGGCTACATGGCAGTGGGTTCCGTTCGTGATTATCCTCATTGTAGGACACCTGCTCAACCTCGCAATGTCGGCATTAGGCGCGTTCGTGCACCCGTTGCGTCTGACGTTTGTGGAGTATTTTAAAAACTCAGGATATGAAGGCAAGGGTAATCTGTATAGCCCGTTTATGTTAAAAGAGAAATAATATAATAACATTAAAATAATATTATTCTATGGAATTTTTAGGCTTTCTCGGTTGGGGACTTATGTTAGGTCTCGCCGGTGTAGGTTCTGCCTACGGAACAACAATCGCAGGTAATGCAGCAGAAGGCGCATTGAAGAAAAACCCCGCAAAGTCATCATCGTACATGATTTTGTCAGCTCTTCCTGCTACGCAGGGTCTGTACGGATTTGTGGCTTTCTTGATGTGGGATAAAGCCGCTATCGCAGCCAATCCGGCTTTGTATTTCGGTATAGGTTTAGCTGTCGGACTTGTTTGTCTTATTTCTGCTATTCGTCAGGGCATGGTTTGCGCTAACGGTATTGCCGGTATTGCTGCCGGTCATGATGTACAGACCAATACAATGATTTATGCGGCTTTGCCGGAGTTCTATGCAATTCTTGCGCTTGTTGCCGCTTTGATGATTTAATAATTATCTCTGTTCTTCGGGGGCGTTGCCAAATGGCAGCACCCCCGCTTTTTTCTCTTTATTTGATTTCGAGGTATCCGAAAACAGTATATTTTTCGGATAGGAGTTTTTTCTATGATTATAGACGGTAAGCAAATTGCTTCATCTATACGTGCCGGTATTCGTCAGGATGTATTACGTTTGTCGGCGCAGGGTAGGCGTGTGCCTTCGCTGAAGGTTATTCTGCTGGGCGAAAATCTGGCAAGCATGTCTTATGTCCGTGGGAAGATACGCGCCGCAGAAGAGGTGGGTATTAACAGCGAGTTGGTACATTTGCCGGATACTTGTACTGAGGCGGACCTGTTGGGGATGATTAGCAAATTTAATTCTGATATTGATGTTGATGGAATATTGGTTCAGCTGCCATTACCTTCGCACATCAATGAGAATCGTCTTTTGAAAGCTATTTCGCCTCAAAAGGACGTTGATGGTTTCCACCCGGAGAACGTTGCTCGCTTGTGGCTTGGTGAGCCCTGTGTGCAACCGTGTACCCCACGGGGGATTATCGCAATGCTTGACGCATGCGGTATAGAGATTGCCGGAAAAGAGGCAGTGGTGGTCGGACGTAGTAATATTGTAGGTAAGCCGGTGGCTAAGTTGCTGCTTGACAGGCAGGCAACGGTCACTATAGCTCATTCGCACACTGCGAATTTGGCGGCAGTAACGGCTCGGGCGGACATATTGGTATCCGCTGTGGGAGTACCACGTCTGATAACGGCGAGGCATGTCAAGAAAGGGGCTGTGGTCATTGATGTGGGGATAACGCGTGTTGACGGACATTTGACAGGAGATGTGGATTTTGATGAGGTGCGCGAGGTGGCCTCCGCTATCACGCCTGTGCCCGGTGGGGTGGGACCACTTACTATCACGATGCTTATGCAAAACACATTGGATTGTTATAGAATGAAAATGTAACCCGTAGCGGCATAAAGATAATATTTTTCTTTGTAACTTGTAATTATTTATACGATGCAAACTGCATTATCTATTATTATCCTCATTGGCTCCGTCGCGATGCTGATGTACGGCATGAAGGTGATGAGTGAGGGCCTGCAGAAGATGGCAGGAAGTAAACTGAGCAATGTGCTCGGGACAATGACCACCAATCGGTTCACCGGAGTGTTGACCGGTGCTTTCATCACAGCCAGTATTCAGTCTTCTACTGCCACAACTGTGATGACTGTTTCTTTTGTATCAGCAGGACTTCTTTCGCTAAGTCAGGCCATATCAGTTATTTTCGGTGCCAATATCGGTACCACGTTCACTGCGTGGATTATGGTGTTGGGCGGTAGTTCGTTAGATATGCGATTTATCGTATATAGCGCAATACTGCTGGCTGTTGTACTTATCTATACAAAGAAGAACCTCAATCTTGGCGAGTTTATTATCGGCTTGGCGTTTATGCTTCTTGGTCTTACAACGTTGCGTGTTAATGCGGCAGAGATGCACCTTGACGAAGTGCCGGCAGTGGTTAATTTCTTCTCTAAAACCAGCAGTTGGGGCTATGGTAGCTATTTGTTATATCTGTTTATCGGTGGTTTGCTCACATGTGCAGTGCAGTCTTCAGCTGCGATTATGGCTATTACGATGACGCTATGCTCCACTCATGTGATGCCTATCGATCTTGGTATCGCGCTGGTGTTGGGCGAGAATATTGGTACCACAATAACCTCTAATGTTGTCGCATTGTCAGCTACACCTCAAGCTCGTCGTGCTGCTATGGCACACCTGATTTTCAACCTGTTCGGTGTTATTTGGGTGTTATGTGTGTTCCGCTGGTTTGTGGGCGGGGTTTGTGGACTGTGGGGAGTTGACTTCATACCGGGGGAGATAGCTGATGTAAGCGCAAGTCAACTGAATGCTATTCTGGCTACCTTCCACACCGCCTTTAACGTCTGCAACGTACTTATTCTTATATGGTTCATTCCGCAGATAGAGAAGCTTGTTTGCTGGATCATTCCTTCTAAGAAAGAGGAAGATAATTCGGAAGAGAAACTCACGTTTATTACCGGTGGTCTGATGTCCACCTCTGAGCTCTCTATTCTTCAGGCTTGGAAGGAGATACATGTTTATGGCGTTCGCGTACAACGTATGTTCGGTATGGTTCGTGACCTCTTTGTGGAAACTGATGAGGCCGCCTTCAATAAGACCTTCTCGCGTATTGAGAAGTATGAGGGTATATGTGACCGTATGGAGGTGGAAATTGCCGCTTATCTTAACCAGGTGGCGGATGGTAGGTTGTCTGACCAATCCAAACATGAGGTACATAAGATGCTGCGTATAGTGTCGGAGATAGAGTCGGTGGGAGATGCTAACTTCAATATGTCAAGGTATATCAGTCATAAGTATCAGAATAGGGTAAAGTACAACGCTGAGCAGACGCAGAATGTGGAGCTGATGTTCAACCTCCTTTCCGACGCTTGTACGCAGATGGTCAATATGCTGGAGGTGCATCATGCTACCACGGAAGATGATTTTCTGTATGCCGCAAATCTGGAGAATGAGATTAACAATTTCCGCGATACTCTCAAAGCACAAAACACATTGGACGTCACGGAACACCAGTATGACTATTTGACCGGTGTCAATTATATGGATATTATTATTGAGTGTGAGAAGATGGGAGACTATATTATCAACGTTGATGAGGCGGTCAACGACCGTAAGGCGGCTAAGTGATACACAACTGCTATGACTATAGAAGCATTATGAATATATGTCAAACACAAGCAACAACGTATCAACAAAAAATATAACAAGAGGCTGTCTAACAACAAAAAATGTTAGATAGTCTCTTTTTATTTATTCGACATAAAAAATTGTTAGCCCTTATATGTGAGTTGGTGTTTTTATTGATTCCAAGCGTTGAATATAATAAAAGCTCCCATTAGAGAGCCTA
>JAFSTO010000015.1 GCA_017450435.1 Paludibacteraceae bacterium
GAAATAATTTAGGTGGTTATAGCGCTGAGGTCCCACCCCTTCCCATTCCGAACAGGGTCGTTAAGCTCAGCATCGCCGATGGTACTGCAATTGTGGGAGAGTAGGTAGCCGCCATTTTTGAGTCCCGCGCCGGGTTTCGGCACGGGACTCTTTTTTTTTGTGCCTCCCGTCCGCCTGTATATCATTCCGCCCAAGGCCTCCCGTCTGCCTGTATATCATTCCGCCCACGTGTAGAGACGGTAATTGGGGAAGGCAATGTGTGTGGCGCTTACCGTCTCTCATTGACTTTCGTCGGTTTCTTCTGTTTTCTATGTTCCGCCCCTGTTGCCCACGCCTTGAGAGACGGTGTACAACACCGTCTCTACACGTATCGGTGCAACGTTACCCATGATTTGGGGAAGGCAATGTGTGTGGCGCTTACCGTCTCTGCCGGTAAGGTTCGTCAGAACCAAGTTTCGTGATGCCGTGATGTCGTGATGCCGTGATGTCGTGATGTCGTATATTTGTTAAATTAGTGAAAAAAAACGCTAAATACTTTTGTATTCGGCGTTTTTTTCTTGTCTGTTTCGCGAAAAAGCAGTAACTTTGCAAGATAATATGCTTAATCATGTTATAGTTACACCTGTGATGAGTGTTTTTGACGTGGATAAGAGTGTCTTATACATGGTTGTTGCTAAGTAAATCACATGTTATGAAACGTCTCTTTATTTTAATTGTCGCTTGTATATCTGTGTCGTTAGGCGTGTATGGTCAGCGCTCATGCGCTACGGCAATGTCTATTGATTCAGCGTTTAATGTGGCATTGGCTGAGTCGGATACTTTCTGGTTTTCGGCATGGACTTATGACCTTCCATTATCTATAGACTTTGCTCCGGTCAATGCTTCTAATACCCATACTCCTTCTGCCGTGCTTGACTTTACTTGTACACCGGGAGTGTACGACGACCCTAAGTTGAGCGAACTGTTCTCCGGTGGCGGCAATATGACCATCGAGATGCCGTATGCTCTGAAGTTCGACTCCGTGGTGGAGAACGGACAAAAGATATACAACATTACTGTTGACAAGAGCTTTAGAAACATTTTCACTATTTTCGGCATCAATCATGATGTTCAGGCATTTGTAAAAGTGTTCTTCCCTGAAGGGGGTCAGCTGAAGGTTCTGCCTGACAGTCTTTTCCGCGGTTGTGAGGCATATTCTCACAGGGTGGAACTGGGCGATACTATCTTTGTCGGCACCAACGATACCAACGTAGTGTATATATTGCCCTATGGCGAATGGAAGAACGACAGTATTCGCTACGTGTGGAAGGGCACCAACGAGAAACCTCTGCGCGTGTGGCTTTCTAATATCGACTGCGATTTCAATCTCTCGCTCTTGGACGTGGGGATATGGGATATGTACGACATAGCTTCCGGCAGCAAATACAAGCTTACCAAGGATGATATACAAAGCCAGCTTGACCGCGTAGATGAGGAGACGGGAGGCGGCTTGTTCTATGCGCGTTTGCAGACTGACGGAGCGGGAATGTTGATAGTAGAGCGTGTGCCGGAGTTTGAACCGGCCGACGGCACCATACCGTTGGAGTATGATACGCCGCTCAATTTAAGTGCCAATGACACCAATAAGGTGTATTATATCACCCGTGACGAGTGGCAGAAGAGTCTGATGTTTACTTCTTCATCCACAAGACGCATGCATGCCTACTTGATGAAAAGCGCCAATGCCGTTCTGTCAGATGCAGACAGCCGTGTACTGGCTGTCTATGACTTCGACGACGCGGAGACAGGCACGGAGCTTACCTTGCTTGGCAACGAGATGAAAAACCTGTGGAGCAAGACAACCGATATGTATATGTATATCCGCTTCCGTGCGGAGCGTGCCTCAACGGTGACTGCTTCGGAGTGGACGCCGGGCACCTGTGAGAAGAACAGCACGGCGAGGTTCTTTATGGGTAATCCGGTGCGTGTTGCCAACGGAGCGAACTCACTGCATTACTTGCTCAGGTACGACGACTTTGCAGGCGACACTTTGTTCGTCTCTTGGACAGGTAACAACACTTTGGCTGTATATCTTGTTGATACCTGTGCAGGTTATGCCGTGACAGCCTCAAACAAACACATCTCCAAGCGTAACAAAAACTTGTCGGCAGGCGGTTCGGCGTATTTCACTCCTGAGGAGACTGCCTCATGGGAGGGTATGACTGACAGTGACGGCTGGTTCTATGTGCGTCTCACTCCGCGTGCGACGGGTGATGTGACGTTCAGAACATCGAAAGCGAAGAACGACGGCTCTGACCCTGTCACACCCGAGCCGCCGTCGCCGGGGGACGACGAAGAGCCACAACCGCTGATTCCGCAACCGTTCACGCCAGACGCAACGATAGCCTGCGACTGCTCTGATTTGGATATGCGCATCTTCGTTACGGAGGAACAGGACCTACGGCTTTATGATAACCACGGCAAACTCGTTGACTCGTGGCACCAAACGCCTTCTGACCCGCCACACACCTATACACCCGTTTGCGGAGTGCAATATGTGCTGAAAGGAAAAACTAACACAGTGAGAATTGTTCGGTAATACGATTATGAAAAGTGTTTTGAAAATACAAGGTTTCCTACGACAATATGCAGCGGGGAAGCAAATGTTAAGTGTTGCAGTGATGCTGTTATGCGGCGTATTATTTGCAGACTGCTATGCGCAGACTGCTGTGCATGAGAGTGATACGACCGTTACTTCAGGAAGAGGCGGGCACCGCAAATCACACTATTATTATGACGGTGGTCTTCCTATCCTTGATACCAAGCATGATGAGACTGATTATGCCAAGTCTGTTGTTCTGACAGAGGGCAACGGTTCTGCGTATGTCACTACCACTCCGTCGGCAGTGGCTGACCCTGTGTCACGTTCAGAAGAAATAGCGTGGGACTGTGGCGGAGTGATGGAAAATCACAAGGCGTCGCACTACTTCTTTGCAGAGCCTGAAAACGGATGGTACTTCAAGCAGTGGACATTCACTTATGCCGACAAGGATGACATGATTTCAACGAACAACCCTCACCACGAGGTGGTTGTTATACCATACGGCTCTCGCACCGAGTATGACTATTACGGTCATAGCGACTATGAAGACCCTTCGACACCCTACACCGTGACGGCTACGGCTTTGTTCATGCCGGTGTTGGTGAATAGTGTCAGCCCTTCGTCGGTTTCGGTGGCGCCTACCAACAGCAGCGAGCGTTGTGAGGACTACAGCGGCAAGGTCGTGTTCTCTTTGACCGGTGCCGACAGCATGGACGACTTTGAGGAGTTTGTGCCTGCTGTTACAGGTAATGGTGAGTTCTCGTTTGATACAAAGGCAGACTTCTCCAAACGTACCGTTACCGTCAACTGGTCGTTCCATGGCAACGGCACTTACGGCAAGGGGGTTACCCGTAACCGTCAGAACCGAGCTGCATTAACCCTTAGCTCCGTAGCAGATAGTGGTTCGCCGCTTACACAGACTTGCAATATAACTGCCGACTATCCGAATGTGGAATTGAGCGGAAACGATGTGAATATTGTTACGACAAGCGGTGCTGCTCCTATAGCCGGCACTGCTCTTGTCAGGGTGCGTTACGCTGACGATAGCGGCGATTTTAATGCTTTCCCGACCTCGTTATCAGACCTGTCCGGCTCAGCCGGCACTTGGACTATCGGCGCGATAACACTCAGTGCAACCGACTATACAACAGGATATAGCACACTCAGTATCCCTTATACGTTTACTCCGTCAGCAGTCGGCACTTCGTCCGGCTCGCTCACCTTGGCTGCAAACGCTGCAGCAGGTGGCACTGCGCTCACCATCGGTTTTTATGCAACGGTGGATGGCGTTGCAGCAGGTGAGGCAAGTGTGAATGATGTAACTTACCAGAACTTCAAGTCAGCCTTGGCAGCAGCTAATGCGACAAGCAATGCAACCGTCAAGCTGCTTAAGAATGTAGAGCTTTCGTCCACTGCCGTTGTGGCTTCGGCAATGACCATTGACCTTAATGGTTTTAATCTCAGTTCTTTCGCCTCCAAGGCTGTTGAGGTTACCGATGGTGCAGCGCTGACGATGCAGAGCAGTCGTGGCAACGGCAGGCTGATTGCCAATGCTGATTATGCCGGCAGACTGAGTGCTGTTGAGGTGACAAGCGGCAGGTTTGTCTTGTCAAGTGGTGAGATAGTGGCGACAAATAGTAACAGCGGTACGTCATCGTCTGTGCAGGCAGTAGGTGTGTATGTCGGTGCATCTGCGCCGGCAGCGGACGGGCGTCCCAACACCTCGGTGCAGATAAGCGGTGGTTCCATCACCGTCAGTCGCACGGCCGGTTCGTATGCGTATGGCGTGTTGTGTGAGGAGGGCGGTGCCGCCAACTTGAGTGGAGGCGTCATCTCGGCCGTTGCCGCCGTGTCGGAGGCATACGGTGTGGCACTGCGAGGCGCTTCGCCCGTGAAGAATATGGAAATATCGGCAACAGCGGCATCGGGAGCGTGCGCTGTGTTTGTCAATAGCGGTTCGACGGTAGTGGTGGAGGGTGGCCGGTATGCCGCCACAGCATCGGGCACAGGAGCAAGAGCTCTGACGACACTGGGCAATACCCGCGTGACAGACGGCAGTTTTGTGGCGCGTTCGTCGGCCGGAGCCTATGCAATTGATGTAGAGGGCGGCACGGCCGTTATCTCTGCCGGAGAGTACGACGCGCGCGTCACTGGCTCTGAAGCTTGCGGCTTGCGTATAGCAGCCGGTAGCGCATCGGTGCACGGCGGAACATTCGTGGCGCAAGCACAGGTGTCCGATGCAAGAGGCGTGAGTCTCGCTACAGGAGCTTCGCTTACGACCACCGGCGGTTCGTTCAATGCGAATATCGACCGCACGGGCGCTGATGCTAACAACGGGCGGGCTTACGCTCTGTACGGGGCAAGCGGCTCGTCTGCAGAGCTGAAGAACACTGCATTCAAGGCGGTAACGACGAACAGCCGATATGCGTATGGCGCTTACTCTGAAGGTTCAGTAAAGGCTGAAGGAGCTTCGTTTGCCGGTGACTCGAAACTGTCTCATGCCTTCGGGTTATATGTCTCGGGCGGTGCTACGCTCAAAAGCTGCAGATTCACGTCCGTCGCTTCAAGCAGCAATGCTATTGCTTTATATGCTGGCGGTTCGACGGTCACTGTGAGCGGCGCATCGGTGATGACCTCGTCTGGCAGCAACGATGTATGTGGTGTGCTTGCAAGCAGCGGAGAGTTATTGTGCACAGCTGCTACAGTGTCGGCGTCAGCTGAGACCTCTGCCGTGAACGGTGTGCAGGTTAACTCGGGTGCTTCGGCTACTCTTGCCAATAATATAATCAGTGCAACGGGTGCTACGGCCAACGCTGTGGTGAACAATGGCGTTGTGGCAATATCCGACGGAACAGCCAGCGGTGACCTATACGCTTTGTACGCGGGAACAACAAGTACACAGACAATGGTTAATGCCGGACATTTCTCCGGCGGCACAGCCGCTTTTGCTGCTGCTTCAGGAGCACGAGGCGTGGTGTTTGCAGGAGGACATTATAATACCAATGCCGGACTTGAAGACAATCTGAAGGCCGGATATAACGTTTATGATATTCCTTTCGGCTCGGCGGATTATTCAGCAGGCTACCGTTACAGTGTAGGTGTGCCGTCGGCGC
The DNA here is from genome assembly GCA_017450435.1 of Paludibacteraceae bacterium. Lineage (GTDB taxonomy): Bacteria > Bacteroidota > Bacteroidia > Bacteroidales > Paludibacteraceae > Colicola. The sequence continues at coordinate 5,695 of JAFSTO010000015.1, forward strand.
CGGGGATTGTTGTTTGTCGCAATGTGCAGACAGGAGTGGAGTATAATACTCTTGTGGATGCGTTGTTAGATGTGGCCAACGGTGAGACGATAGTGCTCACTCACGATTATACTCTTCCTGCCGGCGACTATATCCTTCCTGCCGGTGCTACGCTGCTCATTCCTTTTTACGAGTCGCAGTCCGCACCCGTGAAGAACTCTATCACGCTGGTTGTGAGAAACAGTCCTGTATCACCGGATGTGCCTTCCCCACTTTATACACTTACTTTTGCCGAGGGCGCCAACCTGACGGTGCGCGGAGATATGGAGACAAGCGGACAGCTGACTTCTGCAGGCGGTAGTTTGGAGAATAAATATATCACGGGTGCCACATGCGGCAAGTACGGATATATATATATGAACGAGAACTCTAATATCAAGTTGGAGAATGGTGCTAACTTCTGGTGCTGGGGGTATGTGTCCGGCAACGGACGTGTGGATGTAGGCAGTGGGGCAAATGTGCATGAGCCGTTTGTTCTGGGCTGGTGGAAGGGCGGTAGTGCGATGCTTGCTGAAATCAATAATTTTGGTGCGAAAAAAATATTCCCGTTCACTGACTATTACTATCAGAACATTGAGGTACCCGTTCGTTATCACCCCGGTGCTCTTGCCTTTGCCACAGGCGGCATACATGTGGCTTTGGGCGCTTTTGACATAGATGCGCGTGCTACAGTGCAGCTCGTCGGAACAATGGAGAAGCTGAACGGCTCGGCAGACGACAACGGTCTGTTCCTCATGAAGGAAGGCGACACGCGAACCGACAGTTGGGTAGAGAAGGTGTATCATGCCGACAAGGATAGTATCGACTGGGTGGTAAACAGCGGCGCCAACATAAGCAATCTGCTGTTGGACCTCGGTTTGTCGATGGGTGACTTTGACGGCAAGTTGGACACTAAGTACTTGAATCTTCCGATAGGAAACAACATGACCATCACGGTTAATTATGGTCGTGTAGAGATTATGCAAGACATAGTCTTCCTGCCGGGCTCGAAGATGGATATTCACAAGGAAGCAACGGTGTATATAGCCGGAGAAACCGGAGAGGATGCAGGAGACGGCAAGTCAATATACCTGTATGATGCCGACGAATGGATGGTGGCTAATGGCGGAAGGTATTATGTTTTGCCTAAGTACTCACCTACATGGGGTACAGCCAATCCCCGCATTGCTAAGGGTTATGACGAGACAACGCCTCTACCCGATGCAGAGATGTTCGTACACGGCAGGTTTGAGATTCCGCGCGGAGCGCATTTCTACACTACCGCAGGCGGCGCTAATATCCACTCTACGAATAGCGATGCCGGTATGGTGCTTTTCAGTGAGCTGGCTCCGGCCGCGGGTGAGGTGGATGCAATATATCAGTGGACAGAGACTCCTGAACGTTACACCGAGAAAGACGCCTCTGCGGCTCAACTAAAGAACGCTGACGGCACGTATGCGCAAACCGCAGGCACTGACGCTTATCAGCTGTGGGGGTACAAGAACAATCACTGGGTGAAGATGGCGGTAGGCGCGTTAACCGAGGGTGAGGATGCTTGCAACTGTTTCTACAGCGAGCTGGACGAGACAGGAGCTCTGACCGGCGTGCATAACGTCTATCCATCGGCATTCCTTGAGGTGGAACCTAACGAAAACGGTGACCACGCTTATCATGCGGCGGATAATCCTTCGCACTATATAATCAATACAGGCGGAAGTATTTACCAATATGAATGTGTATGGTGGGATGCAGAGCCGGTTGGAGACGACTGCTACATGATTACCAAAGAGTCGTCGGAGCTGTACGGAGCGTATTATTCCTATGACGAGGACGTGATGTATTGGGTTCCGCGTGAAAACAGGGTAGAGTGGTATAATACCAACGGTGAAGATGTTACTTTCTTGGGCTACAACAATGTGGCTTACAACGCTGTGCCTAAGTATAGCGGCAAGGTGTATAATGAAAGCGATGAGCTGACGATGCAGCCTAATCCTACGCAGGCAGGCGATGCTACATTCGACTATTTCTGGGACGGCTGGGTAACCAATGAAGAGGACTGGAACAATCCTGATTGCCGTATTCTTAGCAATGACGACATGCCTGTTTCAATCGTCGACGTTGAGTATTATGCCCACTTCAACAAGGTTATGAAGCAATATTCCGTTACTTTCCTCAACGAGGACGGAACGCTGATAGAGGAGAAGACGGTAGATGCCGGTACGATGCCTGTTTGCTCTGCCGAACCGACGAAGGAGTCAACACTTGAGTATGATTATACTCTTGTCTGGACGCCGGCATTGTCAGCCGTAACAGCTCCCGTGACCTATAGAGCATCGTTCGATGCCGCAACACGCAAATACATGGTTACGTTCGCTAATTATAACGGCGACGTGCTGAAGCGAAGTGATGTGGATTATGGTACCGACCTCAGTGTGGATGCCAATCTTGATGCTGTCAAGCCGGCTGACCCGACGCGGCAGAATGACGGATTCTTCTCGTATAACTTCCGTGGTTGGAGTCCTGCTCCAACGGTAGTGACCGGTGCTGTTACACTGACGGCTGTATTTGATGTCACTGACTGGACACCGGAATATGAGATTACTTTCCTTGACTACGATGGCACCACTCTGCAGACACAGTACGTGCGTCATGGCAATAGTCTTACCGACCCGTCACTCTCACAGGTGCCGGAGCGCGAGGAGGACGAGACAGGCTCTTATACCTTCAGCGGCTGGTCGCCTGCATTAGTTAGTGTGCCTACGGAGAATGCTACCTATACCGCGCAGTATGATGTTACGCCGAAGACGTATACTATTCTCTTCAAGGACTATGACGGCACTGTTCTCAAGCGTGAGTCGGCTCTTGTCGGCGGCACTATGCCTACGCCGCCGGCTGCTCCTTCGCGGACGGCTTCTGCGCAGTACTCTTATACGTTTACAGGTTGGAGTCCGGCTCTGACTGCAGCTGACGGAGATGCTGTTTATACAGCGCAATATAGTGAGACGCTGCGTACTTATACTGTCCGTTTCCTTAACTGGGACGGCACCGTGCTCGCAACGCAGGCATCGGTCGCATACGGCGCTACACCGTCATATAGCGGTGCTACACCTACTAAACCGGCTGACGGATATACGACTTATTCGTTTGACTATTGGTATCCCTCGCTGACGGCTGTTACTGCTAACCGCGACTATACTGCCACTTATCGTTCTTACACAAGAAATATGGAGGTATATACTCGCACTGTTGCCGCAGATATGTTTGGAACTATCTGTTTGCCGTATGCTGTTGAAGCTGATGGTATATCAGCCGGTGTTGAGATATGGGACGCTATCGGTTATGGTGATGAGTCAGGAACTCTGTTGCTCTACGAGCGTGCCGAATCAATGGAGGCCGGCAAAGCGTATGTATTCTATTCGCCCTCGACGGAGGTTAGCTTTACATACGAGGTGACGGGAGCACCGGCCGCTGCAAAAGAGGGATATCCTCTGAAGGGATTTATTGGAGCTGATGAATCGGAAATAAAATACCTTTCAACCGATGACTACGCATTGCATGCTGAGGGTTGGATGCGGGTAACGGGTGATGACACTGACTGGATATTGAGTAACCGTGCATATCTGCGCTTGTCTTATCTCGCTCCATACGTGCCATTGTCGCCTGCCGCTGCCGCACGTACGCGTACAGCACGGATATTCAAGGCTGCTGATACGGCAACGGATATTCAGAGCGAGAATGAGGCGGTATCCGGAAGCAGACCGGAGAAAGTGTTGAAGGACGGACATCTGTACATAATAATGCCCGACGGCACAACATTCTCTGCAACGGGGGAAAGAATCAAGTAGTTTTAAAGGCAATATAATGAATGTTTAAATACAATGAATAGTTATATATCGGTTATGAAGAATAGAAAATACATATCACCGCAATTTACAGAATTGACAATGTTTGCCGGTTCAGGCGTAATAATGGTTTCTCCCGGTAAGTTACCCCAGTTTGGCGGTGACAGCCCCGGTGGTGGCGGTCTATAGTTGCCGGCAATGTTGCATTGTACGGAATCATTGAATGAAAATATGCGGGTATGCCAAATCGTTTATGGCATACCCGCATGTTTTATTTTGTTTTTATCTTGCGACAAATTGTCGCATATTTTGTTTTTATAACGCAGCCGGTTATCGCATATTTTGTTTTAAAACGACGAGCCCTGTTGTCAGTCTTCGTAGTCGGAGAAGGTGGTTTTGTTCAGTCGTCCGCGCCATACATCGGAGAAGGTGGTGGTGCGGTCCTGACCGCCGAAGATGTATATGTAGTGTTTGTCGTCAACAATGACGGTTGTTTTTTGTCGCGGCCGATAGCTGCTTGGCAGTTTGTTCTTTGTAGAGTCCGGCAGTTCCCATGTCAGTCCCTCGTCGGTTGAGACAAGTTGCGTGATAGAGTCTATCTCTGCTGCGGCGTTGCTGCCGCCGAAGAGGTGGAACTCGTGGTTATACCAGACCACGCTTGCGCCGACCAGTGGTGAGTACTGCGGCTGTTCGATGGTGAAATCGGTCATTCGGTAGCCTCTGTTTTCAAGAAACTCAATGTTCCAGCGTGTGTTGAGTGCCTGACCTCTGAGGTCGTATCCGCCGATAATCATTGCCCGTGGCCGCAGGCTACTGGTGGCAAACACTTCTGCTCCGAAGTCGCTGATAGGAAAGCGGTCGGGCAACGTGTCGCCGGTCAGGGCAAAACGCGAGTCGTCAAAGCCGGCGGCGGCGAACTGAAGTTTGTTGTCAGAGCGGCGCTGGGCGATGCACCATACCGAGTCGTTGAAGATATACAGTGTGTTAATCAGGCGGAAAGGTTCTGCCGAATAGTCGTCGGCGCTCCATGACATGGCGTCGGTCGAGCGATAAAGCCTGTCGCCATCGGCATATAAGAACGTGCCTCCTGCCAGCAGGATGTTCCTTACATGGCACATTGGCGGCAGACCGCTAACTCCTTGCGGGGCAGACCAGTCGGATGCGTTGGAGGATGTGTAGAGCTTGGTGGTGAAACCGTCGTTGGTTAGAAGATAGAACGTGCCGTCCTGCAAGAAGGCTTTGCTTTCTGCTCCGTCGCTCATATATACTGACGGGGTAAGACATTCCCATGTATATAAGTCAGGGTCAACCTGATGCACATTGACGCGAATGTCGTACCATTTGGCGGTCTTTTGGTCACTGGCCAGGACGAAGAGACGGCAGGGCTGTTTGACCATGCTCACGGTGTCGGCTCCGCTATAGATGACGGTGTCGGTGTCGCAGTACAGAATGGATAATGCCGGAGTGTGGTTGAAAGTGAAGCGCGGTACAACGGAGTCTAACTGTGTTCCGTAGAGCAGCGAATCAAGGTTGTAGATACTGCCGGTGTCTGTTGAGGTGACAATAGTAAAAGATGCTTTCGCCAAGCCCGGAAAACTATCGTTCTTGGCAAAGGACAATGAGGTAACCAGTGCCTCGGAGTAGGTGGTTGTGGTCCCTTCGGATTTGTTGCAACCTATTAGTAGAGAAAAAGTAAAGAGTAGAGGATATATGAAAAAAACGTCTTGTTTCATTATCTTTAATCTTGTATTATTTGAAAATTATTATTGTGTTGTCAGATATTTTTATTAACTTTGCATTGCAAAAGAAAATCGATATGTTGTTTCAGTCACAGATAACTTATTTGAAGCGAATGTCGCCTTTTTGGCGTCGTCGTAAGATTAAGAGTGAGATGCGTGCTTTAATCAGTCAAAAGCGTCGTATTCTCACAGAGGAGGAAGTTAATCATTTGTCGCAAGATATTCTTCGTCAGGTTGAGGAGCTGCCCGAGTGGCGTTCGGCAAAGACTGTTCTGGTGTATTATCCGGTTCAGGGCGAGGTTAATACTCGTCCGTTGCTTGAGGCGTGGAAAGACACTAAGACGATGCTGTTGCCGGTGGCTCATCGGCGCACTATGGAGATGCGTCGGTACGTGGGGCGCAAGGACCTGAAGAAAGGTCGTTTCGGTATTCCCGAGCCCCAAACGCCTGCATATACCGGTAGCGTTGACCTGATAATTGTTCCTGGCGTTGCTTTCGACCGTCAGAGGCGGCGTTTAGGCAGAGGCGGAGGATATTACGACCGTTTCCTAAAGCAGTATAAGCATATCCCGCATGTGGCTGTCGCTTACGATTTTCAGATTGTCAAAGAGGTGCCTGTTACGTGGTTTGACCGACGCGTTACGTGTATCGTCACGCCCACTGAGATAATCAGGTGATGCGTTTCCTGTGAGCCTATAACACTATCCGCTGTCGCAGATACTGTTATAGGCTTAGTTCCGGTTGTTGCGCCCGAAGCTGCAAGATTGCCTTGTCAGTATCGGGCGTGAGTTTTTTCTCGCCTGTTCTGTAGTAATATATAAGGCCGTAATTTTGGCAGCTGCGCAGTTTTTCGTAGGGCAGTTTGTTCTGATATTTAGCCTCTACTTGGTTCCATATATCAAGAATAAGAGCGTCTGCCTGCTGGCGCAGTTCGGTCATGTCGCCCGTCACTCGCTCTGTATTGCGACGGTGCATCTCCTGGTTAACTTGCTGCTCTTTGAAGATGTCGTAATACACTTTTACCTTATTGATTGAAGGGTTGTATATGGGAAATCCTCCAAGCCTTTGGCGCTCGGCCTCACCGTCAATGATGTTTTGCCCCCATACGAGCAAATCTTCTTCAGACGAGAGGTCCGGCAGGTAGTGAGTGTCGGGGTCAAGCTTGTATAGCTCTTTCTGCTCTTTTTTTATTTCTCCGCGTATGGCGGCAAGATTAAGTACCTGTATAAAATGACTGATATACATACGGGCATTGCTTATCACGTGGCGATACTGTTTGTTGGCATTTACCTTGGTCTCGAAGTTGCTGTGATATTGCTGAACCTGATTTTCAAAGACAAGCAGGAAACGTTGTGCTTCGGTTATCGTTTTGTACGATAGCACCTGGTCGCTAAAATCTGCTTCGCTGGCGCGTTGAACGGCGGTCCGAAGAGCGTGTAGACGTGACTGGTCGGTGTTAGGAAGTCGGCGGTATGGCATGGCGGTTTGGTGTTTATATGTTGTGTGTTGAATATTGTGTGAGTTGCTTAAGAGAAAGTGTGTTTACTTTTCCCTGTTGGTCAGTTTGTCGGCAAGTTTTCTTATTTCGGTGGTGTCTGCCGGTATCTTGTCAAGTGCGGCAAGTGCCGCTTTGGTGCAGAAATGCATGCGGTTCTCGCAGAGTTTTTTTGCACCTGTCGCCTCATAGATACTGCGGACGGCATCAATTTTTTCCTGTGGATTGAAGGTGCCTTGCTGTGCGCTAAGCCAAGTGTTCAGTGTGGTTAGCTGTTCTTCATCAGCCAGCGTAAGAGCGGTGATGAGAAGGAGAGTCTTTTTGTTATTGAGAATATCTCCTCCTATCGGTTTGCCAAAGGTGGCAACATCGCCAAAGGTGTCAAGGATGTCATCTTGTATCTGGAAGGCAAGGCCGAGTTGTATGCCCGCTTCTCTCAGGTTGTGCTGGTCGGCATCGCTTGCGCCGGCTATATAAGCGCCGGCTTCCAGTGCTGTGCCAAGCAGAACAGAGGTCTTGAGCCTGATCATGTCCATATACTCTTCTGCGCTGACATGCTCGCGTTGCTCAAACTCCATGTCGAGTTGCTGACCCTTGCATATCTCCGTTGCCATTTTGTTAAATATATGTAGTATGTGCGGCAGTTGTTTCGGCGGTAGTGCTTCCAGTTGCTTGTATGCCTCAATCAGCATTTGGTCGCCGGAGAGGATGGCTGTGTTTTCGTTCCAACGTACATAAACAGTCGGTCTGCCTCGGCGGGTGGGAGCTTTGTCCATCAGGTCATCGTGAAGGAGAGTGAAGTTGTGAAAAATCTCCAATGCAAGTGCCACGGGCAGTGCCAGGTCTTCGCCTCCATACATCTTCGCGGCCATCAGCGCCAGTCGCGGACGCAGACGTTTGCCGCCGCCGGCAAGAGTGTATTCGATGGGAGAGTATAGACCTTGAGGCTCTTGGTGCCAATCAAGGGATTGTATCACTTGTTCTAAATCAACCATAAATGAAATAGAGTTTTACAATGTATATAGGACGTTATTATCGGATGTTTTCGGGATTTATCCTATTATGTCACTGAGAACCTGTGTCATGCTCAAACCGGCAGCCCGTACCTGCTGCGGGATGAACGATGTGGCGGTCATGCCCGGAGTGGTGTTCACTTCCAGTAGCATGATGCGATGTCCGTCGGCAATGTGCTTGGCTGCATCGTCAGGTTCGCTTGTCGGGACAAGAATATAGTCAACGCGGATGATGCCTTTGCAGCCGAGTATGGCGTAAATCTGACGGGTCTGAGCCTGTATCGCATCACGCAGGCTGTCGGAGATACGGGCGGGGGTAATCTCGTCCACTTGGCCTTTGTATTTGGCATCGTAGTCGAAAAACTCATTGCTTGTAACCACCTCTGTGATAGGGAAGACAACGTCTCGACGACCTTCTTTGGCGGCAGAGTCTCTGACGGAGTACATGCCGGATGTAACCTCTGTTCCCGTCATTAGAGCCTCAATAATAACCTCATCGCCCTCCTTGAATGCTGTTTCAATAGCGGGTTGGATGTCTGCGGCTGTCTTTACTTTGGTGCAACCGAAGCTGCTGCCACCTACGTTGCTCTTTATAAAGCACGGAAGACCTGTTTCTTCGAGCACACGTTCGTTGCTGACACTCTCGCCGCGGCGTAGAAGAATAGAGTGGGAGATGTTTACACCGAAACCATGTAGATAGTGGTTGCAGAAATACTTGTTGAAAGTAATGGCGGCGGGCAGTACATCGCAGCACGAATATGGCAGGCCAATCAGGTCAAAGTATCCTTGCAGTATGCCGTTCTCACCGGGGGTGCCGTGTATCGTTATATAGGCATAGTCAAAGGTGTGGTGTGTGCCGGCGACGTCGGTGTACGAGAAATCGTTTCTGTCAATAGGGGTCCATTGTGTGGAATCGGCGGGGTTGAGACCTGCTGAACAAGCCGCTGCGGTATTTACGCATGCTTTCCACTCTTTGCCGTGAAGGCAAACTATAACAGGAGAGTATTTGGTCTTGTCGATAAAACCGTAGATGCCGGCCGCGCTACGGAGCGACACTTCGTATTCTGACGAATCGCCACCGGCTACAATTGCTACTTTTTTCATTATCGTTTTAGTGACTTATAATTAATTATTTATTATGTTATCCTTGTTGGGCGCTTTATATTCGTGCAAAGTTACACTTTTTTTTTGGTATGGACAAGGATAATCGAAAAAAAGATTTATATGCGGTGTGTGCTGATGCTGTAAGGTGATGTGTGCATATTGGCAACATCGCTTGTGTGACATATATGTCGTGCTGTTCTAAGGAAAAAGTGTAATTCGGTGCGGCAATTTGTCAGTTTTCTGTATAAATATACGGCATCTGATGCAAAAAGATAGTAAAAATGCCAAAAAAATAACAAAATGTTTGGTAATATAAATAATTTAGTGTAATTTTGCACTGATTTTGCGCGTTGTGGGTGCACTTTTGCCCGAATTTGTGATGCAAATAAGACGTATATGCGTAAAATTGCGAAGATTAGGGTATAGTCTAACCTTGTGTTAAAGGAAATGTTAAATGTCGGAAAGAGCGCAAGCTGACTACCGATGCAAATTTTTTATATATGCTTATGAAGAAATTCTTGACAATTATTGCGCTATGTGTGCCTGCGTTATATGCGTTGGCGGACAAGCAGGTTAATGGTGTCGTTGAGGATGAGAAAGGCGAGCCTGTGATAGGTGCGACCATCCAGGTGCCGGGTACTTCCCTTGGTACCATTTCTGATTATGACGGAATGTTCTCTATTTCCGTTCCTGATGAAACGAAGACGCTGATTATTACCTATGTGGGTAAGCAGCCGCAGGAGGTGGAGGTTAAGTCGAACATGCGTGTGGTGATGCGTGACAATACCGAGGTTCTCCAAGAGGTTGTGGCGACGGGTTATGCCAACGTGTCAAAAGGCTCGTTTGCCGGTTCGGCTGTGGCTGTGGATGCCGACAAGATTGAGAAGAAGAGCCCGTCGGAGGTGACCAAGGCTCTCGCCGGTGAGGTGGCCGGTGTGCAGGTGGTTAATACTTCAGGTCAGCCAGGTACAAACGCTTCAATCCGTATCCGTGGTATAGGCTCTATCTATGGAAGCAATACTCCTCTTTATGTGGTTGACGGCGTGCCTTATCAGGCAGGTGACGTGGCTTCTATCGACCCGGGAGATATAGCTTCTACAACTATTCTGAAAGACGCTACGGCTACAGCCCTGTATGGTTCGCGTGGCGCCAATGGTGTGATAGTTATCACAACAAAGAAAGGTACTTCGGGGGAGTCGGGAAAGATTGATGTTGACGTCAAGTATGGTGCAAACATGCACTTGTTGCCTATGTATGACGTTATTTCCGATCCTAAGGAGTATGTGGAGATGGCTTGGCAGTCAATCTACAACTCGCTTGACGGTTCGTATGCTACGCAGGAGAGATTGGTCGGCGCCGTTAATAATACGTTGTTCTCGGCTAAAGGTCTTCCAAGCACATATAACTTATGGAACCTCAAAGGCAATCAACTCATCGACGGCTATACCGGCAAGTTCTATCCTGACGCTACAATGCTCGACCAGTACAAGGATATGATTTCTTGGAAGAGCGCTCTTTTCCGTGTGGGACAGAAGGCTGATGCAACGGTTCGTATATCAGGCGGCTCAGAGAAGACAACCTATTACACTTCATTCGGCTACCTGAAGGATGAGGGTTATTATATCGGTTCTGACTACGACCGTTTTACTGTTCGTTCAAATATTGAATATCAGCCGAAAAAATGGCTCAAGGCAAGTCTGAACGTGGCATACGCTTACTCAAGCATGAATGCTGTGGGACAAGGTAGCAACATGAACAACGGTTTTGCTTACGTTAACGAGATTCCTCCTATTTACCCGGTGTTCGTATATGGCTCGACGCTGAATGGCGTCGGCACTATACCGCAAGGTAAGTTCACGTATGGTAACGGCATTACCAGCAAGACCATCATGAGTAACGGCTATATCCTTCGTGACCCAAAGACCGGAGGCCCGATGTTCGACTATGGTATGACAGAGGGTAGCGGCCGCGGCTACGGCTCAGGCATCAACCCTGCAGGCTCGTTGGTATGGGACCGTACATACGTGACACAACATCAGGTAACGGCTAATGCTGTTTTGGATTTCAAGCTTTATGAAGGTCTGAAGTTCTCGCTCAATGCCGGTGTTCAGTATCTGGGGTTAGTGGAGTCTGATTACACTAATGGTTACTATGGTGATGCAGCAGGTATCGGACGTATAGCAAAGGAACACGATAATTATATCGCATATACTGTAAGTGAACAGTTGTCATACAACAAGACTATTGATAGTCATGTTATTGACATGTTTGCCGTACATGAGACCAACTTCCTGAAATCATCAGGGATGTCAGGTAGCAAGAACCACCTTGCAGCCATGAATGGTCCGTCAGTGCTGGAGTGGGGTAACGCAGTGCAGATGTCATACATGACGTCTTCCACCACTGCTCAGGTGCTGGATAGTTACCTTGCTAACGTCAGCTATTGGTACGACGAGCGTTATGGTGTGACTGCCAACTACCGTGCCGACGGTTCGTCAAAGTTCGCACGCGGACATCGCTGGGGACACTTCGGCTCAGTAGGCGCTACCTGGAAGTTCACCAACGAGCAGTTCCTGCAGGAGCAGGATTGGCTGAAAGACGGCAAACTGCGTCTGTCGTGGGGTGCCAATGGTAACCAGGGTATCAGTAACTTCCTTTATCAGGACCAGTACAGCATTGAGTATGTTGACGGCGAAGTCGGATATGTGTGGACATACAAAGGTGCAGAGGATATAACATGGGAGAGAACACAGGTTGTTGACCTCGGTTTGGAGTTCAGCATTTCCAAGTATCTTACTGCAGAGATTGATTATTTCTACAAATATACTGATCATCTGTTGATGCCTAAATATACTGCATCTTCGCAAGGTTACAGCTACAACTGGGTTAACGGTGGTTCGATGTCGAACAACGGTGTTGAGTTCCAGTTCAATGTACACGCTGTAGATACACGTAACGTTAAGCTTGATATCCGTTTGAATGGTGGACATTACCACAACAAGGTGCTTACTCTGCCGGAGGATATTGACACTGAGACTGAGATGATTTACAACGGCGGTATTGCCAAAGGTCACTCTTTGTATGACTACAACATGCCTCAGTACGCAGGTGTGGATGAGAACACGGGTAAGGCATTGTATGTCGCATATTACGATGCTAACCTCGGCACCTTCGGTTACACCAGCGCAACAGAGCGTCAGGTTCGTGGCGAGAAGGGTGCCAACTATATCGGCAACGTATATCTCTATCGTGAGGAGCATCCTGATGCAGATATCCAGACTACGACTACCGAGATGTATCCTTACGCCGGTAGTGACTATATCGGCAAGTCGGCTGAGTTCGCGCTGGAAGGCGGTATAGGTTTCGACCTTGAGGTGTATGGTGTATCGCTCTCTGTAATGTGCCCGTATCGTATAGGCGGTTATGGCGTTGACTACTCCTATGCACAGCTGATGAACTCAGACAAGGTGGGACGTGTTAACTGGCATGTGGATATGCGCAACGCATGGAATGCGCAGATGACGGCTGAGGAGAAGAAGGCTGTCGCTGATATGGGAAAGGCAGGTATCCCCCGTCTCTCTAACGGTACGGATACTTACGCTAACTCAACTTCTGACCGTTTCCTCGTGTCGAACTCATATCTCTCACTCTACAACGTGCGACTCGGCTATAAGTTCCAAAAGAAACTGATTGAAAAGATTAAGCTTAACCAGCTGGAGTTGTATGTTACGGCAGATAACCTCGCTATTTTGTCAGCACGTAAGGGCTACAACCCGATGACGTCTTACGCCGGTGCTTCTGACTCGTATCAATATACCCCGCTTTCAACGGTTATGGGTGGTATAAAACTACAATTCTAAAAAGAAAGGGACTTGATTTATGAAGACATTTAATAAGATATATGCTGTTGTTCTTGTTGTTGCGGTAGCCTTCTGCGGTTGCTCCGAGAGTTTCCTTGACCGTTATCCGGCAAGCAGCACTTTGCTTCAAGACCAGTATGAGAAGTTAGACAACACCCTTGAGGGGTCAATGCGCGGTATCTACTCGATGCTCTACGCTGTCAGCGACCACGACGCTTTCGGTCAGCGTTCAATTGATATGTACGGCGACTTGCTTTGCGGCGATATGGCGCTTACATCCGAGACCTACGGCTGGTTCAGCAATGATGAGAAACAGCAGGTACGTACCGGCAGAAGCGGATATGTTTGGACATACTACTACGATATCTTGCGTAATATCAATATGGTTATCCGTACAGTTAAAACCCAAACAACGCTTTTGGACAGTGTGGCTGTGTATGGTTTCCCGACTGACGGCATGAAAGTGATTGACGGTAGCGGCAATGTTGTTCACCAGTATAACTCTGAAGACTCGCTTCACGCTGTGTATTATGCGCAGGCGCTGACTATGCGCGGATATGTTTATTCAGGTTTGATTCGTTTCTTCGTTCCTACGGTTGACCACCTCTTCGGCGGTGCTTATAATCTGACCAACTATCCGGCTTTCCCGCTTTACACGGAGGATAACCTGGATAACGGTCCTCAACCGTTGGCTATGATTAACCAGGTGTATAACCTTGTGGAAAGCGACTTCGATAATGCTATCAAGTACTTCGAGACTTTTGGCAAAGATTATGCTCGTAACACCAAACTTGAGGTGGATGTGAATGTGGCACGTGGTTTGGCTGCATACTATTACCTCAACCGTGCTCGCGAGATTGATGTCACTGCTACCGACCCGCTCTTGGCTATACCGATGCGCAAGGCTTTGAACTTGGCGGTTGATGTGATTGACTCGCAAAACTTCTCCATTATTCCGAGCAACGCAGCCAATAACGGTGTACTAACATCCGGTTTTAACAGCGTTAGCAACGACTCGTGGATGTGGGGACAAACGGTAACGGTAGAAACTGCCGGAGGTTTGGCTTCGTTCTTCGGACAGGTGGATATCCATTCGTATTCCTATGCTTGGGCAGGTGATACCAAGGTGATTGACAAGAACCTCTACGATGCTATCCCTGTTTGGGATATACGTAAACGCTGGTTCAACGATGGTTCAGCAAACTCTTCGTTCACTCTCTGTCCTGACAAGAAGTTCTTCTCTGCCAAGAACCCGAACTCTACTGCATCTGATGATATCGACCGCGAGTGGTTGTCTGACAATGTGTTTATGCGTGTTGAGCTTATGTATCTGATTGCTTCGGAGGCATCGTATTTCTTGCAGAAGCAGGATTCGGCACAGCTCTTCCTTACTGACCTTATCAGCAATCGTATTGACACAACAGCCGCTGCAACCGCAGCATACACCACGTTCGCAGCAACGCTCTCTACACCGAGTGTGTTTGTGCAAGAGCTGATTCGTAACTGGCGTTTGGAACTTTGGGGCGAGGGATATGGTCTGCAGACTTTCCGCCGTTTGACATCACACGCATATCGTTGGTATAACGAGTCAACTGACACAGAGGAAGAGAAAGTGCGTCGCGGCTCTAACCACCTATACAACGCCGGCAAGGAGATGGATTATTCTGATGAGACTATCTTCACTCTGCAAATCCCTGCATCTGAAACCAACTACAATCCGAATATGTAAGCTCACGAATAAAGTCGTTGAGTATAATTAGTCTGAAATAATTAAATATTTATAGTTATGAAAAAGAATTTTATTGCAATGTTGCTATGTGCAACAGTATTTTCCCTCTTTTTTGCAAGTTGCAAGAAGGAGAAAGAAGAGGGCTCAGAAGGAACGTCTTCAGTTACCAGTCTTACCGTAAGACCTTCTTCACTTGATATAGCAGTGGGTGAATCAACACGTTTGTCCGTTGCATACGAGCCTTCAACTGCTACTCCTACTATCAAGTGGGAGTCTTCTGACGAGACTGTAGTTACAGTAGCCGACAATGGTACAATTGAAGCTCTTGCTGTTGGCACAGCGAACGTTACTGCATCATGTGGTGATGTGAAGGCTGTTTGTGCCGTTACCGTTAAGGACTATTTCGAGACTCTGACGTTCACCGGCGCCTTTGTTTACAACTACGACACCACCTACAGCAATACTCTTGATACACTTCGTTCAGAGAGCTGGGGCGACCAGTACTTTGTTGCCAAGAAAGTGTTGTGCAATGTTGAGTTGTTCACTGAAGGCTTCTATGTAAACGACGAGTGGAAACTCGCCGGTGCAGAGAAGGGTGCTATTCTTGAGTTCGAGGCTCCTTTCTATTGGGCTCCGGCTTGGGCAAACGGTGGAAGCGGCACAATCTTCGTTCTTGGTAACTGGCTAATTACCGAGGATTATCCTGACAGCACCACTACTGTAGGTCGTCCGTACTCTATTGACGAGAAGGCTTATGTTGCTGCTATCAACCAGTTCGTACAGGATTACTATGTAGCAGGTGACGCTTCTAAGGCAGGTCAGGACCTCGCTCTCGCAGGCGAGCAGGTGAAGGGTGCACGTCTTACGCAGTTTGAGTACCACTCTATAGAAGAGGGTTATTCATCTGATGGTTACTTCTCTTCATACATTCCTGATCTTGTAATCAGCGAAGGTGATATGGAGTTTGACAGTGATTATGCTGCTTCAGGTGTGATGTGTAGCGTTACTTACCATGCTATCAAAGGCAAGGAGTTCCAGTTCTCTGCTGATACTATCAGCGGCGAGGTTTACACCTATGGTGTTCACTTCAAGGAGACAGAGAACTCTATCGACCTTGTTGACAATAATGTTCATTTCGGTGCAGAGCGTAGCTTCGACTATGGTGTTAAGCCGGCGTCTGCTCCTGCTAAGCGTGTTATGCGTCCAATCAAGGTTCATCAGTTGACTCCTGAGCAGCTCAAGTTCTATAGAGAACAAAAGAACCGCCCTATGGTTAAGCAGAACCTGAAGTAATAGTTTAATAAACTTATATTCTTCTCGACACCACGGGCACTTATTGTGACCCGTGGTGTTTTTTTATGAGGTATTTATTTTGGAATATGGAGTGTGTGAAGCGTTATTTGTCGCTTGTCTGTTTATGTGTGTGTGTTAGTGAGTGTCTTTTGGCAGTGCCGGCATCACCTGTTCCTTTTGCGGCAATGTCGTCTGATGGTTCGCCTATTGAGGTGATGCTCAACGGCGATGAGTTTTGCAATTGGTACACCGACTCGGCAGGCAATCTGCTTATTAAGGATGATGGTCGTTTACGTGTAGCCACGGCTGCTGAGCAGACGGCTCTTGCCGTGCAGCGGAGAGCCGCGGCAAAGGTGCGGGAAGAAAATACAGGACGAGCTTTGCAACGAATGACACAAAAGACGCAAGTGGACTCTTCTTTTCCAAAAAAAGGTACGGTAAAGGTGCTGGTGCTGCTCACGCAGTATGCTGACAGGCAGCTTACTGTTACTGACCCTGTGAATAAGTTTACAAGGTTGTTCAATCAGGAGCATTATTCCGATAATGGCAGCACCGGTTCTGTGGCTGACTATTACAAGGCGTCGTCTGCCGGTGCGCTTAATCTGCAATTTGACGTTTATGGACCATTTACTCTATCAAGAGAAGAAGAGTATTATGGCGGCAACAGCTCCAAATCCAGCTCGCGTAATGCGCAAACGCTGGTTAAAGAGGCTGTGCAGTTAGCATACGAGGCGGGGGTGAACTTGAGTCAATATGACAATACAGGTCGCGGACAGATAGATAATATTTCCATTATCACGGCCGGCTACAGCGAGGCGGAAGGTGGCGGGGAGAATTGTATTTGGCCGCACCAGAGCTTTGTTTGGAACTCTGTAAAGATTGGAGATGTATATCTGGGTTCGTACCTGATGACCTCTGAACTGCGTGGTGCCAACGGGGCTAACATGACCAATATCGGAGTGTATTGTCACGAGTTCGGGCATGTGCTCGGTCTGCCGGACTTGTATAATACTTCGGATGATGAGGAGGAAAGCCGCAAATATACTGTTGGTTCGTGGGATATAATGTGTTCCGGGCCATATAACAATCTTTCTCGTACACCCCCTGTGTATTCTGCGTTTGAGCGTTTTATGCTGGGTTGGCTCAAGCCGGTTCAACTTCAGCAGGCAAGCCGTTGTGTGTTAGAGCCGATAGAGACGACGAACACGGCATATATGGTGGCGGCTACAACGCATAATTTGTCAACAATGTCGCCGTCGCCTAATGAGTATTTTATGATTGAAAACCGCCAACATGCCGGTTGGGACACGGTTAGCAGCGCTTTACCCGGAGTGGGACTGTTGATTTCGCATATTACCTTTTCGTCTTCCGCTTGGGACAATAATACTTTTAATAACAGCACCCCGCTCGGATACGATATTATTGAGGCAGCAACGGCAGAGCCGACATCGTCGCTTGCTTCCGACACTTATCCCGGGGCAGCGAATGTCACGTCATGGACCCCTGTGTTGAACAGCGGGCATTTGTTGGAACAGTACGCGGTAAACAATATATTTTCGCGTTCAGACGGTTCCGTCAGTTTTCTGTTTGGCGATATGGGCGATGTGGGTCTATTTGTTTCGCCCTCACAGCCTGATACGTTGAAGACTACATTTGATACTCGTGTATCGGAGTATATCATTGACTCTGTTGTGGTGACCGGCAAGGGACTTGCCGCTCCGGCGGTGAATATCGGTGTCAGCGGGCGTTTCAGGTTTTCGATTGACGGGGAAGAGTGGCATGCGTCAGGCAGCGTTCTGACCGACTCGACTGTCAATAATGGCACATATAGCAGAAAAGTGTATCTCCGTTATCACCCTGTGCGTCAGTCATGTTCCGCATCAACAGGAGTGTTATCGGTGTTCTCTTCCGATAGCTTGGACTATGCAACCGTATCACTTGCCGGCATTTCTCCGAGGCCTATATTGATTACGGCTGTTGATTCTGTCTTTATTGACGAGATTACAGAGACTTCGCTCCGTGTCAGTTGGACTGCCGTTGAGGATGCGGAGTTCTACAATGTTAAGCTATGGAAGGTTACACAGTCTGACGGCGATACGAGCTATGTTCTTCATCATGAGTATAATATTCCGGAATTTGCCGCTTCTGCTACTTTCAATAATCTTGAGCCGGGGACGTTGTATGTGGCGCAAGTCATGCCTTGGGAGCAGAAGAGTTGTTTCGCTAATTATGCTGAGGCAAGATATGCTACCGCCCAAACAATGTTGCAGCCTAATGAAGGTAGAACACCGATTGCTGTGATGGACGACGGCAGCTTTGTGTTTAGGCTTAATTATCCGTTGGCAGAGGATATGACGATGGCTGTCTTTGCCGACGATGGCAGTCTTGTGGTGATGACAACAGCGAGCAAAGGCTCGCAGTATCCGATAATTCCGACACAGACGTTGACAAGAGGACGGCTCTACCTGATAAAAATGTATAGCGGCAAATCATATAGAAGAAAGGATATATGGGGTAAGCTGTTGTTTTAGCCGTTGTATCTTGTCTCCAAACTAAATAATAAACAGCGATTGCTGTATTTGATTGTTGTTTTTTTTCTTGTCGGATTAAGAAAAAAATGTTAATTTTGCATTTGTTTTATTGAAGTTGTAACATAATTGTGTAGAAATATATGAAACGCTTTGTATTACCGTTATTGTTGACCGTTTATTCGGTGTGCCTGTTTGCCGCGCCGGTAAACTTTCGTCTTGTGCGTGAATCCGGAAGAACTGCGTTAGTAGGTAACGGCGCAGATGCTGACGTTATGTGCGTGTTTGACAATGAGGTGTCTTCTCTTGAGAATATGCCGCAAGAGTTGAGGTCGTTCCTTGAGACGTATGCTGCAGTGAGTGATAGGGATGCCGATGAAGCATTTGTCAGTTTCAGGGCTGATAATACTGACACTATTGGTCCGCTCTTGGGTAGCATAGAGTATGACCAGGGCACACCGTATAATGATTTGTGTCCGGTACTGAACGGCGCCCGTGCCGTTAGCGGATGTGTAGCAACGGCTATGGCTCAGGTGATGAGGTACTGGCAGTATCCGGCGGTAGGTACGGGCACGGCTGTTTATACTTCATCTAACGGTGCAGCTACATACGACTTCACCAAGCACCCGTTTGCGTGGAGTGATATGCTGGAGACATATACTGTTTCCAGATTCGGAGGCACGACCAACTACAATGCCGATCAAGCGACTGCGGTGGCTGAACTGATGCTGGCTTGCGGCGCTTCGGTTAATATGGACTATGATGCTGCCGGTAGCGGGTCGTATATCTCACATGCTTATATCGCGCTGCGTGATAATTTCAATTATTCGTCTGATATTCGTTATCTTGAGTCCGATAATCCTGACTGGGACGATTGGGCAGAAGCGTTGCGCGACCAGTTCGACCGCAAGCTGCCTATCCTCTATGGCGGAATAAGCACCAGTGGAGGACACGCTTTTGTGCTCGACGGATATTACATCGAAACACTTGCTTCAGGAAACACGCGTACGAGATTTCACGTTAACTGGGGATGGAACGGATTGTATAATGGCTGGTTCCTTCTGCCGAAGTTGCAGCCGGAGAATAATGATAATTACTCGAACCT
Organism: Paludibacteraceae bacterium; assembly: GCA_017450435.1. Classification (GTDB taxonomy): domain Bacteria; phylum Bacteroidota; class Bacteroidia; order Bacteroidales; family Paludibacteraceae; genus Colicola. Next base: position 25,421 of record JAFSTO010000015.1, read on the forward strand.
GAATCAGCGTATTGTGATAAATATTTACCCGAAAGGCTATGTCGGTGTGGAGAATGTTGAAGGCTCAAGCGAGTGGCAAGGCATTGATTACAGCCGGCCGGTGTATAACGTTTTGGGCGTTCCTGCTGCTGCTCACGATATGGTGAAAGGGAATATCTATATACAAGACGGACACAAATTCGTTTATTGATTTTAATCTCGCATATCACATTATTCAGGTGCTCCCGTTTGATTTCATAGAACAGATGCGTTCGTATCTCGGCGATGAGTTGGATGCTTTTTTGAAGGCTCTTCAGTCAGAGCGTGAGACATCGGTGCGTGTTAATACCAAAGCTCCGTTCGACGCTTTGCATGTGCTGCATAAGGCCGGCTTGGAAGAGGTGCCGTGGTGTCCTGAGGGGTATTATGTGCGCCATCGTCCGCAGTTCACGCTCGACCCGATGATGCATGCGGGTTGTTACTATGTGCAGGAGCCGTCTTCGATGTTCCTCTCCGAGGTTTTAGACCAGCTTGTGCCGCATGATTCTGTAGTGTTAGACTTATGCGCAGCTCCAGGAGGAAAGAGTACGTTGATAAGCGAGCATCTTGTAGCTGGCGGACTATTGATAAGCAATGAGGTGGTCAGGCAACGAGTGTTTGTGCTGTCGGAGAACGTGCAGAAATGGGGTAACGGCAATGTGGTGGTGACGCATAATCAGCCTCGCGACTTCGGAGATAAACTCGAGAATCTGTTCGATTGTGTATTGGTGGACGCCCCTTGTTCAGGTGAGGGCATGTTTCGCAAGGACGGGGGGGCTGTGGACGAATGGAGCCTGAAAAACGTAGAGATGTGCGCTGCACGACAAAAGGACATCCTCCGCCATGTGTGGCCGGCACTGAAGCCGGGAGGACTGCTTATCTATTCAACTTGCACGTATAACGAACATGAGAATGAGGAGAATGTTGCGTTTGTTTGTGATGAGTTAGGAGCAGAGGTCATGCCGGTTGAGTATGAAGAGTCGTGGGGAATAACCGCCGGAAAGGCAGGTCTGCATTTCTATCCGCATAAGGTGCGTGGCGAAGGTTTCTATATATGCGTGTTACGCAAGCATGACGCTTCGTTTGTCCCATTCCGTGCAAAGGGAGACAAGGAGCGTCAGCAGGGGCAAGAGGCGTATAGTGATATGCGCTCATGGCTATGCACACCTGACAAGTGGTTTATCCGGCAGAATGAACGTTTTGCTGACGCATATCCCATAGAGCATAAGGATCTTATTGCTTATTTGTCAAAGCATTTTATCTGTGTCTCCACAGGCTTTGGCATAGGTGAGCAGAGAGGCAGGTTTATGGCTCCGCAGCATAGTCTGTCTATGCTGAAAGATTTTCGCAGAGAGGCGTTTCCGCAGGTGTCACTTACTGAGGAGCAGGCGTTGTCATACTTGCGCTCCGAGGCGCTTACATTAAGTAATCTGCCGTTTGGTACTTTGCTTGTTACTTACAATGACGTGCCTCTTGGGTTCGTGAAAAATGTAGGCAATCATAGTAATAACCTGTATCCTAATGAATGGCGTATAAGACGTCTGTAGTAGGCAAATAATGATCGAGTATTGATGATTACCTTGGAAGCAAGAATAGTATATGGTCTGAAAAGGCTTTTTACTCTCTGTACCTTACTTCTTTCCCCTTTTATTTTTCTTAGTGGACAGCAGCGTTGGTTCAGCGTTGATGTGCGTCAGCCTGCGGCGGTCGAACTGCCGCGTGAAGCGTATGGGCTGAACTCTTTGTTGTTGGTGAATAACGCTGTGCCGCAGCCGGCTGACTTCGGGCATAAGAATATTGCCGGCGAACAAACAATTGAAAACTCCACTATTGACCTTACCGATGCTGCTCGTCAGTTGCTGTTCGCTGCTGAGCAAGCGTTGTTTGAGCAGGAGAGTTTTGGAGATGTCAGTATTTTGGAAGTGTCGCAAAACAGCAGTCGTTCCTTCTTTCGCCAGCAGCCTCTTAGTGCCCGGCGAGCGGATAGTCTGCTCGTGATGTATGATGTGGAGGCACTATTGGTTTTGAATCAACTGGTGATATATGACAATAGCGAGATTTTTATCACGGTGAATGACCGATACGGCAACGAGCTTACCGGCTATTGTACTGCTCAGTGGGCACTATTCATCAAGGGCAAGTCTTCACCTTTCCGTTTTTCCGTGTCAGACACCTTGTATTGGAGCGCTGAGGAGTCGTCATTAGAGTCGCTCGCAACGGCGATGCCGGAGCGGCAGGATGCCTTGTTGTATCTTGCAACGGATGCAGGGCAACGTATGGCGCAGCAGATAATGCCGCAGTGGGTTTCTGAGGACAGATATATTTATCTGACCAAACATGGTGAACTTGATGCCGGTTTGCGGGCTTTCGAGCGACAGCAGTGGCAAAAGGCGTATAAGCAATGGCAGGAAGCATGGTTGGCTGCTACCAGCAACATGACTGCGGCGTACGCCTTGGCCGACATGGCGGTGGCGGCGGAGATGAACGGCAGTTATAATGACGCTGTGAAGGCTGTGGACAAGGCTGTGGAGTATCTGTTTAAAGTGAAGACAAACGAAGCACGACAGCAGATAATCAACCTTAGGTACTATAAAACACGTATCAGAAAGTAATTTTTTAGGATATATGAAAGTTCTTTTGATAAACGGCAGTCCGCATAAGAATGGAAATACTTTTTTAGCACTGAGTGAAATAGCTCAAACCCTTAACAATGACGGCATTGATTCTGAGATTGTGTGGATAGGCAACAAGCCTGTTCGCGGGTGTGTGGCGTGTGGAATGTGTAAGGCAAATGATAACGGAAAATGCGTGTTTGATGACGATGTTTGCAATGTTATCTCTGCCAAGTTCTCAGAGGCTGACGGCTTTGTGTTCGGTTCACCGGTTTATTACGGTCAGCCTAATGGGGCGTTGTTGTCAATCATGCAACGCTCTTTCTTTAGTAATGGTACTAATGTGCAGAACAAGCCTGCAGCTGTAGTCACTATATGTCGTCGTGGCGGGGCTACGGCTGCGTTCGAGTCATTACAAATGCCGCTACAAATGATGAATATGCCGATTGCAACATCGCAGTATTGGAACATTGCATACGGTCGTGAACAGGGGCAGGTGGAGCTTGACACTGAAGGAATGCAGACAATGCGTACCGTAGCACATAACCTTGCGTGGATGCTATGCGGGTTGCGAGGCGAAAACGCACCGGCTGTGCCGGAGCGCGAAGAATGGCAGCCGATGCATTTCATCAGATAATTAGAAAAACAATTGACGGATTTGCTATTGGCAATCCTGCGCGAGTAATCGAGTAATTAAAACACTTAATTAAGGAGCAGATGACAACGATTGCTATAGGTTTATTGATTCCGTTCCTTGGCACTGTGCTGGGGTCGGGATTTGTCTTTCTGATGAAGAAGGGCATGCCTCAGCGTTTGCAGAAGGCTTTGTTAGGTTTCGCGTCCGGTGTGATGGTTGCGGCGTCTGTATGGTCGCTGCTTATTCCGGCTATCGAAGCGGAGACGGACCAAGGCGCGTGGGCGGTGATGCCTGCGGCAGCGGGTTTTCTGCTCGGTATAGGATTCCTTCTGCTGATTGACGAACTGACGCCTCACCTGCATCCCGGTGACTCGACGCCCGAAGGTCCGCGCAGCCGCCTCTCGCGAACAGCCATGCTCGCCCTTGCCGTCACTATCCACAACCTGCCGGAAGGCATGGCGGTGGGGGTAGTGCTCGCCGGTGCTACACAAGGTACGGCAGGACTGTCTGTCTCTGCTGCCGTGGCGGTCTCGCTTGGTATAGCAATACAGAACGTCCCTGAAGGAGCTATCATCTCCATGCCCATGCGGGCTGAGGGTAACAGCCGCATGCGTTCATTCTTGATTGGCAGTCTCAGCGGAATAGTCGAACCAATCGGCGGACTGTTGGTTATCCTCTTGGCGGCATGGCTCACACCCGTCTTGCCGTACTTGTTAGCCTTCGCTGCAGGGGCGATGATGTATGTGGTGGTGGAAGAGTTGATTCCGGAAGCCTCGCAAGGTTCCCATTCCAACCTCTCTACCATCGGTTTCGCCCTCGGCTTCGTGCTGATGATGGTTCTCGATGTTGTATTAGGATGATTAAACATGGATCATATAAAAGCAATGAAGAACCTACTATACCTTTCCGCAATGGCTTGTATTATCTTGACAGCCTGTGCACCGACAGAACAACAACTGACAGAACGCGCTGCCGAACTGTGTCAGTACATCCCTGACCATCAGCTGCTCACGGAGTCGCGAGAGTATTTGACCGAAGATTTTTACGCCGTCTTGGACACGATGTTTAACCTCTTGCAGGACGAAGAAGAGGTAGATCACGAATGGCTATACTATTTCGTCACTGGTAATGGGGGGACTATTGCCGACTATGAGGTGCAGGAGGTGAAAAAGATTGATAAAACGCATGCTATCGCTACAATCCTTGTCAGACAAAAATGGGAAGACGGCTCGTTCGATGAGACGACTGACATGGAGGAGCACCGCTTGTATATGGAA
>JAFSTO010000016.1 GCA_017450435.1 Paludibacteraceae bacterium
CGCATGACGAAGATTTTTTTAGTTGTTTAACTTTGTTTAATTAAGTGTTACAAAGTTACTAAAAATCAACGAATTGTGCAACTTTTTTTGCAACTATTTTAAGTCAAAGAACACTTTTATTTAATTCCGCCAACAGGTTAATCCTATGTAATTCTTTTTTATTTGACTCATATTGATTATCTAAGTATTACCTCACTGACAATGATAACAACCGTGATAAAAATAACGAAGGCGAAACTAAATGTTATGCAGAGAAGAGAACGCCAAAACGTACCCCAATAACCATAACCGAACAGTTGCTTATAAGTAATGTAAAAATACACGAGCGATAATGCCAATGCCAGACCTTTCAACCCGGGTAAAATAGAATAAAAAATATACGACAGGATGGCTAAATAGACTTGCAAATAAAATCCCTCCGGAATGGTGTGATGCGTGTAGAGTGGGGCTTTGCGGAAGAACAGCCAAGTAGGCAAAATGAAGACACAACATGAGAGTAACTCGCTGACGTTTTTGTGGTTATCCAACCACTCTAAGGCGTGGTTCAGATACTCTATACCAGTCTGTACGGGTGCTTCAGCCGGACGAGGGAAGAAATACTCTGCCAATGCCACTATCGCTGCCATGATGAAGAGCAATTTGACCGGCGGGTAACTGACTTGCCGCTTGCCGCTGATGTAATCGCGGACAAGATACCCCGGTCGCAAGAGCAGTTGCCATATCGTATAAACAGCCGAACGCGATTCGAACCCCCACAACTGTGCTATACCCTGCCATGTGGTCAGCCAGCCGACGCGCCCCTGTCTGGCTGATTGCGAACAAACGGGACAATAATTACCTCGGAAGGTATGTCCGCAGTTGTGGCACACATGTTTGTGCTCATCACGACGATAGGTGATAGGTTGCTCCTGCCAGGCTCTGAACGAATGCCAACGAGAAGCGATGCGTTGCTTGATATTCATCTTGCTTGGTTTATGTGGTATCATTGGATCTCTTGCAAGGCTCCTGTGACAGAGTCGATGATAAAACCGCGTACTACTATATCTTTCGGAATGAGGGGATGGTTTTTAATGGTAGTGACTGTTTTGCGAACCGAACTCTCCGTGTCGTGAAAGCCTTCGAGCCATTGGGTTAGGTCAATGCCGCACTCGCTAATAATATCGAGCGTCTCATCCTTGATACCACGCGCTTGCATCGCAGGGCGGAAATGGCTGTAACTCATATTGCACGCACCGCATTGAGTATGTGCCACCACCATTATTTCTTCCACCCCGAGTTCGTATATTGCCACCAACAGACTGCGCATAGCCGAGTCGAAAGGCGAGATGATGAGTCCGCCGGCGTTAGCGATAATCTTGGCATCGCCGTTCTTCAGTCCGAGTGCTGCCGGAAGCAGTTCAGTCAGTCGGGTGTCCATACAGGTGAGTACTGCCAGTTTCTTGTTGGGATACTTGTCGGTAATATACCGCTCATAGTTCTTTTGAGCCACAAAAGAGTGGTTGTAGTCAATGATTTGGTCTATCATAATGGTATTGGATAGTTATTTATATTTTCATAAACTTAAAAAGGAAAGGAGGAACGGTTACAGCCATCAGAAGAACGACTGACATACCTATTAGTGTGATTAGTCCGAGCGAATGCATAGCCGGATGAACGGCAAACGTCAAAGAGCCGATACTGATAAGCATTAGGAGTGCGGATAGCAGTATTGATTGGTGATACTGCGGCAGAATAGCCTTACCTGTACGACGTTCATATAATAAGCCTTCTACAATGAAGATGGTATAGTCGTCTCCCTGTCCGAAAATAAAGGTAGCGAGGATGATATTGACTATGTTGAATTGAAGTCCGAAAAGTCGCATAACGGCAAAAATCCAAACCCAACTGACAGCCATAGGCACAAAAGCGATGATTGCCACTTTCAGACTTTTGAAACTCAACCAAAGGAAGAAGAAGACTATCAGACTGCAAACAATACCTATATACCCAAAATCCCGATTTAGTGTGTTGGTCAAATGTGAAAAATCAAATGTTTGTGCGGGTTTCCACGAAGTCAATGTTTGGTAGAAAGGCGTAAAGGCCTCTGGGCGGAATCCTTGCTGAACTGCTTCTTGTTCAATCAAATGTATCAGGCTGTCGGGATTATGTGCGTTCCAATAATCATGCCAAAGGTTTGCCCTGTCTTTATGTGTATGTATCGCACGTTGCGGATTCATCTCAGAATCGAAGAATGTTATATCCTTCCGTTGCTGCTCAGACATATAGTTAATGGAGGCAGGATTAGAGTTGAATAAGGGTGGTTGTTCTGTCAAAAAGTGCGAAACAAGAAGATATGTACTTAGTGCGATGGTAAGCGCAATAATGGTTTTTTGCAGTGTTAGCCATCGAAGATTGAGCGGTATCTTTATTTCGCGTATAGGAACGTTCCTCACTGTCATTAAATGCGGAAGAATAAAAATGCAGAACACTATTGTTCCTATAAGCATAGCAGACGCAAAAATCCCCAGATGTTTCAAAGCCTCTGCTTTCAGCGGAACGAGTGCAAGGAAGGCTCCGACAGTGGTGATATTGCCCACTACCAAAGGCGAAAGAACCTCTTGCAATGTTTGTCGAACGGATGTTGTATATCGCTGATGAACAAGCAGGTGGAGAGGATAGTTGACGGCGATACCGATGAGTATGCTTCCTATGCCTAAGACCATTGCGCTCACAGTAGAGGTGAAAAGACGCAAAGCAGCCATTCCTGTCAGCCAGCCGAAAGAAACGGACAAGAGGATGAGCAGCAGGTCTCTTTTACGAGGAAAAGCGTATGCCAACAGTGCAATAATAAGTACCAATGATAGTGATATGCAAAGCAGTGTGTCCAACTTAATGCGCTGAGCGTTTTTCACGGCTATGACAGGTGCTCCAATCCAACGAAGAGAAAGACCCGGAAATTGTTGTGCTACTGTTTGCGATACATGTTCGAGCGAATCCATTAGAGCAGCATTCTTCTGCGTTTCGGTACTGCCGTAAGGAGTGTCATAAAAAGCATAGGTGCGCTTCTCGTTCTTTAGGTGCGCTTCAAAATCGCGGAGTGGGAAAAGTCCGAGTGGATCATATCGGATGGCTGTTGCCAGAAATCCTGAACCCGGGATAGAGAGTATATTGCGATCTTTCTGTAGAGCACGGCTGACAGCCTGCCGGGTAAAGAGCGAATCCAAACAAGAATAAACGGAGTCGGGAATAAAATACGGCAGTAATGAATATATGGCTTGCAGTTGTTCTGTCGGGTCTGAATCCGTCTGTAAATCAGGGATATACTGTGTGCAGACCTCTGCTGCTTGTTCGCGCAGGCTGTCTCCTTCAATGATAAGGATGATACGTGACGCTGACTGTTGTGATTGGACGACTTGCAGTGCTTCTCTATCTGCTTGCTCAAGAGGCAGAAAATCCATTATATCCTCATTGTATCGCAATGTAAGTGCGAGTACAAGAAGCGGGATGAGAAGGGTGGTAAAACAGCCCCACAACCATAGACGGCGGGTGCTAAACCGATCATATATGTTCAGCAGCCATTGCAGCATCGTTCATCTATAAACTTTATTGGTTTGCGACTTTTAGGCGGCATAATGATTTGTTGTATCACATCTTCGGGTAGCACTTCCACCACAGGTGCCACACGCAAGCGCGAACGGAAATGGTCTTTCAAAGTCTTGATAGCCTCAGCCTGAGAAATAGTGTTATCACGCATTCCTATACGCACGATGACTTCGTCTGTTCCTGTGTCGGACGGACGAACGACCACCACATAATTGCTCACGAACGGTGTATTGTCCAAAACGTCGTTTATTGCCGGCGGATAGATGGTTGTGCCTTTCAGTTTGATCATATTATGCTTGCGTCCTATGAGCGGTGTCAGCCTATAACTGTTTCTTCCGCAAGCGCAAGGCTCCACCACTTTAGCGGCTATGTCACCTGTCCTAAACCGCAATAGCGGCATCCCTTCCACGCCTAAGGTCGTTATCACCACTTCGCCCGGCATACCGTCAGGAACAAGCTGATTATCTTCGCCTATGATCTCCACAATGATAAGTTCGGGATGTACGTGTCCGCCGCAACCGTGTTCACATTCAGAGAATGTTGCGGACATCTCGGTAGATGAGTATGTGGCGTATAGTTGCACTTCGGGCCATTTGTCGTGAATGCGTTGCCCTAATAGGTTAAGCGCAAAGGTCTGGTCGCGCAAACCCTCACCTATGCCGATGATCTTACGAATGGACGAACGGCGATACTCGATATGGTGTTGTTCGGCGTAGTCAATAAGTTTGAGTATGAAGGAAGGCACACACATGATGGCGTTGGGATGAAGTCGTTCAATGGTGTCCCATTGCAGTTCAGGAATACCGTTTCCCACGCGAATGATACTTGCCCCCATTCGACGAATACCCATCCAGTAAGCCAAACCTGCCATAAAGCGTTTGTCCATAGTGGTCATTAGTTGCAAGATGTCGCCTTTCTTTAAGCCCGCACACGCAAACGACTTATGTTCGTTGTATGCCAAGCGTTCCAAATCTTTGTCTGTGCAACCGAAGAGCACCGGGTCGCCTAAAGTACCGGAAGTGGTGATATAATCGATAATCTCTTCCCGTGGCACGCAAAGAAAATCATTGTTAAACTGTTGTAAATCAGCCTTCTCGGTGAACGGAATCCGCTGTAAGTCTTCTATCGTACTTATTGACGAAGGGTCGATGTTATGCGAGGTAAACAGTCGTTGATAATAAGGAGAATGAGCCACTAAATAGGCAATCTGTTTGCGCAATAAATCCTCCTGATATGCGCGTATGTCTGCTACAGATTCAAATTCAATATCCATTGTATAAATTCTTTTTTCCATTGTTGACTTTCCACCGTTCCTTTGCTGTCAGAGGCTCCGAAACCGTGACCGCCTGTTTGGTATTGCAGGTATTGGTGCAAGATGTTTTTAGCCGTGAGTGCTGAATCCAGCAACTCGCTATTTTGGTATTTGACTACAGGGTCATCCACACAGTTCACTAAAAACACCGGCGGACAGTCGGCAGGTATATGTTTTTCTATCGACAGCGAATCGCGCATCTGCTTGTTCCATTGCCTCCAAACGCCTAATGCTCCTCTTCGTGAACGGACATGCGCATATCGTTTGTCGCTCATGGTCACTACCGGATAAATAGGGCATAAGAAAGCCGGTTTGACAGTCGTTCGGTTGTGCGTAAAACTCATCATTGCCAGATGTCCTCCGGCAGAAAAGCCCATTACGCCGATTCTGTTTTTGTCTATCCGCAGTGAGTCGGCATGAGCGTGTATATAACTGAGTGCTTGTTCCACATCGCTCAGCATATTCGGATATTTGTTGCCCAAACCGAAAACGCGGTATCCTAACACAAATGCGCTTATATTAGCCACTCGGTATTTAAGAACAAAAGCATTGATGCCGTTAGCCTGCAACCATTCAGCCACTTGTCTGCCTTCGTAGTTCATATCGTGCCAGCAGTAACTGCCGCCCGGACAAACCACCACCGCTATGCCGGTATTAGAAGCACTATCAGCCAAGTAGGCGGTCAGCCGTTCAGTCTTCGCCCACAAGCATTGACCATACATGGTCAATACCAAGAACACTGTCATTCGCAATAATCTTCGCATACGGCATCTACGGTTTGTTTGGCGGTCATGACTGTTCCGCATAGACCGTGCAGAAAAATATTCTGCCCTGTCAGATAGAATCCTTTCACGTGTGTACGAACCGAACCCAAGCCTTCACTCATACCGAACATAGCACCTTCAGGCGAAAGATAGTCGTCGCGGTATGTCAACGAAGTGGAACTGAAATAATCTGCCACTTGACTTCTTATACCCGGATAAACAGACTCCAACAATGTCAGCACTTCTTCTGCTTTTTGCTTCTTAAAGGCTTCATATTCAGCGTAGCGGGACTTCCTGTTCTCTTGCCAAGCACTTAACTCTTCATACGTCATCGGCATAACTGTCTCAATGGTGCGTGCATACACCTGTCCGTGCTCCAAACAAGGTGTCATCACCAGTAGTCGGTGTTCCGGCAGATAATGTGTCACCGGATCATATTTCAAACTCTGAGGTTGCAGCCTTATATATGTCTTAAACGAACCTGCCGTCTCCGGTGTATTCATAATCCGTTTACGCGTGACCTTTCTGAACAGCGGCATTTCCGTCAGTCTTAACAACTGCTTGGGGTGAAGCGAACTGACCACTTTATCTGAATAGAACTTATCGTTAATCAAGAATCCGTCACCTTGAGCACAAATGTTTTGTACGCACTGCGAGAGCAAGATCCTTCCTCCGTGACGTGTGATATATACTGCCAGTTCATTAGCCAACGTCTGACTTCCGCCTACAAAACGAGATATACCTTTCTGACATTGTTCCCATTCTTTTTCTCCTATTAAATCGGCAGGTGAATTATCCACGCTTGTTGTCTCTATATCAACGGTTATTCCTAAACTATGCAATAAGTTATACACGGGTTCGCCTTCCTGTAAACCTGAGAGTATATGCATGCCTGTTTCCCATGTCTCGCCGTTTTTTTCGTAAGAGTAGAGTCCGCCTCCCAATACCGGCAACTGTTCGTATATAGACACCTGATATCCTTTTTGCGCCAAAAGAGCACCGGTAAACAAGCCTCCGACACCTGCCCCTAAAATGGCTATAGAGGGCTTATAGCAATGCATTAACGACTTATAATACAGTTCAACAGACTTGCTCCGGCGTTTGTAGTTACTGCCGAAAGTTGTGTCATTGGCAGAGATAATAGGAAGAATAGTTAGTCGGACATCTGCCGGTCGGATGGCAAAGTGCTGCTTCCCTAAATAATCGACCATTCCTTCTATGAGCAGAGGCTGAATAGGCAGTCGGTACTTTTCCGCATAGTAGAACGCTCCCCGGTGGAAACGTCCTATTTCGCCATTGACCAAACGAGTGCCTTCCGGAAATACAAAAAGGGAATAACCTTCGTCGATAATCCGTTTGACAATGGATTCGCGCCTGTCGTCATCTAAACTGTTTGGGAAACAGTCTAAAAACCTTGCCACAATGCCGAAAAGCGGATTATTCCATATATAGTCTTTGACCACAAACGAAATATTCGGTGATAGGGATAGACATAGCACTACATCGATAAACGACTGATGATTAGCAATCATGACGGATTGTTTGTCGGTCAATTGACCATTGACTGTCAGGCGCAAACCTAATATGTTCCTTACAAAATGTGCTGACAGACGTTGTACAAAGCGATGGTAAGAAGCACGCGAACGGGCATTGCGACCGTGTAAGGCGAAGTAGATCAGTGTATAAGGATTGACGAAGAAGAGCATCACCAATCCGAAATAGCCGAAACAAACCACCGTCCGCCAATACATATTGATATAGCCGAAAAGAAAAGCGCCGATGCAAAGGAAGGTATTCAGGATTGATATCCTTGTGAAATCGTACGCCGGTCGGAAATGGCTGACACGTTGCTCTTTCGGGGGATAATAGACGCGTATGGGAACAGGAATAAGCGGCACATTATGCCAAGCCGCAAACACCAACAGTTCCAGTTCGGCTTCATACCGACCGGTGAGGATATTCAGACCGTACAACCGATGCAAAGGATAGGTCCTCATTCCTGTCTGTGTATCTTGCAGGTTAATAGTCGTTTGAAGCCGAAACCAGAAATTAGAGAAACGATTGGCAAACCTGCTTTTGCCGTCCATGTTCTTGTTAGTGAACTGGCGACTTCCAACTATGAGCGCGTTCGGATGAATTTCCAATGCTCGTGTGAGCAACGGTATGTCTTCGGGATAGTGTTGCCCGTCAGCATCGATGGTCAGTGCATAATCAAAACCCATTTCCAAGGCTTTCCGAAGACCCGAAGCGAGAGCTTTTCCTTTGCCTTGATTGCGCGTGTGTGAAACAACAGTGATGGGCACATCTATAGCAGATAACAATTCCTTTGTGTTATCCGTACATCCGTCGTCCACTACGATGATGTCGCTAATATGTTTATGCACACGACGAATGACATCCACTATTGTTCCGGCGTTGTTAAACGTAGGAATCAAAGCGCATATATGTAACGGAGTATGAAGCATCAAGTAAACTATTTAGCAATAACGTTATTAAATTCGATGATAGTGGTGTCTCCTTTTTTCTCTATGAGTTCCACTTGTTGGGCGATATTTGTATGTTCGTCCATGCGGACGGTAACCGATTGAAACAGTTTTTTGCTTTCTCTGTCTAATGTTGTATCTGTTTTTCCTTCTGACGCAATGGATGCCATAATCATGCGCAACAGTCGTTGCACATGCGGATTGACGTTCGATTGTTCGCCGTCTATTTCCCAAACAATGTTACCGGGTTGTTCGTATGCCCAAAGCAGATAACTCGGCGCACGATAAATCATTTTTCCGGTTGACACTTGCGGCTCGCTGAACATAGCAGAGTGCTTGGTCTGCACAAAATCGGCTTGGAGACTGACAATAGCCGCTATTATAAATGCTAACATAATGTTCTGTTCTTAATGTACCACTAAATAACACCCTGCCATAATAAACAATATGCCTACCCATTGAGTCCACGCTATATGTTCGTGGAAGATGACTAAGGCAGCAATCATACCGAAGACGTATGCCAAACTGCTGAGCGGATAAGCCTGTGAGAAGGACCAGTGTTTGAGTATATACATCCATAGCAAACCTGCCGCTGTGAACGACACACCGCAAGCAAGCCACCACCAGTTGGTCAGTTGACTGACAAAGAACGACCATGACCAAGAGGCTTTGTCTAAGCCGTTGAGTGCCATCTTCATCATTATCTGTCCTCCGCAGAGGAAGATACTTTGCAGAACTGCCAGAATAAGCAATTTCATATTTCTACTTTTTTATATACACACGGGCACGGGCAATGTTATGAGTCTGCTCGCCGATATGTGCTAACACCTCGTCCCATACTGCTACTTGTTCGTCAAACTCCAGCACCAATGCAGAACTAATCCTACCGAGTGACATCTGACTTCTTATATCCGTCAAGGCACACGCCAACGATTGCTGTCCCTGTGAATAGGTGTTGTTGTAGCCATGGTTACCTGTCAGAATGGCGATAAGTGAAGCCACGGCGTTGTGCGTTGATTGAATAAAAGGAGTGGGCTTGAGTTCTTGTTCGCCGGAGACAATCATATCCTGCAAGAAACGCATTGATTGCAACATACAGCCCCATTGAGTGGCACAAACGATGGCATCCGGCTTGTCAATGCCTGCATTGTGTAACGCTTGACGCGCCACGCTGACCAACTGTCGCATCTGAGGTGTCATACGGCGAGCCTCAGAGGCTGTCACCAGTGTCTTAGTTACCATTTGCTCATCAATGGTTTGCACTGATATCGGTTCTACCAAAGCGGCTTCACTTAGTTCGATACCGTGATCGGCGAGTACTAATGACGACTCGTTTCCGCCAAAACCAAAGGCATTGCATAGCACATGGTGAACAGGCTGATGAAGCGTTTGTGTTACAGGTATGATGAGCCCTTCCGCTGTCTGTTCCCAACGCAAATTGGCGGGAATAAAACCATTATTCATGGCTAATACACAAATGACTGCTTCTATGCCGCCGCTTGCCGATGTGGTATGTCCGGTGAAGGCTTTGGTGCTACTGATGGCAGGCAACTGTTGTGTGCCAAACAGATGCTCAAAAGACGCTGATTCGGAAGCATCGTTATTAGCAGTGGCTGTCCCGTGAGCATTGATATAGTCGATATCCGATGGTTGTAATCCCGACATCTCCAATGCGCTCTTCATTGCTAAATAAGCACCTTTGCCTTCGGGAGACGAAGCCGTCTGATGATAAGCATCGCAGGTGTTGGCATAACCGCCGACATAGCCTAAAATCTTAGCACCGCGTGCTATGGCATCTGCTTCATTCTCAATCACTAAATAGCCGGCACCTTCGCCCAGATTCAAACCGTTGCGGTTGACATCAAACGGTCGGCAAGGTTGCTTATCCAATATCATCAGCGTTCGGAATCCGTTGAAATGGAACAGACTCAGACTTTCGGCTCCGCCTACTATCGCGCGTTTGGCTTGTCCTGTACGCAGCATGTCGCAGCCTAAGAAAATGGCATTAAGTGCCGACGAGCAAGCGGTGGAAGGGGTTATAACGGATGATTGAGGAATGGTCATTGATAAGTGTTCGGCGATGGCTCGTGTTGATTCGCCGGCTTCGTGAAAACGGATATTTTCTGTTGCTTTGCCGGATTGATAATCGTGCCAATGCTGTTCGGTCAAGTCCATACCTCCAACCGTTGTGCCGGAAATAAATGCGTCGCATGTTGCTTGGCACATCGCCACCGCTTCTCTTGCCGCCATTATGCCGAGCAGCGAAGTGCGTGGAAGGGGGGCGTTGTTCAAACCTAACCGTTGCCGCAGTTCTTCATTGCTCAAATTCACTTCTCCGACGAGGTAGTCGCTATGCACACTGTTCAAATAGCGCATCGGAGCAATACCTGAACGTTGTTCAAGAAGCGATTGCAGTGTCTGAGTGCAGTTGCAGCCGATAGCACTGACTATTCCTATGCCGGTGATAGCAATCTTCATTAAAAGAACTATTTAGTGCGGTGTTCTTGGATGTATTCAGCCATAGTGCGAACTGAGCGGAAGATGTCTTTCCCTGCTTTTGGGTCGGCTATCTTGATACCGTATTCGCGATCCATAAGCATAAGTAACTCAAGGGCATCAATCGAATCCAAACCTAACCCTTCACCGAAGAGCGGAGCATCGGTTGCGATATCAGCAGGGGTCATATCCTCAAAGTTAAGTGCTTCAATAATCTGTTGTTTCAGTTGTTCAATCAGTTGTTCCATATATAATTCGCATTTTAACGTAAAATTCATCGGGTTTGCTACACTCACACCAGCCGGCGAGGACAGTTGGTAATGGATAATTGACAATGGATAATTGACAATTGACCAATTGCTCTAATTGCTTGGGGCTTTCCAAAATATAAAAAGAAGTCTCGCCTTGCAAATGGTGGCGTATGGCAATCTCTCCTGTAACGATATTGGGCAGCGTATAGACGAACAGTGCCGGGCTGGGGTAGTAGTTGCCTTCAGAGATAGTAGCCAGATAATCAGTGTCGTTCTTGATGCTGGCACTTCTGTTCGCCATGATGACAGCAGTAGGCTGTTGGCAGTCCGGCTCTCTTAACACTATTTCGGCGGCGATGAAACCGAGCCGACAAAGGGTGTCCATCTTGAAGAACTTCGGATAATCACCTGCATAGCGACGATAGAGTTCCACAAGCATCTTGTCGCCTGTTTCTGTCGTTGCTATAGGTTGCCCATTCAGGATAACCGATGTCGGCGTTATTTCTATTTCCTTTTGTACTTTGTACATCTCTTTATCTTTCAATTCGTATTGCTGCATTCACGCCGCCAAAACCTGAAAGTATCTTTATAATCCGGGTTTTGCCGTTTGATAGAGTAGAGCGGAAAGCCATTTCGGCACAAATAATCGTTTCCAAAACGCCGGCTGCACCCATAGTATGACCGAAATAGGGTTTGAGTATGCTCATCGGTATGTCGGCTAATCCTGCTCGTTGGAGGGCAATGCGTTCCATATCGTCGTTATAGAGTGTCCCCGTTCCATGTACGCCGATAAGTGCTATTTCTTCCGGTTGCACACCGTTCAGTACGTCTTTCAGACAAAGGTAAGCACCTTCACCTGTGCGACTGGGAGCAGAGATATGATTGGCATCATTATGAATGCTGCCTGCTTTGAGTGTCCAATATGGTTGTTGACCATTTTGCTGTCGGCTATAGATGATGGTTGCTGCGGCTTCTCCTAAATTGAGTCCTTTACGGTTGGGGTCAAACGGTGTACATGGTTCGTTGGAGAGAGCCTTGAACGCTTGAAAACCGCTGACGATGAACCTGCTTTGCAAATCGCATCCCACCACTACGGCATGTTGATACATCCCGCTCTGCAATAAGCGCATAGCCGTTATCTGCGCTGAGACACCGGATGTGCAGGCATTGCTAACCACAATAGGCTGATTACGGTTGCCGAAAGAAGCCGCTATCTGTTGTGCCGGTGTATATAAGTCCAAATGGTCACCTTTGGCGGTGGAGAGAATAAAAACCGTTTGGTCATTATTTATGCTGCTATTGTCCATAGCCATCTTCACACTCTTGATGCAAAGCGGCACAAACTCCTGCGGAGTATCAAAAAGAGAAGCGCAAAACGGCTCAACATCGGCAAAGCGTTCAGTGTAATGTTTCAGACCGCTACGACCTGCCTTAACCGCTTCTATATTAGCCTCAGTGCCTTCCCCTAACGGAGAGATAATACTATGTCCTACACAATAAATCATTGGATGGTTTGAATGTTATGAATACCTCTACTTTGCCCAAAAATCGTACATATTAAACCATTGATACGGGTAACGAATAGCCATCTGCTCCAATTGCTTTGCATACTGATTGGCAAGGTCTTGCACTTGATCTTTTTTTGACAAGCGGTTATTGACTTCCAACTGATGACAATGTACATTGTAACTATGTGCTCCCTGTTTTGTTACAAAAACCAGCAGGACAGGCTGTTTCATTACTGAACATAACTCAAAGGCTCCCTTCGGCAAAATGGCTTCCTTTTCCATAAACAGGCAAGTAATCCCTCTGTCATCCATCCGTCTATCCGCTCCCATCGCCAACACATCGCCTTGCTGCAACACTTCGTTAATACGATAGATATGACTCATATCATTGCGTTGCATCATAATCATATCTATATTGTTGCGTTGCAGCACTTTGGCTCTATTAGCCGTGACAACAGGCGATTCGCCTCCATAAGCCAAAATGTGCATCCTCTTGTCAGGCGTGGAAAGAAAATAACCAGCCATCTCGGTATTACCCAAATGAGAGAAAAGCATAATAAAACCGTTCCGGCTCTTCACACGGTCATAGTATAATCCGCTATTCTCCACTTCCACTTGATATTCGATACCGGCATACACCGCGAAGCGATCCAAGATGGCTTTGCCAAATTCGTAGAACGAACGGTACACATCTATTGCCGCCTGACAACGGTTGCGACCTCTAAGACGGTGAAAACGATAGATGCCGTTTCGTGGAATAGGGCGTACCATCACGTACCACACCAACCACAAATGCATTAACCCGTAAATGATTAGTATGTTCACATTGCGGATGATTACCACTAATGCTCTTTGCATCCAATGAGTGCCGCCTGTCTGACCTGTCCATTCATCCGTCATACTATCCCACGTGAGCCGATATATAGTTGTAGAGGTCTTGCAGAGTGGTCACTCTCTTGAGTTCACCCTCTTGAGGTTTGAAACCGAATTCGCTATCTATAAGAACCACAATATCCACAAAATCAAGTGAGTCAAATTCTAAATCGTCCTTTAATGTGGCTTCGGGTGTGAGTGCGGCGGCTTCAATCTCAAATTCATCCGCCAAGAGTGCATTAACCTTTTCTATAATTGCTTGTTCTGTCATATCATATTATCGTTTTTTGCAAATTAAAATCGAGTGTCCTCCATTTCCGATGCGGTCATGAATGGTTTCAATTGCGAGACCTGCCTCGTGAATAAGGCGACTCATATCATCCGTATTATACATTTTGCTGTTACCATTAGCCAATGCCGTGAAATACAAACTCGTCATCGTCAAACTCATGGCTGCCGGCACATAGTCTTGTCTGTCCCAAAGTGTTTCCATAATGTAGATACGGTTCTTTTCGTCCATAATGGCGGCAGCGCGACGCAGTATGGACACTATCTCTCGTTCGCTGAAACAATCGAGGAACTGCGACATCCATATAACATCATACCGTTGGTCGGCGGGAAATGATTGTTGCTCGTCCAACAGGTTCATACCAATGCCGCTAATTCTGTTCGAGCCTGCCTTATCTTTCGTTGCCTCACGCATCATCGCTATCTGTTGAGGCAGGTCGCAAACAGTAACTTCTATCGTCGGATTCACTGATACACAACGCATAGCAAACCGACCCGTATTACCGCCTACATCCAACAATGTATGCGTATTATTGGCACCGATTATCGACAAAGCCTCGTCAAACGAATGGTCGGAATAGTAGTGATCAAAACCAAACCAACTCTTCTGAACCGCCTTAGGCAAACTGCTCAAACCTTCATAAATGGTGGACCAGTCGCCAAACAGTTTCAGTCCTGTCGGATAACCTTCAACCAGCGCATCGTCTAACATATACCAACCGTTGTAGTTCACATCATGGTTGAAATTGATGTCTGAACTAATCATCTCGTCACTCAGCAAAAACCAACCTATCTTGGCTAAGCGGTATCTGTCTGTTTGAGGGTCGATAAGCACTATATGTGTCGTCAGCGATGCTTCCATTAGACACTTGACGGCATAGGTACTCAACCCCGTCTTCTTAGCAATCTCATCTTGGGTCAGTCCGTCGGTATGCTCGTTTAGCATTTCCAGTATCCCGTATTTAACCATCAGGCGAGAGACTTGGAAAATAACCGGTCCCCACGAGTAGAGATGCGCCATCTCTTGCGCTTGACGAGCATTATACTGTTCTTTGCTGAATGCTGACTTTAATCGTTCAAACAAATGCATATTCTGTTATATATTGCTACGAAGATAATTCTCAATCTTCGCGAGGTCTTCATAAAACGGTGTGTCCTCTGTGATGGTTGGCGTGAGAAAGCGGATGGCATCGTATTGCTCTTTTGTCGCCGTTGCCAAACGGTCGGCTATACTGAGGCAATCCACTGCTTGCGCCATCGCCAAATAGAGTATGGACAGCACTTGGTAGCAGTTATCAATCACTTGCGCACACAATTCAGCGCTGTTAGTGCCCATCGACACTATATCCTGATTGTCGTTGTTGTTGGGGATAGAATGTACATAGTTAGGCATAGCCAGTGTCTGGCATTCGGCTGTCGTGCTCGTTGCTGTAAACTGGCATGCCTGAATACCGTAGTTCAGACCTAATGTACCTGTGTTGAGAAATGGCGGCAGAATACCGTTGATACGGTCGTGGCATAGATAATTGAGTTGCCGCTCACTCACCATGGCAAGACGAACCATGGCTATCTTCATCTTGTCTGCTTCCAGCGAGATATAATCGCCGTGGAAATTGCCGCCGTGATAGACGTTCTCTGTCTCAGGGTCCACTATCGGATTGTCGCTCGCAGCATTCAGTTCGTCCTCTATCACGCTACGGCTATAAGCCAAAGTATCGTATATCGGACCTAAGATCTGCGGCGCGCAACGAAGTGAATAATACGCTTGCACTTTGTTCTTGAATACTTTGGCATTTTGTGCTTCGTCCCCAGCCACATAGAGAGTGTTCTCTCGTTTCATCAGTCGCTTTGAACCTTTGCTCATTGTCCGCATCTGTTCGGCAATAAAAATCTGTCCGGGGTGTCGTCTGCTCTTGTTGAGCGGAGCCGCCATCAGGTCATCGTAACTGCCGACTATCTCGTTCATCCATACGGCGGCTAACGTCGCCCAATGAAGCAGGTTCTCTGCGTGCAACAGGTTGACGGCACTGATACCGGTCATAACGCTCGTACCGTTGGTGCAACTCAGTCCCTCGCGGATATGAATGTGCATAGGTCTCAGTCCACATTCGTCCATCACCTCTTTCGTGTTCCGCCATGCGCCTTTGTAATGCACTTTCCCTTCGCCAATCAGACAGAGCGCTATATGTGCCAACTGCACTAAATCGCCGGACGCACCCACACTGCCGTGTTTGGGGATATAAGGGCATATACCTCGGTTGATGAACTCAGTGAGCAGAGACACCAACTGAGGATGAACGCCGCTTTTACCTTGCAAGAAAGAACCCACGCGTGCAATCATACCGGCAAGTATGAAACAATCGTCTAATGGCTCACCCATACCTGTAGCGTGAGAGCGGATGATGTTGTATTGCAACTCACGCAGGTGCTCGTCTTCAACGCGCCATTGAGCCATCGGACCGAAACCCGTATTGATGCCATAGATAATCTTATCGCTTGCAAAACGCTCAAGAAAAGCATAACTCGCCGCAATGATTTTCTGAGCATCATCCTCTATGCGAAATTTTTGTCCGCTATAGAGGATGTTGCGAACTGAATTTATATCGATTCTCATTATTAGAACAAAATAACCATAAAACACATCAAATGTGCTTCATTCTTGTAAGAAACACATTTAAGCGCGCAAAGGTACGAAAAATGATAGTTGTAATAAAATAAATCAACCCGTTGGCGGAATTAAACCAGCGCATATTTGATTCTTCCAATCGGTTTGTTATTGATAAAGTTAATATATTGTAGGACAGTCATTGCGCTGATTTTGCTGATAATACGAGCAAATAGTCCTACTTGTTGTTTAGCATA
>JAFSTO010000003.1 GCA_017450435.1 Paludibacteraceae bacterium
CTACAAAGAAAATGCACAGTCGGGCAAGATAGAGGAGGAACTGCTCGGCACATTCAAGCAATATCCGCTACGCTTGGCGTGGGCGATAACGATACACAAGAGTCAGGGACTGACATTTGACAAAGTGATTATAGACGCAGCACGAGCCTTTGCTGCCGGTCAGGTGTATGTGGCGTTGTCGCGATGCCGCACATTAGAGGGAATTATTCTTTCGTCTCCACTGCAACAGGTCAGTCTTGGCAACGACAGGCAGGTACTCAATTATGTGAGTTCGCAACCTACCATAGAGCAGTCAGCGGCAATTCTTGGTTCGGCAACAAAAGAATATCAGTTGCAACTCTTCTCCGGTATATATGATGTAAATAACTTGCTAACTATGGTAGAGCAGTTGCAGAGACATGTGGCTAAATGTGTGTCGTTCAATGAAGAGACGCAGCCTTTCCTTGATGAATTGAAACGGCAGATACTTGAAATGGCGGATGTGAGCGATAAGTTTCAGAAGCAGCTGACGAAAATCATTTATTCAGATAGAAATGATATTTATGCTTCTTGTGATGCGGACGGGGACGGCCGCGCTCCAAGTGGCTACCTTCTGCAGCGATTATCGGCGGCGGCAGGGTATTTTGTGCCGAAGTTTTTATTGTTAGCAGTTAAAGTTAGCGGACATCCGTGCAGGTGCAAGAACAAAGCCGATGCTTCTGACTTTGATACGATAATAAACGACCTGTACCTCATGCTTGCGCAGAAAGCCGCATTGATGCAGGCGGTAGCCAAAGAACCGACCACCGATGCTTATCTAACGACTAAAAGCAAATTCGTGGCAACGCCGATGCAGACACAATCGGTGTTTGGGAAACCGGTCAAGAATAAGACTAAAGAGGCAAAAGTAGCAAATAGCAACGAACAGCAAGAGGATAAAAAACTGTTTGAACGATTGCGTCAATTACGCCTACTTATTGCTAAAGAAGATAATGTACCGGCATATATAGTTTTCTCTGATAAAACATTACACGAATTAGCCACTTACAAACCCACAACATTGTCGGCATTTGAGCAGGTTAATGGTGTAGGCAAGAAAAAGATTGAGTCATACGGCGAACGGTTTGTCATGTCTATTTGCGAGTACTTAAATAAGTCATAACTTTAGTTGAGGTTCTTAAACGTAATAAAGGCGGCATAATAAGTAGATTAAGAAAGTTAGGATTAGAGGATTAGTAATGGCATTATTTGATAAGATATTATCTTTGTTTCGGAAATCTCAGGAGTTGCAACCGACTTGTGAGGAACATCGGGCTATATTGGCTTTTGAGAAGGATTTGGATTTCTTTCTGCATGAGGACGACTTCAAGTCCAGAAAAGAGTATCAATATCTTTGCGACAAACACCAAAGTATTTATCGTACCATCGAAGAACTTCGACGGACAAACACATTGCATTATTTCTGCGAAAACAACCGAATACCACTTGATTTAGTCAACATATTTACTGAACATTATCAAGATTTGGCCGGTGAGTCGCAACTTATGGCAAAGCATAATGAGGAGTACGTGAACATCCATCTGAAAAAAGAGAGGTCGTATCTTGATTCAATCTTGCACGCTGTAGATCCGAAAATCAGACTTGATGAAGAACAGCGGAAAGTTGTACTCTCGGATGATGACTATATGTTAGTCGTTGCCGGTGCCGGAGCGGGAAAGACCACAACGGTTGCCGCAAAAGTGAAATATCTGGTAGAGAAACAGGATATTAAACCCGATGAGATTTTAGTCATTTCGTTTACGAACAAGGCCGTTGGCGAACTACGGGAGAAGATAAACAAGCAGCTGAACATACCTTGTCCGATTACTACTTTTCACAAAACAGGTTATGCTATCCTCAAACGACAAGATAATGATTTGACAGCAATAAAGACCGAAGGGTTTCGGTATGAGGTTGTCAATAACTATCTGAAAAGTTCTATCCTGCAATATCCTGAATTGGTTGACAAACTGATTCTTTTCTTTGGCAGTTACTTTGACTCTCCATACGAAGGCGATGATCTGCGTACCTTCTTCAATTATCTGACTAAGGCCGATTTTTCAACTCTAAAAGGAAATATTCAAGAATATTCCACAGATGTGGTGTCAGAACGTGAAACTAACCATCGCACTATCAATTACGAAAAACTACGCTCGGCAGAAGAAGTGAAAATAGCCAACTTTCTATTCATGAACAGAATAGAATATGAATATGAGAAACCGTATCCATATAATATTCAAGGCTCAATGAAAGTATATACACCTGATTTCACTATTACTCAAGGCGATAAGGTGGCATACATTGAGCATTTCGGGATTACCGAAAGCGGGAATAACTCGCGGTATAGCAAAGAACAGTTAGAGAAATACAAAAAGGCTGTTAACGACAAAGTCGCTCTACACAGGCAACATAAAACAGAGTTGATATATACCTTTTCGCAATATAATGATGGCGAGCCTTTTCTGTCACATCTTGAACAACAATTAGTTGCACATGGATTTGTTTTACAGCCTCTATCTTCACAGGAGGTTTTTCAACGAATTGTAAGTACCGAAGAGAATAAGTATATCTCACGCCTGACGTATCTTATAAGCACTTTTATTCAGAATTTCAAGACTGATGGCAGGGTATTGGATGACTTTCAACGGTTTAGAAATAGCACTATCAACGAGCGTAGCAAACTCTTCCTGACTATCTGTGAACAATGTTACCTTGAGTATGTAAAACGTCTTAAAGAAGAGAATGCAATTGACTTTGAGGATATGATCAATGAGTCAGCGAGAATTATTCGCGACGAACAACTGCGTGGTGATAAATTAGAATTCAAATATATCATCGTAGATGAGTATCAAGACATCTCACGTCAGCGGTTCAACCTAACCAAAGAACTGAGCAAACTGTGTGATGCAAAGATTGTTGCAGTGGGAGATGATTGGCAATCGATATATGCATTTTCGGGTTCGGATGTGTCTCTGTTCACCAATTTTAAGGAGACTTTCGGTTATGGTACCTTGCTGAAAATAGTTAATACTTATCGTAATGCGCAGGAGATAATTGATATAGCAGGAAACTTTGTCCAGCGAAATACCGCTCAAATAACAAAGGACTTGATTTCACCTAAACACATCAAAGATCCGGTCATTATTGAGACCTATACGGAGAATGTTGATAGGAAACAATATGAAGGGAAAGGAGGAAAATTCTATTTAGTCGGCGAAACGGTAGAACGAATAATGAAGCAAATCTTCAATGAAAACCCTAAATCATCCATTTTGATTCTTGGACGATACGGGTTTGATGCAAGAAACTTGAGCAAGTCTGCCGACTTCATATATAATGAGAAAATGGGTTCTGTCGTATCGAAAACCTTTAGTGATTTTGACTATGAGTATATGACCATCCACAAGTCTAAAGGTCTTGGCTATGACAATGTTATTATCATAAATGCAATGGATGCCAAATTCGGATTCCCCTCCAGAATAGAGGACGATCCTGTGCTGAAATTTGTAGTCCATGAAGATGATGCAATCGAATTTGCAGAAGAACGCAGACTGTTCTATGTCGCACTGACAAGGACAAAGAACAGGGTATATATTGTTACACCGCAACAACGACCATCACCTTTTGTTCGTGAGTTGGTGCACGATTATCCAAATGTGGTGGTGCATGGGCAGCTTGACGAGAGTACAAATGTAGATTTCAGTAATACCAAATACTGTCCCATCTGTGGTTATCCTATGCAGTATAAGTATAACAAAGTGTATCGCACTCGACTATGGCTTTGTATGAACGAGCCTGAGGTGTGCGGATTTATGACCAATGACAGGCGAGGCGGAATAATGACCATATTAAAGTGCGGATGCTGTAAAGACGGCTACCTGATAGTTAAAACGTCAACAGACCCCAATAAGCAACCATTCTTAGGATGCACTAATTATAAAGCCAACGGAACCGGATGCAACAATACGATAGCACTGAGGTACTACAAGCAGTATATGCCTGAAAATATGCTATCTCTTTATGAGACACACAAGAAAGAGAAGACTACTCATAAATGAGTACTTATCGCATAAAATCGTATTAAATTTATTACTTAGTTATCGTAAATTTCAAATAATAATATGACAACAGAAATACGACATACGGAAAACGGCGAAAGCGGGATATTCACCGCATGGCAAAACGATATACAAGTAGGTGAGATGACTTACTTGCGGAGCGGTGTTGTAAGTACAGGTAACAGTGAGCGTAAGACCTGTTGTGCTGACATCAATGCGATTGAAGCCAATGGTGCAAGCAAGAGGTTTGCCACAGAGCAGATGGTGATTAACCATACGCAGGTGTTTGACGGCTACGAGGGGCAAGGTATTGCCCGTCAGTTGGTGATGGCAGCGGTGGATTTCGCCCGCGAAAACAACCGCACTATTCTGCCCGTCTGCTCCTATGCCAAAGCCATGCTGACACGTACAGACGAATATCAGGATGTATTATAAATGATATAAGTACTTTTGATTAAACATAATAAACATATCAAACAATAAAACTATGAGTTTACAGATCGGAGACAGGATGCCGCGGTTCAGCGTGCTTAATCAAGACAGTGAGGTCGTGACGGACAAAGACCTAATAGGCAAGCCGACAGTGCTTTATGTTTATCCCAAAGACTCAACGCCCGGATGTACGGCTGAGGCTTGCAACCTGCGCGACAACTACCACTCGTTCCTTGCACGGGGCTATCAGGTGTATGGCGTGAGCAAGGACTCGCCTGCTTCACATCAGCGTTTCATTGCCAAGTACGAGTTGCAATTCCCTCTTTTGAGCGACCCTTCGACAGAACTGCTACAGGCTCTCGGCGCTTACGGCGAGAAGAAGATGTACGGAAAGACGGTGATGGGAACGCTGCGCAAGACCTTCATTTTCAGTGCCGACGGCACATTGGAGCGCGTCATCGAGAAAGTGGATACCAAAAACCATACGGAGCAGATTTTGTGATTGCGGAACGCTACAGCTTTGCCGAGGTCATCGAAATAAAGTGTAATAGATTTATTATGCCAAGATGGTCAGCCTGTTTGGCAGTTGAGAAATAATCAAAAGAATGATAATATGAAGAAACGAAAGATTGATATCCGCGAGTGTACGGGAGAAATCATCCGAGCCATGCGCCCGGGTATTCTGCTGACAACCAAATCAGGAGAAAAAGTAAACTCGATGGCTATCGGGTGGGGAACAATCGGCATTGAGTGGGAGAAGCCCATCTTCATTGCCTTTGTCCGCACCTGCCGTTTCACGCATGAGATGTTGCAAAGCAACGGCGAGTTCACTATCAATGTACCGGTGGGCGACTTCCCTCGCAAAGCCTTAGGACTGCTGGGCAGCAAGTCGGGTAGAGACATGGATAAGATTGCCGAAGCGGGCTTGACACTCGTTGAACCGAACATAATCAGCGTGCCGGGACTGAAAGAGTTTCCGCTGACGTTGGAGTGCCGCGTGCTGTATCAGCAACAGCAAAACGACCATGAGTTGAACGAAGACATCAAACGCCGTTTCTACACCATGGAAACAGCAGACCACACTGCTTTTTATGCCGAGATCGTGGATGCTTACGTGATAGAGGAGTAAGACTATAATACAAATAATATGAAACGATTATTCTTTCTTTTCGCCGTTGCGGTAGTGGCGGCAGGAGCAATGGCTCAGGGACCTCAGGGTCCA
>JAFSTO010000017.1 GCA_017450435.1 Paludibacteraceae bacterium
CTTTACAAACCAAAACAATCTTTACAAACCAAAACAACCTTTATAAATACGGACATTCCCAAATATCCCAGTTTCAATTAGACCTTCATTGGAAACTAAGAGCAATTCCGCCATATTAGTCCATTGTTTATAACACCAGATTTGGAGACGTTTTAATCCAAATATGGTGACATTTTAATCCGCTGATTATAAATATGAAGGACGAGTAGGCTACATTCTTATCCAACCAGTAATTGTAGATGGCTTGGTGGACTACATGACTGTCGTGGCGCGTGTCGCCGTTGAAGCGATAGCGAGCATCCTGTATCACTTCTATCAGTTCCTTGCGAATGTTTTTTGAGGTGTCGTCTGTGTCGGAGGTAGAACATGGCGGTCAGTCTTGTTTGTGTGGCAGTATCATCCCTAAGCGGTCTTCTATGAGATGACGGCCGAATACATCGTTTCTTCTGCTACCATCCCGTATTGGCGGCAATGAGTCAATTCGTTGTGTGGTGATGTGTTTTGTTTTTCGTACTCCATGATAAGAATCGGGCTTAATACATCAGCCCTATCAGCCATAACGGCAGCTTGTTGCCGGTGGGGTACTCCATATCGTCGGCAAGGACGTATGAGTTGGGTATGTCGGCAATCTGCTGAAAGCTTTTGCCACTTCCGCCCACTTCAAAACGATATGTTCCGTCAACGTTGAAATCCCCGTTAGCCTTGCCGTATTCTATTCGGTGTTTATAACCCAATTGGTTGACGGCAAAGGTCTCTCGTGCTGTCCCCACGTGCGTCTGATTGAGAGTGAGGGCGTATAGCATATTGGCATTCTCCAAGTACATCTTGTCGGGCTTTTGTACTTTCTTGAGTGATGAGATGTCGGAGTAGAGCAAGTTGATTATCTTTGCTTGGTTCAGATAGTTGAGATAGTTGATTACAGTATTGCGTGAGGCTTGCATCATTAGTGCCAACTTGCTGATGTCTATCTCGTAAGGCACCAGTCCGGAAATAACGCTCAGCAACATCTGCACTTTGCGTACATTGACGTTTTCTATCTTGCATACCAGTGGCATCTCACTGCTGATTACATAGTTCACAACGTTGTTCACCTTCTCATAGTAGTGGTCGTGTCCTTCCATATAATAAGGAAAATATCCATAGCGCAGATATTCGTGAAAGTATGGGATTGGTTTGCACAGTGAGTTTACGCTTCCGCAAATGTCGGCAGGTGTTGTCAATATGTCTGTTAGTGAGGCAATGGGAATGTTAATGTTCTTATAGAACCGCAGAAATTCACGAAACGAAAGGCCTTGCATTGTGTGAGTTATGCATCGGCGTGACAAATCGGCTTCGGCATTGAGGATTTGTAGAAGCGACGAACCGCTTATCGTTATCTTCAGTTTTGGGAAAGTGTCGTATATGAGTTTTATCTCTTTGCTCCATGTAGGATAGCGATGTATTTCGTCGAGAAAGAGATGCTCGCCACCGCGCATGACAAATGTTTCTGCTAAGTCCATTAGTGTATGTGTGGAGAAATAGAGGTCCTCCAGCGTTGCATATAGGACTTTGGGTGTTAGTCTTTCGTAGTTGCTTTTTATGTATTGAAGGATGATTGTCGTCTTGCCTACGCCGCGAGGTCCTACTATGGCGGATAGCCTTTCGTCCCACGCTATGTCGTTTATGCTGTCTCGAACAATGGACATTGAGACGTTCTCCATCCTATAGTTGAAGTGTGAGATTAGGTTTTCCATATTTTTTTTTGTTCTTTAAGATGTTAAACGACAATATGTTGTTTTTATTGCTCTGTCGGGAGAGCAAAATATCCTTATTTTTGCTCTCCCGACAGAGCAACTTGTATAATGTGTTGGTATGTTGGTGTTTACTGCGTACTGTTGACTTTTTGCAACCAGTTTATTTATATAGCCGTTGTTGTCTTATTCGCACTCTTCGTCCTGTGTCCGCTTCTCTTTTCTTTGCCCGAAGAGTCCGTCGTCGCTGCCGTCGGTATTGACACAATAGAGGCGCACGGCTCGGTCACATTCCTTGAAGAGGAGGCGTAGTAGATTGACAAAGTGGCGGAACTCGGTCTCTGCGTTAGGCTTGAATAGGAAGGACGAGTAGGCTACTTTCTTATCCAACCAGTAATTGTAAATGGCTTGGTGGACTACATGACTGTCGTGGCGCGTGTCGCCGTTGAAGCGATAGCGAGCATCCTGTATCACTTCTATCAGTTCCTTGCGAATGTTTTTGCGGTGTCGTCTGTGTCGGAGGTAGAACATGGCGGTCAGTCTTGTTTGTGTGGCAGTATCATTCCCGAGCGGTCTTCTATGAGATGACGGTCTATCTCCACGTTTCGGGGTTGTCCTGCCTTGCCTTTTATGCAGAGGCCGCCAAGCAGCTCGCCGGGCCATGCGTTGAGGAAGGCGAAGCGGATGCGGCTGCATTTCTCGTTAACGGAGTTGTTGGTGCTTTCGGTGAGCGAGGCTATGCTGTGCCGCATGGCGTCGGCATCCTCACGTCGGGAGACGAAGGCGTACAGCTCATACAGCTCGTCGGTGTGGTTGGCCAACTCCTTGAATCTTATCCCTTCGGGATGCCGTAAATAGAGGAAGTAAAGAGCACGGCAGATAGGTGACATTTTTATTTTTATTATTACTGTCCGCTAAACTTTCGTCATTAGAATAAAATTAGGGCTGATACCAGATTCGGTGTCAGCCCTTATGGTTACCTTTGTAGTCGCCAAACAAAATCAAACGTAACCATGGGCAAAAGTACACATTTTTTCGGAC
>JAFSTO010000018.1 GCA_017450435.1 Paludibacteraceae bacterium
AGGTGCAAAAACCTTAAAGGACTTGGCATCAAAGATTGATACTACTAAGATGAAAGCACCGTCATTTATGATGGTTGTCACGGGTATTGGACAATATGCCTATCGTCGCCCGGATGGTGTTTGTGTAGTGCCAATTGGGTGCTTAAAACCCTAAAAAATCATCCTAATCACGTCAAATCGTTGGCAAAAATGTGCGCAAAAAGTTGCGCGATAAGGTACTGTAATTAACTGATATATAGAGACTTATCTATTGGAAAAAAAGTTGCATCATTTTGTGTAAAAAAGTGTCCCCAAATTGTCCCAAATAGGGGTAAAAATGATATTAAACCGATTTGTTAAACTGTTGAAACATAGTAAGTTACGAAAACGGATATTAGGTGGTGTCTGTCGTGGGTTCGAGCCCCACACTCCACCCGAAAACAGCGGAAATACCTTTCGGTATCACCGCTGTTTTTTTTCTCATTTTTGTTGTATAAACAAGCATTTAAAGCTTACTTTTGCGACAAAAATCCGCCATCTTTCCAAACAGAATTATGCTAAACTGCGGAACAAATCATCGCCAAATTGCCGAACATAATTGCGCCAAATTACCGAATGAATTTGCGCCAAATTACCGATTAAAAATAAAAAAAATCGCTCTTACTCTTGCATATATCAAGAAGAAGCAGTATCTTTGCACTCGATTTTAAAACATTCAAAAATGGCATACAAAAAACGTATCGCAGATGAGCTGTTGAAAGAGTGGATAGAGTCCACTGGTTGCGTGTTGGTAGAAGGCTCTAAATGGTGTGGTAAAACCACCACTTCGGAGCAAGTTGCCAATAGTATTGTGTATATGGCCGACTCAAAAGAGGGAGCGCGTAATGTGCAATTGGCAAAGAACTCACCATCGTATTTGCTGACGGGAGAAACACCTCGGTTGATTGACGAGTGGCAAGTTGTACCAACTTTATGGGATGCCATACGCGGTGAGGTGGATCATCGACGTGCTCCGGGTCAGTTTATCATTACCGGTTCTGCAGTGCCTGTTAATAGAGACCAGATAGTGCATTCCGGCACAGGAAGGATCTATCCATTGCTGATGCGACCGATGACATTGTGGGAATCAGAAGACTCAACGGGCGAGTTGAGTTTAGCCTCGCTCTTTGATCAACCGGAACAGTTGTTGTCAGAATCGAAAATCGACATTGAGAAGTTAGCATACTTGGTCTGCCGTGGAGGATGGCCGTTTGCGTTGACGGTTAAGACAGAGAGAGCCGCACTAAACCAAGCTAAGGCGTACTATTCGGGTGTTGTTGGTGTAGGAGATGGTGCAAATTCTGATATATCTCGTGCCGACGGAGTTCGTCGCGACCCCGAACGTGTGAAGCGACTGATGCGTAGTCTTAGTCGCAATTTAGGCTCTCAGGCATCTATCGCAACTATATATCAAGACATTAAGGTCAATGAGGAAGATACGTTGAGTGACGACATTATTGACCAATATATAAAGGCATTGCGGAAAATTTTCGTAGTCGAAGATATGCGCGCATGGAATCCGAACCTTCGGAGCAAGACGGCAATTCGTACGGCAGATACACGCTATTTTGTTGATCCGAGTATTGCTGCCGCTGCTTTGGGATTAGGTCCGAAAGATTTGATTAACGACCTAGAGACTTTTGGACTGTTTTTTGAGACTATGGCTGTGCGTGACTTACGCGTTTATGGCGATGCTCTTGGTGGTACCATTTATCATTATCGTGATAAGAATAACTTGGAATGCGATGCCGTGTTGCATCTGGAAAACGGGAATTATGGTTTGATAGAAATAAAGTTGGGCGGCGAGGATGATATTGAGAAAGGTGCAACTGTACTCAAGCAATTAGCCGAAAAGATCGATACGACCCGAATGAAGAATCCCTCGTTTATGATGGTACTCGTCGGACTCGGCAGATACGCATACCGCAGAGAAGATGGTGTTTATGTAGTGCCTATCGGGTGCTTAAAACCATAATTTTATAAATGCGAAACACCACTTTTTGATTCGACCAATTTTTTATAATATTTATATTATACAAGCAAATTTTGAGACCAAAAATCTCGTCAAATTCTCGTCAATAAGTGCCAAAAATGGCCTAAAATGATAATAAACTGTGTTCACGAACCGTTCTTAATCAACGAGTTACAAATTCGACTAAAAGGTTCACGGTGGTCGTGGGTTCTCCGCCGCTACGCTCTGTCGATCTGCTCACTTTGTTCGCCGTGCGAGCCACACACTCCACCCCAACAAGAGACGCAGCATAGAACATCGTATCGTATATTGACACTAAAAAATCAAGTATAACATGATAGACCAAATTATTGATTACAACCGCTCATTTGTAGAGAAGAAAGGTTATGAGCCGTTTATTACGGACAAGTATCCCGACAAGAAACTGGCTGTTTTGACATGTATGGACACGCGTCTGACGGAACTCTTACCCGCAGCACTCGGACTGAAGAATGGTGATGCTAAAATTATCAAAAACGCCGGAGGACTTATTCTATCACCATTTGACTCAGCAATGCGCAGCCTGATTGTGGCAATTTACGAACTCGGCGTACAAGAGATTATGGTGGTTGCTCACTCCCAATGCGGCGCATGCCACATGAGTTATAGTCATTTCCACCACGTAATGAAAGCCCGTGGCATCAAGGACGAGACACTGGACGTCATCCGCGAATGCGGTATTGACCTCAATCATTGGCTCGAAGGCTTCCGCGACACAGAGACATCTGTCCGCAAGACAGTCAAAACAATCCAAACTCACCCACTGATACCGAAAGACATCATCGTACGTGGCTTTATCATCGACTCAGTAACCGGTGCATTGGAAGAAATAAGATTAAAAGTATAGTACCACTATGTCTCTCACGCTTTGGAACTGCTGGCACGGATGCCACAAGAAAAGCGAAGGCTGCCGCAATTGTTACGTCTATCGCCGTGATAGTCAGCACGACATTGACAGTAACCGGATTCGAAAGACGGCGTCCTTTCGCCTGCCAATTCAACGTGACCGATACCACCAATACAAAATACCCTCCGGCACAACGGTATTTACTTGTTTTAGTTCTGATTTCTTCATTGAAGAAGCAGACCCGTGGCGTGATGACGCATGGCAGATGATGCGTCTGCGACCGGACCTCAGCTTTTATATAGTAACCAAACGCCCTGAACGCATTTCCGCATGCCTGCCGGAAGACTGGGACAACGGTTGGGAACAAGTCATCATTTGCTGCACGATGGAGAACCAACTTCGTACAGATGAGAGAATGCCTATTTTCAAGTCGTTGCCACTCAAACACAAACACCTCATCTGCGAACCACTTCTAAGCGATATTGATTTCGGCGAGTGGCTACAAGGCAACTGGTTGGAACAAATAACAGTGGGAGGCGAATCAGGCACAGAGGCGCGTGAGTGTCGATACGAATGGGTTCTGCATATTCGCGAACAATGTATCGCCAATAATATATCGTTTATGTTCAAGCAGACCGGCAGACTATTCGTCAAGGACAATCGAACCTATCTGCTTGACCACCATACTGCCATGAGTCAAGCCCACAAAGCAGCAATCGACTACAACACACACGGCTATGTGCCATAAATAAATTTATCAGCCTTCTTTTATCTAAAAGCCAGATAGATAAAACACCTATGTCATCATCGGATTGCGAGGTGTAATTGGTTAGTGACGGAATAACTATTCTTCCGTCTTTTCTTTTTCTTCTATTTGTCGTGCCAGTTCTTGCTCTCTCTTGTTGAGAACAGTGTCAAATCCCTTTCCAAAGACGCCTTGAGCATTGGTCTGACTGACGAAGGCATTGGGGTCGATAGCTTTAATGATATCGAAAATCTGCTTACTCTCGTGCTTTCTTGCAAGTACAGTCACCACCTTAATAGGTTTCTTGAGATACCACCCCATTCCATTAAGAATCGTCACACCACGATGTGCCCTTGTATTAATAGCATCGGCAATCTCGTCAGAATGTTTCATAGAGAAAATCATAAACTGCACCGATTGCCTGGCGTTGTTAAGAACAGAGTCCACTGCCACCATACACATAAACGTGAAGCACAAGCCCATGAAGATGGGTTCTACACCCTTAATATTCGGCAAGAACCACGCTGAACAGATAATAACGAGGTCGCACAGAAAAAGTGTTCGCCCGATTGACACCCGTCGGTACTTATTGACAATCATAGCAATGATATCCGTTCCGCCGGAACTGCCGTTATTCAGATATACAACTCCGAGACTTGCTCCGCAGAATAATCCTGCAATGACACAAGACATAAACGGGTCGGAAAGCATCGGTTGTTCGCCGATAGGTATCAGTTTCAACCAGAAAGCCAACCACAAAACACCCCAAATTGTCCTGACACAGAACTGCCAACCGATGGTCATTATAGCCACGATAAGGAGAATAACGTTTACTGTAAGCGAGGTAAGCCATATAGGAATGAAACGATCGGTCGCGAAATATAAAATCTCACTTATACCTGTCAGTCCTCCGCCTACAATATTGTGCGGCACAAGCAGTTGGTTAACCGCCACAGCATAGGGCAGTAAAAACACTGCGATGAGCGTGTATTCAATCGTGTCACTGACTATTCGCTGTTTGCGAAAAGCATCCAATTTCTCCTGAAAATTACTAACTTTCTGCATATTGCGATATTGACTGTTAGTTATAAGTTTCATCTATCGTAAAGAATATACTTATCAATCTCAAATCTTCACTAATCGCTTATACGACAAACAAGGTTTCTGTCACCAAAGCCGTTATCCACTCTGCCTACAGGAATCCAGAACTTGTTTTCCTCTACGAAAGGCAACGGGTAAACCGCCTTCTTTCTGCTATAAGAGTGCTTCCATTCGTCCGCAACAGCCTCGTATTCGGGACATGGAGCATTAGTCAGCACGTTGTCCTTAGCATCAGCGTCCCCTGTCTCCACTTCTCGTATCTCTTCTCTTATCTGCAGCATTGCGTCCACGAAGCGGTCGAGTTCAGCCTTGCTCTCGCTCTCCGTCGGCTCCACCATCAGTGTGCCGTGTACAGGGAAGCTGAGTGTAGGTGCATGGTAACCGTAATCCATCAGTCGTTTGGCTATGTCAGTCTCAGTGATACCACAAGCCTTGAACTGCCTGCAGTCGATAATCAGTTCGTGCCCTACAAACCCGTTGCTACCTGTATAGACAATGCCGTAAGCGTCTTTGAGTCGTGCAGCAAGATAGTTAGCCGACAAAATAGCAGCCGCTGTAGCATGCCGCAGTGCTGCCTCGCCCATCATACAAATATATCCGTATCCTATCACAGCCAGATTGGCATTACCATATAAAGCCGATGACACGCGTCCTCTATCGTCTGTAGGCAAGCAGTGTGCAAGTTCCTGTGATACGCACACGGCTCCTACTCCCGGTCCTCCTCCCGCGTGCGGTGAAGCAAACGACTTATGAAGGTTTAGATGACACACATCTGCTCCAATAGCTGCCGGCGAGGTGTAAGCAATCTGTGCGTTCATGTTAGCACCATCCATATATACCAATCCTCCATTGTGGTGAACAGACTCACACATTTCCCCTACGGCCTCTTCAAAAATGCCGTGCGTGGAAGGATAAGTAATCATACATCCGGCAAGAACATCCTTGTATTCATCACATTTATCTTTCCATTCGCTGATATTGGTATTTCCTTTTTCGTCACAGTTGACAATGACCGGTGTAAATCCAGCCTGTACACATGATGCGGGGTTAGTGCCATGAGCCGAAGCA
Source organism: Paludibacteraceae bacterium (assembly GCA_017450435.1). Lineage (GTDB taxonomy): Bacteria > Bacteroidota > Bacteroidia > Bacteroidales > Paludibacteraceae > Colicola. The sequence goes on from JAFSTO010000018.1 coordinate 5,791, forward strand.
GGAATGAGCAACACCTTTCGTTCAGGCTGTTTTTTCAGTGCTTCTCTTATCACAACAAGCCCTGTGTACTCTCCTGCAGCTCCGCTTGTCGGTTGAAGCGTTACAGCCTCAAAGCCCGTGATAACCGACAGTCTCCACTTGAGATCCTCCAGCATCTGAATATACCCCTCTGCCTGTTCAGCAGGAACAAGCGGATGTACGGCAGCCATTCCGGGGAAGGTGACAGGAAGCATAGCCGCAGCAGGATTAAGTTTCATAGTACAACTACCAAGCGGAATCATACTGTGAGTGAGCGAAATATCCTTACGCTCCAGCCGTTTGATATAACGCATCATTTCCGTCTCGCTATGATAACACTTGAACACCTCTGCCTGCAAATAATCCACGTCACGCACCATATCTTCGTCCAGCGCCCATAAGCCGCAGAAAGAGTCCTCACTTTCAGCCTCCGGTGCGTCTGCATTTACCGCCTCCGTAAACAATGCAATGAGTGTATTGATATCCTCAACGGTAGTAGTCTCATCAATTGACAGACCAATGTTACCATCCTCTCCATAATAGAAGTTTACCTCATAATCCTCGGCGAGCTGCTTGAAATCATCAAGGCTGACGTTCTCCGGCAAGTGAATCGATAAGGTGTCGAAGAATTGGGCATTCTCCTGTTCGTATCCGTAAGCCGTCAACAGTTCACTCAAATAGACCGCCTTTCCGTGAATATTCTCAGCAATCTGTCTCAGTCCGTCCGCTCCGTGCCATACGCCATACATTCCTGCCATCATCGCGGATAGAGCCTCGGCAGTACAGATATTGGAAGTTGCTTTTTCACGTTTGATATGTTGTTCACGTGTCTGCAATGCAAGCCTGTAAGCAGGTTTGCCGTGTGTGTCTTTTGAAAGTCCGATGATACGTCCGGGTATCTCGCGTTTATATTCCATCCGTGCAGCCATGAAACCGGCTGTCGGTCCTCCGAATCCCATTGGCAGCCCGAAACGCTGAGCCGAGCCGCATACTATATCAGCCCCCCAGCTACCAGGCGACTTGAGCAAAGCGAGTGCCAGCAGGTCGGCAATCACTGTCAGACGAATGCCGGTTCCCTCAAGTGATGCAGCAAAAGAGGAATAATCGTCCACCGAGCCGTTGGCTGCCGGCAGTTGCAGAACGACGCCGAAATACTCGTCTGAAGGAACGAACGATTCCCATGCTCCGACCACCAATTCTATCCCTTGTCCTTCGGCACGTGTACGCAGAACAGAAAGCGTATTGTCGAATATTCGTGAATCGACAAACACTTTCTTCACGTTGCGTTGCACTTGCTCTCTTGTCCTGAGGTTTCGCATCATCGTCACAGCTTCTGCTGCAGACGTAGCTTCGTCCAGTAATGAACAGTTGGCGAGTGGCAGACCGGTAAGGTCACTAATCATTGTTTGAAAAACAAACAACGCTTCAAGCCTGCCCTGTGAAATCTCCGCCTGATATGGCGTGTAACTGGTATACCAGACCGGGTTTTCAAGCATGTTGCGCTGAATGACTGCAGGAGTGTATGTTCCGTACCATCCTCTGCCGATGTATGTTTTCCATGGTTTATTCTTCTCCGCCAGAGTTGACATACGCTGAAGAAACGCAGTCTCGCCCTCAGGTTCAGGCAACGACAACGGCTCTTTCAAGCGAATATACGACGGAATAGTGAGATTAACAAGACTTTCAAGACTTTCAACGCCTATAGTTTGAAGCATTGATTTTTCAGATTGTTCGTCAAGACCGATGTGACGATTTTCCAATGTATTCACAATAAATAACGGATTATGAGTTATTAGATTGCAAAATTAGTGTTTTTTTTGCACACTCGCAAACATTTTCATTTTTTTATACAAATATTTGTACAACTCGAAAAAAAGCACTACTTTTGTAATCTGCTATGACATCGAAATACCTCACCATATCCCACAGCAGCACGGGTCTGTACAAAGACAAAGGTTCTCGTTTTTTGTCCTTTGCGGAGTGTGTGACAAGCGAAGAAGAAGCCAAGTCTCGCTTAGAATATTATCGCAAACGTTATCATGATGCGCGTCATGTTTGTTATGCGTGGGTATGCGGAGCTGAAGGTGAGCAGTCTCGTTCGTCGGACGATGGTGAGCCGTCAGGCACGGCAGGACGACCTATTCTGACACAGATACAATCACGCCAACTGACATACACACTGGTAGTGGTAGTAAGATATTTCGGAGGCGTACTGCTTGGCACCGGCGGGTTAGTAGTGGCTTACCGCACCGCCGCAGCGGAAGCACTGAATGAAGCCGGCACTGAAGAGAAAGCAGTGACCGTTAGAAAAACAATCGAGTCCGGCTATGCCGAACTGGACAACGTGATGAGAATAATAAAAAGCACAGACACCCGTATTCTGAGTCAGACATGGACGGGAGACAAGTGCATAATAGAATGTGAAATAAACAAGGAGCATGAACACAGACTATGAAGAAATAGCCGTTTACGAGGGCGACGACTTGATTGCCGCTGTAAAACGACTTGCCGAGAATGAGGAATTTACCGTATGGTTGAAAAAACACTCCGGCAAAACCATATCGCCCTTCCAAAAAACGCTGCTACTGACGACTATGCGTATGTCAAAGGACCCTCTTCGAGTATTGGACAACAAGATAGTCTTTCCTTTTTTGGAGGCACTGATCCGCAAGACCACCGACGGTGTATATCTAAGCGGCGGCGAGAACATTCCATCCGCAGGAGCATTCTTTATGAGCAACCACCGCGATATAATCCTTGACGCAGCCCTACTCTCCTATGAACTTAAAACATCATACGACATACGTCCTTATCTTGGCGTAGGAAATAATCTGTTTGCCGCCGAATGGATAGAAGATCTAATGCGCGTTTGCAAGTGCTTTACCGTCATACGTAATGGTGCTCCGAAGGAGGTGATGGCTCATGCAGAACTGCTGTCACGCTACATATCCGCCAAACGCTCCGAAGGCGGCTCGTTCTGGTTAGCTCAACGTGAGGGCCGCGCAAAAGACGGCAACGACCGTACCCAACCGGCTGTGCTGAAGATGCTGACCCTCGCCAAGTCTGCCAACACTTCGGCAGGTGGTGCACAAGAGACCATTGGCGATGATTTCATATCCCGTCTTAAACGTCTGAACATCACCCCGGTTGCTATAACCTACGACATTGACCCGTGCGATTATCTGAAGGCACGCGAGATGCAACTCAAACGTGACGACATTACTTGGCACAAAACACCTGAGGATGATATGCTGAACATGAAGACAGGTCTATTCACCCCCAAAGGACAAGTGCATTTAGTAATAACACCCTGTATCAACGATGAATTAGACTATATCGCAGCCGAGACTGATGTCAGAAACGAGCAGATACGTCGTGCAGCCGAACTCATTGACCGACATATTCATAGTGCCTACTACCTATCGCCGTTCAACAGAGCAGCCGCAGCACTTGCTACAGGCAATAGAGATTTAGCAAATGATGACGAAATACATAGTTTTGAGCACTACATAACAAGGCAGATTAACCGCATTGAGATACCTGACGGCGGTAGAGATATACCATTTCTCAGAAATTGTCTGATAACGATGTACGCCAATCCGGCACTTAATAAGCGAGTTTTTGAGAAATAACCATAAGAGCTAAGTTAAACATCTTGATTCATGATAGCAATGTTTCCCGGGTCGTTTGACCCATTCACCATAGGTCACGCCGATATAGTCCGCCGTGCTCTGCCACTATTTGACCACCTTGTCATCGCAATAGGTGAAAACGCTGCTAAAACACCGTGTTTCCCTCTCAACGAACGCCTTGAAGCAATACGCGCATATTTTAAAAACGAATCTAAAATAAGCGTTATCTCCTATGACGGACTGACTATTGATGCGGCACGGCAACACCATGTGCAATATTTCATTCGCGGCGTGCGCTCGGTAGGTGATTATGAATATGAACGCTCGATGGCAGACGCCAACCGAAAGATATCAGCATCCACAGGAGAGCTTATAGATACTCTACTCCTCTATACTGACCCGCAGCTGGCGTATATATCCTCATCGTTAATAAGAGACCTGTATCATCACGGTGCAGACATCACACAGTTTGTGGCTAAATAAAGAAAGACATTTATAGAAAGCAATCGTCAGAATTGCCTCAAAACAGACAGAACATGCGTAGAAACATTTTCAATATCATCTGCATATCACTATGCACAACGTTGTACTCAGCAAGCGCCAGTGCTCAAGCATCTGCTGCGACGACCCGAATTGACCGCAATATTTCTATTTTCAACGACGTGTTTCGTCAGTTGGACATCTCCTATAGTGACACCCTCAACTATGACGAGCTTACGGAGACAGCTCTCAATGCATTGCTTCACAAAGTGGATCCTTACACCGTATATGTGCCGGAAAGCAAAGATGATGATTTAAAACGTCTTACCACCGGCAAATACGGCGGAATCGGAGCACTGATAATGCAACGTCAGGACAAAGATTATATTACAATCTCCGACCCATACGAAAGTCTGCCGGCGCAACGCAACGATGTACGAGCAGGCGACATGATATTAGAGGTGGACGGCACCGACTGCAAAGGCAAGACAACGGCAGAAGTATCGGCTCTACTCAGAGGCAAAGCCGGCACGACAGTAAAGCTCAAGTTGCAACGTCCCGAGCAAAAGAAACCGGTTATCAAGGAGTTTACTCGCGAAGAAATCAAGCTTCCGACAGTGGACTATAGTGCACTTGTTTCTCCCACAACGGGATATATCTCTTTTTCCGAGTTCACGGAAGACGCCTCCCAAGAGTTTCGTCACGCACTTGAGCAGTTGGTAGCAGAAGGTTGTCAAGAGCTTATTATTGATTTACGCGGCAATGGTGGCGGATTGATATCCGAGGCTATTTCTATCGTGTCGCTCTTCGTACCGAAAGGAACAGAGGTGGTTAGTACCAAAGGCAAACTGCCGAATGCCTCACGCGTATATAAAACAACCACCCAGCCCCTGTATCCTGATATGCCATTATATGTCCTCGTAGATGAGCACTCGGCATCAGCTTCAGAAATAACATGCGGAGCACTGCAAGACCTTCATAGAGCCACACTCTATGGTTGCAAAACGTTTGGCAAAGGTCTTGTTCAAAACATAAGAAACGTAAGCTACGGCGGTCATCTGAAAGTAACCACAGCCCGCTATTACCTGCCGTCAGGCCGGTGTATTCAAGGAACAGGCATCGAACCGGACATAGAGGTAAACGATTCGTCCAAGGTGAATATATGCTACGAATTGTACCGCAAGAACCTATTCTTTGACTACGCAACACAATACACACTGAGCCATAATTCATACTCTAAGCCGTCAACGTTCATCAAAACACAAGCTGTTGACAGTGCTTTACTGCGTGACTTTGAAGTATATTTGAATGACAAGGAATTCACATACGAGACAGAGACCTCCAAGTACTTTGCCGATATACTTCGCCTTGCTTCTCAAGAAGACCTTGACAGCACAATGGTGGCAGAACTAAAGTCAGTTCAAGAGAAACTAAAGACCGGTTTTCATGACGCACTTTGGAAACATGCTGACGAAGTTCAGAACTTTCTGCAACAGGAGATTGCTTCACGCTATTACTACCAAAAAGGTCGCACTGCAATAAAGTTGCAACGCGACCCATATCTATTAAGAGTACTTAACAAAGACACAGTTCCGGAAAGGCGGTGACAAATTGAGACTATTGACCACCAATAGAACATCCTTTGGAACATTTGTCATCATTCATCACAGCCAAAGCTTCTCCGACGACATAATTGCTGCCTCCGATGAAAACCACATCATCGGAGGCAGCATCGTTTAACGCCACCGTCAAGGCATCTTTGACATTAGGATAAGCTTTTCCAATCAATCCCTTCGACAATCCTAAACTACGTATCTCATCAGCGGGCAGAGCACGATGAGTATTACCTTGAGTCCAATAATAAACGGCTTCCCTTGGCAATAGGTCCAAGACAGCTGCCACGTCTTTGTCCTTCACCATTCCGAAAACTATTCGAAGATGTACATTCCACGCCTGCTGTTGTGACATATTCCTGACAGCTCTGCGCTGCTCCATCAACTTATCAAGTTGCCCGATGTATGCTCTGACCCCATGTGCATTATGCCCTGTATCACAAATCACCAATGGTTTCTCGCAAAGTGTTTCCCACCTTCCCCTCAGCCCCGTGAGAGAGCACACATTGGCAAAGCCATTTCTAATGCAGTCATAAGGTATTTTTAGTAATCCGCACGTATCTAATGCCCTCAGCGCCACGTATGCTGTTTGCATATTACGTTCCTGATACGCTCCTTTCAGTTGACACTCAGGCGCAATGCGATAACGCTGTTTTCTAAGATAATTACATTGCTCCGCCAACCAAAGGCGGCAAGTTGTTGACTCCGGCCCCTCGCCCCATATACCACATTCACGCGCCTTAGCTTCGAAAACAGGCATCGTTTCATCACACACCTCCCCTATCACACAAGGCACCCCACACTTAATAATTCCTGCCTTTTCTGCTGCAATCCGAGCCAGTGTATTGCCGAGCAAATCAGTGTGGTCAAGTCCGATATTGGTAATAACGGACAAAAGCGGCCTGATGATATTTGTAGCATCCAACCTGCCGCCCAGTCCGACCTCAATAACCGCGACATCCACCTTTTCCTCGGCAAAATAGACAAACGCCAGACTTGTTGCAACCTCAAAAAAGGAGAGCTTAGCATCTTCGAGCAATTGCTTATTTCCCTCAACAAACCGGCACACTCGCTGCTCAGGAATCATTTGTCCGTTGATTTTGATACGCTCTCTGAAATCGACGAGATGCGGTGAAGTGTAAAGCCCGACACGTAATCCGCTTGCCTGCAAAGCAGCGGCAATAAGATGCGATGTAGAACCTTTGCCATTGGTGCCGGCAATATGTACAGCGGGGAAAGCAAGATGCGGGTTACCTAAAAGACGCATAACTCGCAACATATTGTCCAAACCCGGTTTATAGGCGTCAGCCCCCACTAAATGAAATGCAGGATGAGACGAATAGATATACTCAAGTGTCTGTTGATAAGTCATGGCAAACAGAATTACTTTCTCAATAAGAAGCGCAGGCTTTCACCTGCGCTTTATATTAAAACAATGGTTCATATTGTTCATTTTCAGGCGTTGGGGCCTCGGCCTGCTGAGGCTCTGCTGATTCCTCTACTGCCTGACGCTGACGCGAGCGATTGTCGTCCGGACGATACAAAATCTGAACACTGTCTGCTATGATTTCAGTTTTTTGTTTGATTACGCCGTCCTTCTCCCAACGGCGTGTCTGCATCTTTCCTTCCACATACAGTTTCATACCCTTGCGAACGTTTTTCTCCGCCCACTCCGCCATCGAACGCCAAAGGACAATCGAGTGCCAATCAACATGCTCCGGCACAACCGTACCATTCTGCATTACGTAACTTCTTTCGCTGGTAACTAAATTAAATGTTGCAATAGCAGTACCACGATCAAGGTAACGAACTTCAGGGTCTGCTCCCACGTTACCAATTAAAATTGCTTTGTTAACTGAAGACATAAATAAATAATTATATTGGTTAAAGATTTTAGAGTTTGCCAATTTATGAAACAGCTCTACATTGTTTATATGTAAAAAGCAGCGCAAAGGTAATGTTTTTTTTGCACATATCCAAAAAAAACGTTATCTTTGCAGAAATTTTTTCCAAACAAACTTAAAAAAATACTACCATGCGCAAGATTACCTCCCTGCTTGTTTTCTCAATGCTTCTTCTTACTTCGCTAAGAAGTTATTCACAAGACAACGATTACGTTGTTCGTTGTATTGCGTTTTACAATTTAGAGAACCTGTTTGACACCGTTCATGACGAAGGTAAAAACGACTATGAGTACCTACCTGACGGTGGCAATCATTGGACGCCGGTCAAATACAAAAACAAACTTCACAACATGGCGTATGCTATTTCGCAGTTGGGTATAGATAAGAGTCCTCTTGGTGCCGTTTGCATCGGTGTGGCAGAGGTAGAGAACATCCGTTGTCTTGAAGACCTTGTGAAAGAGCCTGAGATAGCAGACAGAAATTATAAACCCATTTTGTTGGAAGGTCCGGACAGACGAGGCGTGGATGTCGGTTTCTTATATAATCCTACATATTTCACCCCCGTAGGCAAGCCCATCGGCTATGAACTTAATGCCCACTATGCAGACGGCGGAAAAGTAATGACACGTCTTCAGTTGCTGGTTAGCGGATATTTGAAGGATGATAAAGGGATTGTCCGTGACAAACTTCATATCATCGTCAACCACTGGCCGTCACGCTACGGCGGTGAGGAAGCAAGTCGTCCGACAAGAGACAGTGCAGCAATGCTGACAATGCACATCTGCGACTCGCTGTATGGTAGAGACCCGGGCGCAAAAATCATCATCATGGGCGACCTCAATGATGACCCTGACAACCACTCTTGCGCCGTGGTGATCAATGCGAAGAAAAACCGCGAAGATGTACCTGAACGAGGCTTTTTCAACACAATGTGGCAACGTTTAGAGCGTGGTATAGGCTCGCTTGCATATAACGGATCATGGAACTTGTTTGACCAAATAATCATTTCAGAGCCGCTACTTAACGCGCCCCACACAACAGACAAGTGGAGCTATTGGCAGCCGGAGATCTTCAACAAACCATTCCTCACTTATCAAGAAGGCAAAGACAAAGGCACCCCAAAACGTACACACAAGGGCGGTGTTTGGACCAACGGATATTCCGACCACTATCCTACAATGATATATCTTATCAAGAAAAAATAGTCTATACACATGACAATCAATACCAGCCCGATAATCATGCCCGACTACGGGCGCAATGTGCAGAATATGATTGAACATGCGCTCACTATTGAGGATGCGCAACAACGTCAGCAATGTGCGGACACCATTATCAAGACGATGACGAAGCTGCACCCTGAGTTCAATAACGAAGAACAAAAGCGCATCTACTACGATCATCTGGCGCTAATGTCAGGATTTAGACTTGATATACAATATCCATACGGCACTCCGCAACAGGATAATGTTTTGCTTCAACCCGACAAGCTGCCATACAATCAAGGAAATATTCAATATCGGTATTATGGTAGGGTGCTAATGACAATGATTGTTGAAGCCACGAAGGAAACAGACCCTGAGAAGCAGAAAGAACTGAGCAAACGCATAGCTTACCGCATGCGTCTTTCACACCATGTTTGGAACAAAGAGAGTGTCGATGAGCAGCAGGTTAAGGAAGACATAGTCCACATATCCGGCGGCAAATTAAACTGTGATTTTCCTGAGTTTCACAGCGTTTTTTCAGACCCGCTCCCGTCAGCGTCCAACAAAAAGAAAAAGAAGAAATAAGGGTTCTGCGAAGCCTTATCGGCAGGCGCTAATACGAGCCGTTCGCGGTGAGCTTAACACCAACCATCGGTAGTTGACACAAAGTCAGCTGCCGATGGTTTTTCTTATCATTTTTCGCATTGTCTTGCTGTCTGCAAGTCCGACCTCACGTAACCTACTGTCACACAAAGCCCAAAAAGCAGCCGAATGGTTAGGGTGAACAAGGTGAGTGAACTCATGAATCACAACATACTCCATGCAGTCCTTTGGCAACCTCACCATATCCACATTGAATGTCATTCTGTTTTTTCGCGGTGTACAACTACCCCATTCGGTACGCATCAGCCGAATGGTCACGTCCGGCATTTCCACTTGCAACTTATCGCACCATTTGTGTAACATGGCATATAAAACAGGACGGAACAGACGATAATAACCTTGGTACAAAGTTTTTTTTCTGCCGGCAACATCTCTATCCGCATGACAATACATAACTATCTCATCATCATAGAAAGCCACTGATTCCCGTCCGCGTTCTTCCAGCACATTCAACGGCAACAGTTTCCCCCACAACAGATGCATTTCTCCGGTAACATATTGTGGCAAGTTGCTACTCAGTTGCTTTTGCCTAACCTTGTCAAGTGTTCTATCAAGCCAAGAGCCGTTTTTTTCCAAAAAGGCAGCAATTTCCTTTGTCGAAACACCCAACGGAACTGACAAACAGACTTCTCCCGTAGGACGAACAGTCAGACGCATAGCACGAACCGGCTTGACAGTTACGTTTATTTCAATATTATGAAAAATATAAAGCATCTCTTTGTTAAAGTCACTTCTAAAAATTGCTCATGTCTGAGAGAAGTTAGAAAAGACCGTTTCTATCGTTGGTCGCAGGATATGGTATAGTGTTTGGAAAATGGTTGGAAGATTGCAAAGTTAATAAAAAATTACATTTTGCACAAATAATCGCTGTAAAATTTCTTTATATCAGAAAAAAAGAGTAACTTTGCAATTGCTTTGTGCGTAGCCTCTACGCTATACAGCGTACATCAACAAAGAGCAGTTTGGCCGTTAAGCTGCGAAACCGCTTATGCAGATAAGAGTAAAAGCCGACGTACATACATTGAAATCAAATAAACTAATCATAACGTTATGAACAAAACAGTAAAACTCTGTCGTGGTTTGGACATACCGATGGAAGGTGTAGCTGCCAAGGAGATTGGCAGCATCTCACGTCCTTCCGTGTATCGAATTGTTCCTGACCACTACGCCGTCGTTCCCAAACTATTGGTTCGCGAGGGCGATGAGGTGAAAGCGGGTGACCCGCTCTTTCACCACAAGCAGTTTGCCGATATGTTGTTCGCATCTCCCGTTAGCGGCAAGGTGAAAGCCATTGTTCGCGGCGAAAGGCGTAAGGTGCTGTCCATAGACATAGAGGCAGACAGTGTCATCGAGTACCGACGTTACGAGAGCAACCTCGGCTCGATGAGCGACAAAGAAATCAAGCACTTGTTGCTCGATGCCGGCGTGTGGAGCTATATCAAACAGCGTCCGTACGACTGCATTGCCAACCCCGAACAAAAACCGAAGGCTGTATTCATATCAACCTTCGACAGTGCTCCGTTAGCTCCGGACTACGATTTTATCGTGAAAGGTCATGGTACAGAATTGCAGGCAGGTATCAGTGCTCTTGCAAAGATAGCCGGGGTACCTGTTAATATCGGAGTTCGTCATGGTTCAGCATCCCCCGAGTTCCGCGCACTGAAAGATGTTGTTGTGACCGAATTCTCCGGTCCGCACCCTGCCGGCAACGTAGGAGTACAGATTAACCACGTTAATCCTGTTAACAAGGGCGAGGTAGTTTGGACCGTTAATATACAAGATGTTCTTGTACTGGGTCGCTTGTTTACGAAAGGCATTGTCGATATGCAGAAATTGGTAGCCCTGACCGGCCCTCTCGCTATAGAGCCCAAGTACTACCGCGTACTGCCCGGCATGCCGGTATCTGCAGTATTCGGCTGCAATGTAGTAAAAGGTGTGCCTGTCCGCTATATAGCCGGCAACGTACTGAGCGGTCATCAAGTAGAACTTGACGAGAGTATCTCGGCCTACGACAACCATTTTACGGCTATTGATGAAGGTTCGGAGACCAACGAGTTTATGGGCTGGGCAATGCCGCGCTTTGACAAGTTCTCTGCCGGCAGAATGTTCTTCACCAAATACTTCACCTCCGGTCTTCGCCGCATAATGTTCGGCAAGAAAGAATTCCAATGGGACGCTCGCCTATTAGGTGGTCACCGCGCCATCATCGTCAGCGGCGAATACGACAAAGTATTCCCGATGGACATCTACCCCGAGTATCTTATCAAAGCGATGATAGCCGGTAACCTTGACAAGATGGAGCAACTCGGTGCATACGAGGTTGCCCCTGAAGATTTCGCATTATGCGAGTTTGTTTGCACAAGTAAAATGCCATTGCAGGCGATTGTTCGCGAGGCACTGGATAATATGAGAAAGGAGCTTGAGTGATGTTTGACAAATTATACAAAGTAGTAGAAAAACTACGTCCTTCATTTGAAGAAGGCGGAAAACTTCACGCCTTTCACTCGCTGTTTGACGGATTTGACACATTCCTTTTCACCCCAAACACAACAGCGAAACGCATCGGTGCTCAGATTCATGACGCCAGCGACTCAAAGCGTACAATGATTATCGTTGTACTGGCTTTAATCCCTGCCATGTTGTTCGGTATGTTCAACGTTGGTTATCAACATTTCCTTGCTACGGGTGAGATTGTAGCCGGCGGAATGACGTGGGCGTTGTTCTGGAAAGCATTTGCCTTTGGCCTACTTGCCCTTCTGCCTTTTATCATCGTCTCCTACGTAGTAGGTTTGGGCATTGAGTTCACCGTAGCTCAGTGGAAAAAAGAAGAGATAGCAGAGGGTTTCCTTGTCTCCGGCTTTATCATCCCATTGATAGTGCCAATTGACACACCTTTGTGGATGGTAGCTATTGCTACAGCTTTTGCAGTTATCTTTGCCAAAGAGATTTTCGGAGGAACGGGTTATAACATCTTCAACGTAGCTCTTATCACTCGTGCCTTCCTCTTCTTCGCCTACCCGACGAAGATGTCCGGTGACAAAGTGTTTGTTCGCACCGATGGCACCTGGGGTTGGGATAATAATGCAGAGCTGGTTGATGGTTTCTCTGGCGCCACCCCTCTTGGTCAGATAGCCACATCTCAGGAGCCTACCGTTGCATTGACCAACACAGTAGGTGAGCCACTATCGTTCCTTGACGCGATGAACGGTCTGTACCCCGGTTCGGTAGGTGAGACTTGCGTTTGGGCAATTCTGTTGGGTGCATGCTTACTCTTGATGACGGGTGTCGCATCTTGGAAGACGATGTTATCAGTATTTGCCGGTGGTGCCTTGACCGCATTCCTCTTTAATATTGGCGGTGTTGACAATGCAGCTGCAAATATGCCGTGGTATATGCACCTTGTATTAGGCGGTTTCGCATTCGGTGCCGTCTTCATGGCCACCGACCCTGTCACATCAGCACGTACGGAGACCGGCAAATGGATATACGGTTTTCTTATTGGTGTAATGGCAATCACAATACGTGTGCTCAACCCCGGTTATCCTGAGGGAATGATGCTCGCTATACTGCTGATGAACGCCTTTGCGCCACTGATTGACTGGTGTGTTGTAAGAGTGAATATTCGCAAACGTCAAAAACGTGCAATCGTTAAATAAGTATAGATTATGAAAAAGTTAGATACAAACAACAATGTATATACCATAGTCTATGCAGCGATTATGGTTGTCATCGTTGCCCTGCTATTGGCAGTAGTGTCATCAGCATTGAAGCCCAAACAGCAGGCCAACGTGGAGCTTGACAGAAAGAAACAAGTGCTTTCTTCTCTGAATATAGACATCAAGCAAGTGAAAAACGTTGATGACTTGTACAGCCAAGTCATCAGCGAACAGGAGTTGAACGGCAAGCAGGTGTTTGTAGCCACCATTGAGGACGGTTCCGTCAAATACATCATTCCGATGCACGGAGCCGGTTTGTGGGGTGCAATTTGGGGCTATATGGCTCTTAATGACGACAAGAACACCATCTATGGTACGTTCTTCAATCACGACTCGGAGACCCCCGGTCTTGGTGGCGAGATAACGACCCGCGACTTTCAAACGCGCTTCAACAAAAAACACATTCTCGGCGATGCAGGTTATGCCGTGGAGATTGTGAAAGGCGAAGCAGCAGGCGAGCAAGTGCAGGCTATCTCAGGCGCAACTATAACCTCCAAAGGTGTAGAGACAATGATTAACACTACCCTTGAAGAGTACAAAGAGTTTTTATCAGACAAGCCGTCAGAGGCAGTCGAGTCTGAAGAGTCAATAACCAATAATGAAGAGGAGGCAGAATAATGAAACTATCAGAAAAGACAAAAGAGACCCTTCTCGGCCCTCTTAACGCAAACAACCCCGTTGTTGTCCAGGTGCTTGGCATCTGCTCGGCATTGGCAGTAACGGTGCAGTTGAAACCGGCATTGGTAATGGGAATAGCCGTGACGATAATCGTAGCCATGTCGAACGTTATCATCTCATTGCTCCGCAACTCTATCCCGATGCGAATACGTATTATCGTTCAGCTTGTTGTAGTGGCTGCCCTGGTTACTTTAGTGAGCGAAGTTCTAAAAGCTTTTGCCTACGATGTAGCAGTTCAGTTGTCAGTATATATCGGCTTGATTATAACCAACTGTATTCTCATGGGCCGTTTGGAGGCGTTTGCGATGTCGAATGGCCCGTGGGACTCTCTGCTTGACGGTTTAGGCAATGGTTTAGGCTATGCTATCATTCTGATTATCGTAGCGTTCTTCCGTGAGCTTCTCGGCAGCGGAACGCTGATGGGATTCCCCGTTATACCGGAATGGTGCTACCAACACGGCTATGTAAACAACGGAATGATGATGATGCCTGCTATGGCACTGATTCTTGTAGGATGTATAATCTGGGCACATCGCTCAATAAACAAAGAGGAGAAGAAGTAATATGGAACATGCTTTAAGTTTGTTTGTTCGCAGCATTTTTGCTGACAACATGATATTCGCATACTTCCTCGGTATGTGCTCTTACCTTGCCGTTTCAAAAGACGTAAAAACGAGTGCAGGCTTAGGTGTAGCCGTAACATTTGTATTACTTGTTACATTGCCCGTCAACTACCTGCTTCAGATGTACGTGCTTGGTCCGAACTGCTTAGCAGAAGGTGTTGACCTGAGTTACCTTAGTTTTATCATCTTCATCGCAGTCATTGCAGCTATTGTCCAGATAGTGGAGATGGTAGTGGAGAAATACTCTCCATCACTATATGCCTCACTTGGTATATTCCTCCCGCTCATAGCAGTGAACTGCGCCATCATGGGCTGCTCACTCTTCATGCAGCAGCGTGTCGGCTTGGCAGAAACAGACCCGAAGGCTATCACGTCGTTCTTTGACTCGGTGATGTACGCTCTCGGTTCAGGCATCGGTTGGTTCCTCGCAATAGTCTGCCTCGCCGGTATTCGTGAGAAGATGGAGTACAACGACGTACCCAAACCCCTTCAGGGCCTCGGCATCACGTTTATCACTGTAGGCTTGATGGCAATGGCATTCATGTGCTTCAGTGGCATCAATATAGGTTGATGTCAGCCTACAACGTATAAACGACACACATCCGAAACAACAAAGGTGCGTCCGCCATGACGCACCTTTGTTGTAAGAGGTAATAAACAAAAAAACGGCTCTTGACCGCATAATTAAGGTAAAATACAAAACAACTATAGAATGTGGATTGTTCTTGGCATATTGTCAGCCATCTGCCTCGGCTTCTATGACGTAAGTAAAAAAGAGAGTCTTGTTGGCAACTCCGTCTCCGGCGTACTGCTGTTGTCAGTGTTGTGCTCCAGCCTTTTGCTTGTCCCGATGCTTGTATTATCAAGAACAGGCATATTGCCATGTAGTTCTGTTTTCTACGTAGCACAGGTAGGATTAGAATCTCACTTGTATATTCTGCTAAAGGCGGCGCTTGTCTTATCTTCATGGCTATTCGCATATATCGCCATCAAGAATTTACCACTTACAATCGTTGCACCGGTCAATGCTACAAGGCCAATGTGGACACTAATTGGAGCTTTATTGATATTCGGCGAACAACTGAACAGTTGGCAGTGGATTGGCGTAGTAATAATCATCGCTGCATTTTACGCCTTTTCTGTTGTAGGAAAGAAAGAGGGGATTAGCTTCACAAATAACAAATATATCTGGGCACTGCTTCTCGGCATGTTTCTTGGTGCAGCCTCCGGACTATATGACAAATACCTGATGCGGCATATCGACCACAACGCGGTACAGGTATATTACACCTTCTACCAAACACTAATGATGCTACCGGTATGGTTAGTTATACACTATGTAATTAAGGATAAATATAAGGATGATGTTAAGAATAAACATGATTCAAGTCCGCTGCGCTGGCGCTGGTGGATACTTGGCATATCTGTATTTCTTGTCTTGTCAGACTTCTTTTACCTACTCTCTCTCACCTACCCCGACTCGCTTATAGCGGTTATTTCCACGACACGTCGTTGCGGAGTAATCATCCCCTTTCTATTTGGCGCTCTTGTCCTTCATGACAAGAACACGGTGCCCAAAGCCGTGTGCCTGCTATTTGTGCTTATCGGAATGATTTGCCTTATTATCGGCACGGTGTAAGGCGCATTTTCTTCAGCGTCTCCACACTGTCACATGTCCTCCAGCCGACCGCCTCTTGCGCCATCTGACGATTAGCCAAAAGATCATCAATAAAAATAACTCTATCGGACTCCACTCCAATCTGCTTTGCCACCTCTTCAAACAACAAACGGGAAGGCTTGCTGCAATGCATAATATGCGAGGCAAACATCTTGTCGAAATACTTGTCAAGATGATACTTGGTCATGACATCTGCCCAGTGAAGCTCGTTATTGTTGGATAGCATGAATAACCTGTAGTTATTATGTTTCAGTTCACGGAGGTAATCTAACCGGTCTGCCGGTATTTCACCGTGCATTGTTATCCACGCCTTCTTTACATCATCAAAGGTTGTGCCGGTCTTGCAGTAACACAAAATCCCGTTTATAAAATCATCGGTTGAAATATTACCGAGTTCATATTTCTCCATCAGCGTTCCCTCAGCTCCTTCTCCATCAGTTCCCAAGCCTAACACGTTTGTCATAGCCTCTTTTCCCATTAGGCTAAGAAAGGCGTCGATACATCCACGCATGTTATGCGTCATCAGAACGCCGCCAAGGTCGAACACTATAGTGTCAATATGTTCGGTGCTAAAGTATTCTGTCATCATAATCAGAATAAGCAGGAATTAGAAAATACTTAAATAAATTTCAATATAGCCTTACATCCGGCAAGCACATCTCTGTATGTTGCCTCAAAATCTCCGGTGTACCATGGGTCTGCCACATCGCGCTCTTCTCCCGTCCAGTGCATAAGCAAAGAGACTTTACCTAAACTGTCGTCCACGATTATACGCTGCAATAAGCGGATATTTGAGCGGTCCATACAAATGATATAATCATAGTATAGATAGTCGTCAAAGGTAATTTTTCTCGCGGCGCGCGGTGCGAACGGTATGTTTTTCTCGTTTAATTTGCGTTTCGCGGGCGGGTACATGTCGTTTCCTATTTCCTCAGAAGAGACAGCAGCTGAGGCTATTTCCCATTCTGCCGAGGTTCCTTGTTCCGCCACTAAATGCTTCATCACATACTCCGCCATAGGCGAACGGCAGATATTGCCATGACATATAAAAAGTAAACGTCTCATCTACCATTTATTCATTCACTTCTTCTTACCGACAATCTTTCGTTTTATCTGCACCAGCTTGTCGGTAAGAGTTCTTCCCAAGATATTGGCAACTATCCAGTCTTTAATTATCTGCCCTCTTGTACGCTCGCGCCATGAGCCTGCAAAATGATGGATACAACGTGTGTTCTTCGTCAGTTTTAGTACCCGTGTGCTGGTCAACGGACAAAACCAGTCAACAGGAAAGACGTGCATATTATCCTTATAGACCCTATACTTACCGTCAATAACAAAGCCGTTTTCCTTCATTATTCTTGCAATAGTGACCGTATTAGTAGTCATATCAAGAGAACCGTCCGGCTGCAAGAAATGCCTATTGTCGTAATAAGCCAATTGTTCCCTGACCCAAATACCTCCAGCCTCAGACGCCATCAGTCCCGTGACAGGAGCATTGGACATACTTGCCTCATAGCCTGTAAAAGCCGGCAAGGCGAGCAAATCGTCGAGCGAACAGAGAACCTCAACGTCTGTATCCATATAAATACCGCCGTACTTATTGAGAGCCCAAAGCCTCACATAGTCAGTCATAAAAGCGAACTTCCGCGCCTCATAAGCTTCCTTGACATACGGAACACTGTTGATATCAAATGTCTGTTCGTTCCACAAACGCAGTTCATAATCCGGTAGGAATTTCCTCCAACTCTCGATGCAATTGCGAGCCAGCTCGGGCATCTGCGCTCCACCGAACCAACAATAATGTATAATTTTGGGTATCATATCAAAGAAAAAAACTCTTTGTAAACAATCATCAATCCAAATCGGACTCACCTCTCACAGCGTACTTTGAGAGACGGTATAAAAGTCTCTACGGTGGCGCAGTCTCTACCTTGGAGCAGTCTCACAGCGTTGCGGTCTCATTTCTCAAGATATCCGATAATCCTCTCACAAGCCTTACCGTCGCCATAGGGGTTGACAGCCTGCGACATTGCCTGATAGTCGCTTTGGTCGTCAAGCAATCGTGAAACATGTTTGATAATCATCTCCTTGTCTGTTCCCACCAGTCTGACCGTCCCTGCATCCACAGCCTCGGGTCGTTCTGTCGTATCTCTCATCACAAGCACCGGCTTGCCTAATCCCGGTGCCTCCTCTTGAACGCCACCGCTATCGGTGAGAAGCAGCGTAGAACGCTCCATCATATACACGAACTCAGGGTACTGCAACGGCTCTATGAGGAAGATATTGCTGCAGGAATTGCCAAGAATATCAAAAACCGGCTTACGGACATTGGGGTTCAAGTGCACAGGATACACAAAGTCAACGTCAGCATATCTGAGTGCAAGTGCCTTGATAGCATGGCAGATATTGAGAAACCCGTCGCCGAAATTCTCGCGCCGATGCCCTGTGATGAGTACCATACGACGTTGAGAGTCGTCCTGCCTGATTGTATATCCTGCTTCAGACAGTCTGCTAACGACCGATAGACGCAGTTGTCCGTCCGTTGCCAGACGGTGTGTCATCTCATGCAGAGCGTCGATAACAGTGTTGCCGGTGACAATAATATTTGCTTCATTTACCCCCTCAGCCAGTAAGTTCTGCCGTGCTAATGCCGTAGGTGCGAAATGGTGCGTAGCAAGTCGTCCTGTCAGTCGGCGGTTCATCTCCTCCGGCCAAGGACTATAGATATTCCCTGTCCGCAGTCCGGCTTCCACATGTCCGACAGGTATTTGCCGGTAGAAAGCAGCCAATGCCGCTACGGTAGAAGTGGTAGTGTCACCATGAACAAGCACTATATCGGGCTGCGCTTGTGCCAACACGTCACGCATAGCTAACGTGATACGCGCGGTGATGTCATACAAGTCCTGATTCGGTCTCATTATATCAAGGTCAAAATCAGGCACTATGCCAAATATTTCAAGCACTTGGTCCAACATCTGCCGATGCTGGGCGGTAACACAAACCAGCGTTCTGAACTCAGAAGGTCTGCGCTTGAGTGACAACACTAACGGAGCCATCTTAATAGCTTCAGGACGCGTTCCAAAAACGAGAAGAATTGTTTTCATTATTAAGATAAAGTACCCTTGTCAGTACTATCTGACATAGCACAACAAGGTATGATAAACACATAGTCAAGCATGCAAAGATACGTTTTTTTCTTCACATCTGCAAGTAATGATTTGTTTTTATTGAAATAAATAAACAAAACCTTTGTGTATTCGTTCTTTTTTCGTAACTTTGCATGATAAGTATGCGCGCATGCGACCGCGCAAGTGAAACACAAAGAATACAAATATAAATCAACATAATATGACAAGCAAAGAAATTCGACAATCATTCCTTGATTTTATGGCAAGCAAAGGCCACAAAGTTGTGCCATCCTCGCCAATGGTAATCAAAGACGACCCCACCCTCATGTTCACCAACGCAGGTATGAACCCATGGAAGGGCATTATCCTTGGCAATGACCCGATTAAATACCCTCGTGTAGCCGACTCACAAAAATGTCTGCGCGTGAGCGGCAAGCACAATGACCTTGAAGAGGTAGGACACGATACCTACCACCACACAATGTTCGAGATGCTGGGGAACTGGTCGTTTGGCGACTACTTCAAGAAAGAAGCCATTGATTTCGCCTGGGAATATATTGTTGACGTATTGAAAATCGACCCTGCCAACCTGTATGCGACAGTGTTTGAAGGCTCTAAAGAGGAAAACTTAGAGCGTGACGACGAGGCTGCACAGATATGGCTACGTCACCTGCCGGCAGACCATATTCTTGAGGGCAACAAACACGACAATTTCTGGGAAATGGGTGACACCGGTCCGTGCGGCCCGTGCTCTGAGATACATGTTGACAGCCGCTCTGAAGAAGAGAAGAAACTTATCCCCGGCAGGGAGCTTGTCAACAAAGACCACCCGCAGGTTATTGAGATTTGGAACATCGTGTTCATGCAATATAACCGCAAAGCAGACGGCAGCCTGGAGCCACTGAAGAACAAAGTAATTGACACCGGCATGGGCTTTGAGCGACTGGTCAGGACAATACAACACAAGCAGTCGAACTACGACACCGACGTGTTCCAACCGATGCTGAAAAAGATAGGCGAGTTGTGCGGCAAAGAGTACGGCAAAGATAATGAGACAGACGTAGCGATGCGTGTCATTGCCGACCATATACGTACCATTGCCTTCGCCATCACCGACGGTCAGTTGCCATCCAACGAAAAAGCCGGTTACGTCATTCGTCGTATTCTGCGCCGCGCCGTAAGATACGGCTACACCTTCCTCAACCGTAGAGAGGCGTTTCTCTACAAACTCGTTCCGCAACTGATTGAAGATATGGGCGAGGCTTATCCGGAACTAAAACAACAGGAACAACAGATAATCCCCGTCATCAGAAGTGAAGAAGAGAGTTTCCTGCGCACCTTGGACAAAGGTATAGGTTTGTTGCAGAACCTCATGGCAGATGCCAAGAAAGCCGGACGGACGGAGATTAGCGGCGTGGATGTGTTTACCCTGAAAGACACCTATGGTTTTCCGTTAGACCTCACCGAGCTGATACTGAGGGAAAACGGCTTTACCACCAACGAGGCTGAATATCAAAAGGCATTAGAGCATCAGAAAGAGATGGGCCGCTCTGCCAACAAACAAGACCTCGGCGACTGGGTGGTGTTGCATGAGGGCGAGCCGGAGTTTGTCGGTTATGACGAACTACAAACCAACACTAAGGTGCTGCGCTACAGACAGGTGACACAGAAAAACGGCTCATTCTACCAGATTGTTATCAGTTGCAATCCTTTCTACGCAGAGATGGGTGGCGAGGTCGGCGATACAGGCTGGCTGCTGAACAGCAGCGTTTCGCAGGAAGAGAGACTGTCTATATGCGACTGCAAGCGTGAGAACGGCTTGCCGGTACTGATAGCCCGCGAGCTTCCCGACTGGATTACGGCCGATGCTGACTTAACGGCTGTGGTTGACAGGGAGCGCCGTCAGGCTATTGCATGTAACCACACCGCCACACACCTGTTGCACTATGCTTTGAGACAGGTTTTGGGTGAGCACGTTGAACAAAAAGGCTCCCTCGTCACCGCCGACTCACTGCGCTTTGACTTCAGCCACTTCCAGAAAGTGACACCCGAAGAACTGCGCCGCGCAGAGCAGTTGGCCAACCGGCTGGTACGAGAGGACATACCGCTTGACGAGCACCGCAACACCCCCATTGCGGAAGCAAAGGCGATGGGTGCGATGGCTCTTTTCGGAGAGAAATACGGCGATGAGGTCAGAGTCATCAAGTACGGACCGAGCATCGAGTTATGCGGCGGTTGCCATGTCAGTTCTACGGGTCGCATCGGTTCGATTCGCATCCTGATGGAGACGAGTATTGCAGCAGGCATACGACGTATAGAAGCAGTAACGGCACAGCAAGCCGACCGACTGTATTACAACCAGTACGACATGCTGCAAGAGGTTAAGGCGCTCTTCAACAACACACCGGACCTCGCTGCAGCTATACATAAGTCTATCGAGGAAAACGCAGCCTTGAAAAAACAGATAGAAGACTATATGGCAGAGAAAGTACTGCAATACCGCGACAAGCTTATCGAGCAAGCAGAGAACTACCACGACATCAAGCTCGTTCGTTTAGAAGGCAGCGCCGATAATGCAATGATACGTAATATGCTTCCGATGCTCAAGGGGCGCTTCACCGACACTAAGTTCGCCATCGTAGCCGGCACCGAAGATAGTGGCAAACCACAAATTGCAGTCTTCCTCAGCCAGCCGCTGGTTGATAGTGGCTTACACGCAGGCAACCTAATCAAGAGTGCCGCCAAACACATACAAGGCGGAGGCGGCGGTCAACCATGGATGGCAACGGCCGGAGGACGTAACACTGACGGACTACACGCTGCAGTAGAAGAAATATTAGCACAACTATGACCTTTCTTGAACTATCACAAACACGGCGCTCTATTCGCAAGTACACTACCGAACCGGTTAGTGATGAAGCCGTTCAACAGATTCTCCAAGCGGCACTGATGTCGCCGGCCTCCAAACGCTGCAACCCTTGGGAGTTCGTAGTTGTGCGCCGACGTGAAGTGCTCAACCAACTTGCCGACTGCCGCACCTATGGTAGCACGATGTTACAGGAAGCCGCAGTCGCCATAGTCGTTTGTGTTGACCCGTCGCTGACCGACACTTGGCAATGCGACGGAGCTATTGCCGCCCACCAGATGCTCCTTGAGGCAGCCGACATCGGCCTCGGAGCATGCTGGGTGCAGGTCTTTGGCAGAGCCGCCAAAAGTGAAGGTACCGGAAGCGCCGAAGACCTGGTTAAGACACTCTGCCAAATACCGGACAACATGAACGTACTATGCATCATATCCATCGGGCACAAAAACGAAGAACGCAAGCCACGTGACTTAGAGAAACTGCAGTATGAAAAGATACATATTGAGCACTACAAATAAGACCATTGCCGCTTGTGTGAAGTGAGACCGGCGGAATGAGAGACGGCGGAATGAGAGACGGTGGAATGAGAGACGGTGGAATGAGAGACGGTAAAAAATACCGTTTCCATCGTGGGCGAAACAACGATACTTATAACTGAAAACCAAATAATCTGATAAATGAATAAACTGATAACCAAATAAACTGATATGAAGAAACCTATTATAGCCATCAGTACGGGTGATCCGAACGGCGTCGGGTACGAGATTACAATCAAAACACTTGCCAATCCGCATATATTGGAGATATGCACTCCCGTTGTATTCGGCAATTTGCGTTTTTGGAAAGAATACAAAAAGTGTATTAACGAAGATATCCAACAATTGCATATACAGAGCGACACTCCGCTACGTGCCACCGGCGGAGAGCCCGTTGTAATCTCCGACGTCAAAGCCATCAAGGAGGGGCAAATCAATTTCATCAACGTTTATGATGACAATGTGCCGTTTAAGCCCGGTGAGTCGCTGCCGGAAAGCGGCAGAGCAGCTTACCTGTCACTAAGCAAAGCATGTGATGCTCTTGAGAGTGGTGCCGCTGATGCGCTGTTGACGGCACCTATCAACAAAGAGAACATACAGTCCGACAGCTTCCGATTCACCGGTCACACCGAGTACCTGACCTCGCGCTTCGCGGGCGGCAACGACTCGCTAATGATGATGGTAAGCGAACAGATGAAAGTGGCGCTGGTGTGCAACCACGTGCCACTGAGTAAGGTGGCGTCCGAAGTGACAGAAGAACATATCCTCAAGAAGCTTCGCGTACTCTCCTCCACCCTTACATCTGACTTTCTTCTTCGTTCGCCTCGAATAGCAGTTTTAGCTCTTAACCCGCACGCCGGAGACAAAGGACTATTGGGAGATGAAGAACAGACCATCATCACACCTGCTATACAAAAAGCCCAAGCAGAAGGCATAGAAGCATACGGTCCGTACACAGCAGACGGCTTCTTCGGCAGCGGCAGTTATACGCGTTTTGATGCTATCCTTGCAATGTATCACGACCAAGGTCTGATTCCGTTCAAGTCCCTCGACATGTCGGGCGTGAATTACACAGCCGGTCTGCCTATCGTCCGCACCTCTCCTGATCACGGTACAGCATACGACCTTGCCGGTAAAGGAACAGCATCCGCTGACTCGATGAGGAACGCTTTGTATCTTGCTATCGACGTACTCAAACGCCGCGCAATAACCAAAGAGATTAATACCTCTCCACTACCTATCAAAGAGCAGCAGCCGGAGAGACGCGAGCCGAAAGAGTTCAAAGGTTTCAATCCGGCAGAAGCCCGTCGAGAACGTGAAGAAAGGCAAGCCGCTGCACTTGCTGCCGCGAGAGGTGAGAACGCAGCGCAGTAAATTTACAGTCTGACACCCCATTTCACATTGTTCACGATGCCCCTGTTTGTCAGGGAAAGACGGTGTACAATACCGTCTCTACACGTGGTGGGCGGACACACAACATAGCGGTCTTGAGACCTACACGCGGACAAAACATAACAACCAATGTAATATCAACCAATCTTCATTCATGAAACGTTTATATTTATATATCATCCCTATAATTCTAAGCGCAATTATCCAATCATGCAAAGAGAGCGGCGGCATGAAGGTTACAGCAAGCGGCTCCATATATGAGGTGCTGGTTGTGATGGATAACAACTATTGGGAGCATGCGGCAGGTGATTCTGTCAAAGCATGTATGGAAGCCGACATGCCTTGCTTACCACAAATTGAGCCTTGGTTCAAAGTCATGCACGTTGCTCCACAGCTTTTTGACGACGCCCTCAAATCAACAAGGAACATATTGTACATTGATATCAATCCTCAACGCTACACGCAGACGAAGATTAGTTATCATCGAGATGTTTACTCCCACCCTCAAGCATTCTGCCGGGTGCAGTGCCCTACCGGGGAAGCTTTCCATGAGTTTTATAGCGCACACGCCGGTCAGATACGTGAGTGGTTTGTACAGGAGGAGATTTCCCGCCAGACCATCTTTTACCGCAACTACCAAACCAGCGCCGCCCGTAATGCCGTTCAGCATAGGTTTGCATCGGACATCCGCATTCCTTCCGACTATCAGTTGGTTCGCGACACAGCCTACACTCTACCGGACGGCACGCCAATCAAATTAGTGTGGTGTGTCAACAACGGCGGCAGCATGCGCAAAGACCTGCTTATCTGGGGTTATCCTTACACCGAACCGGAAACATTTACAGAAGAGTACCTGTTACAGAGAAGAGACGAGATTGTCGGCGGCAATCTGTCCGGTCAGATAGCAGGCTCGTTTGTAGGGACAGAACATAAACACATACCTCCACAATTCACGGCAAAGACTGTTCACGACCGCTACTGCGCAGAGGTACGCGGCTTGTGGAAACTATATGGCGGAGAGTCAATGGGTGGCCCGTTTGTACAGCACACGCGTCTGGACGAACTCAGCCAACAGGTAATAACTGCCGAGGTGATGGTTTTTGCTCCCGGACAAAAGAAACGTAACGCACTCCGACAAGCTGAAGCAATATTATATACGCTGCAACTGCCGGAAGAACTGATGATCGAAGAGAAATAAACCATGTATCGAAAGGAACTGACATACTATTTCACCAGTCCGATAGCATATATTGTCATTGGACTATACCTGCTACTTATCTCGCTATTCCTCTGGATTATTCCCGGCGAGTGGAATATCATTGACTCCGGCTATGCTCAGACTGACGGACTTTTTCAGTTGTCTCCCTGGTTGTTCCTCTTCCTCTGCCCGGCCCTGACGATGCGGTTGTTTTCCGAAGAGCGTCAGCGCGGCACGTGGAACGTGCTTCTCACCAAGCCGGTATCCTTGACAAAGATTGTAGTTGCCAAGTTTGCCGCAGCATGGACGTTAGTACTTATCGCACTTCTCCCCTGCATTACTCATATAATAGCCGTATATATGATAGCAGAGCCGTACGGCAATGTTGATATTGCAGCATTCTGCGGCAGTTTCATCGGCCTGATGCTCATCTCACTCGCTTTCGTAGCTATCGGTACGTTCTGTTCTTCATTCTCAAAAAACCAGATAGTGTGCTTTATTATATCAGTTATCGGTTGCGCCTTCTTCTACTACGGTTTTGACCTAACGTCGTCGCTTGTCAGTTCGGCACAAGCGGCAAATATCGTTCAATCATTAGGCGGTCACACACATTTCTCATCACTGGCACGCGGCGTTATCGACCTAAGCGATGTGGCGTATTTTATCGTAGCAACAGTGTTCTTTATTGTTTCAACCATATTCTCAGTACAGTATAAAAATGACTAAGATTGGTCTCATATCCGACACGCACGGCTTGCTTGACGAAAGGGTGTTTGAGCACTTCAATGATGTTGACGAGATATGGCACTGCGGCGACATCGGTAGCACCGAGGTGCTTGAGATGCTACGCAGTTTCAAGCCCGTAAGGGCAGTCAAAGGGAATATTGACTCAGGTGACCTTGTGTATATGCTTCGCGATGTTGAGCGTTTTCGCTGCGAGGACGTGAACGTGATACTCACACATATTGGCTACACGCACGGTTTTCTGCATCCCACTATCCGCACATTACTACAGCACGAACCGGCAACGCTTTTTTGCTACGGGCACTCGCATATTCTGAAAGTTCAATATGACCGACACAACCAAATGCTTTGTCTCAATCCCGGGGCTGCCGGCAAATACGGTATTCAGACAGTGCAGACACTAATGCGATTCACAATCGACGGCAAACAGATAAAAGACCTTGAGATAATAGAACTGCAACGCAAATAAAAACATTGTAATTACAGCCAAACAACGGGACCCACGCGAACAACGCGCAGTGGGGTGTCAGATTAAACCTCTTAAACAACCACATGAAACATATTCCTCTCGTCATATTATCCTTACTGATTGTACTCGGTACCGTTTTTTACACAAACCGCCTGGCCGCCTCTCTTGCACAAGAGGAGCAACGCAAGGTGGAAATCTGGGCGGAAGCGACAAGGCTACTTATACTTGCCGGACCGGACGACAATATTGACTTCATATCAACCATCATCGAAGGAAACACCACCATTCCCGTTTACATGACCGACAACGAGGGACGATATATGCTCTCTCGTAACGTCAAACTACCGGCCAGGTTGCAAAAGAAAGGAAAAGACGCAGAGGTAAAGGCATTCTATCAAAAACAGATAGACAAACTCAGAGAGACAACCGAACCGATAGTTATTTCAATACAAGAGGGTCAGAACCAATATATATACTACGATGACTCAGAGACGCTGCGTCGTTTGCAGTTCCTGCCATATCTGCAACTGCTGCTTATTGCCACATTTCTTATAATAGCTGTTTTTTCCCTTACCGCTGCTCATCACGCAGAGGAAAATATGGTGTGGGTAGGTTTGTGCAAGGAGACCGCCCACCAGCTTGGTACCCCTATCTCATCGCTTGTTGCATGGAACGAGTTGCTCCGCATGCGCAACCCCGACGAAAAAGCATTTGAGGAATTGGAACATGATATCAATCGCCTGAAGACCATCACCGACCGTTTCTCGAAAATCGGTTCCCGCCCTATATTATCGCCGGAAGCAGTAGAACCGCAACTGGAGCAGACCATCAATTATATGCGTCACCGCATATCCGACAAGATACAGATAACCTCGTCGTGCATAGCCGCCAGCGATGTACGCGCCAATATCAATACACCGCTATTCACCTGGGTGATAGAGAACCTCATCAAAAACAGTGTTGATGCAATGAGCGGCAAGGGACACATCAATATCTCTTTAAGCGAAACACGACGATGGAGCATAAGCGGGTATCAGACATGGCTTTGTATTGATGTCACAGACACAGGAAAAGGAATAGAGCGGCGCAACTTCAGAAAGATTTTTCGCGCCGGATACACAACCAAACAACGCGGCTGGGGATTAGGACTATCACTGGCGAAAAGAATAATCAACGACTACCATTACGGCAAAATATTTGTTCTAAACTCTGTACCTGAAAAAGGAACAACCATCCGAATCCTGCTAAAAAAGGCATTGTAAAAAAATGTTTTTAAACATATTTATTGCCATTTGGACAAAATACATGCTGTAAAACATACAATTTTTGTATTTTTATACAAAAGTATGCTGCATAACATATAAAATACTATTGCATATATAATAAAAAAGCAGTACTTTTGCAGCGTAATCAAAACAACACAATCTTTTTTGTACCTTAAAAACAGACTAATACCTTTAGACCAACGGGCGCTGTGAAGCGTCCGTTTTCGCTTTTATATATTATATTACATTTTTCTGTTGGTTAATAACGTTTTTTTTTGTAATTTTGCATTATAAACCTCTCCGATACTGACATACATTCACTCGTCATTAGCTTCGACATGCAATATACAGAGGTTACCTTTCGTTTTTCTTTCTCCGAACCATGGCAACAAGACGTGTTTATCCAAGGTCTTGCAGATATGGGTTTTGAGTCGTTTGAAGGCGATACTGCCTATATCTCCACAACACTTTTCCGGCTGCCGCTACTACAGCAATATGTCACAGACAACGGGCAGGAGATTGTGTCAGTCAAACAATGTACTGACACCAACTGGAACGCAGCATGGGAAGCTGAGCACGGAATAGTGCAACTGCCATACAATATTGTTATTCACCCGCAAGGCGCTTTCGGTGCAGGCGACCACGCTACAACGTCAATGATGCTGGATGCTATTGCAGCCGAGGGAACTGAGATTGTCGGAAAACAAGTTTTGGATATGGGCTGCGGCACGGGTGTGCTTGGCATAATGGCGGCAAAACAAGGTGCCGCATACGTAATAGCTGTAGATATTGATGAAAGAGCCGTTGCCAGCACAAAAGCCAATGCGGCGCTGAATAATACAAAGATTGACGCCATACAAGGGGCTGCATTACCCGCCGGGCTATTCCACTACATTCTTGCAAATATCCACCGCAATATTCTCCTTTCACTGTTGCCCTCGTTCTACACATCGCTTCATCAGGGCGGCAAACTGATGCTAAGCGGGTTTTACGAAAATGATATTAACACACTGGTTGATACGGCAGAAAAAAAGGGCTTCAGTCATATCGGAACACGCAGCACAGGCGAGTGGAGAATGATAACCCTACAGAAAACAAAATAACAACACAAGTCGTTATAAACTCCTAATGACAGATACTATTTGCGCCATATCAACTCCAGCCGGAACAGGCGGTATTGCCGTTATCCGCGTTAGCGGAAGCGACGCATTGTCCATTGTTGACAAGGTGTTTTACGGCTCACACAAGATAACAGAAGCGAAAGGCAACACCATTCTCTTTGGTGAGCTGCGAGACGACAAGTCAATGCCACAAAGCGAACCTGTTGACGAGGTGTTGTGCTCTGTCTTCAGAGCACCGCATTCCTTTACAGGAGAAAACACAGTGGAAATATCTTGTCATGGTAGCCTCTACATCCAGCAGGCTATCGTACGCCTGTTGCTTCGTCATGGTGCAAGAGCAGCCACAGCCGGAGAGTTTACCAAACGTGCTTTCCTCAACGGCAAGCTCGACCTCAGTCAGGCAGAGGCTGTGGCTGACCTCATATCCGCATCATCATCTGCCGAGCAGAGACTGGCAATAGCACATTTGAAAGGTGGGGTGTCTCAGCAGATACAACAGCTACGGGAGAGACTGCTTACATTCACATCACTGATTGAGTTGGAGCTTGATTTTGCAGACCACGAAGATATAAGTTTTGCAGACCGCAGCGAACTGAACAGTCTGGCAGAAGAGATAGACAGACATCTCACGTTGTTACTGGATAGTTTTCGTCTTGGCAACGCCATCAAAAACGGGATACCTGTTGCTATCATCGGTCCGACGAATGCCGGCAAATCCACACTATTGAATGCCTTATCAGGTGAAGACAAGGCTATCGTGAGCGCTATTCCCGGCACAACACGCGATGCCATTGAAGACACAATAAACATCAATGGCGTACAATTCCGCTTCATTGACACCGCCGGTCTTCGCACTACAAGCGACGATATAGAAAACATCGGCATACAACGCGCTTTGTCAGCAGCAAGGAAAGCAGAGTTGGTGATATACCTGCAGGACATCACTATGCCCGAAGAACCGCTACCACCACTACCGGAAGGTAAACGTGTGCTGAAAGTATATAACAAAACCGACCTGACAACTGAACGCCGCAAAGGACTTTGCATATCAGCGGCAAACGGAGATATAACCGGACTAAAAGATGCTATTTACAGCGCAGCAGAACTACAAACCGGGGTGCAAGACGGAGCAGTAATTTCGTCTGCACGACATTACGATGCACTACTGCGGGCACAACAAGCAATAAAAAAAGTAAAAGACGGACTATCTGCACAGCTGTCCGGAGAAATACTTTCTTTAGACCTACACGACTGCTTGAACGCACTCGGAGAGATAACCGGCGAAATAACCAACGCTGAGGTCCTGCAAAATATTTTCTCACGCTTCTGTATAGGAAAATGATGAGAGGATTAGAGGTTAGATGGCGGATAGATTTTTTTAGGGGGAAGGTGGTTTTGAGAGACGCTGAAAAACACCGTCTCTACCGTTGGCGAAACAAGGTTAGAGGTGGGAGAGGTTAAAGACAACAGATAATAGATAAAAGATAAAAGATAAAAG
>JAFSTO010000019.1 GCA_017450435.1 Paludibacteraceae bacterium
ATGAAGCACATGGAGCGCAATTAGAGGCTATTAGTATGGCGCTTGCTGAATTGCAAGCCAAGCCGAAGGAGAAACCGCGTAAACGCATAGGCTTTAACGCAAGAGATGATGAATGGATTTAACCCTATAACCCCATGCAACCAACACGAAATCAGATAGTTAGATTTACCCCCCCCCCCATACGAATGGGCGCGAGGTAAGCAGAAACAACATATTCGCAACGCAATAGCGGTGCGTGACTTTATGTCACGTGCCGCTTTGTCGTTTGTATGCCCAAGGTCATCCGAAATAGCGGTCAAGATTATCTGGAGCATCTAGAACAGCGTAAGCGGTCTAGGACGACTAGAAAACCAGTAAACTAGAAAACTATTAACAACCAAACAAAACAACAAACTAACATAACAAACACTTTAAACCCGACGTGGCGATGGGATATAACCGCCAACAGAGCTTATGAAGAAAATTTTATTATCTTTAATTACTGTGCTGCTTCTAACAGCAGGCTTCTCCGTGCCGGCGTTTGCCAATGACGGTCACGCTTTGGCAGATCAGGCGTACGGATCCTCTTATCAGGATTTTGCTGTAGTTTCACAAGAATCGCGA
Source organism: Paludibacteraceae bacterium (assembly GCA_017450435.1). Lineage (GTDB taxonomy): Bacteria > Bacteroidota > Bacteroidia > Bacteroidales > Paludibacteraceae > Colicola. Next base: position 604 of record JAFSTO010000019.1, read on the forward strand.
GCACTGTTTTTCCGTTGCTATGACAATGGTCTGTTTGCCGTTTTGGTGGAAGCAACCTACACGCCAGGAAACTCCTACAATCCGGTCATCCCTTCCACGGTAACGGGTCCCACCACCGGCAAAGTCTATAAAGTAACTGACATTACCGACCTTGGAGGAAACCCGGCATCTATCACGTTATCAAGTAACCTTACTATTATACGTGAAGGTGTTTTTGGAGGCACAAGTATTATGACGATAGATATTCCGGCTTCCGTAAAGACCATAGAAAAGAATGCGTTTTGGAATTGTACTTCTCTCGCTACCGCGACTTTCCACGAAGGTTTGGAGACGGTTGGAGCAAATGCTTTCAGCGGTACCAAACTGACAAGCGTTGTACTACCTACGTCCGTAAAATCGCTCGGTTCCGGTGCTTTCAGTTGCGACAACCTGACTTCTATCACAGTGGGCGGTCCGTCACTCACCGAATTCCCTTCTGGTGTATTCAAGACAACCAACCTGACTTCGCTTACACTGAATGAGGGCGTTAAGAAGATCGGCACGAGTGCTTTCTCTAACTCCAAACTAACGACAGTTGTTCTGCCTAACTCACTTACCGAAATAGGCAATTCCGCTTTTGCCAGCTGTTCACAACTTGCATCCGTCACATTAGACAATGGTTTGCTTAAGGTCGGTGAGGACGCATTCCGCAACTGCCCTAATCTGGTAACAGGCGACCTGCCGAATTCCATTACTTATATAGGCGACTATGCTTTCTATTTGTGCAACAAACTGACATCTACGCTTACATTTGGTGATAACATCACGTATATCGGTGTTAGTGCTTTCGGTAATCTGCCTATAGCATCTCTCTATTTGCCGGACGGCGTGACTGTTGGTTCTGCTGCTTTTGCCGGCTGTGCCCAGATACAGACCTTGAACGTAGCCGTTCCGTCTATCACCACTACCGATTTCAACACCAAGAAAGTAGTCAGTCTGACCTTGCGTGAAGGCGTGCAGAGTGTCGGCGACGGTGCATTCTCCGAATCTCCCAACTTATACTCTGCTCATCTGCCTAACTCGCTGCGCACTATCGGTAACTATGCGTTTGCCAATACTATTTTTGAGCAAGCTAACTTGTCTGGTGTAACATCAATTGGTCAAGGTGCCTTCAAGGGGAACAAATACCTGAAAGAAGCTATCCTGTCTAACAATCTTACCACTCTTGGCGCGGAAGCGTTCTATGATTGTACATCATTGGAGACCGTTGCTTTAGGCAAAAAGATCACGGCTATCGGTGATAACACCTTTAATAACTGCGGCAAGATTACTACTATAAACGTACCTGCATCGGTAAAGACCATCGGTCAGGCGGCTTTTATCGGAACCTCGCTGACCAGCATCGTTTTGGGCGAAGGCTTGCAAAGCATCGGGCAGAAAGCTTTTGCATACAGCAATGCGCTGACAAATATCGTATCGTATGCAACTACTGCTCCTACTCTGGCTTCCGCTGTGTTTGAGGGCGTACCAGCCAATGCTTCCGTCAAAGTGCCTTGCTCTGCTTTGAGCAGTTATCAATCGAAATGGAGCTATTTCAATAACATTACTACGATGAGCCCTGTATATGCAGAGAGTGAAGATGAAGCCAAAGGAACGGTAACCATTACTCATGTCGGCGATTGCAACAATCCTGTTGTCGTATTAGTGGCAACTGCAAATAGCGGTTACCGTTTCCATCGCTGGTCGGACGGCAACACCGACAATCCGCGTACCATTACTTCGAGCAACGAAATGCATCTGACTGCTTATTTTGAGACAGCAGAAGGAATAGAGGAAGTGATTGCCAACGGTATCAAGGACAACCGCAAGATGATGATTGACGGGCAGCTTTACATCCTCGGGTTGGATGGCGAGGTATATAACGCCCAAGGAATCAGAATCCGTTAAGAATAATTAACTAATAGTTGCGCACGACACGGATTAGTGCAAATGCTTATGAAACTAAAATTATTAACGTTGTTACTGGCTTTTGCAGCTGTCCTATCTCTGCATGCGCAGACAAGCGGCTCTTGCGGCGACAATCTCAACTGGTCGTATAACGAGACCACGAAAACTCTGACCATCACCGGATCAGGAGCCATGACGGATTATGCTGCAGCTGCCGACAGACCTTGGCATACATCACAATTCCCGGTACATTATCAACCATTCCTGCACGAGCATTCGACAATGATACCTTATTGACCACAGTTGTACTATCGGAAGGCGTAACGGCTATTCAATACAATGCTTTCTACAAATGTAATCGCCTTAACTCTATTAATATTCCGGAGAGCGTTACCAGTGTGGTTGCGGGTGCCTTTGAAACAAATCATGCAATAGCGGAACCGCTTTATAATTCCCACTTATTTGCCTATATGCCAAAAGCATATGAGGGAGGATATGCGGTGCCTAATGGCATCACTGTAATATCCGCATATGCTTTTGCGAATTGCGTGAATTTGACATCTGTCATTGTGCCGGCGAGTATTGATTCTATCGGAACAGGAGCCTTTGCAGGCGTTTCTTCTTTCAAATACTTAACACTGCTAACTCCAATACCTCCTAAGCATGACTATGTAGTATTCAGTAGCGCATATATGCCTAAGATGGTGTTTGTTCCTTCTGCTGAATCTTATACGGCGTACACAGGAGACTCGTTTTGGAATAGCGCCTCGTATCGTGTTGGGTATAATTCCAATGGCATATGCTATACTCTTAATCATGAAGCCCACACCGCCAAAGTGGATTACTTGTCCGCCTCTGCTACTGAGCAAGCAGATTATGTCACCGGCGCGATTGAGATACCCTCCGCGCTGAATATCTATGGCACTACCTACACCGTGAATGCTGTCGGAAGAGCGGCCTCCGCCTAGAAAGGTATTATTAACAATCTAAATTTAATTAATTATGAGTCAAGTAAAACCTATGGGCTTAATCGAGTCCATGAGCGGCAAACTCTGCGGCCACTCCGACATGTATTTCTTCCATGAAGCGATTGAGCCGCACCGAAGAATGTCCGGTGGACATTATGAGGGGTAAGTGCGGCGCGCTCGTGAGACCTCTCCAGTTATGGACGCACTCTTTCCATCTTATACCTGCCACATTTACATTGGTCGCTCCGTATAGCTATCGGACTTTAGTGTTTTCTGCCACCTCATCCGCAACCTTATGCCTTTTATGTGGTTTCTGTCCGTCAGGTCAGATGTTTGTTTGCCTCGGGCTTCCTTCAGATTCCGACTCACGACGGACACCCTTGCCTCCGGCTGGACGCTTCCCGCTATAAGGGCGCGTTAGGGTCTCTCACCCGTTAGAGTACGTTCGTGCTGGACGAACAGAAAAATCCCCCACTCTGAGGTGTGAGAGTGAGGGATGTAGGAAAAATGAAAGAAAAGTATATCATTTTAACTCATCCGGTACACCAAAGAGTGTGGGTAGATCGGTTACACGCCGATATGTCAGGGTATAACCCTTACCTTGTTCTCCATACTCCGATGCTGTCCGAGTAAACTCATTAGCAGTCAGGGAGACAACATACCATGTTTGCGGGTCTATATCCCGCTGTCCATAACCTTGAGGAGGGTTAGCATAGCGACTAATGACAATGTTACCTTCGGAGACATTCCATGCGTTTACACCTCGATACTCTCCATTGTAATCGTAATTAATAAGAGTGCCTTCTTTTCTAAAATCAAAAATAGGCACCATCGCTTCTTTGGGAACCAACTGCGTCTGGCCTGCATAAGAAGTGGAATACTGTTGCCAGAAGCCTACCAATCCCTCAACTGTAATAGGAATTGTCTGTTCGGAATTTGTCTCAGGAAGTGTCGGGTCTGAATCTTTATTACAGCTTGATAATGTTCCTGCTGCGCAAACAATAATACTTACAATAATAAAAATATTTTTTTTCATTTTTATGAAGCCCATTTATATCCCGTCGAGCATCGGTTTTAAAGTTAAAAAAACAAATATAAGCCTTATAAAAAGGTATAACAAAAAATATGGACGCTTCCTATCTGTCCCAAGGCTGTAGGAAATGCCCATATACCGATAAGTCACGCCCATATACAATATGGACGTCTGCTGACTTATTACTGGTATATCTCTTGAACTTCCTACATTCTGGGACACCCAATAAATCGCAAACGCGAATAATCAATATGTCATGTTTAACGTCAATCAAAGACGGTCATTCTCAAATGACGGTGCAAAGGTAGTAATAATTTGTGACATGTGCAAGTATTTTGGCGAAAAACTGTCAGATTTTTGGATTTTCTATGCAAAAATGGCAGAATTATTGTGTAGGGGCAGTGCAAAGGTAGCCTAAAGATAGCGGAAGAGAATAGCAACCCTGTAGGATTTAGGGCTTTACAAACTCCCAAACATGGTGTATTGGAGGTGCGAAATAAAGGCGACATCAGCCTGTGATAAGCCTGTGGTTCGCTGACTAACCTACGGAAATCCTATCTATAGCCTATCTATAACCCATGAATAACCTAAGAATAGCCTATGTTTATTAGCAGATACTCTGCTGGCACATAGCGTTCTCATCGGCGGCAAGTCGTTCTGCGGCACGCTTGAACCGCCCACCGTACCCAACGCACAGCACCCAAAGGGGGCGATCCGCCTCGGATGGTACAGACTGACGCTGACCAAATCGCCTAAATTCGGGCGTGTCCTTCCATTGCTGAACTACGTACCCGGTTTTGAGGGTATCCGCATCCATGCCGGCAACACACGCAAGGACACCGCCGGCTGTATCCTGGTAGGGCAACTCAGCGGCTCCACGCTCCTGCACTCCCGCACCTTTGAACAAGAACTGGTTTCCAAACTGCAAAAACACCCCGATGATGAACACTATATTGAGATCACTACTCCCGACCGTTTCTATACTGAGCATTGCAGCAGCGTGCACGCTCTTGCCTGCCTGCTCAACGGCGCACGGTTTGACAACGACTGACAACCGTCAGCAACTCACCGCCCACATCCAACGCGACAGCATCTATCTGCATGACAGCGTCTTTGTCCGCATCCGTGCCGACACTGTCTATTTGGAGAAATGGCACACCA
>JAFSTO010000020.1 GCA_017450435.1 Paludibacteraceae bacterium
ACAGCCATTTACCTTTGTTTTTTCGTTCTCTTTGCAATGCAAGACCAACTACTTCAATCATATTTTTGCTATCTAAGCAATATAGATAACTAGTAGCCAAGCCCAAGTATAAATCTAAACGATCTGGATGTTTAGCGATACCTTCTCTTAAAATACAGAAAGCAGAATCTATTTGAATAGAGTCAACAATTGTGTATCCATTGTACATATATCCTGCTATTCCTCCGTTAGCCGTGTCCTGCAGCATAAGCGTTTGTTCGCCATAAGCGTATAGAGGTAATTCTACCGACATCGTGATGCCGGAATGGATACCCTTATTCAAATGCTCGTTGAACATATTAGCATAATCATCGCCGTTTATCACGGGATTAACTGCATATAAACTTGCTTCCGCAAAGAATAATAGGATAGATGCGAGATACTTTCTCATAATGGTTTATTTAATAAAGTCTAAAACATATACATCATTCCGTCTTTAGTATCCAAGTAGTAATGTTCTGCTTGGTCCATGGGAGATGCAAAATTATACAAAATTCCAATAGATTTCCTTGTGAGACGCATGTAGTTCCACAGTTGTTGACGGTGGTCAGGTATCAGTTTCTCTACCGCTTTACATTCCAAAATAATGTCATTTTCTATCAAGAAATCAACATAGTGCTTGTGCTGTATAAGCTTACTATGATATGTAATCGCAAAATAATATTCGCGTTGGTAGGGAATACATTGCTCATCCAACAATATCTGTAACGCCTCTTGGTACATATATTCGTTGAGGAACGGACCTAAATCACGATGTACAGTAGCGCAACAACCGTTGATACTATAGCACCGTTTTTTTAATTCCGCAGCTAACTCCGGATGTACATCAATCAAGCGTTTCAGAGTGTATTGCATGTAGAAATTGTTTTTTATGTTTATGTCCTTCGGACGGCTGTTTACCGCTTTGCGGTGAGGGTTCGCTCTGACGAGCTACCGGAAAGTTCTTTACGGGTAGCGCGGCGGGGCGGGCACTCATGGCGTTGCCAAACGCTACAGACGTACGAAGGGGTTTTTAATGTTTTTTTCTTAAAACTATTTCTTCAGCAGTTTTTGGTTAAATGATTTGAGAGTCTCGAGGACATTTACGCGGACGTGGATGAAGTTCTCGATTCCGAGTTTCTGCAGGTCTTCCATGCAAGCAGGTGCACCGGCAACGACGAACAGCTCTTTGGCGTCTTTGAGTATCTCCCAAGCCTGAGGTGCAAACTCAGCGTACTCATCGTCAGACGAACAGAGCACGATGATGTCGGCACCTGCCTTACGGGCAGCTTCGATACCTTCAGCGACGGTCTTGAAGCCGTTGTTGTCGATAACCTTATAACCGGCGCAAGCGAAGAAATTACATGAGAACTGCGAGCGTGCCAGACGCATGGCGAGGTTGCCGATGGTGAGCATGAATGCCACGGGCTGATGCTCGGCTGCCTCGGTCTGAAGACGGAGCTCTTCGAACTGCTCGGCAGCACGCAGACGAGGCAGAGTAGCAAGACGCTCACCCTCTTCGTTTGCGCAACCGCACTTGCAGCCGCAAGCCTCTTTCACGATCTTACCTTCGGTCTTCTCGTTGAAGTTGGGGAATTGGTTGGTGCCAAGCAGTGTCTCTTTGCGCTTTGCCACGTCGGCAAGACGCTTGGTGAGGTTCTCCTGCATAGCAGCCTGAACAGCACCGCTCTTTACCATCTCGAACATACCGCCCTTGTCCTGAATGTCGAGGAAGAGTTTCCAAGCCTCAGCGGCGATGTTGTTAGTGAGTGTCTCGATATAATACGAACCGGCAGCTGGGTCAACCACCTTGTCGAAATGCGACTCCTCGCGCAGCAGCAGTTGCTGGTTGCGGGCGATACGCTCTGAGAAGTCGTCCGGCTCTTTGTAGGTGATGTCGAACGGAGTAACGACTATCTCGTCAACACCTGCAATGGCAGCAGACATAGCCTCGGTCTGCGAGCGGAGCAGGTTGACGTATGCGTCGAAGATAGTCATGTTGAACTCCGATGTCTCGGCGCACACATGCATCTTCATAGCGCATGGGCAATATTTGCCGTCCACCTTCTCGCAGTTGCATGAGTCACCGCAGTTGCAAATAGGCTCGTATTGACGAACGATCATTGCCCATAGCATACGAGCGGCACGGAACTTGGCAATCTCCATGAAGTAGTTGCCACCGATACCCATGTTGAACTTGATAGCCTTGCCTGCGGTAGCAGCGTCGATGCCTGCCTCGGTGAGTATCTCCATGTACTGGTTGCCCCATGCGAGAGCGTAGCCGAGTTCTTGAGCACAGTAGGCACCTGCGTTGTTGAGCGATACGGAGTTAACGCCGATAACACGGTACTTGGGCAGATGACCTGCAGCGAAGCTAACCACTGATGCCACCTTCTGAGCCACCTGCTCGCGACTGAGGTTCTTACCTTTCACAAGCATGCGGTTGATAGGGTCAACATTGATAGAGCCGCGAACAGCATTGAGGTCGAAGCCCTGCTCTTTGTAGTAGCTGACGAGCAGTTCGATAAGCTCCTCAGCCTTGCCTACACAGATGGTAAAGTTAAGTTCGATGACATCAGCGTAGATACCTTTCAGCAGGGTTGAGATGTACTCTTTGGAGAGCTGATGCTTGTCGAGTTTGAAACCGAGCGAGTCAACGCCTTTCATCAGCACGTCGAGAGCTTTGGCGTTAGCCTTGGCTGCATCTTTGGCGCAGATGTTCTGGCGCACATGCCACTCGTTGTTAGTTTTTATACCGCGCACAAACGGGTACTTGCCCGGTGCGCTTTCAGTGGTCTTGAGGTCTTGAATGTCCTCAAGACGGTAGAAGGGCTGCACATTGAAGCCCTCCGGGGTCCTCCAGACGAGCTTCTTGTCGAAGTCAGCGCCCTTGAGGTCTGTTATGATTTTGTCTTTCCATTCCTGAGTAGAAACGGGAGCAAAATCTTCTAACAGATGCAATTTGTTTTCTGCCATAATTAAAGAAATTTATGTTGTTAGTTGTAATTGAAGAGTCATATATACACAACAAAAGCAGACTCTGTCAGTGCCATATATCGGCGCATCAAGAGTCTGCTGACATGAATTCAGAAAGTAGGAGCCTCTTCTCCATAGAGTTTTCGAAACCAATCACGCGCAGGTACCTCAACGATATTTCCTGCTTCATCTGATTGTACAAGCATCTCGTTTCGCATCGCTTTTTCGCGAAGCATGTTGTATTCCGCCAACGCCATACCTTCCTTAATATCCGAGACGTTGCTACGGTATTGTTCTACAGTTGACATAATTGTTTTATTTGTTGAAATCGTTCGGCGTCAAGTATGTCAATCATCGTTCCTCTCGTACCTGTCGCCACACATGTTCTTGGATTAATTGAGTTGTCGTATATCACCCACTCGTCAGCAATCGGAAGAAAAAGCGTAAACAAATTGGAAAGCCCTTTGCTATATCGCCTACGTATCACTTCATCGTCAATATTATGCCCTCCTTCTGACACGCGCTGGTTGACACGCAATCTTGCCATCTCCGGTGAATTAAGCCATAAGAAAAGCAACGATACACGAAAGCCTTTCTCGTGTGCCTTCTTAACAAGTGATACATACGATCTCGTGGAAAGTGTTGTTTCGATAGAAAACGATTCTTCTCCCTCAAGCAGTTCCCCTACTCTTTTCAACATCAACTTACCGGCCTGAATGGACATACTTTCAGGATTAAACGGTGACAACCCGCGAGCAATCTCATCAGCATTGACAAACTCTTTACACTGCCATATAGATGGCAGCAGTGTTTTCGCAGCAGTAGATTTACCCGCACCATTACAGCCGGCTATTATATAAAGGGTTTTCATTCGACAACTTTGCTTGCAAAGTTAATGCTTTTTTCTGATATATGCAAACAATAGTGCAAAGATTTTAAAAAAACAATTCCTCGCCTGTAGCAGGGACAATAAAACGTTGGTTATTCGAGCCTCGAAAACGAAGAACCTGCCCTTGTGGCTTGTTTTCCTGCTCAAAAGGCCCGTCAACAAGTACGTCAATATATGACAATAGCTCTTTGTACGGAGATTTGTCGCGAATATCTTCATAAACGAACCCTGTGTAACACCAAACACTCAGTCCCTCCTTTTTTATTGTTTGCAGAAGTGGAAGCAATTCTTTAGCTTGATACAGCGGATCACCACCGGATAATGTAACATTAAAATGATTGAATCTTATAATTGTCATCAACCTATCAATAGACCAATCTTCACCGGCAGTAAAAGACCAAGATGCCGGATTGTGACATCCTGGACAAGCATGCTTGCAACCAGCAAAATATATACTGGTACGCAGACCGGGCCCATCAACTGTAGTGCCCTCCGCTATATTGATTACACGAAGCATAATACACTAAGAGAAAATATGGATATACTAAAAATAATCCGTTCCGTTACTTGAAATATATGTTAGAACAAGCCCCTGCCATAAGGCAAAGGGCTTGTTCTACAAATACATCGCAGAAAAATTATTTATGCACAACTCTATCTTTAAGTTCAGCGAGTTTTCCTGAATTCCAACGGTCGGTTGTACCTACCAGATATCCGGTAATACGCTGCAACGTATCTATGTTGTTAGAATGGCAAACAGGACATTCGGTCAGTCCCTCCGTAGCGTCCTCGTATCCACAATCCATACAACGATTACGATTGTGGTTAACAGAACCATATCCGATGTTATATTCATCCATCAAATCAACAATCTGCATGATTGCCTCCGGATTATGCGTTGCATCGCCATCAACCTCCACATAGAAGATGTGCCCACCGAGAGTAAGAGGATGATACGGAGCCTCAACTTCTGCCTTATGGCGAGGTGAACAATGGTAATAAACAGGAACATGATTAGAGTTAGTGTAGTAATCCTTGTCTGTAACGCCAGGTATAATACCAAAGTCCTTCTTATCACGCTTAGTAAATCTGCCTGCAAGTCCTTCTGCCGGCGTTGCAAGTACAGAATAATTATGCTCATATTTCTGCGAGAAATCACGCACACGATCACGCATATAGGTAACAATACGTATTCCCAACTCTTGTGCCTCTTCAGACTCGCCATGATGGTGCCCGACAAGTGCGATAAGTGCTTCTGCCAAACCGATAAAACCGATGCCAAGTGTTCCTTGATTGATAACAGACTCAATAGTGTCAGTAGGTTTAAGTTTGTCTGCCCCTACCCAAAGTTTTGACATTACCAACTGGAACTGCTTAGCCATAGCAGTCTTCTGGAACTCATAGCGTTCATGTAATTGCAGTGCCGTAATCTGCAATAATTCGTCAAGCTTAGCAAAGAATGCATTGATGCGTGCCTCCTTATCCTCAATAGACATACATTCAATAGCAAGACGCACAATATTTATTGTTGAAAACGAGATATTTCCCCTACCGATAGATGTTTTCTCTCCATAGCGATTATCGAAAACACGTGTACGACAACCCATCGTAGCTACTTCCCATTTATAACGTTTCGGGTCGTCAGCACGCCAGTTCTCGTTGTAGTTATATGGAGTATCCAGATTAACAAAATTGGGGAAGAAGCGCCGTGCAGTGACCTTGCAGGCCAATTGATAGAGGTCGTAGTTGGGGTCCTCCGGCAAATAGCTGACACCACGTTTTTTCTTCCATATTTGAATGGGGAAAATAGCAGTAGAGCCATTACCTACACCTTCATACGTTGTCTTGAGTAGTTCACGGATAACACAACGACCTTCCGCAGAAGTATCAGTACCATAATTGATTGAAGAGAATACCACCTGATTACCACCACGAGAATGTATAGTATTCATATTATGCACGAAAGCTTCCATAGCTTGATGTACACGGCTAACAGTGCGATTGATAGCGTGGTGGAACATACGTTCTTTTCCTTGTAAACCTTGGAGTTCCGCCGTCAAATAGTCTTTAATCGGAGCGTCATACAGGTCAGAGAAATCCTCATTCATCAGTCTCTCCAGATACTTAACCTCCTCTATATATGACGCACGTACATATGGTGCCATATAAAAGTCAAATGCCGGAATAGATTGCCCTCCATGCATCTCGTTCTGAGCCGTTTCAAGAGAAATACATGCTATGACAGAAGCTGTCTCGATACGTTTAGCCGGACGACTTTCACCATGACCGGCTTCAAAACCATTAAGCAAAATATTATCCAACGGATGTTGTACACATGTGAGCGACTTAGTCGGATAATAGTCCTTGTCATGAATGTGCAAGAGATTACCACGAACAGCCTCGCGAGTAGCAGGTGACAACAAATAATCATCGACAAAAGGCTTAGTGGCTTCCGATGCAAACTTCATCATCATACCCGCCGGAGTATCCGCATTCATATTGGCGTTCTCACGAGTAATATCGTTTTTCTTTGCAGCAATAATCTCCAAGAAAACGTCACGTGTTTTAGCCTTACGTGCCACATCGCGCTTATCTCTATATGCAATATACGCTTTAGCAACCTCCTTGCGCGGGGATTTCATAAGTTCAAGTTCAACCTGATCTTGAATCTCATCCACCGACATTTGTTCCTTACCTTGAAAGGCTATCCTGTCCACAATCTTTTGAATAAGCGCCTCATCCTCTCCCTTTTCCGTCGCCAACATCGCTTTGCGAACAGCTGCCTTAATCTTTTCCTCGTTGAAACCGACTACGCGGCCGTCACGTTTAAGTACTGTCTGTATCATACAATAATAAGTCTATAATATAAATAATATAATCCAAATAACCCGTTTTCAACGCAACTTTATAAAAAATAAGTCCGTCAGAAAATTCAAACGCCGCTTTTTTCGATGAAAACGACGTTTTACGAATGGTTAATACCATTGTTTTTCATGAAAACTTTTGCAAAGATATAAAAAAAAATATTGACACGCAAGCAATGAAGAAATTATTTTCAAGTCAAAGCGCACTTTCTCTACAAAATACTAATAATCAGCACAAAGTGCACATAACCCTGCCTTGAAATTATAAAAAATAATCAGAAAAAATGCACCTCCATATCAATTATAAAAAAGCACTATGACATAAAGCGGCAAATGATTTTAACAAAAGATCAAATTTACGGATAAAAAACTGCAAAGCTGTGACAAAAATCGTCCTAATAAAATTTACTGAATGCCGGTAATGATAATTGTTTATACATATTATTGAGACATTTATACCATCTTAAAAAATAAAAAATATCACTACTGTCCACTAAAAATGGACGATTAAATATTAAAAGTTAAACAATAACGGTTCATTTGAATCGGAACGATCTTTGTCATTTTGAAAATTAGTTTTGTCGAGTAGATCTCGCAAGTGTGTTTTGCTCATTAGTGACACACTCAAGATCTGCAAAACCTCGTACGTGGTTAAGCTCAGTTTCATGTCATGTTGCACTATCGCCACAAGGCAAAAAGTAATGATGGCTACATAGACTTGTATCTTGACTGCATTGAGCGATGTGCCATAAA